>NZ_VDGD01000002.1:182919-557975 GCF_024701725.1 Ochrobactrum sp. XJ1
CAGCCGGCAGCGCTTTCGGTGTAATTTCAATCGTGGGCGCGGCAGCAATGACCAGCGTATAGGTCATATGGCCCTCGTAGCCTTCCTTGTCGGTCGCGGTGACCTTCACGTCAAAACTGCGCGCCTCGGTGGGCGTGCCTGCGATCTTGTCTCCGGTGAGGCTCAAGCCTTCCGGCAGACCTTCAACCTTATAGGTGTAAGGTGCGGTGCCGCCGCTGACGGTCAAGGTGGTCTCGGCATAGACCTGATTGATCTTGCCAGCCGGCAGCGCTTTCGGTGTAATTTCAATCGTGGGCGCGGCAGCAATGACCAGCGTATAGGTCATATGGCCCTCGTGGCCTTCCTTGTCGGTCGCGGTGACCTTCACGTCAAAACTGCCCGCCTCGGTGGGCGTGCCTGTGATGATACCGCTCGTTGCGTCAAGCGTCAGATCGGCCGGCAGCTTGTTCGCAGACCACGTGTAAGCTCCGCTGCCACCTGTGGCTGCAAGCGTGGTTGCAGGATAGGTGACACCGATCCGGCCCGGCGAAAGGCTCGCTGTCGTGATGACCACATCGGCTGGGTCAACATGAACGCCAACATATGCATATTCATTACCAAATACTTTATTTTGGAAGAAGGAAAAAAGGTAATCTCCAGCTTTTGTTGGAGTTCCTTCAATATAACCTAATTTGGAATTATCTGTGCGGTATTTCAAACCCGGAATTTCATCGCAATCATTTTTATAATTACAAGGATACCAAGTAGCACTTCCGTGCTCGCCGGGAAGTATTACTTTAGTATCAACTGGTTTCCCAACCTGGAACTTGTAATCATAGTGCTCACTTTGAGCAAAAGAATTTCCAGTTGGAAACTGCAATGCCATGAAAGTTAATGAAATACCAAAAACTGAATGTATTATTTTCCGAAAATATAATTTTTATTATAAAAAATATGTGTTTTTTTAATTCTCTCATAAAAATAATATAAAATTCAAAATTAAAATATCTTTAAAGACCATTTATTCCTCAGTAATAGTAAATTATAATAGAGAAATTTTCTATCTGATCGAATCAGATCGACACTCTAGCTATTTTTTTAACGCACATCTTTCCAGAAAACCGTTTCACAATTTTTGTTATGCTCTCTAATTATAAAAAAATAGAAATACTATATGTTAGTATATGAATACGGTATTTATTCGATAAAACTACATTACTAAAATTCATTATATATACCAAAAGGTATTTCTCAAACTCCAATAAATTGGATAAGCCACACACATATTTGATCGGACAGCTGGCATAAACAGAAGGACCTAAGCACGGGCCTTTGTCTATCGATGTACTAGGAGCCTGAATCAAAAACGACATGTGTGAAAATGGAGATATTCGGGTACTGGAGCGGAGTGTACTTAAAGGTGCGCGAGCACCAGAAAGCAGACAAATCGCCCTTGCAACATAGCCTGGGTGAGCCTTAAGGCTCACCCAGTGCAGAGTGAATTCTTGCAACGGTGCTCCCCCGGAATGGTATTTTTGGGTGCATTTGCAGTGATAATGCTTGCGCACTGCGGCTTTTTGCGTTGTATCCCGAAAACGATATGACAAGAACAACCGTAGTCATTGCGGCAAATGAAATTGAGGGTGCATTTGCGGTCGGCAGGAGCAAGTTCACTCTGTGGGCATAAACCGGGGAAATGTTTCAGGTGACAGTTTCACCGGAAGCGAACTCAGAACAAAACCGGTCGTGACTGAAGCTGGCCGCGCTGAAGCGGCGATCTTTCGTTTTGGTCACGGCGAGAAACAAGGAATGACATTGTGAGTCAGATCGCCTTCTGGGGTGCGGTCGAATTGGGCCTCGTCTTCGCATTTGTAGCCATCGGCGTCTATCTGGCGTTCCGCGTCCTCGATTTCCCCGATCTGACGGTTGACGGTTCGTTTCCGCTGGGCGCTGCCGTAACCGGTGTACTGATTCTGGCGGGAATGAATGCCTGGCTGGCGGCAGCCATCGCCATGGTTGCGGGTGCTGCTGCCGGGCTTGTGACCGCGACGCTGAACGTGCGTTTCAAGATTCTCAATCTTCTCGCCTCCATTCTGACCATGATCGCGCTGTTCTCCGTCAATCTGCGCGTCATGGGGCGTCCGAACATCGCGCTCATCAATCAGGACACCATGCTGACGCCGTTCTTCGGACACGGCATTCCCGAATATTATGTACGTCCGCTGTTCCTTTTCGTGCTGGTCGCCATTGCGGTATTTGTCGTCTGGCGCTTTCTGGAAAGCGATATGGGTCTTGCCATGCGCGCAACCGGCGCCAATCCGAGAATGGCGCGTGCACAGGGCGTTCGCACCGACAGGCAGATCTATCTCGGCATGGCGCTGTCGAACGCACTGGTGGCGCTCGGTGGCTCGCTCTTCGCACAGACCAACGGCTTTGCCGATGTGACCTCCGGCGTCGGCACCATCGTGGTCGGCCTTGCAGCGGTCATCATCGGTGAAACGCTGTTGCGCAGCCGTTTCATTCTGGTGATCCTGATTGGCTGTGTGCTCGGCTCGATCATCTATCGTATCGCCATCCAGTTTGCGCTTTCGAATGGTGACGTTCTTGGCCTGCAGGCATCCGATCTCAACATTGCGACCGCCCTTCTCGTTACCTTCGCCCTGATATTGCCGCGCCTGCGTCGCGGAGGAGCATCGGCATGATCGAACTTTCCAATCTCGATGTCGTGTTCGGTCGCGGCACTCCGCTCGAAAAGCAGGTCTTGAACAAGATCAACCTGACCATGGATCAGGGTTCCTTCGTCACGGTCATCGGATCGAACGGCGCAGGCAAATCCACGATGCTGGGTGTTCTTGCAGGCGATGTGATCCCCACCGCTGGCAAAGTGGTCATCAGTGGCAAGGATGTGACCCGCAAGCCCACTGCCGAGCGGGCCGGTCTTGTCGCCCGCGTGTTCCAGGACCCGCTGGCAGGCAGCTGCGGTACGCTGTCAATCGAGGAAAACCTCGCGCTGGCTGCTTCGCGCGGCAAGACGCGCGGCCTCACCCACGCGCTCAATTCCAAGCGTCGCGCATGGTTTCGCGAGCGTGTGGCGAGCCTCAATCTGGGGCTGGAAAACCGTATGCAGGACCGCATGGAACTTCTCTCCGGCGGCCAGCGTCAGGCCCTGTCACTGATCATGGCGACGCTTTCCGGTTCGGAAGTACTGCTGCTCGATGAGCATACAGCAGCGCTTGATCCCGGCATGGCCGAATTCGTCATGGAACTGACCCGGACGCTGATTGCCGAGAATAAGCTGACCGCGCTGATGGTCACCCATTCCATGCGGCAGGCGCTCGATTATGGCGACCGCACGATCATGCTGCATGGCGGCAAGATCCTGCTCGACGTGACCGGCGACAAGCGCAAGACGCTGGGTGTGGAAGACCTCATCGAAATGTTCCGCAAGGTGCGCGGCCAGACGCTCGATGACGATGCGCTGCTGATCGAATAGGAACCTCGTGTTGACGGCGCGCAGCGCAGTATTGCAACCGCTGTTCCGCTGTGCGTCGCCGACTTTTCATTCTACATAGGCATCTGGTGCAAAGATGCCTTGCTGCCAGCCATTATATGAATGGACTCGACGCCGGAAAGCATAAGGCTGGCGGCGGCTTCGGACTTGAAGCCGGACATGGAGCAGATGCCCCATTTGATACGGCTGAGCTCTTATTTTCTATCTTATCTTGGTGATAGTCATGACGCCGGTCGTAAAACCGTTTCTCTGTACACCATTTTGAAAACTGTGATTAAATTGACTGCTATTGCCGACGTAAACGGGCTTTCCGTTAACGGAAAACGTCTTTCTGCTATCCAAGAGAGTTAACATGAATGCGTTAGCGTCAGGCATATCAATAGCAATAGTCCCTCTGGAGCTTGCACCAAAATCCAGAATTGCTTCTGGATACGGTGCCGCTTCATTCTGGGTCTGAAGAGGATCTCCTCCACTTGTCTGAGCCAGAACATTTAACTGCGGCGAACCATCGGCAAGAGAAATTCGCCATTCCCTCTCGGGTGAGTTGCTTGCATAAATCCTATTCGTAGAGAGATTGAATTCCGATGTGTCATACAGTTTCGTTAGGCCAGTGTAAGGCGTTACGTGTTCTTCGAAGAAATTTAGTCTGGCATTGTCATAGACAGAAAACTCTCCCCCCCAGAAAATATTGAGCCCTGAGAAAGTCAGCTGTGAAGCATCATACATTTCAACCCGCACACTACCATACTCGCCGCGCGATCTCGTCTCCATTTGAACACCAGGGTGTTCCAAAACCATCGAACCTTCACGCTGTAGAGTTAAGCTGAAAGAACGCTCATTTCCCAGGCATAATGCGCCACTCGTGCGCTGGGTTAACGCAAAGTGGCCAGACAAAATGCCAAACTCTGTGACTGTGTCGATGAAAGTATCAGGATCGCTTTCGGAGTCAGGCCAGTAAACGTCAGAATTGGTACTCAGAGTTAATGATTTTCCTTCAGCATCCATGATAAATCCAGCGCCGACATTTTTACTGAAATCAGTATCTATTTCTTGATCATCTCCACACGATTGGTCATAAACTTGGGTTTCGAATGGGCTCCACTTGGTATATATTTTCATTATTTCTCTTTCTTTGAAGAAGAATTCATAATTCTTGCTTTTTTACATTAGCCATCAGATAAAAATGTTCGGCTTGGAATAGGTCACCCGACCGGAATATGATATTGTTCTTAATCTGTCCTAGGCTTCGATAACCATGCAGCACCAAGTCATCCGGCTTATGAGGCGGATGAAAACTATTGCTCAATTTGATCATGGTTTCGAGCTGCTAAGCGTAGCAGCTCGAAATTGGGATGTGGCAAACCCGCAATCGAGGCCGATCTCGGCCTACATTAATCGCAACAGAACTTCGAACAGACTTTAACGCCGAGCGTTTCGAAGTGACTCGACGCTGATTGCCAGCAGACATTGGCGGATGATGGGGATAGCGAGCGCCGCATTTTGGCGGCTTTCGAGAACGGCACGCTGCAGGCGCTCCATAACGCGCGCGAGGCTTTCGCCGGTCCAGCGGCTTACTGAATTCTCGACCAGTTTCTTACGGTTGAAGAAGATTGGCGGACGAGCCGCAGCCACAACGACGGACGCGCTTTTACGCTCGGTATCGGCAATGTGGCGCAAGGTCTGTACCTGCTGAAACTGGCGCATCGCCGTGTTGAGCAGGAGAAACGGCGCGGTGCCGGATTTCACGACACGGTCGAAGGAGACTTCGAAACGCGGAAGATCGCCAGCCAAAACCGCATCGATCACCTCGTCGGTGGAAAGACCGGCAACATCGCCCACCGCTTCACGCACATCGTCTATATCGATCCGCTCCTTGCCGCGCGCATAGAGGCAGAGCTTTTCGAGTTCACCCCGCGTGGCGAGACGATCACCGCCCAGACTTGCCCGCAGCAGCTGCCGCCCGTCGAGTGTGATCTGCATCTTCCATTCCGCCAGAACGTCATCAATGACACCATCAATACCCCGGCTGTCGTCGGAATAGCAGGGCAAGGCCATACCTGCGGAAGCATTCTCGACAGCGCTGCGCAGACCCGCGCCTTTCTTGAGATCTCCGGCTTCGACCAGAACGAATGTCTCAAGTGGCGGTTCGGTCGCAAGCAGCTTGATCGCTTCCGCCAGCTTCTTCTGGCCTGCGGCATTCTTGATCCAGATCAGGCGCTGGCCACCGAACATAGAGATGGTGCGAGCTTCATCGGCGAGTTTCGCCGGGTCGGCTTCGATCTCATCCGCTTCCATGCGAATGACGGCGAACGGGTCGTCCAGCGGAAGTTTGCTTGCTTCGGCAAAACGGCGCGCACGCTCGCTCACCAGCCCCTTGTCGGGGCCGTAAAGCAGCACGACCGGAAACGAACTCGTCGGCCTTGCCAGAAAACTATCGACTTCGTTTGCTTTCTTCTGCGCCATTGCCACTCACTAGCGCAATTCGCTTCCAAACGAAACAGCCACCGGTCGAACTGACGAGCGGCTGCGAAACAAAATGGTTCATAAAGTTACGAGTTATGCTGTGGGAGCGCTGTTTGACTGCGGCCTCTAACTTGAAGCGATGACAGATCATAATTGCCTTTTGACGCGGCGGTGATCATATCTATTCATGTACTTGTTGGAACAAATAGCGGTGGGCTTTGCAGCCTGACTAAGCCAGTTCTCCGCATCGCGTTACAATATAGGTGTTGTGTTGGTTTGGCTGCTGTAAATGAAAAAGCTCGCCGCAATGAAATGCAACGAGCTTTTATGTTCAACTATTCAGATAAAAGATCAGCTCTGAAGCCGGCGGCAAATCTCGTCGAGTTGCTCAAGAGAACTATATCGAATCTTGACCTCACCGCCGCGATCACGATGATTGATCTCAACCTTCATGCCAGTAACATCAGAAAGCAGCTTTTCGAGTGCTTTGGTGTCGGCATCTTTCTCAACAGGTCCTGCTTTACCGGGCTTGGCTTCCGCACCACCGCGTGCTTCCGCCTGCGCAAGCGCTTCCACCTGGCGTACCGACAGACCATCTTTGACAATCCGCTCAGCCAGTGCGGTCGGGTTTTCCATCGTGATCAGACTTCGAGCATGACCTGCCGAAAGCGCACCATCGACAATGAAATCCTGCACGGGTTGCGGCAATTTCAGCAGGCGCAACGTATTGGCGACATGGCTGCGGCTCTTGCCGATCACCTGTGCCAGATCATTCTGCGTATAGTCGTGATTATCGATAAGCTGTTGATATCCCAACGCTTCTTCGACCGCATTCAGGTCGGCGCGCTGCACGTTTTCGATGATCGCGATCTCAAGTGCGACACGATCGTCGACGTCACGAACAATAACCGGGATCGTATCGACACCGGCCCGCTGCGAAGCGCGCCAGCGACGCTCACCAGCAATCAATTCGAACCGGTCCGGCTGCCCTGGTGCCGGTCGCACGACGATCGGCTGTACGACGCCATGTTCCTTGATCGACTGCGCCAGATCCTCCAAGTCACCTTCTGAGAACATGCGACGCGGATTGCGCGGATTGCGCGTAACGAATTCAATCGGAACATTCCGTTCGATGGGAACAGGTGCCTTACGCTCTTCGGCAGGGCGGTCGATTTCACCGATCAGCGCCGCTAATCCGCGGCCAAGGCGCTTTTTTGAAGGATCATCATTCATCGTTCGGCTTATTCCTGAATTGTTTCGTCGTCGAATCGATTGGTTTAAGCGGCCTGCAATTGTCGCTCGCGCTGGATAACTTCCGATGCGAGTTGCAAATAGGCCTGACTGCCGGCGCATTTCAAATCGTAGAGAATTGCCGGTTTACCGTGTGATGGTGCTTCCGAGACGCGCACATTACGCGGAATGACAGTACGATAGACCTTCTCACCCATGAAAGCGCGAACATCATCCACCACTTGCGCAGCGAGATTGTTGCGGCTGTCGAACATGGTCAGCACAATACCCTGGATCGAAAGCTCGGCATTGATCGACGACCGCACCTGATCGACCGTCTGCAAAAGCTGGCTCAAGCCTTCCAGAGCAAAGAACTCGCATTGCAGCGGCACCAGAACGGAATCGGCTGCAGCCATGGCGTTCAACGTCAGAAGATTGAGCGACGGTGGGCAATCGACAAGCACATAGGAGAATCGCTCCGACACGGAGGAATCGAACCGCAAAGCATCACGCAAGCGCCGTGTACGATCGGCCGACTGCGCAATTTCCATTTCAATGCCAAGAAGATCCAGCGTCGATGGTACGATATGCAGATTGGGAACATCGGTTGGCATTGCAGCATCAGGAACCGACGATTCCTGCGTCAGCACGTCATAGGAAGACAAAGGCCGGTTGCGGCGATCAATACCCAAACCGGTGCTGGCGTTGCCCTGCGGATCGAGATCGACAATCAGTACCGTCTCGCCGATAGCCGCCAATGCCGTAGCCAGATTGATGGCGGTGGTAGTTTTACCCACGCCGCCTTTCTGGTTTGCAATGGTTATGATTCTGGACATTTTGTTCATCACCGTCGCCTTGCTGCTGCCCGCCCCTTCGAAATTTCCAGCCATCAAGCGATTTTGCGCCGAAGATTGGTGATTTCGAGTATGACCGAAGCCTGATCGATAGCACTTTGATGTTGTACCAGATCGAAACTCCAACCGACACGGCTTTCGTCTATCTCGCGCTGATAATCCCGACCTTTTTGGAAGAGAGCTTTGGCGCCATTGGTCAGCCACAGCTCCGTCAGACCGAAAAGATCGTTCAGCGACGCCAATGCGCGTGCCGTAACCACTTGTGGTGTTTCAATTTTCTCCCACATCGCTTCAATGCGGGCGGAATGGACCCGCGCCGGTACGTGCAAATGTCCCGCTGCAGTGCGCAGGAACGCCGCCTTTTTCCCTGCGCTCTCAATAAGATCGATAGCGCCGCCTGGTTGCTCGGCGAGGAAACAGGCCGTCACAATGCCCGGAAATCCGCCGCCAGAACCAATATCCAGCCAGTGTTTGGCGTCACTCGCCAAGGGAAATAGCTGTGCACTATCCAGAATATGACGGGTCCACAACTCGTTCAGAGTAGAGGGGGACGCAAGATTGATCGCCTTCGACCATTTGCGGAACAAGTCTTCAAAGGCGGTCAGGCGGTTCGCTGTTTCACGTGAAACAGCGGGAACGATTGCTTTCAGACTTTCAAAGCGAGTATCGGCGCTCATGCAGCGCCCTGCCCTTCAGACAATTCCGATGCAGCCCGTTGGCGATATCCGAATTTCTTGATCTGTGCGATAAGGAGCGCCAGTGCTGCCGGTGTCATCCCGTCAACGCGCTGCGCCTCGGCAATTGTTTCCGGCTTGCGCTGCTTGAGCTTATGCTTCAACTCATTGGAAAGACCGGATATTCCATCAATGTCCAACCCTGCTGGAATGAGCAGTTGCTCCTCGCGCTCCATCACTGCAATGTCGCTCTTCTGCCGATCCATATAGACGGCATATTGAGCCTCGATCTCCAGCGCTTCCCGCGTTGCCGGATCGACAGCTCCGAGTTCAGGCCAGATCGACTTCAACCGATCCAGATCAATCTCCGGGTAGGACAGAAGATCATAGGCCGAACGGCGCACGCCATCCTGATTGAGACGCAGATCGTAACGGCTGGCCAGATTGGGCGTAATGGTCAGTGACTGTGTCAATGACCGCGCCTCATCCAACGCCGTTTCCCGCGCTTCAAATCGTTCCTTACGTGCGTGCCCCAATATACCGAGCTTGTCCGCCAGTGGCGTCAGGCGCTGATCGGCATTATCCGCGCGAAGCGACAGACGAAATTCTGCACGTGATGTAAACATGCGATAAGGTTCGCTGACCCCGCGTGACGTCAGATCATCAACCATGACGCCGATATAGGCTTCCGTGCGCTGGATAATGACAGGATCGCCACCAGAAGCTCGACGCGCGGCATTGATGCCCGCGAGCAAGCCTTGTGCGCCCGCTTCTTCATAGCCAGTCGTGCCGTTGATCTGCCCCGCCAGAAACAGACCGGTAACTTTCCGGGTTTCAAGGCTGCGCTTCAACTCACGCGGATCAATGAAATCATATTCAATCGCATATCCGGGCTGCAGCATAGCGGCTTTCTCAAGCCCCGGTATGGTCTTCAATATGTCGAGCTGCACATCCTCCGGAAGCGATGTCGAAATACCGTTTGGATAAACGGTATCGTCGTCCAGCCCTTCCGGCTCGAGGAATATCTGGTGGCCGTCACGGTCGCCGAACTTGACGATCTTATCTTCAACTGAGGGGCAGTAACGGGGACCAATGCCCTCGATCGAACCAGAATACATAGCCGAACGATGCAGATTGGCCCGAATGACAGCGTGGGTTTCCGGCGTTGTGCGGGTAATGCCACAATCAATCTGCGGTGTGGTGATCCGATCCGTCATGAGAGAGAACGGCACAGGCTCCTCATCGGCGGACTGCATGTCAAGGCTTTGCCAATCAATAGTACGCCCATCCAGTCGTGGCGGCGTGCCTGTCTTGAGACGCCCAAGCGCAAAGCCGAACGAGGTCAGGCGTTCGGAAAGACCAAGCGCTGGCTTTTCGCCCATGCGGCCAGCTGGAATCTTCTTTTCCCCAATATGGATCAACCCATTCAGGAACGTGCCGGTTGTCAGAACGACAGCGCCACATGACAGGGTCCGCCCATCGGACAAAACAACCCCGGTGATGCGTCCGTGTTCTTCCCGAAGGTCGTGCGCGCCGCCTTCGACAACAAATAGATTGTCCTGGGCCGCGATCATCTTCTGCATGGCAAGCCGATAAAGCTTGCGGTCAGCCTGGGTTCGAGGTCCGCGAACAGCAGGCCCTTTTCGGCGATTCAGTAGACGAAACTGGATACCAGCTTCATCCGCGACACGCCCCATCAAGCCATCGAGTGCATCGATCTCACGCACAAGATGCCCTTTTCCCAGCCCGCCAATGGCAGGATTGCAAGACATAACGCCAATAGTATCAAAGCGATGTGTTACAAGCGCAGTTCTGGCGCCGGCGCGCGCAGCCGCTGAAGCGGCCTCGCATCCTGCGTGGCCGCCGCCGATCACAATGACATCAAAGACTGTGGCTTCGGTCGAACTCATTTGGTTCATCCTGACGCAACTCGAATCCGTTTCTGAAAGATGTCTCTTTGACACGAATAGGCTTGAAACGGAAGATCAAATTGGTCGTCGACTTGATCAAATCTCGGCGACGAGCCGACTCACGGATGAAGGAGTGAGTCAATCACCTTGGCGAGATTCCACAGATGTTTCACGTGAAACAATTTTCAGGATCAATCGGCCCGTGTTTCACGTGAATCATTTTCCGATGCAGAACTGAGAGAAAATAACGTCCAAAATCTCCTCCACATCGACGTCACCAGTAATACGTCCGAGATATTGGGATGCAAGGCGCATGTTCTCTGCGCGGAGTTCAAGCGGAAGGTTTGTACCGTTTATTGCTCTATCGATCTCGGTGACGGTAGATCGCAGAAGGTTGATATGTCTCTGCCGCGTGGGCACGGCATCCTCAATCTGGCCTATCTGTTCTTCCGCGAAATTCTGCAGATTCGTGAGTAATTGGTCCAGTCCTTCGCCAGTTTTTGTTGAAATGCGGTAGGTCCAGCGATCGGCAGATTCAGCATTCAGATCAGCTTTTGTACCGATTTTCCATAAAGCTTCCGGTATTTCGTCGGAAGCGACGGCTATAGGATCGTTCATATCTTCAAGCAGCAGAACCAGATCGGCATCAACCATACGCGCGCGGGCCCGTTCAATCCCGATCTTCTCGACGGAACTATCAGTCTCCCGCAAACCTGCCGTGTCTGTCACGTATACCGGGATGCCGCCCAGATCGAGTTTGACTTCCAGAAGATCGCGGGTCGTTCCCGCCTCTTCCGAGATGATCGCTACTTCCCGCCCGGCCAGAAAGTTCAGCAGGCTGGATTTACCGGCATTCGGCGCACCAACAATCACGACATGCAGTCCGTCGCGCAACATCGAAGCACGCTTCCCGCTCGCTATATGGTTCTCGATCTCACTCTTTAACAGTGTCAGTGACTGCCAGACCTGCTCCGATACGGAACCTGGAACATCGCTTTCATCTGCAAAGTCGAGTTCCGCTTCAATAAAGGCGCGCGCGCGCAACAAACGTTGACGCCATTCCGTGTAAAGCTCACGCTGCGTGCCCGATGCAACCTGCAAAGCAAGCCGCCTCTGTCCCTCGGTTTCTGCGGCGATCAGATCCGCGAGACCTTCGGCGATCGTCAAGTCCATCTTGCCATTGGAAAAAGCACGTCGCGTAAACTCTCCAGCTTCCGCTATACGGCAACCATGCAGCTCTCCCATTTCCGACAAGAGCTTCTCAACGACTGCTTTGCCGCCATGCAAATGAAATTCGGCGCAATCTTCGCCGGTAAAACTGTTCGGTCCAGGGAAGAAAAGCGCCAGTCCACGGTCGATTGGGTCACCATTTCGGCTACGGAATAGCTTGTAGGCTGCATATCGTGGTGTCGGTATCGAGCCGACTATAGTTTCGAGTACGAATCGAACTTTTGGGCCGGAAATGCGTACCACAGCAACGCCGGATGGCAGACGCCCGCTCGATAAAGCAAAAATCGTATCTTGAAGGGAAGCGATCTCGCTCATTTCATTTCCTGACCTATAATCAATAAGGACGAAAGCAACCAAACGGATGCTGATGGAATGGCATATTCATTCGTGCAGTGAAAGAAAAGCCTTATGACAGAGTTAGACCGCAATCGCCTTGCTGGCAGTAACCGCCTTGCCGAAGAACCGAGTGCCTATCTGCGCCAGCACGCCAATAATCCTGTTCACTGGCAGCCGTGGGGTAAAGAGGCGTTGGATGCTGCGAAGGAGCTCGACCGGCCCATTCTGCTTTCGGTTGGCTATGCGGCCTGCCACTGGTGTCACGTCATGGCGCATGAGTCCTTTGAAAATCCCGATGTGGCGGAAGTAATGAATGCCTTGTTCGTCAATGTGAAAGTGGACCGCGAGGAACGGCCCGACATAGACCAGATATATATGGCTGCGCTAGGAGCGATGGGGCAACAGGGCGGCTGGCCGCTCACCATGTTTTTGAGGCCAGATGGCAAGCCCTTCTGGGGAGGAACCTACTTTCCCCCGCACAAGCGCCACAACATGCCCGGCTTTGTCGATGTGCTGCATGCGGTTAATAACCTTTGGAATAAGGATAAAGAAAAAATTAACCATAATGCGCAGGCTGTGTTCGATCATCTCGAAGGCAGGCTGGCAGCGCAGATCGCGCCGGTGGTGAACGAAGCCGAACGATTTGACGAGATTGCGACACGCATCAACAGCCTGATTGATCCGGTCCGGGGCGGAATAGAAGGAGCACCGAAATTCCCCAACGCGCCTTTCATGGACAATCTGTGGCTCTCTTGGCTCTACGAGCGTAATGAGACGCATCGGGACAATTTCCTCCTGTCTCTCAAGGTGATGCTGCAGGGCGGGATTTACGACCATCTGGGTGGTGGGCTTTGCCGCTATTCCACCGATGCCAATTGGCTGGTCCCGCATTTTGAAAAAATGCTCTACGACAATGCTCAATTCATTCGACATGCGAATTACGCTTTCGCCGAAACCGGAAATGATTTGTTTCGTTTACGAATCGAAGAAACTATCGATTGGTTGATCCGTGAAATGCGTTTGTCCGACGGAAGTTTTGCATCCAGCCTCGATGCCGACAGCGAAGGCGAAGAAGGACGGTTTTACGTCTGGAGCGAGCAGGAAATCGATCAGGCGCTTGGCAACGATAGCGAAGCCTTCAAGGACTATTACGGCGTCACAGCGGGTGGAAACTGGGAAGGCCAGAACATTCTGAACCGCCTTGATGCCGTCGATGGTGATGCAATCCTGCCGCCATTGATCGAAACATCGCGGCAAAAACTGCTGGCACGTCGTGAATTGCGGGTACGGCCCGGATGCGATGAAAAAGCACTGACCGACTGGAACGGACTTGCTATCCGGGCATTGGCCGAAGCAGGTCGGAGTTTTGGAAGACAGGACTGGATCGACCTCGCGGTTGATGCCTATCGCTCCATAGCGAGCAGTTTTCGTGATGGCCGCATCGCACATTGCCGCATGGAAAACTCTCTTCTCTACCCTGCCCTTTCGACCGATTATGCATCGATGATCAACGCAGCTATAGCCCTCTATGAGGCAACGGGCGAATGGGTTTATATCGATGACGCATTGAAACTCAAAAAGGCGCTCGATGACAGCCATCGCGATGGTGCCGGTAATTATCGCCTGTCGGCGCTGGACGCTGATGACGTCATCCTGCACACTTATGGCGATTATGATGAAGCAATACCGAGCGCGACCAGCCAGATCATCGAAGCACTGACAAGACTGTTTCTGGCGACGGGCAATATCGATCTCTATCAAAGCAATGAGAAGCTGATCGAACAGGCGCTTGGCCGAGCCTTCGCACAGCAGTATGGGCAAATTGGAATATTGAATGCGGCCCGTTTTGCAGCTGAACCACTTTCTCTTGTTGTGGCCACAGACGATAACGCCGGAGAACTTGTTTCGACAGCGAATCGAAATCCAGACCCAAGACGCGTAGACAAGTTCGTGCGGTTCGAGATTGGCAAGACAGTAGAGCTACCGACCGGGGGAACTGCAGAGCCTGAGCATCCATCAGCCTGGTTCTGCAAGGGACATGTCTGTCTGCCGCCTGTCCAGAATGCTGATGCTTTGCGACTGCTCCTCGGCAAGGCATCCTGAAATAAGAAGCGCCGCAACGGTTTCCCGTGCGGCGCTTCTCAAACGGTTTGAACCGAGTAATTTTTACGTATTCATCGAATCGAAGAATTCGGAATTGCTCTTGGTCTGCTTGAGCTTGTCGATAAGGAATTCGATCGCATCGGTCGTGCCCATCGGCGCGAGAATACGGCGCAGAACAAAGATCTTCTGGAGATCGGCGCGCGGTACGAGCAGGTCTTCCTTGCGGGTGCCGGACTTGAGAATGTCCATGGCCGGGAAGATGCGCTTGTCGGCAACCTTGCGGTCAAGCACGATTTCCGAGTTACCGGTGCCCTTGAATTCTTCAAAGATCACTTCGTCCATACGGCTGCCCGTATCGATCAGCGCGGTTGCGATGATGGTCAGCGAACCGCCTTCTTCGATATTGCGCGCAGCACCGAAGAAACGCTTCGGGCGCTGCAATGCATTGGCGTCCACACCGCCGGTCAGAACCTTGCCGGAAGACGGCACAACCGTGTTGTAAGCGCGGCCCAGACGGGTGATCGAGTCGAGCAGGATCACAACATCACGACCATGTTCGACAAGGCGCTTGGCCTTTTCGATGACCATTTCAGCCACCTGAACGTGACGCGCTGCCGGTTCGTCGAAGGTCGAGGAAATCA
Organism: Ochrobactrum sp. XJ1; assembly: GCF_024701725.1. Classification (NCBI taxonomy): domain Bacteria; kingdom Pseudomonadati; phylum Pseudomonadota; class Alphaproteobacteria; order Hyphomicrobiales; family Brucellaceae; genus Ochrobactrum; species Ochrobactrum sp. XJ1. The sequence continues at coordinate 197,851 of NZ_VDGD01000002.1, forward strand.
CTTCGCCCTTCACCGAGCGCTGCATGTCGGTCACTTCTTCCGGACGTTCGTCGATCAGAAGAACGATCAGATAGCATTCCGGATGATTTGCGGTGATCGAATGGGCGATGTTCTGGAGAAGAACAGTCTTACCGGTACGTGGCGGAGCGACGATCAGGCCGCGCTGGCCCTTGCCGAGTGGTGCCACCAGATCGATGACACGCGGCGAAAGATCCTTGGAAGTTGGAACTTCCAGTTCCATCTTGAAGCGCTCATTCGGGTAGAGCGGCGTCAGATTGTCGAAGTGAACCTTGTGCCGGATTTTTTCCGGATCCTCGAAATTGATCGAATTGACCTTGAGCAGCGCGAAATAACGTTCGCCTTCCTTGGGACCGCGGATCGGACCTTCGACCGTGTCACCGGTCTTGAGAGAAAAACGACGCAGCTGCGAGGGTGAAATATAAATATCGTCTGGGCCCGGCAGGTAGTTGGCATCAGCAGAGCGCAGGAAGCCAAACCCATCCTGCAGCACCTCGACGACGCCCTCGCCGATAATTTCGACGTCCTGGGCCGCCAGCTTCTTGAGGATCGCGAACATCAGTTCCTGCTTGCGCATGGCGCTCGCGTTTTCGACCTCAAGTGTTTCGGCAAAAGCCAGCAGCTCCACCGGTGTCTTGTTCTTTAGTTCTTGTAGTTTCATTTCCTGCATGGATGAGGAACTCTTTTTAAAATGTAAGGAGAAAATGCAGTTGTTCGGAAAGGTGGCCACCTGAACGTCGTGACCGGCATCGAAGGCCTGCTGTCTTGAAGGGAAGAGGCTTCCTACATACTGACTTGCAGCATGCAGAGCAAGCCTCATGTAGGGATAGCGCGAAATTTCTGCAACAGAAAAATGGCAGAAACCCGACGAGCGGGTTTCTTTCTCGACACTGTATTCCGATTAAAACGGCTTAACGATCACCAGTATGACGATCAGAATCATCAGAATCGTCGGCACTTCATTGATGATTCGCCAGTGTTTGGCCGAGCGCATATTGCGGTCTTCAGCAAAAAGTCGTGTCGACTTGGCGAGGTAGCCGTGCAGGCCGGACATCAGCACGACCAGCAGCAGTTTTGCATGCAGCCAGCCACCCTGGAAACCGAAGATTTCCCAAGCCATCCAGAGACCGGCGATCCAGGTCACGATCATGGCCGGATTGATGATGAAGCGCAGCAACCGTTTCTCCATCACCTTGAAGGTCTCCGATGTTTCGGAACCAGGCTTTGCGGCACAGTGATAGACGAAGAGGCGCGGCAGATAGAGCATCCCCGCCATCCATGCGATGACGGCAATCACATGCAGCGACTTGATCCAGAGATAGGCGTCGGCTGGATTCACGTGAAACAATGCCCAGACGCCAAGCGCGACCACAACCAGCGAAACAACAGTGCGAATGGCGACTGCCGAGCCGCGATTTTCCGGAGCTGTCTGGCTCATGATTTTCCTCCGCGAATACGGTCGATCATGCGCTGAACATTTTCAATCGGCGCCTGCGGTGTGATTCCGTGACCGAGATTGAAGATCAGCGGACCCTGGCCGAGGCGTTCGAGAATGGTGTCCACGCCTTCATCCAGCGCATTGCCGCCTGCTACAACGCGCAGCGGATCGAGATTGCCCTGTATCGCGCCTTCTTCCTGAAGGGCGGCAGCAAAGGAAAAGGGAACAGACCAGTCAAGACCGAGCGCATCCACACCGGTCTTTTCACGATAGCCTGCATAAAGCATTCCTGCCCCTTTCGGGAAGCCGATGATGCGCGCCTCCGGATAAACCGCCCTCACCTTCTGGACGATCCGGGCAACGGGCCGGATGCAGAAACGCTCAAAGCAGTCCTCATCCAAAACGCCCGACCATGAATCGAAAATCTGAACCGCATCAGCACCGGCATCCAGCTGCTCGATAAGATATTCGGCAGAAACATCGGCAAGATCGTTCAGGAGCTTTTCAAAAGCTTCGGGGAAGCGATAGGCGAAAAGACGGGCGGGTGCCTGATCCGGCGTGCCGTGACCGGCAATCATATAGGTCGCAACGGTCCAGGGAGCGCCACAGAAGCCCAGCAGCGTGGTTTCGTCGGGCAACTGCTCGCGCAGCAGCCGAACCGTCTCGTAGACCGGCTCCAGCCTTTTGGCGACACCTTCCGTCTCGAGCCAGAAAATCTCGTCCGCATCAATCGGTGTCATCAAAGGTCCCTTGCCTTCTTCAAAGCGAAGGTCACGTCCAAGGGCGTGGGGAATGACAAGAATATCTGAAAAGAGAATGGCTGCATCAAAGCCAAACCGGCGGATCGGCTGAAGGGTCACTTCGACAGCAAGATCGGGCGAATAGCAGAGATCGAGAAAGCTCCCCGCCTTTTTCCGCGTCTCGCGATATTCGGGAAGATAGCGTCCGGCCTGGCGCATCATCCAGATGGGAGGTGGAAAGACCGTTTCACCGTCAATCACTCTCAAGACTTTGCGCTTCATCTGATTTTTATCCGCCCTGTTGGTTACCCGATCCGGTTTGGTCTGAAGTTATCCAGTCCGGCTCTCATAAAGAAAGGATGATTCAGGAATCTTTTGATTCTTAGAGTCTGTTGGAATCGGGGATTAAGGTCTGTCCCTGTTTTCCCCACAGTTTCGAATTTGCCATGTCATCCTGTGCAATCATTCACCGATAGTCTGACCAAATACAATGAAAACTCAATTCCCTCTTTTAATATAAAGGGTTACCAATTGACGCAGTTCATGAGGATTTGTGGAAAAGCTGGGAATTACGATGGGATTTCGCGTTTTCATGAGTCTTGTCCACACATGTTGATGACCACTCGCCACATGTTCGCCCGCTGTGGATGACTTGCCAAGTTTCCCACGGCCTGCCATGGCTTGTGGAAGACGTTCGGCCTTTACGCACAGCCGTCAACAGGAGGGCAACAAAACTGTGACCAGACCGCTTTCCTACTTTCATCTTCATCTTATTTCTGATGCGACGGGAGAGACTCTCCTCGCGGCGGGCCGTGCGGCAGCGGCGCAATATGCCAATGCGCGTGCCATCGAGCACATCTATCCGCTGATCCGTACCGAAAAGCAGCTGCGCAAGGTTCTTGAGGGCATCGATGCGGAACCCGGCATCGTTCTCTATACGATTGTCGACCAGAAGCTGGCGGCGATCATCGATGAATCCTGCGCGGAAATGGGTGTGCCGAGCGTTTCCGTGCTGGAGCCGGTGCTGAACACGTTTCAATCCTATCTCGGTGCGCCCGCGCATCGCCGCGCCAGCGCACAGCATGTTCTCAATGCCGATTATTTCCGGCGCATCGACGCGCTCAATTTCACAATGGAACATGATGACGGGCAATTGCCTTATGACATTGAGGAAGCCGACGTCATTCTTGTTGGCATTTCACGCACATCCAAGACACCGACAAGCATCTATCTCGCCAATCGTGGCATCAAGGCCACCAATGTTCCGATTGTGCTGGGGATTCCTTTGCCCGAAGTCCTTTTCACGGCGAAGCGTCCATTGATCGTGGGACTGGTCGCGACGGCTGAACGGATTTCGCAAATCCGCCAGAACCGGCCGCTCGGCAATGTGCCGTCGCTGGATACGGGTCTTTATACGGATCGCGTATCGATCTCGGAAGAACTGGCCTATGCGCGTAATATATGCAACCGAAACGGCTGGCCAATCATTGATGTATCGCGCCGGTCGATCGAGGAAACCGCAGCTGCCATACTGGCGCTGCTCCGCGCGCATAACGAAAAGGGATAAACAAGGATTCCTGTCATGACGGACAAACTCGTTCTTGCCTCTAAAAGCCCCTTCCGTTCGGCGTTGCTGAAGAATGCCGGCATAGAGTTTTCAACAGCAAGCGCGGATATCGACGAGCGCGCGGTCGAAGCCCCACTTTATGAAACGGGCGCTACGCCGGAAGAAGTCGCACAGGTTCTGGCCGAGGCGAAGGCGCTCGACGTAAGCGAGAAGAACCCCGGCGCGGTGGTGATCGGCTGCGATCAGACTCTGTCACTCGGTGACGAGATTTTCCACAAGCCCGCCGATATGGAAGCGGCGCGCCGCCAGCTTCTGAAATTTTCCGGAAAGACCCATCAGCTCAACAGTGCGGTTGTGCTTGTGAAGGACGGCAAAACCCTGTGGCGCCACGTTTCGATTGCCCGCATGACCATGCGCGATCTGGATCCCGGTTTTGTCGGGCGTTATCTCGGTCGTGTGGGGGACGTCGCGCTTTCGAGCGTCGGCGCCTATCAGGTCGAAGGACCGGGCATCCAGCTTTTCGACAAGATCGAAGGCGATTATTTCACGATTGTCGGTCTGCCGCTGCTGCCGCTGCTGGCTGAACTGCGGAAGGAAAAACTGATCGATGGCTAAGAAGGCGTTTGTCACCGGCTTTCCGATAAAACATTCGCGGTCGCCGCTGATCCATGGTTTCTGGCTTGATGAACTTGGGATCGACGGTTCTTATGAGGCGATAGAAGTGAAGCCGGAGGATTTCGGCTTCTTTGCTTCGTCGCTTGCCGAAAACGGTTTTGCCGGTGGCAATGTCACCATTCCCCACAAGGAAGCAGCCTATGCTGCGGTGCAAAGTCTGGATGAGGCCGCGAAGGCCATCGGCGCGGTCAACACGCTTTGGCTTGAAAATGGCAGGCTCAATGGCGGCAATACCGATGCCTATGGTTTTGCCGCCAATCTCGATGCATCGGCTTCCGGCTGGGATAATGCCGACAGTGCCCTCGTTCTGGGCGCTGGTGGCGCAAGCCGGGCAATCGTCCACGCGCTGTTGTCGCGCGGCTTTAAGAAAGTCGCCATCGTCAATCGCACGGTGAGTCGGGCGCAAGATCTCGCAACCCATTTCGGACCACGTGTCTCGGCGTATGGCTGGGATGCGGCGCAAAAACTGGTCTCCGACGCCGGATTGATCGTCAACACGACATCGCTTGGCATGAGCGGTCATGACGAGCAAGAGGTATTCCCGCTCGATCTTGGCAAGGCGTCGCGAAAGGCAGTCGCCACCGATATTGTTTATGTACCGCTCAAGACGCCCTTTCTGAAAAAGGCCGAAGAAGCAGGTCTGGTGACAGTGGATGGTCTTGGCATGTTGCTGCATCAGGCCGTTCCAGGTTTTGAGCGCTGGTTCGGCAAAAGGCCGCTAGTGACGAAAGCGCTGCGTGAGCATATTCTGGCAGATATGGCAAAGGCTGGCGCTCTGGTATCTGGATCAAAAAGCGTCAAGCCGCAGTGAAAATGGTGATTTTCGAGAACCGGAGCAGAGTGTACTTAAGTGAATGAGCACCGGAAGCGCAGAAAAACGCCATTTGCAGCAAGGCATGGCGACTTTTGGAACAGATACTATGATCGTGCTCGGATTAACTGGCTCCATCGGAATGGGGAAAACAACGGCGGCGAACATGTTCGCCGAAGCCGGTGTGCCGATCTATAGCGCCGACGACACCGTGCACCAGCTCTATTCCGGTCGCGCGGCCCCGCTGATCGAGGCTGCGTTTCCGGGCACTGTGGAAAACGGTGCGGTCAATCGGGAAAAACTTTCCGCTGCCGTCATCGGAAAGCCCGAAGCCCTGAAGAAACTGGAAGCCATCGTTCATCCGCTTGTGCGTGAGGAAGAAGAAGCCTTTCGCCGCAATGCGGAGCAAGCTGGCGCCGCTCTGGCACTGATCGATATTCCGCTGCTTTTTGAAACCGGCGGCGACAAGCGTGTGGACAAGATAGTGGTTGTCTCAGCCCCTGCCGAGATACAGCACATTCGCGTGCTTGCGCGACCGGGCATGACGGAAGAAAAACTCGATGCCATTCTCGCCCGTCAGACGCCGGATGCGGAAAAGCGTGCGAGAGCCGATTTCATTATCGATACGAGCGGTAGTTTCGACAATCTGCGCCGTCAGATTACCGAAATTGTTGCGGAATTGAGTGGAAAGCCGGCGGTCGCGACAGAATAATCGCGGGCGCTGTGTTACAGCTGTTCGAGATATTTTCCGAGAGGTTCTTCAATGCGTGAAATCGTTTTCGATACGGAAACCACCGGTCTGGAAAGGCTCGAGGACCGTGTGATCGAAATCGGCGGCGTGGAACTGATCAACAAGTTTCCCACAGGCCGCACTTTCCATAAATACATCAACCCGCAGGGGCGTCAGGTTCATCCCGAAGCGCTCGCGGTCCACGGCATCAGCAATGAACAATTGCTGGACAAGCCGACATTCGCGGAAGTTCTGGACGAGTTTCTCGAATTTTTCGACGGGGCCAAGCTCGTGGCACACAATGCCATGTTCGACCTTGGCTTCATCAATGCTGAACTGGCAAGGCTCGGACAGGCTGAAATCCAGTCGGAGCGCATCATCGATACATTGGCGCTTGCCCGCCGCAAGCATCCGATGGGTCCGAATTCACTCGACGCCTTGTGCAAGCGCTACGGCATCGAGAATGGACACCGTACCCTGCACGGGGCATTGCTCGATTCCGAGATTTTGGCCGAAGTCTATATAGAACTGATCGGCGGCAAGCAGACAGCGCTTGGGCTCAGCATGGGCGGTGCTGTCAGCGGCAACAATGCCGGAGAGAGCGGCGCTGCCATCGTTCTTGCCGCGCGCCCGAGGCCGCTTGCCCCACGCATTTCCGATGCGGAGCGCGCTGCTCACGCCGCACTTGTGGACAAGCTGGGCGAAAAAGCCATCTGGAAGAAATACTGAACACGTCTTGGACGTGGATATGAAAAAGCCCCGGATCATCCGGGGCTTTTTTGCGATCATTGTTTGAAATGATCAGCTCTTTACAGCGGACTTGGCCTGTTCTTCGGCCATCCGCTGCTGGAACATCTGCGCGAAATCGATCGGGTCGATCATCAGCGGCGGGTAGCCACCGTTGCGCGTTGCGTCGGCAATGATCTGGCGAGCGAACGGGAACAGAAGACGCGGGCATTCGATGAACAGAAGCGGAAGCATGTGCTCCTGCGGGATGCCCTGAATGCGGAACACGCCGCCATAGACGAGCTCGGTGTTGAAAAGGACGTCCTTGCCGTCAACAGCCTTGGCTTCCAGCGTCAGCACAACGTCGAAATCCGTTTCGGAAAGCGGATTGGCGTTTACGTTCACGTTGATGTTGATGGACGGTGCCTTCTCGCGCGGACGCAGCGACAGCGGCGCGCCCGGGCTTTCGAAGGACAGGTCCTTCACATACTGCGCCAGAATGTTGAGGGACGGCTCGGCCGTCGCGCCATTGCCGTTCTTTACTTCGCCCGCGGCCTTATCGCTCATTATCGGTATGCCTTCTATCGGTGATTAAAACTTTTGCGCTTCCAGCGCAGTCTACGCAGACTGCCCCGAAAGGTCGGAATGTTTGGCTAGCATGTGCGCGGGCATGAGGCAAGAAAGGCTTTTTAGGTTAGTATTTGCGTATTCATTGATCTTTACGGTCGTCTTTCCACGGCGAGTTTTCATTCGGCCTGGTGGTATAATCCTCTGGATCGAGATCGATGACATGGTCCTGACGTGGATTTGAACCGGGGCGCTGTTGCCCGTAGCCGTCCGAATAGCGCGCGGATGTCGCAACGACCATGCGGCCGCGCATGAATTTTTCCCACATGAAATCACGGATGAACGGAATGAACAGCAGAATGCCGATGGTGCTGCTGACAAAGCCGGGCACGATCAGCAGGATCGCTGCCAGAACCAGCATGGCGCCATGCACCATTTCGCGATCCGGCACGCGTCCGGCAGCCGTTTCGGTACGGATACGCTGCAAAAGCCCGATGCCCTGCACGCGCAGCAGAAAGAAACCCAGCATTGCGCTCAGAATAACGAGGCCCAAAGTCGCGAAAACGCCGATCTTGCTGCCGATAATGACGAAACCGGCAATTTCGATGAAAGGCATCGCCAGCATGACGAGAGGGGCGAGAGAGGAGGACACGTAAGTTACGACCTTTGTTGTTTGGTTTCAGCGTTTCAATTTAACCTGAATTGTAACTTTTTCAGGTTCGGAACGAAATTGAAACTGTCTGTCATGCAATATCAAATAGGTATGCATGATCGGGATTTGAATGATGACGTAAGCCGATCTATATGTATGAGATACAAACTAGGGATAAGGAAAGGCGAAATGCCTGATCCTTCAATCAGCGGCAGGCGGCATGGAATTTTTTGATTTTGGCACGATATTCTTCTTCATCGCAGCGGTGATCATCTTTCTCCAGCTGAGGAATGTTCTTGGCCGTCGTACCGGAAGTGAAAAACCGCCCTTCGATCCTTACACATCAGCCCGCAGTGCCGATGCTGCACCGGCAAGCGGTGAGACGGATAATGTCGTCTCTCTGCCACGTCGTCCGGGCGAAAAAGATTTCACCGCCATCGACAAGGCCGCTCCGGTCGGCACGCCGGTCAATGATGGCATGCGCGCGATTTACGCTGCCGATCCTTCGTTCGATCCGGCCGGTTTCGTGGAAGGCGTGAAGATCGCCTATGAAATGATTGTGATGTCCTTTGCCGATGGCGATCGCAAGGTTCTGAAAAATCTGCTTTCCAAGGATGTCTTCGAGGGCTTTGTTTCAGCTATCGACGACCGCGAAACCCGTGGCGAAAGCGTGCGTTCGTCCTTTGTGGGGATCGACAAGGCGGAAATCGCCGGTGCTGAGATGAAGGGGTCGGAAGCGCACGTAACGGTCAATATCGTTAGCCAGATGATTTCATCCACCTTTGACAAGGACGGCAAGCTGATCGACGGCGATCCGGAAAACGTGCTCGAGATCAAGGATCTCTGGACCTTTGCCCGCGACACACGATCGCGCGATCCAAATTGGAAGCTTGTCGCAACCGAAGCGGAAGATTAAGAGAAAACATGTGAATCCGGCCGCGATAGCGCATCCCGAAAAGTGTGAAACGCCTACGCAGGGAAATCAGTCCACTGGACTGATTTCTGATCCTGCTTCGATCGGAAAAGATGCGCGTTTCAAAAAATCAGCGGCCTTTTTGTTTGTGCATAGTTAGACGGATGCGGCGATGAACGACTTGGCGAGGATTTTGCGCCCGGTGGCTTTTTCCGATTGTCCGGGCTGGAACCGGGACGATCAGTCCGCGGCATTCGCTGCGTTTCGCCGTTCTGCCGACTATGCGGCCCACCAGACTTACAAAAGCGGCAGTCTCGGCATCTGTTTCGAAGCGTTGGGGCCGATCTTTGCGGCTGCACGCAGCCTCGACAATCCGGGTGTGGAAGAAGCGCGCGCTTTCTTCGAACAGAATTTTATCCCCTGCCGGATCGTTCCCGATCAGAGCAAAGGCTTTGTGACCGCTTTCTATGAACCGGAGATCGAAGCCTCCCTTGAGGCCGACACCCGGTTCAAGGTGCCCTTCCTGCGCCAGCCCGATGACCTCGTGAAAGTGACAGATGAAAGCCGTCCAATCGGACTTGATCCGTCCTTTGCCTTTGCGCGCCGGACGGAAAACGGCCTTGCCGAATATGACGACCGCCAGACAATCGAGCAGGGAAGTCTTTCCGGGCGTGGGTTGGAAATCGCTTTTGTCGCCGACCGGGTCGATGCCTTTTTCGCGCATGTGCAAGGTGCAGCACGCCTGAAACTGCGCGATGGCGGGTTGCTGCGCATTACATATGCAGCCAAATCCGGCCATCCGTTTACAGGCATCGGCCGCATTCTGGTTGCCAATGGCGAAATCCCGGCTTCAGAAATTTCCATGCAGTCGATCCGACGCTGGCTGGCCGAGCATCCGGATAAGGCCGACGATCTCATCTGGCAGAACCGGTCCTACATTTTCTTCCGGGAAGCTTCTGTGGACGACCCGGATGCCGGACCTATTGCGGCTGCAAAAGTCCCGCTGACTGCCGGGCGTTCGCTTGCTGTCGATAAATTGCTTCACACATTCGGGACGCCGATCCATGTCAGTGCTCCCAATGTCACGGTCTTTGACGGTGAACCTTTTGCACGCCTGATGATCGCGCAGGATACGGGAACGGCCATTGTCGGCCCTGCCCGCGGCGATCTGTTCGCGGGCTCTGGCGACACGGCAGGCGAGATCGCCGGTGGTGTGAAGGACGATGCTGACTTTTATGCGCTGGTGCCGCGCAGGCTTCTGGAGGCGTGAACGGGATGGCGCGTAACACCGACAAGCCGGAAAAGGATTATCTGCGGCCCGAAGACCGCATCCTGTGGGAAACGGTCGCGAAGACCGCAAAGCCGCTGATAAAGCCAAAGGCGAGTGAGGACGAACTTCCCGATTTCAAATCCCTGATGGCGGAAGAAGAAAAGCGCCCTGCCAAGGCGAAGGTTCAGCCTGCGGTGGAAGCGAGCAAACCGAAGAAGGGCTTGTCGGCGCTCAGCGAAATGCAGATTCAATCACTCGACAAGCCGACGCATCGAAAGATCGCCAAAGGTCGTGTCGATATTGAAGCCCGCATCGATCTGCACGGTCTCACGCAGGGAGAGGCGCACGGCCTGCTCTACGGATTTCTGGTCAGCGCACATGCACGTGGCCTGCGTCACGTCATGGTTATTACCGGCAAAGGCCGTTCATTCGGCAGCGAAGGGATTTTGCGACAGGCGGTGCCGCACTGGTTTTCCACACCGCTGTTCCGGCTTCTGGTGAGTGCCTATGAGGATGCGGCGCGTCATCATGGCGGGCATGGCGCCCTCTATGTAAGGCTTCGCCGCCAGACGCAAACCATGGCACAGCAAACCGTATTGCCCGGGGGGAGCAGACCGCGATGACGCCATTTGGAATACGCTTGCGCGAGTTGCGGGAAGAACGCAGCGTAACGCAGAAGGATATGGCGGCAGCGCTTCGCGTTTCACCGGCCTATCTGTCAGCGCTGGAACATGGCCGGCGCGGCCAGCCGACCTGGGACCTGCTTCAGCGCATCATCACCTATTTCAATATCATCTGGGACGAAGCGGAAGAGTTGCAGAACCTCGCCGCCGTGTCGCATCCGCGCGTGGTGATCGATACGTCGGGCCTGTCGCCGCAGGCAACAGAACTCGCCAATCTTCTGGCGCGCAATATCCGCATCATCGACCGCGAGACGATCAGGCATCTGAGTGAGGAAATAGAGGCGGCGCGAAAGCGCCGCCGCGGTATCAAGCCTGTTCAAGTTGATTAAAGCGCATCCCGAAAAGTGTGAAACGCCTACGCAGGGAAATCAGTCCACTGGACTGATTTCTGATCCTGCTTCGATCGGAAAAGATGCGCGTAGAAACAAATGATCAGAGCGCCGATCTGATCCAATCAGATCGAAACGCGCTCTAGTGGATTGAATTTGACGTTTGATACCCATCCGATATTAATCCCGTTTCAAACGTCAAATTCGAAAAATCCACTAGAAAAGCGCTTTCAGCTCATCAAGCTTCGAATTGACCAGCCATCCATAGTAGTTTTCCTGCGGTAGCAAAGGTTCCTGACCGTCCGCCTTTCGCTTGGCGTTTTCGTTGGCAAGCGCTCGTGCGCGTGCTTCGGCACCGCCCGTATTATAGAGCGTGGCGGTCAGGCCGGGATTCTTCGAAATGTCGAAATCGGCGATCTGGCGGTAGGAGTTGATCGACTGTTTCAGCGTCGCCGCAATGTAGGGCAGCGTCAGATCGGGGTCCATGATCGTCTTGTAGACGACATTGCCGTCTTCTGCGTTGAGCTTGGGCAGACCGGAAACGCGGTTCACCATGTCGGACATCTGCAATGCTGTCAGCGGATTGATCTGGCCAAGACCGAATGTCTGCCCGGCATAGAAGGGCTGGAAGAAGACCGCGCTGAAACGATTGTTGGGATAAGCGTTGCCACCGACAGATTTGCCGCGGAAGTTCTTATTCCAGACATTCTCGCGGCAGGACCATAGCGAATAGCTGTCCTTGTGTTTCAGGCAGTCGGCAAATTCCGGCCTCTTGATGAACTGGCCGATGCTTTCACCATTGTAGCCGAAGCTCACGCCCTGGTTCACATAGGACATGGCCTTGACGTAATAGGTCTGCAGCCGGTCATAGACGTCGACATTATAGGTGTGCTCGCCCACAATCGCGCCGACAATGTGAATTGGATCAATGCCATAGGCGGCTGCCGTTGAGCGGATCTTGGAACGCAGCGAGGCATCCTTTTTCAGGAGATTGTAGATCTTCTGATACTTCTTCTCGTACGTGGTGCTCAGCTCACGCGTGCGCTTGGCGGATGCGCCGGGAATTGGCGGCTGTTCCGCACTGCGATTACCCGGAGGCACGACCGTCGCTGCATAGGCGCTCTGGCTGGCAAGGCTGAGGGCCAGGACAAATCCAACAAAAATGCGTCGCGGCTTTGCGCCCATTATTCTGATCATTGTGTGGAAACGGTCCTGATATGGTGAATATTCGGTAAAAGTTGCGGGGAAAATAAAAAACCCCCCGATGCAAGTCGAGGGGTTTTTGCAGTATTTGCGAAAGTGAACTCGCGCCGTGGCTTTATGGCCACTTTTACAAGATGAAGCGCGACAGATCGGTGTTCTTGGCAAGGCTGCCGATCTTGTCCTTTACATAGGCCGCGTCGATGACGAAAGTTGCACCTGTCTTGTCGGGCGCGGTGTATGAAATCTCATCGAGAACACGTTCCATCACCGTCTGCAACCGTCGCGCACCGATGTTTTCAACCGTCGCATTGAGATCGACAGCGATATCGGCCAGAGCGTCGATGGCGTCATCGGTGATCTCCAGCTTCACCTCTTCCGTTTCCATCAGTGCGATATACTGCTTGATCAGGCTTGCCTCGGTCTCCGTCAGGATGCGGCGGAAATCTTCGCGTGTCAGCGCATTAAGCTCGACACGGATCGGCAGACGGCCCTGTAGTTCCGGCAGAAGATCGGACGGCTTGGATACGTGAAACGCACCGGATGCGATGAACAGCACGTGGTCGGTCTTCACCGGCCCGTATTTGGTCGCAACGGTCGTGCCTTCGACCAGCGGCAGCAGATCGCGTTGCACGCCTTCGCGCGACACACCGGCACCCATACCGCCTTCCCGCGATGCGATCTTGTCGATCTCGTCGATGAACACGATGCCTTCGTCTTCGGTGACGCGAAGCGCTTCTTGAACGATCTGGTCCTGATCCAGAAGCTTGTCGGATTCATCGTTGATCAGGATCGGATAGGAATCCTTCACCGTGGTCTTGCGCGTCTTGGTGCGCCCGCCCATGGCCTTGCCCAGCATGTCGGACAGGTTCATGACACCAATATTGGCGCCCGGCATGCCCGGAATTTCAAAGCTTGGGCCGGAACCGGTGTCGGCGACCTCGATTTCGATTTCCTTGTCGTCCATTTCGCCATTGCGCAGTTTCTTGCGGAAGCTGTCACGCGTGGCGGGGCTGGCGGTCTTGCCGACCAGTGCATCCAGCACGCGTTCTTCCGCATTGAGATGCGCCTTGGCCTTCACATCGTCGCGACGCTTTTCACGGACGAGCGTGATGGCAACTTCGACGAGATCGCGGACGATCTGCTCGACGTCACGGCCGACATAGCCGACTTCGGTGAACTTGGTCGCTTCCACCTTGACGAAAGGCGCACCGGCCAGCTTTGCGAGGCGGCGGGAAATTTCCGTCTTGCCGACGCCGGTCGGTCCGATCATCAGGATGTTTTTCGGCATGACCTCTTCGCGCATCTGGCCTTCGAGCTGCTGGCGGCGCCAGCGATTGCGAAGGGCGATAGCGACCGCGCGCTTGGCGTCGTTCTGGCCGATGATGAAGCGGTCGAGTTCGGAGACGATTTCACGGGGAGAGAAATTACTCATAATTATAACCCACTTTGCCACTGCTTGATGAACTCGAACGGATGCAGCAGCATGATCACGTTGAGCGTAAGATTGTCGCGAATGACGATCAGCGCCAGAACTTCAAAGAACAGCGCGATGGCGACGGTTATTTTCGTTGGCAGTTTGGCTGCGATCAGAAAGCCGATCAGGGCGGCAACCGTGTCGGCAACCGAATTCACGATGCTGTCGCCGAAATAGTCCACCGAGGACGTATTGGCGCGATAGCGTTCGATGATGAAGTTCGAATTCTCGACCAGTTCCCATACGGCTTCGATGCCGACCGCAGCCGCAAGTCTCAAGCCGAGCGGGGCTTTGGGTGCGATGACCGTGAACAGCCAGTAGAACAGAAAGCCATGGATGATATGCGACAGCGTATACCAGTCGGATATATGCTGCGAATTTTCGGTCATCAGCGAACCCGACCATAATTTTATGGTCCCGCATTCGCACATGGCGATCCGCCCGTCGAAGTAAAGCCAGGAGGCTTGCACTGCGAGTATGGCGAGAACGATTAGGGCGCCCAGGCCCCAGCGTTGCGCACTCGGTTTTGAGGCCTGCGCGAGCGAACTCATTCTGCGTCCAGGCTTTCCACGATGATATTGTGGTTGGTGTAGATGCAGATATCGGCGGCGATATCCATCGCCTTGCGGGCGATTTCTTCGGCTGACTTGTCCGTATCGACCAGCGCGCGGGCAGCGGCCAGCGCATAATTGCCGCCCGAACCGATGGCCATGACGCCGTGTTCGGGTTCAAGCACGTCGCCGGTGCCCGTCAGCGCCAGCGTTACCTTGCTGTCGGCAACCAGCATCATGGCTTCCAGCTTGCGCAGATAGCGGTCGGTGCGCCAGTCCTTGGCGAGTTCGACCGAAGCGCGCATGAGCTGGTCGGGATATTGTTCCAGCTTCGCTTCGAGGCGTTCCAGAAGGGTGAAGGCGTCTGCGGTGGCTCCGGCAAAACCGGCAATCACATTGCCCTTGCCGATGCGGCGAACCTTTCGCGCATTGCCCTTCATGACGGTATTGCCGAGCGAAACCTGTCCGTCGCCGGCGATAACGACCTTGTTACCCTTGCGCACGGTGACGATGGTCGTGCCGTAAATTGTCGTGGGATGATGTTCGATCATGGATGCTCCTTTGGCGGCACATGCAATCCCGGAAGGCAATTGCAGGTGCCCCTTCATCTATTGAAGAAACAGGTTCCGTCAGCCATTGGCGGATGAATCGTGCTTCGCTGAGAATATTTAAGAACGTACGGACGAATTGCAAATGCCGAATTGCAGCTTGCCAAACCGGCAAAAGGAATTGGCAAACTGGGCAAGCTGTTCTAGAACGCCTCCAAGCTATTGAATGAGGAAAGCTTATGACTGCAGAAAGCACCCGCAAGGCAAGCATCGAGCGCTCGACCAAGGAAACGAGCATTGCCGTTTCCGTCGATCTGGACGGCGTTGGCAAGTTCGACATCACCACCGGTGTCGGCTTCTTCGATCACATGCTGGAGCAGCTTTCCCGACATTCGCTCATCGATATGCGTGTCATGGCCAAGGGCGACCTGCATATCGATGATCACCACACGGTCGAGGACACCGGCATTGCGCTCGGTCAGGCCATTGCTAAAGCATTGGGCGAGCGCCGCGGTATCGTGCGCTATGCCTCGATGGACCTGGCGATGGACGATACGCTGACCGGCGCTGCCGTCGATGTATCCGGGCGCGCCTTTCTGGTCTGGAACGTCAATTTCACGACATCCAAGATCGGCACGTTCGATACCGAGCTGGTGCGCGAATTCTTCCAGGCTTTCGCGATGAATGCAGGCATCACACTCCACATCAACAATCATTATGGTGCCAACAACCACCATATTGCGGAATCGATCTTCAAGGCGGTGGCCAGGGTTCTGCGCACGGCGCTCGAAACCGATCCGCGCCAGAAGGATGCAATTCCCTCCACCAAGGGTTCGTTAAAGGGATAGGTCCCGAACGGAAGGACAGGTCATGGCGCAATATGTCGTGCTGGAACCGAGGGATAGTAAAGCAATTTCAGGAAAAGTGGACACCGGTTTTCCGTCCGAAATTGCGACTGAAAAAAGCGCTGAAAAGGCCGTCTTCGTGCGCGACGGATTCCATGTACTGGCGCTGGTCTTGCCCTTCGTCTGGCTTCTGACCCAGCGCCTGTGGTTCGAAGCTTTTGCTGTTCTGGGCATCAAAATCCTGCTCGGACTTGCCGGAGCTTACTTCGGCATCGCCGATGCGGTTCCGCTTCTGACCCTGCTGGTATCGCTGTTTGTGGCGCTGGAAGGCGTCAACTGGAAGATCGCCAAGCTCAGGCGTCAGGGTTTTGTCGAAAAAGCGGTCATTGATGCCTCCGATCTGGAAGAAGCAGAGATCCGCTATTTCTACAGCCTCGAAGATGCGGCCCGGCCAGCAATCTCTCTTGCGGACAAGCCTGCTCCGGAATGGGCGCAGCAGCCCCCTCGTCCCACCTATTCCTCATTTGGCTCGACGATCGGGTTTGTCGGCCATCGCGGAGAAAACTGAAAATGCGTGTTGCAATCATCGATTACGGCTCCGGCAATCTGCGCTCGGCCACCAAGGCTTTTGAGCGCGCGGCGCATGAGAGCGGTATCGCGGCAGAAATAGAACTGACGGCGGATGCCGATCGCGTGGCGACGGCTGACCGTATCGTGCTTCCGGGCGTTGGCGCCTACGCCGATTGCCGTCGCGGCCTCCATGCCGTTCCGGGCATGGTGGAAGCACTGGAAGATGTGGTTCTGAAGAAGGCGCACCCCTTCCTTGGCATTTGCGTCGGCATGCAGCTCATGTCGGAGCGCGGCCTTGAAAAGGAAGTGACCAAGGGTCTTGGCTGGATTGCGGGCGATGTGCGTGAAATGACGCCGTCCGATCCTTCGCTGAAAATTCCGCAGATCGGCTGGAACAGGATTCACGTGAAACATTCTCACCCGGTCTTCGAAGGTATCGAGACCGGCGAGAACGGGTTGCACGCCTATTTCGTGCATTCCTATATGTTCGATGCGAAGAACAAGGCTGACGTGCTGGCCGTTACTGAATATGGCGGCGATGTCACTGCAACGGTTGGCCGCGACAATATGGTGGGAACCCAGTTCCATCCTGAAAAGAGCCAGCTGCTCGGCCTTTCGCTCATTGCCAATTTCCTGAAATGGAAGCCCTGACATTATGATCCTTTTTCCCGCCATCGATTTGAAAGACGGTCAATGCGTGCGCCTGAAGCTCGGCGACATGGATCAGGCCACCGTCTATAATGAAGACCCGGCTGCACAGGCCAAAGCCTTTGAGGATCAGGGCTTTGAATGGCTGCATGTGGTTGATCTCAACGGTGCCTTTGCTGGCGAAAGCGTCAACGGCAAGGCTGTGGAAGCGATCCTGAAAGCCACGAAAAATCCGGTGCAGCTCGGGGGCGGTATCCGCACGCTCCAGCATATCGAGAACTGGCTTTCCAAGGGATTGCGCCGCGTCATTCTTGGTACGGTCGCCGTGCGCGATCCAGCATTGGTGATAGAGGCCTGCAAGGCATTTCCGGGTCAGGTTGCTGTCGGCATCGATGCCAAGGGCGGCTATGTCGCCGTTGAAGGCTGGGCAGAAGCGTCTGAACTGGGCGTGATCGAACTCGCGAAAAAGTTTGAAGGCGCAGGCGTTGCCGCCATCATCTATACCGACATCGACCGCGACGGCGTTCTGGCTGGCATCAACTGGGATTCGACGCTCGGCCTCGCAGATAGCGTTTCCATCCCGGTGATCGCATCGGGCGGCCTCGCCTCGATGGATGACATTAAACGTCTTGCCGCTCCTGATGCCCGCAAGCTGGAAGGCGCGATTTCCGGTCGCGCGCTTTACGATGGTCGCATCGATCCGGCAGAAGCTTTATCCCTATTGAGGGCCGCAGCATGACACTCAAAGCACGCGTAATTCCTTGTCTGGACGTTAAAGACGGCCGCTCCCGCCTGCCCGCAGCGAACAGTCCGGCAAAGGCCGGACCGCGAGGACAGGCAAAACTGAAAAGAGACGCAGCAGATCGAGGACAACCATGCTGAAAGCAAGAGTGATACCGTGCCTCGATGTGAAGGACGGACGCGTCGTCAAGGGCGTAAACTTTGTCGATTTGATTGATGCCGGTGATCCGGTGGAAGCGGCTCGCGCCTATGATGCGGCAGGCGCAGACGAACTGTGCTTCCTCGACATCACGGCGTCTTCGGACAATCGCGAGACAATTTTCGATGTCATCGCCCGTACAGCGGAACAGTGCTTCATGCCGCTCACTGTTGGCGGTGGCGTGCGTCAGGTTGCCGATATTCGCAAGCTGCTTCTGGCCGGTGCAGACAAGGTTTCGATCAACACGGCTGCGGTGAAGAACCCGGAATTTGTTGCAGAAGCTGCTGACAAATTCGGTGACCAGTGCATCGTGGTCGCCATCGACGCCAAGAAGGTTTCGGGCGAAGGTGAAGCCGACCGTTGGGAAATCTTCACCCATGGCGGACGCCAGACAACCGGCATCGACGCGGTGGAGTTTGCGCAGAAGGTGGTGAGCCTCGGCGCTGGTGAAATCCTGCTAACCTCGATGGATCGCGACGGAACCAAGGCCGGTTACGACGTGGCACTGACGCGAGCCGTGGCTGACAGCGTGCGCGTTCCGGTAATCGCTTCGGGTGGTGTCGGCAATCTCGATCACATGGTTGCGGGCATTCGTGACGGTCATGCGACGGCAGTTCTCGCAGCATCCATCTTCCACTTCGGCACCTATACGATTGGCGAGGCCAAACGCTATATGGCCGAAGCTGGCATCCCGATGCGGCTCGATCCGATCCGTTGAGAATACAGCATGTCGCGGAAAAGTGGGAACCGTCTTCGCGGGGAAATCAGTCCACTGGACTGTTTTCTGATCCCGCTACGATCCGATAACGACATGCACAGAAATCTGAAGGAAATCCGATGACTGAGTTCACACTTTCCGACCTTGAACGCATCGTCGCGGAGCGTGCCGGCATGACGGACGGCTCGTCTTATACTGCAAGCCTTGTTGCCAAGGGACAGACACGGGCCGCGAAAAAGCTCGGTGAAGAAGCCGTGGAAACGGTCATTGCCGCTGTTGAGGGCAACCGCGCGGAAGTGGTCACCGAAAGCGCTGACCTGCTTTATCATCTGCTGGTGGTTCTCAAGATTGCGGACGTACCGCTCAATGAGGTTCTTGCAGAATTGCAACGCCGCACGGCGCAGACTGGTCTTGAGGAAAAGGCCGGTCGTCCGAAAGCATAAATGCAAAGCGAATTGAAAGCTGCTAGTGCAGAATTGGCGTTGAGGGAGAGCAGCGACAATATGTGGGAAAAAGTGGACCAGCTAACGCCGTCGCGTTACTCGCCTTACCGTTTCTTTTCGGCTGAGGAATGGGCGGGCTTTCGCGCCGACACGCCGCTCACCCTGACCTATGACGAGGTCAAACGGCTGCGCTCGCTGGGCGATCCTATCGATCTTGACGAGGTACGGCGCATCTATCTGTCGCTGTCGCGATTGCTGTCGGCGCATGTGGAGGCAAGCCAGCTTCTGTTTGAGCAGCGCAAGCAGTTCCTCAATATGGAAGAGTCGTTCAAGACACCGTTCATCATCGGCATTGCAGGCTCTGTTGCGGTTGGGAAATCCACGACCGCGCGTATCCTGAAAGAGCTTCTGGCACGCTGGCCGTCGAGCCCGAAGGTCGATCTGGTGACGACCGACGGTTTTCTCTACCCCAATGCGGTCCTGCGCGAGCAGAACATGATGGAGCGCAAGGGTTTTCCCGAAAGTTACGATGTGGGTGCGGTCTTGCGCTTTCTGTCAGCGATCAAGGCAGGCATGAGCCAGGTGCGTGCGCCGCTCTATTCGCATCTGAGCTACGACGTATTGCCGGGCGAATATCAGATCGTCGACAAGCCGGATATTCTGATCTTTGAAGGCATCAATGTGCTGCAGGTGCGCGATCTGCCGGAAGACGGCAAGATGGTGCCCTTCGTCTCCGATTTCTTCGACTTCTCGATCTATATCGATGCGGAATCGCAGCTGATTCACAAATGGTATATCGACCGCTTCATGCGGCTGCGGGAGACTGCTTTCGTCAATCCGGAATCCTTCTTCCATCGCTATTCGCAGCTTTCGGAAGATGCGGCGCGTTCGATTGGCGAAGGACTGTGGAACAATATCAACCTGAAGAACCTCAAGGATAATATCCTGCCGACGCGCCCGCGCGCCGATCTGATCCTGCGCAAGGGCAGCGATCACCTGATCGAGGAAGTGGCGCTGAGAAAAATATAAAAGCGGAAGATATAGTAACGACAATGCCGCAAACGTTGCGCATGTATCAAGTGGATGCCTTCACCGACTGCCTGTTTGGTGGCAATCCGGCAGCCGTTCTCATTCTCGACGCGTGGCTGTCCGACCATCTGATGCAGGCAATCGCCAGCGAGAACAATCTGGCGGAAACGGCTTTTGCCTGCCGCGACGGGGATAGCTGGCGTTTGCGCTGGTTCACCCCAACGACGGAAGTCGATTTCTGCGGCCATGCCACGCTGGCGACGGCGCATGTCCTTGCTGCACATTATGATGTTGAAGGGGATATGGATTTTGAAACCCGCGTCGGCCCGATCCGGGTTTCTCGTTCGGGCAGCGGTTATGTCCTCGACATTCCGTGTTTTCCGCCGCAACCATTGGCGGAACTGCCGACCTCCATCGCTCCGCTTTTTGACAGATCGGACGGGAGCCGGTTCTTCCGCAATTTTGAAAACATCTTCGTTGAGCTTGCAGACGAGGCGTCCGTACGCGTTTTCGTCCCTGACTTGCCGCAGATTGCGAAACTGGGACCCGTCGGTCTAGTTGTCACGGCAAAGGGCGTGTCGCATGATTTTGTCTCGCGCTATTTTGTACCTGGCGCGGGCATTCCTGAAGATCCCGTCACCGGGTCGATTCACGCTACGCTTGTACCCTATTGGAGCCGGAAATTGGGAAAGAACCGACTGCATGCACAGCAGGTGTCGGCACGTGGCGGACATCTTCTTTGCGAACTGAAAGACGACCGCGTCCTGCTTGCGGGCAAGGCCGTCACCTTCATGGCGGCGGAAATCTATCTGCCGGATGTTGATGGCGGAGAGTTTCCGCCCCGTGGTTCCTTTTAATCGTAAGAAACCTTGCCGCGGCCCTTCTTGATGTCGGATCGTCCGGACTTGGCCTTGAGGCGGCGTTCGACGGAGCCTTTTGTGGGCCTGGTCTTCTTGCGTGGCGGCGGCGGTGGTTCGGCAGCTTTGGCAATAAGCGCGATCAGCCGTTCGCGCGCGTCCTCGCGGTTGCGCTCCTGGGTGCGGAAACGATTGGCCTCGATCAGAATATCGCCGTCCTTGGTACCTTTCTGTCCGGCAAGCTTGAAGAGCCGTGACAGGATATCTTCCGGCAGGCCTGCTCTCACGGCATGAAAGCGCAGCTGCACGGCAGTCGAAACCTTGTTGACGTTCTGACCGCCCGGCCCGGAGGCACGAATGAAGCTCTCCTCCAGATCGTCTTCACGGATCGTCAGGCGATTGGTGATGCGGATGATGTTCCGGTTCTCTTCCATGACGGGGAGATATACCGCTTTGTATCCCTTATACAAAAGAAAAACCCGGCCTTTCAGCCGGGCTCTCCCTCCTCCTCAGGATGCTAAAAGCATGTCTCCAAAAAGTGGGAACCGGTTTTTGGATAAAGACATGCGTAGAAAAAGCTATTCCGCAGCGATACGGATCGCTGGCGCCGCGTCCTTTACCTCGTGATCGACATGGCTTTCGAATTTCTCGAAATTCGTGACGAACATGTCGACAAGCTTCTTGGCCTGCGCGTCATAGGCAGCCTTGTCGGCCCAGGTCGAGCGCGGATCGAGAATGGACGTGTCCACACCCGGTACGTCGACCGGAACCGCGAAGCCGAAATTCGGATCGATGCGGAATTCGGCGTCGTTCAGCGAACCGTCAAGCGCGGCGGCGAGCAGAGCGCGGGTTGCCTTGATTGGCATGCGCTTGCCGACGCCGTAAGCACCACCGGTCCAGCCGGTATTGACCAGCCAGCAATCGACCTTGTGCTCGGCGATCAGCTTGCGCAGAAGATTGCCATATTCCGACGGATGGCGCGGCATGAACGGTGCGCCGAAGCAGGTCGAGAAGGTCGCTTCCGGTTCGGTCACGCCCTTTTCGGTACCGGCGACCTTGGCCGTGTAACCGGACAGGAAGTGGTACATGGCCTGTGCTGGCGTCAGCTTGGCAATCGGAGGCATTACGCCGAAGGCATCGGCGGTGAGCATGATGATGTTCTTCGGCTGGCCGCCCTTGCCCGACTTCGATGCATTCGGGATGAAATCGAGCGGATAGGCGCAGCGGGTGTTTTCCGTCAGCGAGCCGTCATCGAAATCCGGCTGGCGGTTCTCATCGAGAACGACATTTTCCAGCACCGTGCCGAAACGCTGCGTCGTCGCGTAGATTTCCGGCTCCGCTTCGGCGGACAGACGGATGGTTTTGGCGTAGCAGCCGCCTTCGAAGTTGAAGATGCCATGTTCGCCCCAGCCATGCTCGTCATCGCCGATCAGCGTACGGGTCGGATCTGCCGAAAGCGTGGTCTTGCCGGTGCCGGACAGGCCGAAGAAGACGGCGGTGTCGCCGTTCGGGCCTTCATTGGCCGAGCAGTGCATCGGCATCACACCCTTCGCAGGCAGGATGTAGTTGAGTGCGGTGAAAACCGACTTCTTCATCTCGCCGGCATAGGACGTGCCGCCGATCAGTACGATCTTGCGGGTCAGGTCGACCGCGATGACGGTTTCAGTGCGCACGCCATAGCGTTCCGGATCCGCCTTGAAGGATGGCAGGTCGATAATCGTCATTTCCGGCACGTAGGAAGCAAGCGCTTCCTGTTCCGGACGGATCAGAAGATTGCGAATGAACAGCGAATGCCAGGCATATTCGGTGATGACGCGGGCATTGATCTTGTTGTCGGCATCGGCGCCGCCGATGAGATCCTGAACGAAAAGCTCCTTACCCTTCGCATGGTCGATGAAATCGGCATAAAGAAGCTCGAAGGCCTCGCGGCTCATCGGCTTGTTGTTGTCCCACCAGACATGATCTTCCGTGTCGGCATCGCGCACGACGAACTTGTCTTTCGGCGAACGGCCCGTGTGCTGTCCGGTGCGTGCGACAAGTGCACCCTGCGCCGACAGTTCGGCTTCGCCCCGGCGAACGGTTTCCTCATAAAGCCGGGCGGCCCCAAGGTTGTAAAAGACTGCGGAGATTTCCTTCAGTCCTGAAGTGGCAATGGAAGCGGCCGTGTTGTGAATGCCGGTCTCTCTCATGATGTCTCCGCCATATGGTTTGACAATTGATCGGTCTCGTTTCGCGCCTACCAGATTGATCGCGAAACTGAGGATGGCAGTCAGAAACAGATTAATCGTGGCAATTCAAATATTTAATCGATTTAAAATTTTTGAAATTTTTTTAAATCGTTTAATCTATGCGTTATGAGCTGTGAGTTTCGGGGAATGAAGGTCGGGCTGGCATTAACCAAAGCGCGATTCGGAGAGCGTCGTTTCGCGGCTTCTTCCGGTGCCGCCACATTTTGTACCTAATTTGTACTGCACAAGCAGGCACATTATACTAGTATCGATGTGTAATAAGGCGCTCGATCTATAACCCGCCAGTCTCTGGCGGCTGAAAGACGTCACCAGCCGGATATTCCGGTTGGCTTAGTTGAAGGAGAAAGGTTCGCATGAAGGAAGCTTCGGCAACGCAGACAATTGCGCTGGTCGACGACGACCGCAACATCCTGACCTCCGTGTCCATAGCGCTGGAATCGGAAGGCTATCGGGTCGAAACCTACACCGATGGCGCGTCCGCGCTGGACGGTCTGATGGCGCGTCCGCCCAATCTTGCGATCTTCGATATCAAGATGCCGCGCATGGACGGTATGGAGCTTCTGCGTCGTCTGCGCCAGAAATCCGACCTCCCCGTCATCTTCCTCACGTCCAAGGACGACGAGATCGACGAGCTTTTCGGCCTCAAGATGGGCGCGGATGATTTCATCACCAAGCCGTTCTCGCAGCGCCTTCTGGTCGAGCGCGTCAAGGCGGTACTTCGCCGGGTTGCCGCACGCGATGGCACGGCCAAGCCGACCGGGCAGCAGGCCAAATCGCTTGAGCGCGGCCAGCTGGTCATGGATCAGGAGCGTCACACCTGCACCTGGAAGGGCGAGCCGGTAACGCTGACGGTCACTGAGTTCCTGATTCTTCATTCGTTGGCACAGCGTCCGGGCGTCGTGAAAAGCCGTGACGCCCTCATGGATGCGGCTTATGATGAGCAGGTCTATGTGGATGACCGTACCATCGACAGCCATATCAAGCGCCTGCGCAAGAAGTTCAAGGCGGTTGACGACGATTTCGAAATGATCGAAACGCTCTATGGCGTCGGCTATCGCTTCCGCGAGGCTTGATAGATAATTACATATCGCCAGTCCGTAAGGTCTGGCGGTAGTTTAATGAGAGCAGACAGAGCGACATGGTCGCAGAAACCGGGAACGACGGCCTTATCGGCCAGAAATCGGATTTGCGCGAACGCAGGGCCCGGCGGCAGCGCTCGGTGTTCTGGCGTCGCTTCTTTGCGCCCCTGCGCAAGTTTCTTGGCCAATATCTGTTCTCGAGTCTGACGCGCCGTATCCTGTTTCTCAATCTGGCGGCGCTGGCGGTTCTTGTTTCCGGCATTCTCTACATGAATCAGTTCCGTGAGGGGCTGATTGATGCAAAGATCGAAAGCCTGCTGACGCAAGGCAAGATCATTGCAGGCGCAATCTCGGCTTCGGCGACCATCGATACCAATTCTTTGATGATCGACCCGGAAAAGCTTCTGGAGCTTCAGGCCGGGCAAAGCCTGACGCCATCACCGGATTCGCCCGACAATTGGGAATTTCCGATCAATCCGGAAAAAGTTTCTCCCTTGCTGCGCCGGTTGATTTCGCCGACGAGCACGCGGGCGCGCATCTATGATCGCTACGCCAATATGTTGCTCGATTCGCGCGCACTCTATTCACCAAGCTTCCCTTCGGCGGGGCCTGTACTTCGCTACGACCTGCCGCCGATCGAGGAAGAGACGCCGACCATCTGGGAACGGGCCGGGACGTGGATTTCGCATCTGTTCTATGGTGGAGGCCTGCCGGTCTATCAGGAGCAGCCGGGCGGTAACGGCCTTGCCTATCCGGAAATCGTCAAGGCGCTGGCCGGTTCGCCGCAAACAGCGCAGCGACGCAATGAAAAGGGCGAGCTGGTCGTCTCGGTTGCCGTCCCGATCCAGCGCTCGCGTGCAATATTGGGTGTACTCCTGCTCTCCACCGAAGGCGACGACATCGACAAGATCGTGCAGGGTGAACGCATGGCGGTTTTCCGCGTGTTCGGCGTCGTTTCTCTGGTCATGGTCATTCTGTCGCTTTTCCTCGCATCGACGATTGCAAGCCCGCTGCGCAAGCTTTCTGCTGCGGCAGACCGCGTTCGCCATGGTGTGAAGAGCCGTGTGGAAATTCCCGATTTCTCCGAACGTCAGGATGAGGTCGGCCATCTTTCCACGTCGATCCGCGAAATGACCGATTCGCTCTACACCCGTATCGAGGCCATCGAAAGCTTTGCCGCCGATGTCAGCCATGAGTTGAAGAACCCCCTCACCTCGCTGCGCAGCGCTGTCGAAACCCTGCCGCTCGCCAAGACCGAAGAATCGCGCAAGCGGCTTCTCGATATCATCCAGCATGACGTTCGCCGCCTCGACCGCCTGATTACCGATATTTCCGACGCTTCGCGTCTCGATGCGGAACTTGCGCGCGAACATATCGACCGCGTCGACATGAAGACGCTTCTGACCAATCTCGTAACGGCAGCGCGCGAAGTGCGCCGCAACAAGGTCGGAACGGAAATCGTCTTCGATACCGGCAAACTGCCTGCCGGAAAGAAGGGTTTCTATGTTGCCGGTCATGATCTGCGTCTTGGTCAGGTGGTGAGCAATCTGATTGAAAATGCCCGTTCTTTCGTGCCGGACGATACAGGCCGCATCGTCGTGTCGCTGAGTGGCGAAGGCAGTCGCTTGCGCGTGCTTGTCGAGGATAATGGTCCAGGCATTCCGATCGAGAATATCGAGCGCATTTTCGAGCGATTCTATACGGACCGTCCGGCCTCGGAGGCTTTCGGCCAGAATTCCGGTCTCGGCCTTTCGATCAGCCGCCAGATCATAGAAGCGCATGGCGGCACGCTGACTGCAGAGAATACTGTCGATCCGGCAAAGCCCGACCAGTTCAAGGGTGCGCGCTTCATCGTCGACCTGCCTGCAAGCCCATGACACCTGAAGAGGAAAAAAGCGGGCTTCATGCAACCACGCTTCAGGTTCAAGGCCGTGGTGTCATGATCATGGGGCGTTCCGGCGCGGGCAAGACCGAACTTGCGCTGACACTTGTGGAAAGAGCCCTCCTTCGTGGAGAGGTCGCTTCACTGGTCGCTGACGACCGCACATTGCTTCACGTGGAGAGCGGCAGGCTGATCGCCAGCGTTCCAGCCGCCCTTGCTGGTGGCGTGGAGATTCGCGGCGCGGGGCTTTTCAAGGTCGCTTTTGCGGAGGCCGCTCCGCTTTATCTCGTCGTCCGGCTTGTGGATCGTGACGAGGCCGAACGCTATCCAAGTGGTGAAATGTGGGAATTCGAGGGCATCTCACTGTCCCGACTTCTTTTGCCGGCTTTGTCGTCGAATGGCGATTCCAACGCGCTTTCGCGGGCCATCGAAGCCACCTTGTTCTATGAAAAATGGCCCTCCTCCGAGGGCTGAAACAGGCTTCGTTACGAATCGGCTAATATTTCACAGCGCTGCGGCATTTTGCTTTTTTAGTGGCAGCGTGGAAATTTTTCACTTGCTATCAAGATTTGCGCTGCCAAGATGCACAACTCGCCGGCGCTTTTCCGGCGTGGTTTCAGTGCCATCTGACACTCTGGCGGGGTGATGCGGCGGGCACGCGACGGGAGCTTTTATAGTATGATCGGACTCGTGCTTGTCACGCACGGAAGGTTGGCCGAAGAGTTTTTGCATGCTGTTGAGCATGTAGTCGGGCCGCAAGACAATTTCGAGACCGTTTGCATCGGTGCCGAAGACGATATGGAACAGCGTCGGCGGGATATCGTTGATGCGGTGGAACGCGCCGATAATGGCAGCGGGGTCATCATCCTGACCGATATGTTCGGTGGTACACCGTCCAATCTCGCCATTTCCGTCATGAAGGAAGGCAAGGTCGAAGTCATCGCAGGTGTCAATCTGCCGATGCTTATCAAGCTGTCGAGCGTCCGCATCGGGGGCGACATCAAGACAGCCCTGCGTGAGGCGCAGGATGCGGGGCGCAAATATATTAATGTTGCGAGCCAGGTCCTGACAGGAAAGTAATTCATGCACTCCAGCGTGCCCGTTACCGGTGAATACGAACCCGAAACTGCAGTTTCCCGATCCTTCGAGATCGTCAACAAGCGCGGACTTCATGCCCGCGCTTCGGCCAAGTTCGTGCAACTGGTCGATGGTTACAATGCGCATGTCCGCGTGAGCAAGGACGGCATGACCGTTGGCGGCACGTCGATCATGGGGCTGATGATGCTCGCCGCGTCACCCGGCTGCTGCATCGACGTTAGTGCCTCCGGTGAACAGGCCGATGCCGTGTTGGAAGCCTTGCAGACACTCATCGCCGACAAGTTCGGCGAAGAATGCTGAAGAACAAGACTGTGGCCGCCGTGGGTGATCTCAACGATCCGGTGGCCGTTTTTGATGCAGGGATCGGCAGTTATGCTCTGGTTGAACTGATCAGGCGCAGCCAGCCGCAGCGCGACATCATCTATTTTGCTGATCGGGCCAGTTTCCCCTATGGCGCCAAAAGCCGCGATCAGCTGCTTTCCATCATGCGCAGCACGATCCAATACCTCACAAGCCTTGGCGCTCAAACAATTGTCCTTGCTTCCAACGCGCCCTCGGTCATGGTCCTCGACACATTGAAAAGCGAGTTCGCCGTACCGGTTTACGGTGTGGCGCCGCCGGTACGCACTGCCCTTGCGATGAGCCACAGCGGCAAGGTTGCCGTTTTGGGGGTGCGTTCGATGATCGAGAGCGAAGAACTTGCATGTTTTGTCCGAACACAGGCCGATAACCCAGGCGATGTCGCTCTGATCAATGCGTCTGCGATGGTGGAGCTGGTGGAAAACGGCGCTTTTCTTCGGCAACCGGACGAGACCGCGCAAAAGGTCGCCGCATTCTGCGATGACATTGCTGCGAGCCACCCTCATATCGACACGCTGACACTTTCCAGCACCCATCTGCCATGGCTCAGACCGTTTTTCGAAACGGCCCGTCCCGGCTGGCAGTTTCTTGATCCGGCGGATGACGTGATCGCTGCACTCCCGCTACCCGAAGGCGGCTCCGGTCGCACAGTTGCCCTTGTCACGGAAAGCGAAACCTATCCCGTTGCCGAGTTTCGCCACATGCTCGAAATATTGCAGGCCGATCTTCCTTTGACGGTCATCGACCCCGTATTCGACAAACTTGTCTGATATGCACGTATAAAGATTTCTTTATATTGCGTTGTGCTTCTGGCGGCGATCTGCTAGTCAAGGCGGCAGCCGGAGCGCTTTCCCGTGTGGAAAGCCGCCCCATATTGGAATGCAATCCCGGCCGCTGATTACATCTTTATCGAGCTGGAACTGCCTTTTATTGGAGCAAGCGATGACCGCAAGCCAAGATTTTGTCGTCAAGGATCTTAGCCTGGCCGATTGGGGCCGCAAGGAACTCGATATCGCAGAAACCGAAATGCCGGGCCTGATGGCTGCCCGCGAGGAATTCGGCAAGTCGCAGCCGCTGAAGGGCGCACGCATTTCCGGATCGCTGCATATGACGATCCAGACCGCCGTCCTGATCGAAACCCTGCAGGCGCTGGGCGCTGAGGTCCGCTGGGCCTCCTGCAACATTTTCTCGACGCAGGATCATGCGGCTGCCGCGATTGCCGCAACCGGCACGCCGGTTTTCGCCATCAAGGGCGAAACGCTTGAAGAATACTGGACCTATACCGACCAGATCTTCCAGTGGCCGGACGGCGAACCGTCCAACATGATCCTCGACGATGGTGGTGACGCCACCATGTATATCCTCATCGGCGCGCGCGCCGAAGCAGGCGAGGACGTTCTGTCGAACCCCGGTTCGGAAGAAGAGGAAGTGCTTTTCGCGCAGATCAAGAAGCGTATGGCTGCAACGCCGGGCTTCTTCACGCGCCAGCGCGACGCCATCAAGGGCGTGACGGAAGAAACCACCACCGGCGTCAACCGTCTTTACCAGCTGCAGAAGAAGGGCCTCCTGCCCTTCCCGGCCATCAACGTCAATGACAGCGTCACCAAGTCGAAATTCGACAACAAGTACGGCTGCAAGGAATCGCTCGTTGACGGCATTCGTCGCGGCACCGATGTCATGATGGCTGGCAAGGTTGCCGTCGTGTGCGGTTATGGCGATGTCGGCAAAGGCTCTGCCCAGTCGCTCGCCGGCGCAGGCGCACGCGTGAAGGTTACCGAAGTCGATCCGATCTGCGCACTTCAGGCTGCAATGGATGGTTTCGAAGTCGTAACCCTCGACGATGCCGCTTCTACAGCCGATATCATCGTGACCACGACCGGCAACAAGGACGTGATCACCATCGACCATATGCGCAAGTTCAAGGACATGGCGATCGTCGGTAATATCGGTCACTTCGACAACGAAATTCAGGTGGCGGCACTCCGCAACCTGAAATGGACCAATGTGAAGCCGCAGGTCGATCTGATCGAATTCCCGGACGGCAAGCGCATCATCCTGCTTTCCGAAGGCCGCCTGCTCAATCTGGGCAATGCAACTGGCCATCCGAGCTTCGTCATGTCGGCTTCGTTCACCAATCAGGTTCTGGGCCAGATCGAGCTCTTTACCCGCACCGACGCCTACAAGAATGAAGTCTATGTGCTGCCGAAACATCTCGACGAGAAGGTCGCGCGCCTGCATCTCGACAAGCTCGGCGCCAAGCTGACTGTGCTTTCCGAGGAACAGGCTGCCTATATCGGCGTCACTCCACAGGGCCCGTTCAAGTCGGAACACTACAGGTATTAACCATACGTTAAGCATTGCACTACATGTTGAGGCCGGGCGGTTGACAAACTGCCCGGTCTTTCTTTTTGCGTGCAAGATGCTTCACGTGGATTCGCCGGAAGGGTATTGTGTAGGCGAATCAAGGTGTTTGAGCGGGTGTTTGCGTTGTGCGTTTTTTGCCGGTTGTGGCGGGAAGCGACAGGACGATTCATCCCCAGAATACCTCAAAACGCGATGACCATCGTGCACTGTGGCGGCGTGCGTATGGTCAGGCTTTGATGTGTATTGAAGTGTTTTAATACGGCCGGTCTGCCTTCGTGGCGGTTTTCATGGCCGGGTGGCGGAGAAAAGGACAACATGCCAGATTTCGGCGCAACGGGGATTTTGCGGAATGTTTCCGCAATCGTTACTGGCAGGCAATGGCTTCCTGCCGCCCATGTTGCAAAGCCGTTCGCATGGCTTGCTCCGAAAAAAGCCCTGATGAAGGCTTCTGTTTCTCTTTCGACGCTTTTCGCCGCCATGCCTGCCTTCGCACAGGGCGCGGAATCGGCGCGTATCGCCCTGCCCTTCGGCGGTGGCAGTATCGGCGCTTTCGAAGTCATCCAGTTTTCCATGTTCCTAGGTGTGATGGGCGCAGCGCTTCTTTCTGCGGGCTGGCTGATCCGCGAACGATCGCGCGTTGCCGCAGAAAACAAGGAACTGCGTTCCAAATTCGCCGACCTCAATCTGGTCGCCCAGCGCAATGAAGCGCTGCTTAACCTCAAGGATCAGCGCATCGTGGTCTGGGATGGCCATAGCACACGCGCTGAAGTCGTCGGACTGTTGCCAGACGATAGTGCGGCCCCGCAGGATCGCTCCACCTTTCTGGCATTTGGCCGCTGGTTGCGCCCGCAATCGGTCGTGGCGCTTGAGCGCGCCATTGGAATGCTGCGTGAACAGGCACGGTCTTTCGATCTCACGGTTGAAACTGTCAACGGCACTCTGCTCGACGTGCGCGGACGCACATCGGGCGGCTTTGCTGTTGCCCGGTTCCTCAGCCTGCAGGGCGTGCAGGCGGAACGCGCGGCACTGCAGGCGCAGAACCGTGAATTTTCCGAGCGTATCGAGCTTTTCCGGCGTCTTCTCGACCGGATCGACCAGCCGGTATGGACCCGCGACGCCGGTGGTCGCGTCGAATGGGTCAACGCCGCCTATGCGCAGGCAGTCGATATGGCGGATGCGAGCCAGGTCATTTCAGAAGGGCGCGAGCTTTTCGGCGCACAGGCGCGTCAGCGACTGGAGCGTGATCGCTTTGCCGAGCCTGTCCTGCAGGAACAGCTGACGGCTGTGGTGCATGGTGATCGCCGTTTGTTCAACGTGACGGATGTGAGTGCTGAAACGGGTTCTGTCGGCCTCGGTTTCGACCAGACCGAAGTACAGGCGGTGCGGGAAGAACTGAACCGCACCATGAAGAGCCATGCCGAAACGCTCGACCAGCTTTCGACCGCTGTGGCGATTTTCGATCCCGAGATGAAGCTGCAATTCTTCAATCAGGCTTTTGCCAAGCTTTGGTCACTTGATACGGCTTGGCTGGAATCGCAGCCGAGCAATACGCTGATCCTCGACCGCCTGCGTTCGGAAGGTAAACTTCCAGAGCAGCCGGAATGGCGCAAATGGAAGGATTCGGTGCTTTCTGCCTATCGCGCAGTCGAGCCGCAGGAACATATGTGGCATCTGCCGGATACGCGGACGATGCGCGTCGTCGCCAATCCGCATCCGCAAGGCGGTGTGACCTGGTTCTTCGAGAACATGACCGAAAAGTTCGAACTCGAAGGCCGTTACAACACGCTCATCAAGGTGCAGGGTGAAACGCTCGACCATCTGGCGGAAGCCGTGGCGGTGTTCGGCTCTGATGGCCGCATCCGGCTTTCCAACCCGTCCTTCGCCGATCTTTGGGCGCTGCCGATGCCGCTCATTGTCGAAGGCACGCATATTTCGTCGATTGCCAGGATTTGCGGCGAGCGCGGCGGCAACGGATTGTGGGATGATTTCGTCTCCACCGTCACTGGCTTTCTCGATACGCGTGACGGGCGCATGGGACAGGTGGAACTGGACGACGGCACCATTCTTTCCTTCGCCGTGGTGCCGCTGCCGAAGGGCCAGACCATGCTGACCTTCATCGACGTCACCGACACCGTGCGCGTCGAACGAGCGCTCAAGGAAAAGAACGAGGCGCTGGAACTGGCCGACCAGATCAAGAACGATTTCGTCCAGCACGTTTCCTACGAACTGCGTTCGCCACTCACAAACATCATCGGCTTTACCGAGCTGTTGCAGACACCGGCTTTCGGGTCGCTCAACGAGCGCCAGATCGAATATCTCGACCATATCAGCACGTCGTCATCGGTATTGCTGACCATCGTCAATGATATTCTTGATCTCGCAACGGTCGATGCAGGCATCATGGAATTGGAGGTCGGTGAGGTTTCCGTCGTGGAAGCGATTTCCGCTGCCGCCTCCCGTGTCGGCGAGCGTATGCGCGACCACGATATCGGGCTCGACATCGACATTGCCGACGACGTGGATGTATTCAAGGCCGATGCAAACCGCGTCCGTCAGGTGCTTTTCAACCTCCTGTCCAACGCCACCAACTATGCGCCGGAAGGCTCCAGCATCCATCTGCAGGTGGCGCGCGAGGGGTCGGAAGTGGTCTTTGCCGTCCACGATGACGGTCCCGGCATGCCCGGAGAAGTGCTCGACACGGTTTTCAAACGCTTCCAGTCCTATCCGAATGGAGGTCGCCGTCGTGGTGCCGGCCTCGGACTTGCCATCGTCAAGAGCTTTGTCGAGCTGCATGGCGGGTCGGTCGATATCGATACGGGTTCCGGTCGTGGAACAACGGTCATTTGCCGTTTTCCGTCGGAAACACGTAGCTTCCGCGTCGCTGCCGAATAAGGTAAAGGGTGCCCATGAGCGCCTCACAATCCAGTATCAGCTATTTCTTGCCCGACGAAGCTGCAACACAGCGTTTCGGCGAGGATTTCGCCCTCGCCCTGCAGAAGGGCGATCTTGTCACGCTTTCCGGCGATCTGGGGGCGGGAAAATCCTCGCTTGCCCGCGCTATCATCCGGGCAATTGCTGATGATGAGGGGCTGGATGTCCCAAGCCCGACTTTCACGCTGGTACAAAGTTACGAGACTTTGCGCATTCCTGTTGCCCATGCCGATCTTTACCGTATTTCACACGGCGAAGAACTGGATGAGTTGGGGTTGCCGGAGTTCCTGGAAGATGGCGTGGTGCTGGCCGAATGGCCGGAGCAGGGCGACAGTTTCCTGCCCGAACCGTCGTTTGCCGTCACGCTGAGCCATGAAGGAGCAGGGCGGCGTATTACCGTGTCGGGACCAGCGGCTGCGATCCAGCGGCTGGAACGCTGTCGGATGATCCGCGCATTTCTTGAAAAAAACGACCGGGGAGAGTCCACGCGTCGTTATTTCCAGGGAGATGCTGGTCCACGTAGATATGAACTCATCACAAGTGCCTCTGATGGTGTGGAAGTTCTCATGAACGCGCCAGCGATGCCCTATGATCCGCCACTACGTAATGGCAAGTCCTATCGCCAGCTTGCCCATATTGCAGAGAATATTCAGGCTTTTGTGGCAATTGATGGCTTGCTTGCAAAACATGGTTTTCGCGTGCCGCAAATGCGTGCGGTAGATATTGATGCAGGGCTTTTGATCCTTGAGAACCTCGGGACCGAGGGTGTGCGGGCATCGTCCGGTGAACCTGTCGCCGAACGCTATGAGGCCGCCGGACGCTTTCTGGCGCATCTGCATGGCGTTGCCTGGCCTGACCATGCACCTGTGGCGAGGCATCCCGACCACATCATCGCCGGTTTCGACCGTGATGCGATGATGATCGAGGTTAGCCTCATCGGCCAGTGGTACGCGCCGCGCATGATGGGAAGGCAACTTACAGACGCAGAAAAGCAAGCTTACGAAGCCGCATGGGATCACGTGATCGCCGACATTGCCGATGTTGAGAAGAGCCTGCTCTTGCGCGACTATCATTCGCCGAACCTGTTCTGGTTTCCAGAAGCGGAAGGCAAGGACAAGATCGGTGTCATCGATTTTCAGGATGCGATGATTGGACCGGCGGCCTATGACGTGGCTTCGCTGGCCCTTGATGCGCGCGTGACGATTTCGCCGGAGCTGGAACAGGCTGTGGTCGCTGCCTATTGCGATGAGCGTTGTGCGCTCGGACATGCGTTCGACGAGGCTTTGTTCCGCAAGGCCTATGCGGCCATGGGCGCACAGCGTAACGCCAAGCTTCTCGGTCTTTTCGTGCGGCTCGATGAGCGTGATGGTAAGCCGGATTATCTAAAACATCTGCCACGCATTCATGACTATCTCGGGCGTGTGCTGAAGCATTCGGTCATGGCGCCAGTGGCGGCGTGGTTTGAGGAATTGGGATTGATGCAGCAGGAAGAGGCCGCGCAATGAGAATGCCTGAAATGGTCCCGACGACGGCTATGGTTCTTGCCGCCGGACTTGGCAAGCGCATGCGTCCCATCACCGAAACCATTCCTAAACCGCTGGTCAAGGTGGCGGGCAAGCCCTTGATCGACTGGGGGCTTGATGCGGCGGCGCAGGCGGGCATTGGCACCGCAATCGTCAATGTGCACTATTTAGCCGGCCAACTGGAAGCGCATCTTCGTGACCGCAACGATCTTGAGATCGTGATTTCGGACGAACGCGAAATGCTGCTCGATTCCGCTGGCGGCATCGTGAAGGCGCTGCCGATACTCGGAACAGAACCGTTTGTCATATTGAATGCCGACACATTCTGGGTCGGCGACGAGAAAGCTCCTAATCTGTTGGCGCTCGCTGACGCTTGGGATGCCGACCGAATGGATATTCTCCTGATGACGGCACGTCTCGATCAGGAAACGGGTTATGAAGGCAAGGGTGATTTCGTTGCCGACGAAAACGGGCATCTGCGCCGCGCACGGGACATCTCCGGCGAGCCGGTGATCTATGCGGGAGCAGGGATCATCCATCCTCGTATCTTCGCTGGCGCGGAGCCCGGTGTGTCCTCACTCAACCGCTATTTCGACGAAGCGATTGCAGCCGGTCGCCTTTATGGTATGCCAATGACCGGGCACTGGCTGACCGTTGGAACGCCGGATGCAATCGGCGAGGCGGAGGCAGCGCTTACCGCATTTGCATAAGGAGGTAAAACGCATGAGCGCAAGACGGCCCAGAGATGGGAAACAGCGCCTGTTTTCAATTCCTCCCGGCACGCCGTTTTTGCCCGTCTTTGCCAAGGTGCTTCTGGAGGGACGGTTAGTAGAAGGTTTTCCCGGCAAACCGTCCGATCCACTGGCGTTGGCCAACGCGACCATCTATGTGCCGACACGCCGTGCGGCGCGCGCGTTGAGATCGATACTCGTCGATAGGAATTCGACAAAAAGCGCTATTTTGCCGACGATAAAGCCGCTTGGCGATGTGGATGAAGATGCCGCTTTCTTCAATGCCGGTTCATCGGGTGTCTTCGATATAAATCCACCGATTGGTACAGCAGAGCGGCTTCTGCTTCTGGCACGATTGATCCGCCCGTGGCGGGAATCGCTGCCTTCGCATGTGCGCGCCCTTTTCGGTGTTGACGATGTTTCGGTTCCGGCAACGACTGCCGATGCAATCTGGCTTGCCCGCGATCTTGCGGGGCTGATGGATCAGGTCGAAACCGATGGGGCTAAATGGAGCGAGCTTGCGGGAATTGCTCCGGAAGACCTCGCCGACTGGTGGCAGGTCACGCTCGGCTTTCTTAACATCGTCACCAATCTGTGGCCGGATATTCTGGCAGAACGCCGGCTTTCGAATCCCGCCGCGCATCGCAATGATCTCATCTGGAGCGAAGTGAAGCGCCTGCGGGATCATCCGCCCGCCGGACCGGTTATCGTTGCCGGTTCCACCGGTTCCATACCGGCGACGGCGGAATTGATTTCCGCCATTGCGGATTTGCCGAATGGCGCGGTGGTGCTGCCCGGGCTGGATCGCGATCTGGACGATGCAGCCTGGCAGATGCTGGCATCGGCAACCGATAATCCTTCGACCTTCGGTCATCCCCAGTTCGGTTTGCGCAAGCTTCTCGATGCAATGCAGACATTGCGTGCGGATGTGGAACATCTGGACGATATGCCTGCCTCGAAACGCCTGCGCGAACGGGTGGTCAGTGAAGCGCTTCGTCCGGCGGAAACGACCGATGCGTGGGGACAGCTTGCACGCGATCCCGATATGCAGCCGAAAGCCTTGCAGGAAGCAGCGCAGACGATCGATCTGATTGAAACCGCGAATGAGCGGGAAGAAGCGCTTACTGTGGCTCTCGTCCTGCGCGACGCGATCAATGATGAAGGCAGAACAGCCGCGCTTGTTACGGCAGACCGCAATCTGGCGCGGCGCGTGGTGGGTGAACTTGCCCGTTTCGGCATCGACGCCGATGATTCCGGCGGGCGGCATCTGCGTGATGTCGAGACCACGACATTGCTACGGCTGCTGGTCGAGACCGTCTTCAACCCGGGCGACCCGGTTGCGTTGCTGGCGCTGGTCAAGCATCCGCTGCTACGGCTGGAAGCTCCCCGCATCGAGCGACGCCTTGCTGCCGAAACCCTGGAACTCATCGCCTTTCGCGGTGGCACGGGCCGCGCATCCGTGCTCGATCTTCCTGCATTTTTCGACCGGCGGTTGGAGGAAAGTGCCGGCCAGCCATGGCAACCGGCATGGCACGACACGGTCACACCGGACATGATCGCCGCTGCCCGAAATCTTTGCGAAAGCCTATCGAACGCGGTGGCACCATTGGCGCCTTTCGTTATCGCTGGACGCAGGACCGAGATCGGTGAAATCGCGCGGGCCACGGTGGAGGCGCTGGAAAATCTTGCTCGGAATGAAAAGGCCAGCATCGCGCCTTTCTATTCCGGTGAACGTGGCGAGCAGCTTGCCATCTTTTTGCGTGGTCTGGTTTCGAGCGAAGCCGGGCTCGATTTTGAAGCGTCGGAATGGCCAGCCGTACTGGATGCCCTGATGGCGGGTGAGACGGTGAAGCCGCATCCGGGCGGTCATCCGCGCCTCTTCATCTGGGGTGCGCTGGAAGCGCGCCTGCAAACCATGGACACGGTGGTTATCGGTGGCCTCAACGAGGGGAGCTGGCCCGCACGCACCCGCAACGACCCATTCATGTCACGCCCCATGAAGTCGATGATCGCGCTCGATCCGCCCGAACGCCGCACCGGCCTTGCCGCCCACGATTTCCAGATGGCGCTCGGCATGGACCATGTCGTGCTGACGCGCTCGCAGCGTTCCGACAATGCCCCGACCGTGCCATCGCGCTGGCTTCAACGACTTGAAACAGTGCTGGGTGCGGATGTGACCGCCGAAATGCGCAAGCGCGGGGCTCGATTCATCCAGTGGTCGCGCGAAATCGATCGTGACGAAGATGTGCCTTTCGTGAAGAGACCGCAGCCTGCGCCGCCGGTCCTTGCGCGCCCGAAGCATTTTTCGGTAACGGAAATCGAAACGTTGCGCCGCGATCCCTATGCGATCTTCGCCAAGAAGATATTGAAGCTGCGGCCGCTGGAACCCTTGATCCGCGACCCGGCTGCCGCCGAACGCGGCACTTTGTTCCACGATATTCTGGGCCATTTTACGCAGGAGGCAATCGATCCGCTGGCGCCCGACGCTGCAGAGCGGTTGATGGAGTTGGGGCGCATCCTCTTTGCCGATATGGATCTGCCGACGGAAATAGAGGCCGTTTGGTGGCCACGCTTCACCGCGCTCATTCCGCAGTTTCTGGCTTGGGAACGCGAGCGCGCCTACAATGTCCAGACCCGCTTTGCGGAGATTTCATCCGATAAACGTGAAGTCGAAGGGCTTGGCATTACGCTTTCCGGTCGTGCTGACCGCATCGATCTGATGCGTGACGGGACAGCGGAAATCATCGATTACAAGACCGGATCGACACCATCGCCCAAACAGGCGCATGTGCTGCTGTCGCCGCAGCTGGCGCTGGAAGCCGCACTTCTGGTGCGCGGCGCGTTTCGGGAACTTGGTTCGGTCCGTGCATCCGATCTTACCTATGTGCGTCTCAAGGCGGGCGGCGAGGTGAAGCCGGAATCGATCCTCAAGATCGGACGACCGCCATCGGAAAAAACTGCACCGGCTCTTGGCGAGGAATCCTGGCAGCGGCTGGCGCAATTGCTCGTCGAATATCAAAAACCGGAAAAAGGCTATCTGTCGCGCGCATTGCCATTTCGCGAGACGGACCTGACAGGCGATTACGATCATCTGGCGCGGGTGCTGGAATGGTCTGCCGGGGGCGATGCTGGCGGGGAGGGCGGTGAATGAAAAAGGCACCCATTATCCCCGAAGAAACGCTACGGGCACAGAGCAACGCGGCAAATCCGGCGGCTTCTGTCTGGGTGTCCGCCAATGCGGGTTCCGGCAAGACCCATGTTCTGACTGAACGCGTTATTCGCCTGTTGCTGGAGGGTACTGATCCTTCCAAGATTCTCTGCCTTACCTACACCAAGGCGGCTGCGGCGGTGATGCAGAACCGCGTGTTCATGCGGCTTTCAGAATGGGCTGTCCTGCCTGACGAAGAACTCGTCGAACGTCTGAAGTCGCTGGAAGGCCGCAGACCGAACGATGCTCGTCTTGCAGCAGCGCGACGGCTGTTCGCGCGTGCGCTCGAAACACCGGGCGGACTTAAAATCCAGACCATCCATGCTTTCTGCGAAGCGATCCTGCACCAGTTCCCGCTTGAGGCGAACATTGCCGGTCATTTCGAGATGATGGATGATTTGATGCAGGCAGCCCTTGTCGGCGAAGCACGGCGCCAACTGCTCGAAACCGCGCATGGCGGCGGCGATATTGATCTCGCAGCGGCCTTTGCTGATGTTCTGCAGGCATCGGGCGAGATGGGGCTTCAATCGCTTCTGGATGAGGCCGTAAGCAGGCGCAATGGCCTGCAGACCTATATCGCCGAACTGGGCGTAACGGCGCATCGCAGCGAAGCTCTGCACCGGGCTTTCCGCTTCGACCCGCGAACCAGCGAAGATGACCTCGTCGCAGATCTCTGGCCGATACCGGAGTTTTCCGACGATGCGCTCGACCTCATCATGTCGATCCAGAAAGGCGCGTCGCGCGCGCAGGATTTTGCGCTGCAGCTTCGG
The DNA here is from genome assembly GCF_024701725.1 of Ochrobactrum sp. XJ1. Taxonomy (NCBI): domain Bacteria; kingdom Pseudomonadati; phylum Pseudomonadota; class Alphaproteobacteria; order Hyphomicrobiales; family Brucellaceae; genus Ochrobactrum; species Ochrobactrum sp. XJ1. Next base: position 236,991 of record NZ_VDGD01000002.1, read on the forward strand.
CGTTTCGAAAAGGTGACGAGCCAGCGTGACCGCGAGGCCGTGTTGCGCGCAGCTTTCCTGAAAAGTACGGGCGAGCCGAAATCCGGTTCCTATGTTGGCTCGGCGGCGGTCAAGAAACTTCTGCCGGATTTCGAAGAGGATTTTGACGCGGCAGCCGCGCGTGTCGAACAGGGTCTCGACCGGCTGAAGGAATTGCGTCTGGTGCGGCTCAATCTGGCCGCGCTGACGCTGATCGACAATCTGCTGCAACGCTATCACGACCTGAAGCGTCAGCGCGGCCTGCTCGATTTCGAGGATCTCATTACCCGGACCGTGGCGCTGCTCGCCCGCAACGGGGCAGGGCAGTGGGTTCAGTACAAGCTCGATCGCGGCATCGACCATATTCTGGTCGACGAGGCGCAAGACACCAGCCCCGACCAGTGGCAGGTGATCCGCATGCTGTCGGAAGAGTTTTTCTCCGGCGTCGGCCAACGCAATATCAGCCGCACGCTTTTTGCTGTCGGCGATGAAAAACAGTCGATCTATTCGTTCCAGGGCGCGGTGCCGGCGGATTTCGCGGCGCAGGGGCGGTCCGTCAGTCTTCGCGCCGGAGATGCGGAGCTGAAATTCGAGCGCGTCAGCCTCAATTTCTCGTTCCGATCCGCGCCCGACGTCCTGCAGGCTGTAGACGAGGTTTTTGCGAGAGCCGAGGCCAATCGAGGCCTTGCAGGCGCAACGGTACATGAAGCCATTCGCTCCGATGCGCCGGGCGAGGTGGAAATCTGGGATATGCTGACGCCGGAAGTGGTGGAAGAGCCGGACGACTGGCGCGAGCCGGTCGATCATCTGGCAGCACCTGCTGTCCGGCTGGCGGATCAGATCGCAGCCACTATTCGCCACTGGCTGGATCGCGGCGAACCTATTCCGGGCCAGAACCGGCGGATCATGCCGCGTGACATCATGGTTCTGGTGCGAAAGCGCGACCAGTTCATGCCTGCTTTGTCGCGGGCGCTGAAAAACCTGTCCGTTCCGGTAGCAGGTGCAGACCGCTTGCGGCTCACCAGCCATATCGCCATTCAAGACCTGATGGCACTCGGTCGTTTCGTGCTTCAGCCTTCGGACGATCTTTCGCTGGCATCGGTATTGAAAAGCCCGTTATTCGGCTGGGATGACGACCGGCTGTTCGAGCTTGCCTATCCGCGCGGTTCAAGCCTCACGCTGTTCGAGCGGCTTTATCAGGTCTCGCGCGGCGATGCTGCACTGGCCGAGGTGCACAAGACCTTGAGCCGCTGGCGCAATATGGCCGACACGATGCCGGTGTTCGAATTCTATGCACGGATATTGAGTGCGGACGGTGCGCGGCGAAAACTACTGGCGAGGTTGGGGCCGGAGGCGGGCGATATCATCGACGAATTCCAGAATTATGCGCTTTCCGCCGAGCGTGCCGGTCTGCCCGGCCTGCAAGCCTTCCTTGAAACGCTGGAAGCGGCATCGCCGGAAATCAAGCGTGAACTCGATCAGGGGCGCAATGAAGTGCGCATCATGACTGTCCATGCCGCCAAGGGGCTGGAAGGGGCGGTGGTGTTTCTTGTTGATCCGGGAAGCGCGGTCTGGACTGGCAGTCGTGCGCCAAAGCTCATTCCTTTTGACTTTTCGAATGATAGTCCGTCGGTGAAAGGCTATCTCTGGCAACCGAATGCCGGATACCAGACCGGCTTCACGACCGCTCAGATCGAGGAGCTGAAAACGCGGGCGGAGGAAGAATATCGCCGCCTGCTCTATGTCGGCATGACGCGTGCCGAAGACCGGCTCATCATCTGCGGCTATCGCGGCACGCGTGAAAGCGGCGAAACATGGCATCGCCTTGTCGAGGATGCGTTGGCCACCAAGGCCGAGACATTCGTGCACCCCGTGCTGAATGTTGCCGCAAGACGTTATCGCAACACACCGCGCGGCATGGTCGAGATTGCCGAGCAGGATAGAACCGAAGATCATGCACTGCCATCATTTCCAGATGAATATAGAGAGCCGATAAAGCCGGAAATCGGACTGCCGCGACCGCTGGCGCCGTCCGGCGCTTCTGCGCTGATCGAAGCGGATGAAGAACCGCCGCTCGATACGTTTTCGCCCGTTCTGGGACCGGGCAATGGGACGCCAGCCTTTGCGTTGCGACGCGGCACGGCGATCCATATGCTGCTGCAATATCTGCCGGATGTCCCACAGGATGGGCGTGAAACGCTGGCACGCGACTATCTTGGGCGGATTGCTGCCGACTGGCCGGAAACGGAGCGCCAGATTGCCTGGCAAAGCGTCAGGACCATTCTGGACGATGCCACCTATGCACCGGTCTTTGCGGAAGGCTCGCGCGGGGAAGTTGCCATCATGGGCACGATTGAGCTTGGCGGGCGCGATCATGCCGTGTCCGGTCAGATCGACCGCATCAGTGTTGGCGAGGATCGTGTCCTGATCGTCGACTACAAGACCAATCGACCGCCACCGAAAACCATCGAGGCGGTTCCTTTCGCCTATCGGGCGCAGCTTGCGCTTTATCGCGAGTTGCTGGCCCCGCTCTATCCGGGGCGGATTGTCGAAACGGCGCTTCTGTTCACCGAAGGTCCGTTTTTGATGCCGCTGCCGGATGTGGTTCTGGACGAAGCGCTGCAGTCTCTGAAAGACTCTCAAGGAAAGGTGACGAACCAGAACTTGACGGATGGCAGCAGACGCGCCACATGATATAGCGAATGAAGAGCGGATCGTGTTGTGAGTCTGAAAAGATGTCTGCCGTTCTTGGTGAGAAAAGAGGATAGCCCTATGGCAACCGTTAAGGTCGATAACAGCAATTTTCAGTCGGACGTTCTTCAGTCGAGCGAGCCTGTCGTGGTAGATTTCTGGGCGGAATGGTGCGGTCCCTGCAAGATGATCGCGCCGGCTCTGGACGAAATCGCGACCGAAATGGCCGGTCAGGTCAAGATCGCCAAGGTTAATATCGACGAAAACCCGGAACTGGCTGCCCAGTTCGGCGTGCGTTCGATTCCGACGCTTCTGATGTTCAAGGACGGCGAACTCGCCGCCAATATGGTCGGTGCTGCTCCGAAGAGCCGCCTTGCCGACTGGATCAAGGCTTCAGCTGCATAATAACAGCATCATAAAAATGCAAAACCCGGCCTTCGAGCCGGGTTTTTGTTTGGAGCATTTCCAGCAAAAGTGTGAAGCGGTTTTTGCGCAGGATAATGCGACGAAATAAATACTTGGAGCGGTTCCGGCGACTCTGTTTTACTGGAACCGCTCTAGAATTTGCCGTTAGGCGGGTGGTGTGCCGTTCTCTCTCAAAACTTCACCCGCAAGGTAAAGCGAACCGCCAATCAGGATACGCGGTGGCGCTTCATCCGGGGGCCACGTGCCACGCAGAAGTTTCAACGCGTTGGCAACCGAATGCACAGGCTCTGCCGACAGGTTGGCTTTCTGGGCCGCGACCGCCAGCTCATCATTGGGGATACCCGCATCGCTGGACGGAACAGGCACGGTGAAAACATGCCGCGCCATACCGGCAAAAGCCTCGAAATAGCCGACCGGGTCCTTGGTGTTGATCATGCCGGTGATGAGGAACAGCGGGCGTTCATTGCGTTCTTCCAGATCGCCAAGCGCCTCGGCGATGACTGCGCCCGCACCGGGATTATGACCGCCATCAAGCCAGATTTCGGAGGCCGCCGGGGCCATATCCACGAGCGCACCATGGGTCAGGCGCTGCATACGTGCTGGCCAGTCCACCACCATCAAGGCCTTTTCGACGGCTTTGTCGGTCAGGCTGAAACCAGCCATCTGCACCGCCTCGATTGCCGCTGCGGCATTGGAAATCTGATGGCGTCCGGGCAAGCGCGGCAATGGCAGGTCGATCAGACCGTCCTCGTTCTGGAACACCATGCGACCATGCTCCTCGAAGGCGAGGAAATCCTGCCCGTAAACCGAAACCGGACAGCCAAGCCGGTCGGCAGTCGAGACGAGAACTTCCCGCGCTGCATCGAAAGGCTGGAAACCGACAACGACCGGACAATCCTTCTTGATGATACCGGCTTTCTCGGCGGCAATCAGCTCCACGCGGTCGCCAAGATAGGCCTGATGGTCGATGGAAACCGGCATGATGAGCGAGACGGCAGGCTCGGCAATGACATTGGTGGCGTCGAAACGTCCACCAAGGCCGACTTCCATAACGACGACATCTGCCGGGTGCTCGGAAAAGAGCACGAAAGCCACAGCGGTCAGGATTTCGAAAACGGTGATGTGCTGGCCGCCATTGGCTGCCGCAACGCGCTCTATGGCGTCGGCCAGAACTTCGTCACTGACCAGCCTGCCGCCGCCGGGCGCCGCCAGACGGTAGCGCTCATGCCAATTGACGAGGTGCGGCGAAGTGTGGACGTGAACATCAAAGCCGCCCGCTTCCAGAAGCGCGCGGCAGAAAGCTGTCGCGGATCCCTTGCCGTTGGTTCCGGCAATGTGGATGACCGGCGGCAATTTCAGATGCGGATTGCCGAGCTTTTCCAGAAGACCGCGGATGCGGTCTAATGAAAGATCGAAGCCCTTTGGATGCAACTGCATAAGCCGCTCGATTGCGGCGGCGGCTTTTTCTGTCACGATCAGGCTGCCTTGTCGGTTGCTTCCGTTTTTTCGTGTTCCGGCGCGTCGCTATTGCCCGGCTGCCTGGTCATGATCTTGAGAAGGCGCGCAATCGTGTCCTTCAGCTCGAGACGCGAGACGACCATGTCGACCATGCCGTGTTCCATGAGATAATCTGCGCTTTGGAAGCCTTCCGGCAGCTTTTCACGGATCGTCTGTTCGATGACGCGCGGTCCGGCGAAGCCGATCAGTGCGCCGGGTTCGGCAATGTGGATATCGCCCAGCATGGCGTAGGAAGCCGTCACGCCGCCCGTAGTCGGATTGGTCAGAACGACGATATAGGGCAGGCCAGCTTCTTTCAGCATTTCCACAGCAACCGTGGTGCGCGGGAGCTGCATGAGCGACAGGATGCCCTCCTGCATGCGTGCACCGCCCGAGGCGGCGAACAGAACCAGCGGACGCTTCAGCTCGATGGCCTTTTCAAAGCCCTGGATGATCGCTTCGCCGGCACCCATGCCGAGCGAACCGCCCATGAAGCCGAAATCCTGAACGGTGGCGACAATCGGCAGGCCGTCAATGGTGCCGAGGCCGTTGACGATAGCGTCATCCATGCCCGTGCGCGTGCGATAATCCTTGAGACGATCGATATATTTCTTCTCGTCGCGGAATTTCAGCGGATCGACCGGCACTTTCGGAGCTTCAAGCGTGGTGTATTCGCCATTGTCGAAGAAGAAACGCAGACGATCCTTCGCCTTGATGCGCATGTGATGACCCGAGGACGGGATCACAAACTGGTTGCTCTCAAGGTCCTTGTGAAACACCATTTCACCGGTCGACGGATCCTTGATCCAGAGGTTTTCCGGCATTTCACGACGGCCGAGCATCGAATTGATCTTCGGACGGACGTAGTTGGTGATCCAGTTCATGACGTTTGCTTCCGTTTCTTGTTCTTCGGCAAAGAGCTTCAGCCGCTTAGCACTTTTAAGATGTGCACTAAATGGACGATTTATTGGGCGGCTTCAAGGCGTGTGGCACGCACACTCTCCGCAAGGGCGTGGACAAGTCTGGTTGCAGCGGCGACAGGATCGCCCTTCGCCTTGCCGTTTTCGTCCAGTTCACCGGCAATCGCGTTGACAATCGCCGTGCCGACGACGACGCCATCGGCATGGGTGGCGATGGCTGCTGCCTGCTCCGGCGTCTTGACGCCGAAACCGACACAGATCGGCAGATCGGTGCTCTTCTTGATGTGACGCACAGCTTCACCGACCTTTGCCGTATCGGCAATGGCCGAACCGGTGATGCCGTTCATCGAGACGTAATAGACGAAGCCCGATGAATTATGCAGCACCTTCGGCAAGCGCTTGTCGTCCGTGGTCGGCGTGGTGAGGCGGATAAAATTGATACCCGCCTTCATGGCCGGAATGCAGAGTTCGGCATCCATTTCGGAGGGAAGATCGACGATGATCAGCCCGTCCACGCCGGAAGCCTTGGCATCGGCCAGAAAGCGTTCCACGCCGTAAATATAGATCGGGTTGTAATAGCCCATCATGACGATCGGGGTCGTGTTGTCTTCCTTGCGGAATTCTGCTGCCATGTGCAACGTCTTGGCAAGCGTCTGACCGGCGTTGAGGGCGCGCAGACCAGCGGCCTGAATGGCGGGTCCGTCTGCCATCGGATCGGAGAAGGGCATACCGAGTTCGATCACGTCGGCACCGGCCTTTGGCAAGGCCTTCATCACCTTGAGCGAGGTTTCCAGATCGGGATCGCCACCCATGAAATAGGTAACGAGCGCCGGACGGCTCTCGGCCTTCAGTTCAGCGAATTTGGTGTCGATGCGAGTAGTCATACCGTGCCCCGTGGCAAAGTGCGTGCCAGATAGTCGGCAACGGGCTTGCCCGCCATTGCCGTTTCCATCCATGCACGCCGTTCAAAGTCTATAATTCCGAGTTCCCACACGCAGGCCATCAGCAGCGGCTGTGCGGGCATGAAGTCCACCTCGTCGCCGAGTTCCGACTGCCAGAGGATTTCCGTAGCGATGCCGCCCTCCAGCCACCAGTGCAGCAGCAGCCAGAGGCCCTCCTCGCCCTGATGAAGAACGGCGAAACCGACGCCCAGATGCGGCAATGCGGTGAGCTTTTCAGCGGCAGTTTCGATCTGTCTGCGGGCGAGGCCGACAGCAGCCTCCGCGACAGGATTGGCCGGATCGGCTTCGATGATGTTGAGCTTGATCGTCGCCGGACCGCACGTCGTCAGGCCGTCGAACCATGCGGCACGCGGCTTGTAGGCGGAGATTTCGGCGACGTCATTACCCATGTCAGATGTCCATGCCGAGAAGCTTGCCGACCGTGTGGACATCCTTGTCGCCACGACCGGACAGATTGACGATCATGACCTGATCCTTGCCCATGGTCGGTGCCATTTTCACGGCCTGCGCGATGGCATGGGCGGATTCGAGGGCAGGGATGATGCCTTCGGTGCGGGTGCAAAGCTGAAAAGCATCCAGCGCCTCATCATCGAGGATCGGCACATAATCGACGCGCCCGCTGTCTTTCAGCCATGAATGTTCAGGACCGACGCCCGGATAGTCGAGACCGGCAGAAACGGAATGACCTTCGAGAATCTGACCGTCATCGTTCTGGAGGAGATAGGTGCGGTTGCCATGCAGAACGCCGGGACGACCTGCGCTCATCGAAGCGCAATGTTCTTCACCGTCGAGACCGCGTCCGCCCGCTTCGACACCGACGATCTTCACCGAGGCGTCGTCAAGGAACGGATGGAACAGACCGATGGCATTGGAACCGCCGCCGACCGCTGCCACGATCACATCCGGCAGGCGCCCTTCCTGCTCCAGAATCTGCTGGCGCGCTTCGTTGCCAATCACCGACTGGAAGTCGCGCACCAGTTCCGGATAGGGATGCGGACCGGCAGCAGTGCCGATCAGGTAATAGGTGTCTTCGACATTCGTCACCCAGTCACGCAGGGCTTCGTTCATCGCATCCTTGAGCGTGCCGTTGCCTGCAGAAACCGGGATCACTTCGGCACCAAGCAGCTTCATGCGGAACACATTCGGCTTCTGACGTTCGACGTCGGTTGCGCCCATATAGACCACGCAGGGCAGGCCGAAACGCGCGGCAACGGTGGCCGAAGCGACGCCATGCTGTCCGGCGCCGGTCTCAGCGATGATACGGGTCTTGCCCATGCGCTTGGCAAGCAGAATCTGGCCGAGGCAATTGTTGATCTTGTGACTGCCGGTGTGATTGAGGTCTTCGCGCTTGAAGTAGATTTTCGCGCCGCCCAAATGCTTGGTCAGGCCTTCGGCATAATAGAGCTTGGAAGGACGACCTGCATAATAGGTGGAAAGCGCGTTCAGCTCCGCCTTGAACTCAGGGTCGTTCTTCGCCGTTTCATAGGCTTCCTGCAATTCAAGGATCAGCGGCATCAGCGTTTCGGCGACGAAGCGTCCGCCGAAAATACCGAACATGCCCTCTTCATCGGGGCCTGTCTTATAGGAATTGGGTGCAACCGGCTTGTTCAACGCTTCCGCTCCGTCAGTTCAGGCTGTCTACAGGGCAACGGCGCGCATCGGCGACAGCCCGGAAAAAATTCTCGATGAGACGCACATCCTTTTGGCCAGGCGCGCGCTCGACGCCGGACGATATATCGATGCCCGGCGCCTGGGTCTTGTGCAGCGCCTCGGCGATATTGTCCGCATTCAATCCACCGGAAAGCATGTAATCGATATCCGCGTCAAGCGCCGCCAGAAGTTCCCAGTCGAATGACACGCCATTGCCGCCTGGCAGCTCAGAGCCCCTTGGCGGTTTGGCATCGAACAGGAAACGGTCGGCTATGCCTTTATAGGCTGCAATCGCGGTAAGATCGCTGGCTTCGCGCACCGAAAAAGCCTTCATGACCGGCAGGCCATAACGCGCCTTGATGAAGGCCACGCGTTCCGGCGTCTCATGGCCGTGAAGCTGCAGAATATCTGGCTTCACGGTTTTCACGATATCATCCAGCGTTTCATCGTCCGCATCGACTGTAACGGCAACGACAAGCGCACGTTCCTTGACCGCATCGCGCAGGCCTGCCGCTGCCTGCGGGGTTATATGGCGCGGGCTTTTTGGAAAGAAGATGAAACCGATATGCGTCGCACCGCCGTCGAGAGCGGCGGCAACAGCATCGGGGGTTTTAAGCCCGCATATCTTGATATCGAGAACCATGGTTTTCCGTCGCATAAATCCGGGGTCTACTCAAGTTATTCCGTCCATTGTCGACCTATTCGGAGACCGGATGGCCGTCAAAACCCTGTGCGATCAGAAAATCATACGCCTCCATGACCTCAAGGGGAACAGCCTGCGCGATCTGATAGCCCCTGGCGGGATATTCCAGAATGCGTTGAAGATCGCCGGTCATCTCGCTGATAAGCATTTCGACCGGATGATCTGCCGTTGGCTGGTCCTCGAAGGATACGAGCGGCGCGGTGATGCTTGCGCGTGCTTCCGGCCATTGCCGGGCCACGGTCGCCAGAACGCGGCGCTGGGTCTGCGGCTTGGTCACAAGGATGGTGCTGATTGCACCGGGTGCAAGCCGTTCGCGACTGAACCTTATATTTTCGCCGATATTGGTGGCATTGGGTTCGATGGTGATCGCTTCTTCGGGCACGCCGCGCCTGATTGCGATTTCAGCAAAAGCTTCTGCTTCACTTGCCTTGTAGAGCTTGTCCGTCCAGTGACCGCTTTTGCCGGTGAACACCAGCCACGTTGCCATGCCGGCCAGAAACAGATCGGCTGCTCTCTCGGCAACGCGTGGATCGTAGCTGCCAAGCCCGATAATGACATCGGCAGTTTCCAGCGGATCATAGATGCAGTGATAATCCCACAGCACCTTGGCGGCGGTCAGTATGGATGCGGTCATGTGAAGTCGATAGCCTGTAATGCGCTGCCATTGCGCTTCAGCCAAGCCTTGCAGCGCTCCGTATCGGGGCAAAGCTCATGGCAGAGTTTCCAGAATTTCGGCCCATGGTTCATCTCGATGAGATGGGCCACCTCATGGGCAACGAGATAATTGATCACCGGGGCAGGGGCCATGCCGATGCGCCAGGAGAAAGAAAGGATGCCGTCCGAGGTACACGACCCCCAGCGGCTCTTCGTATCCTTGAAACGCACTGCCTTGGCCTTGCGGCCGACAGCTGCGGTGTGACGGACGACAAGCGCCTCGATCTCGCGCTTCACTTCGCGCTTGATGTGATCGGCAACGCGGCGTGGCAGATGTGCCGGGTCGCCATGGACGAGCAGAATATTGCCTTCGAGAAGCTGTGTGGTGCCGCGCCCGGGCTGATGCACGATCTTGTGTGGCACGCCACGCAAGGGGATTTTGATACCGGCGCGCACGCCTGGCTGGTCGGGTAGTTTTGCAATGCGGCTTTCGATCCAGCCTTCATGGCGGTTGAGGAAGCTCAGCACCTCGCGCTCGGGAAGGCCGGGCGGAACCGTAATGCGCAGTCCCCTGCCGCCTGCTTCGATACGCAGGGTCAGTCGTTTGGCACGCGGATTCTCGAAAACACGTAAAGGAAGTTCGCGTCCGGCGACCGCATGGATACGTTCGCTGCGAACGGTTGTCGTTCCAGCGGATGCCCCTTTACCGCTGATTTGCCGAAGAAAGGATAAGCCCATCGCTTAAGAATAAGCGATTCGCTTAAAAAGCCAGAAAAAATTGCTGTTTTGACCGAAACGGCGCAGCCAAACCGCGCCGTTTCGAGAGATTTCAGGGTGTTATACCTTATCAAAGATCGGTGATGTCGTCCTTGCCGCCTTTCGCGCGCGGGGCAGGCGTCTTCTTCGAGGCCGCACGGCGTTCAGCCATGAAGCGGTCGAATTCTTCCTTGTCGCGAGCGCGGCGAAGTTCTGCAGCATAGGCCTCGAATTCGGCGCGTGCTTCTTCAAGCTTGCGGCGTTCTTCGGCCAGTCGTTCCAGCTCGGCGCGGCGCCAGTCGTCAAAAGCCTCGTTGCCGGTGGTGCTACCGAAGTTGAAGCTTTCGCCCTTGCGGCAGTTGCGAAACGATCCGAACATGGAATCGGTCTTCTCGTTCACGCCGCGCTTGAATCCTTCGAGGCGGTCGCCCCAGAGGATATAGGCCAGCATGGCAAGGCCAAGCGGCCAGAACAGGATAAAGCCGAGCACCATCAGCGCAATCGTGGCTGGCGTCCATGCCGGGCGGATCAATGCAGTATTGGTCATGGTCTGCTCCGTCGAAAAGCGCATGCCATTCAACCGTTCGACATCGTCCGGCAACATGCGCAAAACCAAGGCCTGCCAGCCCGCCCTGTGCGGGCATTTTGTTCTGGCGGCTTGACTTCGACGTGGTGAAAAGATTGCGGCTTTTCAAGAATGCAACTTGCGGATTCAGGCCACGCTTCTGCTAACCAATGTGATTAATTCGAAATTTTTTTGCGAAAATGTTCGAGAAAAGTGACGGCAAGCCCGGCGATCAGTGCCCAGAAGGCAGAGCCGACGCCGAAAAATGCCATGCCGGAGGCCGTCACGGCAAAGGTTATGGTCGCCGCAAGACGCTCATGTTCATCCTTCAGCGCCAATGACATGGCGTTGATGAACGGGCCTGTCAGGGCAAGCCCGGCAACAAGGGCGATGAGCGTTACCGGCAATACGGCAAAGATCGCGACCAATGACGCCCCGAAGAGGGCAAACACCACATAGATTGCTGCATAGACCGGACCGGTAAGCCAGCGTTTGGTGTGATCGGGATGTGCATCGGGATTGGTGCAGAGCGCCGCCGAAATCGCCGCCAGATTGGTGGTCGATGCGCCGAAAGGAGCCGTCAGCAGTGAAAACAGGCCGGTTACGCGCAGGCAGGCGCTGGTTGGCGGCTCATAGCCTGAAGCACGCAGCACGGCGAAACCCGGCAGGTTCTGCGAGGCCATGGTCACCAGATAAAGCGGGATCGCGATGCCGATCATCGCACCCATGTGGAACTCTGGCCAGATGAGGGTGAGTGTGGAGATTTCAGGCGCGGGCAGTGCGGGTGAGCGCCCAGTGGCGAGCGCGAAGATCATCCCGATCACCAGAACGGCAATGACGGCGAGCGACGGGTTGAACAGGCGGATAATAAAGAACAGCGCTACCAGCGGCAGGACGAAAACCGGATCGCCAGGCACTGTTTTGGCGGCGGCAATGACGAAACTCAGCAGCACGCCTGCAAGCATACCTGATGCGACGGAGGCTGGAATGCGGGAAACAAGCACCGACAATCGGCGGATCAGTCCGGTGGCGACCAGTGCGAGCGCCGTCACGATGAATGCGCCAACCGCTTCCGGCATGGTGAAACCGGCACTGGCGCCGATCAGCGCCAGCCCCGGTGTAGACCAGGCCGCGATGATCGGCATCTTGTAGCGAATGCTGAGCCAGGCGGATGAAGCGGCAATCGCAAGGCAAATCGCCGTCACCCAGCTTGCAGTTTCGGCCTGTGTGGCGCCCAGCACCTGCGCTGCGGCAATGATGAGTGCCAGCGTGCCGCCGAAACCGACAATGGCCGCAACCGCCGAGGAAGCGAAAACCGAAAACCGCATGATTTCGCTCCGTTATGATTTTTCGCCGATGCGTTCCGCCAGACCGGATACGGTGCGGATCAGAAGATCGAGATCCTGCGGTCGCGACAGGCGATGATCCCCGTCGCGCACCAGTGTCAGGGTCACGTCATCGACGGGCAGGTGTTCCACCAGCGTCAGCGCATGCTTGTAGGGAACATCGGGGTCCTGCATGCCTTGCAGGATATGAACTGGACAGCCGGTCTCGATGATACCCTTGAGAACCAGGTTCTTCCGTCCGTCCTCGATCAGCGCACGGGTATAGACATAAGGATTGGGCGAATATTCGGAAGGTTCTTCGAAATAACCCTTTTCCTGAAGGTCGTTTTTCTGCGCGTCGGAAAGTGTGGGCTCCACAAGCACAGCCGTAAAATCCGGAGCAGGTGCGATCAGGACGATCCCGGCAGGCGGGTTCCCTTCCTTCTTGAGCTCCTGCGCCATGCGCAGCGCGATCCAGCCACCCATGGAGGAGCCGACCAGAATCTGCGGACCTTTGGCATATTTGCGACAGACGGCGAGGCTTTCGTTCAGCCAGCGCGAGATGGTGCCTTGATTGAAGTCGCCGCCGGATTCGCCGTGGCCGGAATAATCGAGCCTGAGTGCGCTGTGCCCCGTCTCAGCCGCCCATTCATCGAGGACGACCGCCTTGGTGCCCAGCATGTCGGACCGATAGCCGCCGAGCCAGACCACACCGGGAGATTTGCTTCCGGCTCTGTAACGCAGGGCGATTTTCGCTCCGTCCACGTCGATGAATTCCGGCCCCGCAACGCTCATGACAAATCTCCTCATTTTCCGGGAGTGTTTTTGCATGTTCGCAAAAGAGAGAAAACCCGCATGTGGGGCGAGGCCCTTGAAATGACGGCAAATGTGACCGATATGCCGCTTGTCCGCCGCGAAATGACAACAAAAAGAACGTTTATCACGCGGGGGTGATTTTTCCTGTCAAAGATGCTATTGACTTCGCCGCCCGCTTGACGACATTTCCGCGATCAACTGCGGTTTGATTGGGGATATGCCGTCTGGCAGCGAGTATCCGACCGCATGAGACGTAACAATTCAGGAGATAACGACCATTCGCCGACCCTTCAGAGCGACGCCGGTTCAGAAAGACGGACCGCGCTCCAACCGTGATATCCGGGTTCCCCGGGTTCAGCTTATCGATGCCGAAGGCCAGAACCACGGTGATGTTTCCATTCAGGAAGCTATCGCCATGGCTGAAGAAGCAGGTCTCGATCTCGTCGAGATCGTGCCGAACGCAGAGCCTCCGGTTTGCAAGATCGTCGACCTCGGCAAGCTGAAGTATCAGAATCAGAAAAAGGCCGCCGAAGCGCGCAAGAAGCAGAAAACGGTTGAAATCAAGGAAATCAAGATGCGACCGAACATCGACACCCATGACTATGAGGTGAAGATGAAGGCTGCTCTGCGTTTCTTTGAGGAAGGCGACAAGGTCAAGGTTACCTTGCGTTTCCGTGGACGTGAAATGGCGCACCAGGAACTTGGCATGAAGCTTTTGCAGCGCGTCAAGGAAGACACTGTCGAAATCGCCAAGGTTGAGTCCGAGCCGAAGCTTGAAGGCCGTCAGATGATGATGGTTCTCGCTCCGCGCTGAGCATTTCGAAATGCCTTGGAAAAGCCGCCTTCGGGCGGCTTTTCTTTTGGCCAGGCAAATTGGATCATGGAATCGCAATGAAGACTTTGGGCGAATTGGGTAAATATCAGCAGCGTCGGCGTCTTGCGATCGGCGCCGTCGTGGTGCTTCTGGTCGTGGCGCTGCTTTTTGTCAGCTCGCAATCGACCGGCCATTTTCATGAATATATCGAGGCGTTCGGTCTCAGTCTGATCGTCGCGGCCATCATCGGACGCATGTGGTGTACGCTCTATATCGGCGGGCGCAAGAGCGCGGAAATCGTGCAGAGCGGACCGTATTCGGTCACGCGCAATCCACTTTACGTCTTCAGCAGCATAGGCGCGATGGGTATCGGCGCGCAGACCGGCAGCATCATCATTGCGATCGCCTTCGGCGTGCTTTGCTATCTCGCTTTCTCGGTTGTCATCCGGACGGAAGAGAAATTTCTCAAGCAGAATTTCGGCAAGCCTTATGAAGCCTATTGTGCGAGCGTTCCGCGTTTCTTTCCGAAGTTTTCGCTGTTTCGCGACGACAAGGAACTGATCGTCCGGCCTGACCGGATTTATCGCACTTTTCAGGACGGCCTGGTGTTCTTCGTGGCCTATCCGTTTTTCGAGTTCGTGGAATATCTGCAGGACATTCACGTCCTGCCGGTACTTCTGCGGCTTTATTGACGTTCCGGTTGCGATTCAGTCCAATTCGGGCATTGCGTTTTGCAGTCTTTGAGCCTATAAGGCCGCGTTCGAACCGCCCGGCAGGGCATGCCGTGGCGGTTTCGTATGCTTTTCGGGCTTGGTCAGTCCGGAAGTAAAACTAGGTTCCCATCCGCATCAGGCATGACCGGACGCCACGCAAGAGGCGTCGAGTGCCGGAGGCACGAGGGGGATCGCAAAGAAGGAGTAGCAAAATGCCCAAGATGAAGACCAAATCGGCCGCCAAGAAGCGGTTCAAGATCACCGGCACCGGCAAAATCAAGGCCGCAGCTGCTGGTAAGCGTCATGGCATGATCAAGCGTTCGAACAAGTTCATTCGCGATGCACGCGGCACCATGGTTCTCGCCGATGCCGATGCAAAGATCGTGAAGCAGTTCCTGCCGAACGGCCTCTAAGATTAGTCTGAGAAGGAGATCATAACATGGCACGCGTAAAACGCGGCGTTACCGCCCACGCAAAGCACAAGAAGGTTCTGGATCAGGCTGCTGGTTTCCGTGGCCGTCGCAAGAACACCATCCGCACCGCCAAGGCTGCAGTTGACCGTTCGAAGCAGTATGCTTACCGCGACCGCAAGAACCGCAAGCGCTCGTTCCGCGCTCTCTGGATCCAGCGCATCAACGCTGCCGTCCGCGAGCAGGGCCTGACCTATGGCCGTTTCATCGACGGTCTTGCCAAGGCTGGCATCGAGATCGACCGCAAGGTTCTGTCCGATATCGCAATCCACGAACCGGATGCATTCGGTGCGCTGGTTGCATCGGCAAAGAAGGCTCTCGAGTACCTCAAGAACACCGAGACGCCGAACGCTTTTGAAGGCGCTGTCCGCTAAGCCAGCCGCCTTTCCCAAGCAGTATTGATAATTTGGGGACCCGCGCTGGCTCGGCTGGCGCGGGTTTTCTCGTTTTAAGGATTCAAAGCGGGCATGAAGGATGAACCGGGCAAGTTGAGACTGGATCTGGATGCGGATGATCTCCGCAGCCTGCTGGTTCTGCTTGTCCAGAGCCGGGGCAAGCGCATTTCCAGCGCCGTCATCGGTGGTCATCGTGTCTGGATCAAGCGCTACGATGCAGAAAGGCGCCCATTTCCGAAGCGTCTGCACAGCCTCATCTCGCCGCTTCTTCCCTATCCGTTCCTGCGCAGCCCGAAGGATGTTGGAGAAGCAGACATGGCCGACCGCGAAGAGCGCAAGATGAGTGCTTTTCTGCAGGCAGGCTTTCAGGTTCCCAGGATCGTGTACCACCAAGGGGCGGTGATGGTTCTGAGCGATGTCGCGCCGATTATCCAGGACCAGCTTGACCATTTGCGTCGCAATGATCCGCAGGGCCATGATGCACTTCTCGTGCATTGCGCCCGCGCGTTGGGTGAAGCCCATGCTGCCGGGCTCTGCCATGGGCGTCCGCACCCGCGCGATTTCTTCGAGAAAAACGGCGTTGCCGGTTTTCTGGATTTCGAGGAGGAACCGGAAACGGTCATGCCGCTTGCTGCTGCACAGGCGCGAGACGTGTGGCTCCTGTTTTTCCAGATCACGGCGCAGGCGCGTCTTGCCGGGACACCGCAGCAGACATTCGCAGCCTATCGTGCGGTCGCGCCCGCTGACGTGATTCCGGAATTGAAGAAAATTGTCGGCTTCTTCCGATTTACCATCGCGCCGCTGAGGCTGTTCCGCCGCATTTTTCTCGGCGGCGATGGAAGACGGCTTTTGCAGGCGATGGAATTTTTTGACGCCAATCTTGATGCGTCTCACCAATCAGGCCAAAGAGAGTAACGACAACGCTTCTTTGGCTGCAAAGCGAAATATGTGGAGCGCTGCAGGCGCAACAGGTAACTCAAAACAAGAGGCGTGGAGTGCCGCAGGCACGACAGGGATTTAAACAATGAGTGATCTAGAACAACTTGAACGGCAGATTCTCGAAGACATCGCGGCGGCGGCTGACGAGCCTGCCATTGAAGCCGTGCGTGTCGCCGCTCTTGGCAAGAAGGGCTCAGTTTCGGAAAAGCTGAAGACACTGGGCAGCATGACGCCGGAAGAGCGCCAGGCGCAGGGACCGGCGATCAACGGCTTGAAGAACCGGGTTACCGAAGCGCTGACCGAGCGCAAGACGGAACTGCGCAAGCAAGCGATTGCCGCTCGCCTTGAGCGCGAAAAGGTCGATGTGACGCTGCCGGTGCGTGAAAGCGCTGCATCGCGCGGCCGCATTCATCCGATTTCACAGGTCATCGATGAGATCACCGCAATCTTCGCCGATATGGGTTTCTCGATTGCCGAAGGTCCGGATATCGAAACCGATTATTACAATTTCACGGCTCTGAACTTTCCTGAAGGCCATCCGGCGCGCGAAATGCACGACACCTTCTTCTTCAATGCAGACGAGAAGGGCGAGCGCAAGTTGCTGCGCACGCATACCTCGCCGGTGCAGGTGCACACGATGGAGAAGTTCGCGGCCATCCGTGACAAGGAAGGCCGCGACGAGCCGATCCGCATTGTCATTCCGGGCAAGACCTATCGCATGGACTCTGACGCCACCCATTCGCCGATGTTCCATCAGGTCGAAGGTCTGGTTGTCGATAAGTCGGCCAATGTCGCCAATATGAAGTGGGTGCTGGAAGAGTTCTGCAAATCCTTCTTTGAAGTTCCTTCGGTCAAGATGCGCATGCGTCCGAGCTTCTTCCCGTTCACCGAGCCATCGGTCGAGGTTGATATTCAGTGCGACCGTTCCGGTCCGCATGTGAAGTTCGGCGAGGGCAATGACTGGCTCGAAATTCTGGGCTGCGGCATGGTGCATCCGAATGTGCTGCGCGCTTCCGGCTACGACCCAGACGTCTATCAGGGCTTTGCATGGGGCATGGGCATCGACCGCATCGCCATGCTGAAATATGGCATGCCTGATCTGCGCGCTTTCTTCGACGCCGATGTGCGCTGGATCGAACATTACGGTTTCCGTCCGCTCGACATTCCGACGCTTTTCGGCGGACTGAGCGCGTAAGGACAGGAAGGGACAAGACAAATGAAATTCACGCTTTCCTGGCTCAAGGATCACCTTGAAACCGATGCGACGCTGGAACAGATCGTCGAGAAGCTGACCGATATTGGTCTGGAAGTGGAATCGGTCGACGACCGCGCTGCTTTCAAAGCCTTCAAGATTGCCAAGGTCCTGACAGCTGTTCAACATCCGGATGCCGACAAGCTGCGCGTGCTTTCCGTCGATACGGGCGATGGCAAACCGGTTCAGGTCGTTTGCGGCGCACCGAACGCCCGCGCTGGTCTGGTCGGTGTTCTGGGCCGTCCGGGCGATTATGTGCCGGGCCTCGATGTCACGCTTTCCGTTGGCAAGATTCGCGGTGTCGAAAGCTTCGGCATGATGTGCTCCGAGCGCGAGCTGGAGCTTTCTGACGAACATAATGGCATTATTGATCTGCCCGACGATGTTCCGGTCGGCACAAGTTTTGCGGCCTATATGGGCCTCGATGATCCGATTATCGAAATCGGTCTGACGCCAAACCGCGCAGATTGCACCGGTATTCGTGGCATCGCACGCGATCTCGCTGCAGCTGGTCTTGGCACGCTCAAGAACACTTTGCCGGAAGCGGTGAAGGGTGAAGGCGAAACGCCGGTTAAGGTCATTCTCGATCAGGATACCGAAAACCCGTTCTGCAACGGTTTTGCGCTTCGCTTGGTCAAGGGTGTGAAGAACGGTCCAAGCCCGAAATGGATGCAGCAACGCCTCAAGGCCATTGGTCTGCGTCCGATCAATACGCTGGTCGACATCACCAATTACGTGACGTTTGATCAGGGCCGTCCGCTGCACGTCTTCGATGCAGCCAAGGTCAAGGGTAATCTCACGGTGCGATTGGCAAAGGATGGCGAAACCATTCTCGGCCTCGACCAGCGCGAATATAAGTTCAAGCCGGGCATGTATGTGATCGCCGATGAAAACGGCCCCGAATCGATTGCCGGTATCATGGGCGGCGAGCATTCGGGCTGCGACGAAAACACGGTCGATGTGCTGATCGAATCGGCTCTCTGGGACCCGCGCATGATTGCACGCACGGGCCGTGAACTCGGTATCGTCACCGATGCACGCTATCGCTTTGAGCGCGGCGTCGATCCGGAAATGATGATCCCGGGTGCGGAAATTGCGACCAAGCTGGTACTGGAATTTTGCGGCGGTCAGCCGACAGTTCTCGACGTGGTCGGATATAGCAAGCTTGAGCCGCGCGTGATCGATTTCCCGGTATCGGAAGTTAAGCGCCTGACGGGCATCGAGGTGGCCTATGATGCTTCGCTTGATATTCTGAAGCGACTTGGCTTCGGCGTTGAAGGCGACGGCAAGGTTATAAAGGCCACCGTTCCGACGTGGCGTGGCGACGTGGAAGGCAAGGCCGACCTCGTTGAAGAAGTCATGCGCATTCATGGCATCAACCAGATCGACCCGCAGCCGCTGCCGGGGCTTGGCACGGTCAATGGTCGTATTCTGACAACCTTGCAAATCAGAACCCGCCATGCCCGCCGCATGCTCGCTTCGCGCGGCATGATGGAAGCCGTGACCTATTCCTTCATTTCCGACGCGCAAGCCAAAGCTTTTGGCGGTGGCAAGCCGGAACTCAAGCTGGCGAACCCGATTGCAGCAGACATGTCGGACATGCGTCCGTCGCTTTTGCCGGGACTTCTTGCCGCCGCACAGCGCAACGCGGATCGTGGTTTTGGCGATACGGCTTTGTTCGAGGTTTCCGGCATCTATGAAGGCGACAAGCCTGAGCAGCAGCGTCGTGTGGCTGGCGGTATTCGTCGCGGCACCGCTGGCGTTGAAGGTTCGGGCCGTTTCTGGTCTGGCAATGCAGCAACCGTCGGCGTCTTCGATGCCAAGGCTGATGCATTGGCAGCACTTGAAGCTGCTGGCGCTCCGGTTGACCGCATTCAGATCGAAGCCGGTGGCCCGGAATGGTTCCATCCGGGTCGTTCGGGCACGTTGAAGCTCGGACCGAAGGTGGTTTTGGGCACTTTCGGCGAATTCCATCCGGATACGCTGGAAGCACTTGATGTTTCGGGCGCGCTTTGCGGCTTTGAAGTCTATATTGATGCGGTCCCTGAGCCGAAGGCAAAGTCCACGCGCACCAAGCCGGCTTTGAACCTCTCGCAGTTCCAGAGCCTCAAGCGCGATTTTGCGTTTGTGGTGGATGCAGATGTGGAAGCTGGAAATGTCGTGAAGGCAGTTTCGTCGGCTGACAAGAAGCTAATTGTTGGCGTTCAGGTCTTCGATATCTTCACCGGCGCATCGCTGGGTGAAGGCAAGAAGTCGATCGCGGTTGAAGTGCTGCTGCAGCCGCAGGACCGCACATTGACAGATGAAGATCTGGAAGCACTATCGAAGCAGGTAGTGGCCAGTGTGGCCAAGCAGACCGGCGGCATGCTGCGCGGATAAGCATGAAATGAAAAGCCCGCCATCTGGCGGGCTTTTTTAGAGCATAATCCGACCGGAGTAAAACGAGGATCGATAAGATTATGCTTGAAATAGAAGAAGTTAGAGCGTCGATCTGATCCAGTCAGATCGACGCTCTAATGCAGCTATTCAGCGGCCTGTCTCGTCCTTGCTGGCAGAGCCATCATCGCCATATCGATGATCTTTTGTACCGCGGCGCGCGAATTGCCATCGCGGGCTTCAAAAGAAATGCTCTGCTGGATCATGTGATAGAATTCGGTCATCTGTGCAGTATCGGCATTGGAGGGTAGATCACCTGCCCCTACCGCCTGCTGCAAGCGCTTGGAAAGCCGCTCATGATTTGCGTGTCGGATAGCCTGGAGAAACTCCTTCACAGGCACATTTTCCGGTTTGCACTGGATTGAGCTGACACTGATCATACAGCCGCCCGCCGGGCAGGCGAAAGCGCTGTCTGCGCTCAGTTCCAGCCATTGGCGTAAGCCATCCTGTATGGTGGTCGCATTTTCCAATACATCGAAAGGAGCGGCGCCGATGGTGCGGCGATAATAGTCGACGGCTTCACGAAACGCCTGCTCCTTGTTGCCGAAGGCGGCATAGAAGCTTGGCGGCGTAATGCCGATGGCGGTCGTGAAGTCGTTGATCTGGGCGCACTCATAGCCTTTGGCCCAGAAAACCTTCATCACCTTGTCCAGCGCTGTATCGCGGTCGAAGCTGCGCGGGCGTCCGCGTGGAACCATTTTTCTCCCTTTCTGTAATCATCCTTATATAATTCTCTTGACCCTTTCGGGCAAGGCGATATTAATTATGTAATCTACACTATATAAATAGGATTCGTCCCATGAACGATACGTGCGAATCCGCCCTTGCGGCGGAAGAGGTTTCTGCGTCTTCGCAAAAGGCGCGAGCGATCCCGCTGGTTGTCTATTGCCTCAGCTTAGGCGTGTTCGCGCTCACGACTTCCGAACTCATGATCTCGGGCATGCTGCCTTCACTTCAGGTGGCGTTCGACCGTTCCATCGCCGATATCGGCAATCTCATTTCGCTTTATGCGCTTGGCATGATGATCGGCGGACCGCTGGTCACGATCCTGTATCTGGCGTTGAAGATCGAGAACAAGCGGGGACTTCTGATTCTGCTTGTATTTTATGCAGCGGCGCAAAGCGTGGCCGCGTCCACAAGCAGTTTTCAAATTCTGCTGATCGCCCGTGTTTTGACCGGTATGGCGGCGGCAACGAGCTTCGGGCTGATGCTTGCCATCACGGCACAGCTCGTCGGACCGGAACTGCGCGGGCGAGCTTCATCGCTGGTCTTTGCCGGTCTTATGCTCTGCACCGTCTTCGGCGTGCCGATAGCGACGGCGATCACCAATGCGTTCGGCTGGCGGGCGAGCTTCTGGGCCATTGTGGTTCTGGTCCTGATCTGCGCCCTTGTCATCGCCTTCAAGATCGAATCGTCGCCCGATACGCCGCAGGCCGATCTGCGCTCTGAACTGAAGGAAATGCGCAAGCCGAAACTCTGGGCCGCCTATGCCACGAGCGCGCTCGTCATCGGTTCGTCTTTCGCGGTCTATAGCTATCTGTCGCCGATCACGGTGGAGCTTGCCGGCTTCTCCGCGATGCAGGTGCCACTGCTGCTTGCCGTCTATGGTGGCGCCAATATCGTCGGCAACTATGTCACCGGTCGCTTTGCCGACCGTCACACGATCCCGACTATCGCCATCGGTCTTGTGTTGATGCTGTCGGCCATGCTGATTTTCGCGCTTTTCGCCGAGCTGAAACTGGCTACGATCCTTGCCATCGTGATGATCGGTCTGACAGGCATAGCACTTAATCCTGCCTTTATCGCGAGGGTGATGCGGATCGCGCATCCGGGCGCGCTGGTGAACGCCATGCATGCATCGGTCATCAATATCGGTCTCGGACTTGGGCCGTGGGTTGGTGGACAGGCAATGGAGGCGGGCTATGGCCTGCATGCACCTCTATGGGTCGGCTTTGCCATGACACTGGCCGGGCTTCTGACGCTTGCACCGCCAGCTCTGCGCAGGATGTAAAAAAGGGAGCCCGACGGGCTCCCCTTTTATTTGGAGCATTTATCAAAGACCGGTCAAAGCAAGCTGCTGTTCGTTGTAACGCTTGCCTGCGATCAGGGCGGGTGCGGATACCTCATCCAGACGCTTGAGATCTTGCTCCGTCAGCACGATGTCCACGGCTTTCACATTGTCTTCCAGATGATGGATCTTGCGGACACCGGGGATCGGCACGATGAAATCGCCCCGGCTCAGCACCCATGCCAGCGCCAATTGCGCGGGCGTGACCTGCTTTTCCTGTGCGATCTCGACGATACGATCCACCTGCCGGTTGTTGGCTTCCAGATTGCCCGGCTGGAAACGTGGCAGCGTCTTGCGGAAATCGTCTTCGGCAAGGTCTGACTGTGAGCGCAATGTGCCGGTCAGCATACCGCGCCCAAGCGGGCTATAGGGTACGAAACCGATACCAAGTTCACGGCAGACTGGCAGCACATTGTCTTCCGGATCGCGTGCCCATAGCGAATACTCGCTTTGCAACGCGGCGATCGGATGGACCGCATGCGCGCGGCGCAAGGTGGTGCTACCTGCTTCCGAAAGACCGATGGCGCGTATCTTTCCCTCATCGATCAGGTCCTTCAAAGTGCCAACCACATCTTCGATCGGCACGGATGGATCGACGCGGTGCTGGTAGAACAGATCGATCACATCGATGCCAAGCCGCTTCAGGGAGGCCTCGGCTACGTCGCGAATATGTTCAGGGCGGCTATCGACACCCTTCATCTGGCCGTCTTCGATCTTGAAGCCGAACTTCGTTGCAATCGTCACCCGTTCACGGAATGGCTTGAGCGCCTTGCCGACGAGTTTCTCATTCTCGAACGGGCCATAGACCTCCGCGGTATCGAAAAATGTCACGCCAAGGTCGACGGCGCGGTGCAGCGTGCGGATTGCATCCTGTTCGTCCTGCCCCCCATAGGCGTGTGTCATTCCCATGCAGCCGAAACCAAGGGCGGAAACGCTCAATTGCTGGCCGAGTTTGCGCTGTTGCATTGTAGTTCCTTTCGAATGGCTGATTGAAAGTACTGAAAATTGTGCGGGAGGATCGGGAGGAGATTCTGGGTGGACGCGCCTTCAAGCTGCCTGCGCCCAAGCCCGGGATCATGTTGCGAACCATAAAACAGGGTGATCAGTTCGAGAATACCGATTTATTTTCACGGCTTGTTCTGTAATTTGTAACAATGAATCGAAGTCAACTGTCACAGCTTGCCGTTCTAGCCGCCGTTGCCGCGCATGGAAGTTTCCGTGGCGCAGCACGGGAACTGGCGATCGCACCTTCAGCCGTCAGCCACGCAGTGGCAACACTGGAGGACAGTCTGGGTGTGCGTCTTCTTGCACGCACAACGCGCAGCGTTGCCCCGACGGAGGCCGGGAGGCAATTGCTGGAGAGGCTGGCACCGGCGCTTGAGGAGATCAATGCGGCTTTGGGCGCCGCCGTCGATTCGCGGGATCGTCCGTCGGGGGTGCTGCGTATCACGGCGCCTTATGTGGCGGCGCAGCTTGTCATTGCACCGCGTCTGGGCGAGTTCGCCAGAGCTTATCCCGATATTACACTCGACCTGCGGGTGGAAAATGGCTTCACCGATATCGTGGCGGCGGGCTTCGACGCAGGTGTGCGTCTTGGTGAAAGCCTCGAAGCGGACATGATTGCAACGCGGCTGACCGGGCATGTTCGTGCGGCAATCGTCGCGGCACCGGCTTATTTCAATAACCGTCCAGCTCCCGTCGAACCGCGCGATCTTTTGCAGCACGCATGTATTCGCCATCGCTTTCCGAGCGGGCGAACCTATCGCTGGGAGTTCGAAAAAGCGGGCGAAGTGCAGGAAATCGCCATTGAGGGACCTCTGATTGTCAATGACGACAGGGTTATTCTGGAAGCGGCCCTGAACGGTACGGGGCTTGCTTATCTGTTCGAAGCCTATGTTCACGATGCATTGGCGAATGGACGTCTTGTCCGGGTCCTGGAAGACTGGTGCCAGCCTTTCGCCGGGCTTTATCTCTATTATCCAAGCCGCCGCCAGATGCGCCCGGCCTTGCGCGCATTCATCGACTTTTATCGCCATGGGTCGGGGAGCGGTCAATGAAGGCAACGTCGAACCATTTGCGTCATGCCGGTCTGCCACTCGCACGGCAGCGGGATATCTTTTCACAGATGATTCTGGAAAGTCCGCTGCTGACGGATGCGCTGCATCGGCTGCATGAACTCGGCGGGGAATCATCCAAATTCTGGCTCGTCTCCGGTGCCCTCTACAACACCATCTGGAATCGGCTGACTAGGCGACAGGCTCTGCATGGGATCAAGGATCTCGATATTATCTATTTCGACAGCAGCGATCTCTCCTGGGAGGCAGAGGATGCGGTTATCACCCGCGGGGCTGACGTCTTCCGCGACTTTCCGCTTCCGGTGCAAGTTCGCAATCAGGCGCGGGTGCATCTGTGGTTCGAAAAGCGCTTTGGACAGCCCTATGCACCGCTTCGCTCTGCGACCGAATCGATAGAACGCTATTCGACGATTGCCCATTGTGTGGGTGCGCGGCTGGCAAAAGACGGCGAGGTGACGGAAGATGGGCTGCTCATCCACGCTCCATTCGGCTTTGACGATATTTTTTCATTTCGCATTCGGCCCAATCGTGCCATCGATAACCGCGAAACGCATGAGATCAAGGCAACCCGCGCGCTGAAATTCTGGCCGGAACTGAGAGTTCAGGACTGGGACACGCCGGAATGAGTCCGGTTCTTGCTTTGAATGAAAGAGGGAACAGCATGTTTCGTTGGGGTATCCTTTCAACTGCCAAGATTGGCGTCACGCAGGTAATTCCAGCGCTTTGCGCGTCCGAAAATGGCATTGTTCATGCCATTGCAAGCCGCGACCTGTCGCGGGCACGCGCCGTCGCCGACCGTTTCGGTGCACCGCTGGCATTCGGTTCCTATGAAGAACTTTTGGCCAGCGACGCTATCGACGGCGTCTATATACCGCTGCCGACCTCGCAGCATATCGAATGGAGCCTCAAGGCGGCTGAAGCAGGCAAGCATGTCCTGTGCGAAAAGCCGATTGCACTCAAGGCCGACGATATCGACCAGCTTATTGCCGCGCGTGACAGGCATAAGGTTACGATGGCTGAAGCCTTCATGGTCTATTACCATCCGCAGTGGATCAAGCTGCAGGAACTTCTGGCCGAAGGCGCTATCGGCAGGCTCCGCCATGTGCAGGGCGCTTTTTCCTATTTCAATGTCGATCCGGGCAATATGCGCAACCAGCCGGAACTGGGTGGCGGCGCCCTGCCGGATATTGGCGTCTATCCGACCGTGGTAACCCGTATGGTTACCGGTCAGGAACCGGTGTCGGTTCAGGCGTCGGTCGAATATGATCCGGCCTTCGGCACCGACCGTTATGCCAATGTTTCGGCGCGCTTCGACGGTTTTGACCTGACTTTCTATGTCGCCACGCAACTTGGCGCTCGACAAACGATGGTTTTCCATGGCGACAAGGGCTTCATCGAAGTCTATGCGCCGTTCAATACCGGCAAATATGGTCATGGCAGCATCGCGCTTTTCGATGCCGGTCACACGAAGGCGACGGAATGGTCGTTCGGTGACGCCAATCATTATCAGCTTCAGGCCGAGAGTTTTGTGCGTGCTGCGCGTGGCGATAAGGATGCGCGGCTTTTCTCGCTTGAAAACTCGAAGGCGAACCAGAAATTCATCGATGCGATCTACCGAGCGGCAAAAGACGGCAAATCGGCTATGGTATGATGGTCGGCGCGCACTATGTAGTGCAGCGGCGACCCCTATTTCGTACGTCGATAGGTCCCTGTCAGTATTTCCGGGTGCGGAATCTGCCTCAGCTTGGCTGTTGTGACTTGCAGTAAAAAACCGCGTTTCTTATATACGCCTCGCACAGGGCATTGATGTGCGTCTGGAAACCGGTCCGGTATCTGGACAAGCATCGTGAAAAGCGCATTGTGAAACCGATAGGAACCGCCCATGGAACGCTCGGTAGAGGTCTTGGCGGTTTGCTGAATGGAGAGAAATATGGCTAAAGTAATTGGTATCGATCTAGGAACGACCAACTCCTGCGTATCCGTCATGGACGGCAAAAACGCGAAGGTCATCGAAAATGCCGAAGGTGCGCGTACAACCCCTTCGATCGTTGCATTCACGGATAGTGACGAACGTCTTATCGGCCAGCCTGCAAAGCGTCAGGCCGTCACCAATCCGGAAGGTACCATTTTTGCGGTCAAGCGCCTGATCGGCCGCCGCTTTGACGACCCGATGGTTACCAAGGACAAGGACCTTGTCCCATACCAGATCGTCAAGGGCGACAATGGCGATGCCTGGGTTGAAGTCCACGGCAAGAAATATTCCCCGTCGCAGGTTTCTGCGATGATCCTTCAGAAGATGAAGGAAACCGCTGAGTCTTATCTCGGCGAAACGGTTACGCAGGCGGTTATCACCGTCCCGGCCTACTTCAACGACGCTCAGCGCCAGGCAACCAAGGATGCCGGCAAGATCGCCGGTCTTGAAGTGCTGCGTATCATCAACGAGCCGACGGCTGCTGCGCTCGCTTACGGTCTGGACAAGAACGAAGGCAAGACCATTGCTGTTTATGACCTTGGCGGCGGTACCTTCGACGTGTCGATCCTCGAAATCGGTGACGGCGTCTTTGAAGTGAAGTCGACCAATGGCGACACCTTCCTCGGCGGTGAAGACTTTGACATGCGTCTGGTCGAATACCTCGTGGCCGAGTTCAAGAAGGAAAGCGGCATCGACCTCAAGAACGACAAGCTCGCTCTGCAGCGCCTCAAGGAAGCTGCCGAAAAAGCCAAGATCGAACTGTCGTCCGCGCAGCAGACCGAAGTCAATCTGCCGTTCATCACGGCCGACCAGACCGGTCCGAAGCATCTTGCCATCAAGCTGTCGCGCGCCAAGTTCGAAAGCCTGGTCGACGATCTCGTCCAGCGCACCATCGAGCCTTGCAAGGCAGCGCTGAAGGATGCCGGTCTCAAGGCTGGCGAAATCGACGAAGTGATTCTGGTCGGCGGCATGACTCGCATGCCGAAGATTCAGGAAGTCGTGAAGGCCTTCTTCGGCAAGGAGCCGCACAAGGGCGTTAATCCTGATGAAGTCGTCGCCATGGGCGCGGCAATTCAGGCAGGCGTTCTGCAGGGCGACGTCAAGGACGTTCTGCTGCTCGACGTGACCCCGCTTTCGCTGGGTATCGAAACGCTGGGCGGCGTGTTCACCCGTCTGATCGAACGCAACACCACGATCCCGACCAAGAAGTCGCAGACCTTCTCCACCGCCGAAGACAACCAGTCGGCCGTGACGATCCGCGTCTTCCAGGGCGAGCGTGAAATGGCTGCCGACAACAAGATGCTCGGCCAGTTCGACCTCGTCGGCATTCCGCCCGCACCGCGTGGCGTGCCGCAGATCGAAGTGACCTTCGACATCGACGCCAACGGTATTGTCAACGTGACGGCCAAGGACAAGGGCACGGGCAAGGAACACCAGATCCGCATCCAGGCATCCGGCGGTCTGAGCGATGCCGACATCGAAAAGATGGTCAAGGACGCCGAGGCGAATGCCGAAGCGGACAAGAAGCGCCGCGATGCCGTGGAAGCCAAGAACCAGGGCGAAAGCCTCGTTCATTCGACCGAAAAGTCGCTGAGCGAATATGGTGACAAGGTTTCGGCTGATGACAAGAAGGCCATTGAGGATGCTCTCGCAAGCCTCAAGACTTCGCTTGAAGGCGACGATGCCGAGGACATCAAAGCCAAGACGCAGACGCTCGCCGAAGCTTCCATGAAGCTTGGTCAGGCCATGTATGAGGCCGCTCAGGCTGCTGAAACCGGTTCTGCCGGCGGTAGCGAAGAAGCTGCTTCGAACGACGATGTTGTCGACGCCGATTACGAAGAAATCGACGACGACAAGAAGAAGTCGTAATTTCAGGCTCTATACGCTCAAGCCCGGGGCTCTGCCCCGGGCTTTTGCCAATTTTCGAGATGTTCATATTCGCAGGTTTTGTATAAGCCTGCATATTGGCCGGTATCGGTAGAAAGTACCGATGGAAATATCAGGCAGATCAGCCTCTATTTGAAAAATCGCGCTGGCCTGCATACATCTTGAAAAGCATGAGACGGTTTCGGGCAAAGTGGTGTTGACGCTGAAACCCGGAGTGCTGCTCTGACACATTGAGTCGGAAGGCGCTTCGATAGATGAACAATTGGAAACGCTGGCCCCTGACAAGTGTTGAACGCTTTTGGGGCGTGTCGCACGAATCTGGGGACCGGTTTCGGGATACGATGTCCGTGAAAGCAAAAGGCGCGTTCCTGCCGCCGGGATAACGAACTGATGAAGATCGACTACTACGAAGCTCTGGGTGTTGAAAGAACGGCAGACGATAAGGTGCTGAAAACCGCCTTTCGCAAGCTCGCGATGGAGTACCATCCGGATCGCAATCCGAACAATCCGGAAGCTGAACGCAAGTTCAAGGAAATCGGCGAAGCTTACGAAACGCTGAAGGATCCGCAGAAGCGTGCCGCTTATGACCGGTTCGGTCACGCAGCCTTTGAAAATGGTGGCATGGGCGGCGGCTTCGGTAACGGTTTTGGCGGTTCTGGTGGTTTTGCCGATATCTTCGAAGACATTTTTGGCGAGATGATGGGTGGCGGTCGTCGTCGCTCCAATGGCGGACGCGAACGCGGCGCCGATCTTCGCTACAATATGGAAGTGACGCTGGAAGAAGCCTATGCGGGCAAGACCGCGCAGATTCGCGTTCCGACTTCCATCACCTGCGACGAATGTTCCGGTTCCGGGGCAAAGGCCGGTTCCCAGCCGACCACCTGTACCATGTGTTCGGGTTCGGGCCGCGTTCGCGCTGCCCAGGGCTTTTTCTCGGTGGAACGCACCTGCCCGACCTGTAACGGTCGCGGACAGATGATCAAGGACCCTTGCGGCAAGTGCCATGGTCAAGGCCGCGTCACCCAGGAACGTTCATTGTCGGTCAATATTCCTGCTGGCATTGAGGATGGCACCCGTATCCGTCTTTCCGGTGAAGGCGAGGCCGGTATGCGCGGTGGCCCATCGGGCGATCTCTACATTTTCCTTTCGGTCAAGCCGCATGAGTTCTTCCAGCGCGACGGTTCCGACCTTTATTGCAAGGTGCCGATCTCGATGACGACTGCGGCGCTTGGCGGCCAGTTCGAAGTTTCGACACTCGATGGCACGCAGACAAGGGTCAAGGTTCCGGACGGCACACAGAACGGCAAGCAGTTCCGCCTCAAGGGCAAGGGCATGCCGGTTCTGCGTCAGGCCGCCGTTGGCGATCTTTATATACAGATCGACATTGAGACGCCGCAGAACCTGTCCAAACGCCAGCGTGAACTGCTGGAAGAGTTCGAAAAGCTTTCCTCGCAAGAGAACAGCCCGAAATCAGCGGGGTTCTTCTCAAGGATGAAAGAATTCTTTGAAGGTATCGGTGAATAATAAAGGGAGCCTTTTGGCTCCCTTTTTTGTTCTTTTCCTTATTCACGCCTTGCTTAGGGAATTCAAAGCGGCATAAACTTGTCCAATAACGACAATGGGAGCAGCAAGAATGGCAGGACAGCTCGGCAGGAAACTGGCCGCTAAGTTCGATGAGGAGATCCGTTTTTTCAAGGGATGGATAGACGGGCCGAAAGCGGTCGGCGCTATTTTGCCGACGAGTTCCATTACCGCGCGCCGTATGGCGAGCGTCATCGATACCGGTTCCGGTCTTCCGGTTCTGGAACTCGGACCGGGCACGGGCGTGATTACCAAGGCGATCTTGAAACAGGGCGTGAAACCTGCTGACCTCTATTCCATCGAATATTCGCAGGATTTCGTGGATCACTTGAATACGATCTTTCCGGAGGTCAACATCATTCAGGGCGATGCCTTCGATCTCGATAGCGCGTTGGGTGAGAAGAAAGACCAGAAATTCGACTGCATCATCTCTGCGGTGCCGATGCTCAATTTCCCGATGGACAAGCGCATCCAGCTCGTGGAAAGCCTGCTTTCACGCATTCCACACGGACGGCCTCTGATGCAGATCACCTATGGTCCCTTGCCACCGGTTCCAGCCGGTCGCGGCAATTATACGGTCCAGCACTATGATTTCGTGGTGCGCAATGTGCCACCGGCGCAGCTTTGGGTTTATCGCAGCCCTTTGGTCTAGTGGTCTGATTCCGACATTTGCGTCCCTCTGATACAAGCGTCGAGCAAATGTCGGAATCGTAATGACCACTAGTAACTTTATGTATCTAGTGGATTTTTCGAATTTGACGTTTGAAACAGCATCTCATTCAGTCGGGATTCAAACGTCAAATTCAATCCACTAGTTTTGCACGAGGCTTTTCATGACTGCACGTATTCTCGTCTTCGCGGGTTCAGTTCGCATTGGCGCGTTTTCCGGCCATATGGCAGATGCCGCCGAGAAGGAACTACGGGCGCAGGGTGCTGAAGTCACGCGCATCACGCTTGCCGACTATCCGCTGCCGATCATGGATCAGAATCTGGAAAACGAGCATGGCGTTCCCGAGAACGCCATGCGACTCGGTCGCCTGTTTGCCGAACAGGACGGTCTGATGATCTGCTCGCCGGAATATAATGCATCGATCCCGCCGCTTCTGAAAAACACCATCGATTGGGTCAGTCGCATTTCAAGAGACGGAGACAGGCCGTTCAGGCCTTATGCCGGTCTGACTGTCGGCCTCTGTTCCAGCTCCGACGGTATGTTTGCCGGTATGCGTGGACTCTACCACCTGCGCGCCGTTCTGATGAATGTCGGCGTACAGATCGTCACCGAGCAATGCTCGGTCGGTCATGCATCGGTGGCGTTCAATGACGATGGTACGCTGAAAGAAGAACGCAGCGCGAGAATGCTCTCCGCTGTCTGCCGCAGCCTCATCGCACGGGTGGAAGAAGCAAAAAGCTGATTCCGTCTCTTTCGTAACGAGTCTTGTTGTGCGAAGAGAATAAAAATCACCACGGAGACTCTCATGACGACGACAGATTTGCGCGATCAAGCATCCGGGCGCTTGATCGTGGGCCTCGACGTGCCGACCATCGCCGATGCTGAGAAGGCGGTCGAAGAGCTGGGCGACACTGTTTCCTTCTACAAGATCGGCTATCAGCTGGTTTTTGCGGGTGGTCTCGATTTCGCAAAAAGCCTTGTGGCGGCGAAGAAGAAAGTCTTCCTCGACATGAAGCTGCTTGATATCGACAACACCATCGCGAAGGGTGTTGAGAATGTCGCGAAGATGGGTGTTTCCATGCTCACGCTTCATGCCTATCCGAAAGCGATGCGGGCAGCGGTGGAAGCCGCCAAGGGATCAGACCTCTGCCTGCTCGGCGTGACAGTTCTAACCTCAATGGACAATGCCGATCTGCGGGAAGCAGGTTATTCTGACGATGCCGAAACGCTGGTGCTGAAACGCGCCGTTCAGGCGCGTGAGGCTGGTATGGGCGGCATTGTTGCTTCCGCGGTCGAAGCGGCAGCCATCCGTCAGGCGGTCGGCCCGGATATGGCCATCGTTACGCCGGGCATTCGTCCCGCCGGTTCGGAAAAGGGCGACCAGAAACGGGTCATGACCCCCGCGGATGCCTTGAAGGCCGGAGCCAGCCATCTGGTCGTTGCCCGTCCGATTGTTGGTGCCGTTGATCGCAAAGCCGCAGCCCTTGCCATTCTCGACGAAATGCGTTCCGTTGCCTAGAGCATTTCCAGCGAAAGTGCGAAGCGGTTTTGCGCGGGATAATGCGGTGGAAAAGATTGCGAGCTAGTGGAGGAAACAGCATGACTAAAGCCTACTGGATTGCCCGTGTGGATGTCCGTGATCCCGAGCGATACAAGGATTATGTTTCAACGGCGAAACCGGCATTTGAACGTTATGGTGCAAATTTCATCGCTCGTGGCGGCACGGCTGATGCAGTTGAGGGACAAGGTCGCGCCCGCAACGTGATCATCGAATTCGAAACCATGCAGCACGCGCTCGATTGCTATAATTCGCCGGAATATCAGGCGGCGAAGGCGATCCGCCAGACGGTTGCGGATGGTGAAATCGTCATCGTCGAAGGCGTTTAGAGTTCCGATCAGATAGGATCTGATCGGAACTCTAACCTATTATATTTTAAGCATAATCTTATCGATCCTCGTTTCACTTCGGTCGGATTATGCTCTAAATCAAAGGGCCCGCAGGGGCTCTTTTTTTATTTGCTGTTTAGAGCCGGACCGGCGGATCGTGCCGTCCGGCAAGCGTCAGATCGAGCAGCAGAACCTTTCCGGCATGGGGATCGGAACGGCGAGCCTCTTCGTCGAGTCCTTCATTGGCACTGGTCACGATCATCACCGTTGCATCCGGTCCGACAAAAGCAGGGCATGATGGCTGGCGGACCGGCAGTGAAATCGAGCGGATCAGGCGGCCTTGCGATGAATAGGCATTGAGCGAACTGCCGCCCCAGCAGGCATTCCACAGCGTGCCGTCCGCATCAACGACCGAGCCATCGACACCGCCTTCTTCGGCCCGGTGGTGGAAGACGCTTTTGTCGGATATCGGTAGGCCGGTCTCAGGATCCGTATCGACCCGCCAGATGATGTTGCGATCCGTGTCGGCGAAATAGGCGATCTTTCCATCGGAAGAAAAGCAGATTGAATTGGTGATCGTGATACCGGAGAAAAGCTTTTTCACCTGGCCTTCGCGATACCACCAGATCGAGCCTGCATCGGTCTCGGCCTTTTTGCCCATCGTGCCAATCCAGAACGATCCTGATGGATGCACGCGCGCATCATTGGAACGGGTAATTTCATTGTCGGCTTCAAGCGGGTGATGAAGGGTCAGTCGCCCATTGGCGCGTTCGCGGATGAACAGCCCATGCTCACTGACGATCAACTGCCGGTCACGGTCGATAACGGCGAGGGCGCTGGCCTTCATGCCAAGCGCATGGACGTGGATTTCACCGCTGTCCCAGTTCTTCTCGATCAGTTTCTGACCGAGAATATCGAACCACCAGACATTTCCGCTCAGTGGATCGTAGCCGGGGCCTTCGCCCAGTTCTGCTACATGGTCGGCAAACAGGGTAGTTTTAACGACGGTCACTTTTTCCTCCCGAGACGCCCGAAGCGATTGCATCCAACATAATCAACGGATGAAAGCTGATCCAGTTCAACTTCAAGCATTGTGAGTGCACAGCCAACGCCCGAGAACGGATTGAGAGAAAGGACTATGTTGCCCAGTCATTCCGTTTTAGATTTCCCGCAACTTCGAATCGCGAGGAAATCATGGCTCTCAAAGTCGCGGTCCAGATGGACCATATCAGCACGGTGAACATTGCGGGCGATACCACATTCGCCCTTTCGCTCGAGGCGCAGAAGCGCGGTCATGAGCTTTACCATTATACGCCAGACCGGCTTTCGATGCGCGATGGTGTCGTTTCCGCCCGCTTGGAAAAGATGGAAGTGCGCGACGTCAAGGGCGATCACTATACGCTGGGTGAGCCGATCCGCCGCGACCTGTCGGAAATGGATGTGGTGCTTCTGCGTCAGGACCCGCCCTTCGACATGAACTATATCACCACCACCCATCTTCTGGAGCGGATTCACCCGAAAACACTGGTTGTCAACGATCCGGCATGGGTGCGCAACAGCCCCGAAAAAATCTTTGTGACAGAGTTTCCCGACCTGATGCCGGAAACGCTCATCACCAAGGACCCGCAGGAAGTCATGGATTTCCGTCGCGAGTTCGGCGACATCATTTTGAAGCCGCTTTACGGTAATGGCGGTGCGGGCGTCTTCCATCTGGCCGATGGTGACCGCAACCTGACCTCGCTTCTGGAAATGTTCGGTCAGCTCTTCAAGGAGCCGTTCATTGCACAACGTTATCTGAAGGACGTACGCGCCGGCGACAAGCGCATCATCCTGATTGATGGGGAACCTGTCGGCGCAATCAATCGCGTGCCGTCGGAAACCGATGCCCGTTCCAACATGCATGTCGGCGGGCGTGCGGAACAAAGCAAGCTTACGCCACGTGAACGCGAGATTTGCGAGCGCATTGGCCCATCACTGAAAGAACGTGGTTTCATTCTGGTCGGCATTGATGTGATCGGCGACTACATGACCGAAATCAACGTTACCTCTCCAACTGGTATCCGCGAAATCCAGCGTTTCGACGGGACTAATATAGCAGCCCTGTTCTGGGATGCGGTCGAAGCCAAGCGTTAATTTGTTCTCTTAACGTTCTTGAGTTTACCGCTCGCTCGTGCTTAACTCTCTAAGTTGTATTTGAGTCTTTACTCACTTAAGAGATGTGGTGCGTGGCGAGCGGGGGCACATGGTCGCGCGGGTTGGAACAGTTGCTTTTCAAGGCATAGAAGCTGTGCCTGTCGACGTGCAGGTGATGGTCGCGCCGGGCAAGATGGGCATGTCCATTGTCGGCTTGCCGGACAAAGCCGTGGCAGAAAGCCGGGAGCGGGTGCAAGCGGCGTTGCACGCCTCGGGCCTTTCCATGCCGACCAAACGGGTGACGGTTAATCTGGCACCTGCCGACCTGCCGAAAGAAGGGTCGCATTATGACTTGCCCATTGCTGTCGGGCTTATGGCGGCGATCGGCGCTATCCCGGCGGATGCAATCCAGTCCTATCTCGTTCTGGGTGAATTGTCGCTCGATGGTTCGATAACGCCGGTGGCAGGCGTGCTGCCTGCTGCAATCGGTGCGAACCGGGATGAGAAAGGGCTTATCTGCCCGTATTCCTGCGGGCCAGAAGCAGCCTGGGCAGGTGCCGATATCGATATCCTGGCTCCGCGCAGTCTCATCGCCCTTGCCAACCATTTTCGCGGCACGCAGGTTCTGACCCGACCGGAACCATCCATGCGGCTTTCCGGTGAAACGGAACTCGATCTTGCCGATATCAAAGGGCAGGAGACCGCCAAGCGAGCGCTTGAGATCGCTGCTGCGGGCAATCACAATCTGTTGCTTGTCGGGCCACCGGGATCCGGCAAATCCATGCTTGCTCAGCGATTGCCATCCATTCTGCCTCGCCTTTCTCCGCGCGAATTGCTGGACGTATCGATGATCGCCTCGATTGCGGGTGAGCTTTCGGGTGGAAAACTGTCAGATCGCCGTCCGTTCCGCGCGCCGCATCATTCGGCGTCGATGGCGGCAATGGTCGGCGGTGGACTGCGTGCGCGTCCGGGCGAGGTATCGCTTGCGCATAACGGCGTGCTGTTTCTGGACGAGTTTCCGGAATTCTCGCCACAGGTGCTGGATTCCTTGCGTCAGCCACTCGAAACCGGCGAATGTCTCATTGCACGCGTCAATCATCGCACCAGCTATCCGGCGCGCTTTCAACTGATCGCCGCCATGAATCCCTGCCGTTGTGGTATGGCGGGCGAACCCGGTCATGTCTGCGCGCGGGGGCCCCGTTGTCAGGCCGATTATCAGGCGCGTATTTCAGGCCCGCTTCTCGACCGTATAGACTTGCGGGTGGATATGCCTGCCGTCTCTGCCTTCGATCTCATCAAGCCATCCCGGTCGGAAACGAGCGAGACGGTCGCGCAACGCGTCTCCCGCGCTCGTGCGATTCAGACCCAGCGTTATTCAGCGCTCGGTCTGGAACCGTCCCTGACCAATGCCTATTGCTCGGCCAAACTGATCGAACAGGTTGCTGAGCCGGATGCGGCAGGCTTCAAGCTTTTGCGTGACGCAAGCGAGCAGATGCGTTTTTCTGCCCGCGCTTATCATCGCATTCTGAAGGTCGCCCGGACGCTGGCCGATCTGGACGGGAGCGACAAAGTCGGTCGCATTCATTTGGCCAGCGCCATATCCTATCGCATGGGTGCGGAAAGGCTGGTTTCCGTAGCCTGAACATCTTCTACGACGTCATGTTTTCAAGCGTCTTCATCCGATCACGCGATTGCACGCGAATCTCGCCATTGTTGAGAAAGAGGCATGTATCGAACAATGTGAGATCAAGCGGGTTGGGAAGCCGAACATCCTCGATCCCTGGGCACGGCTTTGCCGCTGGATCAAAGGAACGGTCGATTTGCGATATACACAGAATGGTGAGCCTTCGCTTTGAAGCAAATGACCTGAGCGCCGCAATCTGGGTCGACAGGTCGGGTTTTTCCCGCTTCTGATCGAGAATCTGCAGATAATCGACGATCACGACGGTTCCAGTCGAAGCAGCGTCGAGTTTGGCGATCATATAATCCGCGCAGATGGCATCCGAGCAATCGAAACGGAATAGATGCCGGAAGTTATCGCGATCGACGCCGAGTGCCTTGAAGCGTCCGGCGATATCCGTCTCAGTGTATTCAAGCGAAAAGAAAAGGCCGTAATTGCCATCTCGCATGGCCTCAATCATTATATCAAGACTCAACAGGGTTTTCCCATGGCCCGGTCTGGCGCCAATCAGCACCATGCTGCCGGACTTGAGATAGCCATAGATTTCGCGAGCAGAAACGGGAGCGGATGTGTTGTTAACGAGCAGGCTCCAGCTTCTGTAACCCTCCTGCGCGGCAACGCGATCAAGCGCTTCGTGAAGTGGAATATCAGCATCATTTGCCAAACGCTTGGCAAGCCGCTTCAGGTGATAGATAGGTGACGATAACCGCATCGATAAACCTCCTGTGACGAGCTGTCATTGCAGTCCCTCCTTGTGCATGTGCCCGAACAGTTGGTTCGATGATTTCATCTTCCTGCATGAAAAATGCTTTCCCGGACGGAGGGGGGAGGCTTGGAAGCAACCAGAATCGGAGAATAACGCAAATGGTCAGTCTGCGGAACTGCTATGTAGCTTAGACAGTATGACGAGGAAATTTCAGCGTGGCGCTATCGGCTTCCAGTGATGGAGGACGGACCTGTCTTCGCAAGAATAACACCAGTAATGGCCCTGAAAGGGCTGATCATACTGGCGGCTGATTGGACGTCCGGCCAGAAAACAGAGCAGCAGCGTACCGGCACCACCGTGGCCGACAATCGCGATGTCTCCGGAGGCCGGAAATGATTTCACCGCTTCAAAACCTTCCACGATGCGTTGTTGCACATCGATGGCCCGCTCCCAGCCGTGAATATTTGCTTCGGGTGCGGAAAAGAACTGGTCGGCTACAGTCTCGTGTTGTTCGGCGGGCAGGAAGCCAGTGGCGCTTCGGTCGATCTCGTTAAAGCGGCTGTCGGGCAACGGACTGGCTCTTAAAATATCCGCCAGAATTTCAGCAGCTTCAATTGCCTTTGCTTCCGTGCTGGACCAGATCGATGTGATCGATTGCAGTTCAGGCTGGTTGGCAAAGGAGCGCATCCGTTCAATTCCGCGCTCCGACAGGTTCCACGACGGAACAGGCTTTGCGGGATCGATCACGACTTCCGGATGCGAGATAAAGTAGATTTTCTTCATACGCCCCCCAATAGCCGTATCATTGTAAACAACAGGGCGCATTTCGCGCCCTGTTGCCAACCCATCGAGTTCATATTCCGAACGTTACAAGGCCATTCTCATCGATGGCCCAGGTCGGGTTCCATGCAATTTCCCAGGCGTGATCGTCAGGATCGGCGACATAGCCGCGAAAACCACCATGGCTCGGCGCGTCAGCCGAACGCACCAGTTTGCCACCAGCCCCAACCAACCGGTCCATCAGTGGCACGACATCCGTTTCCAGTTCCACATTATGTGCAAGAGAAAATGCGCCGGGCTGCTGGAGGCCTTTGCGGTTCATATCGGTTTCGAGCGAAGCTTTCAGGAAGGTTCCGAGAACGAAACCGTTCATCTGATAGAAGATGATTTCTTCATTCTCGAAAACAGGTGCCCAGCCGAAACCCTGCGTGTAAAAACGACGTGAGCACTCGAGGTCGGCGATACCAATTGTAATGACGGAGATTTGCTGTTTCATGACCAAGACCTTTTGTTCTCCAATACACCATTGCATCGGAGTGTAAGGTCAAGGGACTCAACGCATCTGCCGAAATGAAAACAATTGCGAAGGCCAGGACCCGCTTTGCAACGGGGATCGGGCTAACCGCACCGACCTCTCCTTTTTAGACCCGGAATGAATAGCACATTCCGGGACGCTTTCAAAAACATATGGGAAAGGTTTTGTGTCAGCGTACCGAGCCGACGAGGAGATTGTCCGGGCCTTCGATGGTAACCCAGCGACCGGTATCGTTGGCTGCCTGACGCTTCAGATAAGTATAATCGGTCTCGTTCCAACGCATGACTTCATCGGTCAGATTGTCGAGAACGAAATCACCGCGATCCGTGCGAACGGTGAGGACTGCATGACCTTCGCCGTCCGGCTTGCGAACGACAGTGATCAGAAGATCGGTGATCGGAATGCCGGCCTTCTGCAATTCACGCTGCTTCAGCAGGACGTAATCTTCGCAGTCACCGACGGTTGTCGGGTAAGCCCAGTATTCCTCGACGCCATAGATTTCCATGTCGGTCATCGGCTTGATACGTTCATTGACCGAAAGATTGATCTCGACGATGCGCTGCCAGTTTGAATGGTCGAGCTGCAGTGCGCGGGTGTCGCGGCTGGTGATGCCGCATTCCTTGGCTTCGCGCTTGCAGAATTCATAATGTCCAATCGGCTGCGAGGTCAGCTTGCCGGTCTGCATGAAGTCGCCGGAGGCGGCTTCCGCACCAAAGCTTGCCATCAGCAGCGAAACTGCAAAACCGGCGACTGCCATAATCTTTGTGGTCGAGCGAACAACGCAAAACATACTCAACGCCCTTTGGCTTTCGCCAGTTACTCATTTGTTAACGAAACGTTAATGTCTGAAATACTCCAGAGTCAATTCAGTTCGCCTTGGGCACGCCGGACTTCTTAATTAATGGTTAACGCGGGTGGTGCCAAAAATTGCAATTATTGATTGAGTTTTTGCGGCTGTGCGGAACCGATCTGGCGGTAAAAATCACTCATAATTTTGCCACGGTCCGGGCGCTTGTCTTTTGCCTCGAATAAGCCAATGTTGGTGTCGACCGGATCGTAACGATCCCTTTGCAAAGGCCAAAAGATGACAGGCGCAACGACGCGCAAGGCCACGGCAGACGACATAGATGCGCTCCTGCGCATCGAGGAGCGCTGTTTCGAGACAGACCGGATTTCTCGCCGTTCATTTCGCGCCCTCATCGCACGACCAACCGCAGAAACCATTGTTGCAACAATGGACGGCACGGTCATCGGCTATGCGATGATTCTTTTCCGTCATGGCACCGCGCTTGCGCGACTTTACTCGATAGCCGTCGACCCGGAGGCCAAGGTCAAGGGCGTCGGCTCTCTTCTGTTGCAGGCGGCGGAAACGGCAGCTTACGACCACGACCGTCCGTTGCTGCGGCTGGAAGTGCGCGAGGATAATGAACGCGCCATCGCGCTTTACAAGCGGCATGGCTACCGCCCCATTGGACGCTATCTCGATTACTACGCTGACCATTCGGATGCGCTGCGTTTCGAAAAGACGGTTCGCGGTGACATTTCACCCGTCACGGCCTTTCCCTATTACGAGCAGACGACTGATTTTACCTGCGGTGCAGCCTGCCTGATGATGGTGCTTGCCCGGCACAATCGGGAGACGCAGCTCGACCCCGTGCTGGAAGTCCGCCTTTGGCGCGATGCGACGACGATCTACATGATGTCGGGGCCGGGCGGTTGTGAGCCGTTTGGGCTTGCGGTCGCTGCGCATGAGCGCGGTCTGAAAGCTTCGATCATCGTTTCCATCGAAGACATGCTTTTCCTGCAATCGGTGCGTTCGGAAGAAAAGCGCAAGGTGATGCAACTGGCGCAGACCGATTTCCGCCAGCGTACAGAAGCCTATGCAATTCCGGTGGACTATCGCGGTTTCACGCTGCACGACATTCTGGCTGCCTTGCGCCGTGGGGCGGCAGTGATCGTGCTGATCAGCGGTTATCATATGTTCGGCAAGAAAGTGCCGCACTGGGTGCTCGCCCATGGCGAAGATGGGCGGCATATTCTTATTCATGACCCCTGGGTGGAGGAAGAGCTCGGCGAAACCATTGCCGATGCTGCAAATGTCCCTGTTCCCTTCCACATTTTCGACCGCATCGCACGGTTCGGCAGTGATGGGCTCAGGGCGGCCGTTATTCTGGAAAAAAGGACGGACTGATGACGATCTGCGTCATTCTGGTAGGGCGCCTCTCGGATATCGACAATGGGGCGACGCCGCACAAGGTCATGACCACGCGTGACTATCTCGCGCATCCTGCTCTCTTCAACGGGCAGCTGCGCCCGCGCATCATCAACCTGTCGCGCTCCTACGCTTATCAAAGCCGTGGCTATTACGCTTCGCTTCTGGCTGAAGCGCGGGGGCATCGCATCATCCCCTCTGTGGAAACGATGATCGATCTGTCGGAACGGCGACTTTATGAAAACGCTATTCCCGAACTCGAAGACATGCTGAACAAGGCGCTCGGCAAGCATCCGGAAAGGGCGCCCGAAACAATCCACGTGCATTTCGGTCTTGCCGATAATCCCGAATTTGAGCGCTTCGGACGGCTGCTCTTCGACTGGTTTCGCGCGCCGTCGCTGGAAGTCACGGTCAAGCCCGGTGAATGGGCGCGAATCCAGAAGATTGGCTTTGCGAATATCACCAAGTTTACCAAAGCACAGAAGGAACGCTTCGAGGACGCGCTTGATCGCTATACCCAGCGTGAATGGCGCGCCGCGCGCCCAAAGGTGCCAGCGCGCTATTCCTTCGCAACGCTGTGCGATCCGAAGGAAGCTATGCCGCCCTCGACCGTTTCAACGCTGAAGCATTGGGCAAGAATCGCAGCCCGGCTCGGGGTGGAAGTAGAGCCGATCGGCAAGCGCGATCTGCCGCGGCTTGCCAACTATGACGCACTGTTCATCCGTGAGACGACATCGATCTCCAATCACACCTACCGTTTCGCCCGGCGGGCGCAGCAGGAAAACATGCCAGTCATCGACGATCCGATTTCCATGATCCGCTGCACCAACAAGGTTTATCTACACGAATTGATGCAGGCGAACGACGTGGCGGTTCCGCCGACGGTGATGATTGCAGGTGAGGAGGATCTGGAACGCGCTGCCGACATGCTCGGCTTTCCGATGGTCATCAAGATACCGGATTCGTCATTTTCGCGCGGCGTGAAGAAGGTGAAGGATTTTGCCGAACTGAAAGCGCTCGCCACTTTATGGCTGGAGGATAGTGATCTTCTGCTGGCGCAGAAATACATGCCGACGAAGTTCGACTGGCGTGTTGGCGTTCTCGACGGAAAGCCGCTTTTCATCTGCCAGTACATGATGGCCAAGAACCATTGGCAGATCGTCAAGCACGATACGGGCGGCAAGCCTCTGGAAGGCGGGTTTCGTTCCTATGCGCTGGGTGATGCGCCGCCATCGGTTCTGGAAACCGGGCTACGCGCGGCACGCTGCATCGGCGACGGACTCTATGGCGTCGATCTGAAGGAAACGGACGATGGCGTGGTGGTGATCGAGGTCAACGACAATCCCAATCTTGAACACGGGATCGAGGATGCCGCCGAAAAGGACGAGGTCTGGATCAAGTTGACCCGCTGGTTCACCGACCGGCTGGACCGGAAATAGGCATGTCACCCAAAAGTGGGAACCGGTTTTGGGGCAAGGAAATGCCGAAAACAATTCGATGGAGCATTTCTAACGATCGAACTTAGATCGGAAATGCTCCATATCCAGCAGTCGGACGAAATGTCGCCGAAATCAAAGCGGCGTAAAGCAGACCTTGGTGTGTCCAGCGCCGATGAAGCCAAGGCGGCCTGCGGCACCCTTCGACAGGTCGAGGACGCGTCCCTTGATGAACGGGCCGCGATCGTTGATGCGCACGACGAGTGACTTGCCGTTTCTCTGATTGGTAACCTTGACCTTGCTGCCAAGCGGCAGGGTGCGGTGTGCTGCGGTCAGGCCGGCCGGGTTCATACGTTCACCCGAAGCCGTACGGGAAGTGAGGGCGTACCAGGAGGCACCGCCGCATTGCTGTGCTGAAGCCTCGATTGCGGTGGTCGCGAGAAGACCGGTTGCCGCAACGGCGAGCATAGCCATACGGGTCTTGAAAGTCATGCCAGATCCACTAGTTGTTAACGGGGTGTCCCACAGTTGTCGCTGAGAAAGACAATCGCGAACTGGAATCTAAATGTGGCGCTGACGTGGTTCGAATGAGAACATTATGCGATAATTGAATCTATATCGCATCGGGAAAATCATCCTATACTACACGTTGTTTATTTAATCAGATAAACATAACCAAGGAATATTAGGAAAGATTCTGTTTGGTTGCTGTAATACCGTTTACGATTCGTTAGGAATCTGCGGCAGCCTATGCTGCGCCTTGTTTTCGCGCATTGATTGCAAGAAGAACTGCTTACCCGGACGGAGGTTCGGTGCGATTGCGTTGCAATTTTTATTTGTAGAACAAGTTTTCATCCTGAGTGGCGAAGTTAAGGAAATAAGGCATTTCGGGGGCAAAGCTGCAATTTATGACTGTGTTTTACAATTCCTTACCGGTCTCAAAAAAGTTATCCACAGGGGCTGAAAGGCAGTGGGATGACATTTCTTTGACCGCTGTGAACCTGCACGAAAGCGCCAGAATCCTGTTATAAGCGTCCAGATCAGACGATGGAACGCCATGCAGGACCACCCGGAAAAAGACAGGATCGAGACCGCTTCGCCAGCAATTTCGGCGGGTAAGCGGATACTCTATCTTTGCCTCGGCTTCCTTATGCTGGCGCTTGGCATCATCGGTGCTTTCCTGCCGGTCATGCCAACAACGATCTTCATCATTTTTGCCGCGTGGTTCTTTGCACGATCATCGCCGAAGCTTGAGGCTCGCCTGCTTGCCGATCAGCGTTTTGGTCCTCTGGTCATAAAATGGCGCGAGCGTGGAGCCATTCCGCCACGTGCAAAGCTTTATGCCTGTCTTGGTATGACGGTCGGTTATGGCCTGTTCTGGTGGGGCGCGAAACCCGGCTGGGTGCTGGCAACAGCAGTAACGATCTTCATGCTCGGTTCCGCTGCTTACGTGCTTTCGCGTCCGAGCGAATAATGGCTTCAACCACACCAGCGATCGCGATAAGAGTGGCCGAAACCACCATGGGAGCCGCCAATGTCCTTGCCTGCCGTCAATCCGCTGATTAATCGCCTTTCCGCGCCGCCCATTCCAGCGGTGCAGGCCTGGGCGCGGGACTATGACGGGTCGCGTGGTGCTCTGATTGATTTGTCGCAAGCTGTTCCCGGCTATCCTCCGCATCCCGATATGTTGCGCTTTCTGGGCGAGGCAGCGGGATCGGTGGCTTCCGCCGGTTACGGTCCGATCGAGGGTGAAAAGATTTTGCGCGGGGCTTATGCGGCGTATGTCGGTCAGCTTTATCGCGCACAGATAGATGTTGCCAACGTCCATATCACATCCGGCTGTAATCAGGCCTTCATCGCTGCCATCATGTGCGTAGCGCAAAGCGGCGATACGGTACTGACCACTGATCCCTTCTATTTCAACCATCGTTCATCGCTTGAAATGCTCGGCATCGCATCCGGTTCGGTGCCCTGCCATGCCCGGAATGGCTTCATCCCCAGCGTGGAAGATGTCCGGGCTGCGCTTCGTCCGGGTATTGCGGCGCTGGCGCTTGTCACTCCGAACAATCCAACGGGGGCAATTTATCCGGATGGGCTCCTTGCAGAAATTTATGCGCTCTGTCGCGACAATGGAACATGGCTCATTCTGGACGAGACCTATCGCGATTTTATGGCCGATGCCAATGAACCGCCGCATCGGCTTTTTGACGAGGCGGACTGGCCGTCGCATCTGATCCAGCTTTACAGCTTCTCAAAATCGTTCTGCATTCCGGGGCACCGGCTTGGTGCGATTGTCGCGGGCAAGGCGATGGTCGAGAACGTTGCAAAAGTCATGGACAATCTGCAGATATGCGCAAGCCGCGCGCCACAGGTCGCAGTCGCACGCGCCATCGAGCCCTTGACCGGCTGGCGTGACGATAATCGCGGCGAGATTGCAAGGCGTGCCTCTGCATTGCGGTCGGTCATGGCCAATATCGAAGGCTGGCATGTGGAGGCGGTTGGGGCCTACTTCGCCTTCGTCCGTCACCCTTATCCTGATGCCTCATCGGTCGAGGTTGCCGAGCGCCTTGCGAAGTCACTTGGCATCCTCACCTTGCCAGGCCGGTTCTTCGGTGATGGGCAGGAAGCATTTCTGCGCTTTGCCTTCGCCAATGTCGATGTTTCGGGGATTGAAGATCTCGGTGCGCGTTTGCCGCATTTCTAAGAGCATTTCCAGCAAAAGTGCGAAGTGGTTTTGCGTCGGATAATGCATACAAACAAAGAGATAGGTCGGTTCCACGATTCTGTGTTAACCGGAACCGCTCAAGCGCTGAAATCTTTGCCGGTTCAGGGACCGGCAGAACCCCACAAAATCACTGGCAAGCGGCTCTGATACAAACCTGTAACAATAGTGTCATATGAATGTAATATAGAGCGCGTAGAGGGCTAACGACGCCACATCGTCATATGTCTTTTACAACAGGAGCCGCAGCTCATGAACAAGATGATTTCCTCGACCGCAGCGATTGCTATTGCTGCTGTTATGTCGGTTTCCGCCGCTCAGGCGCGCGATCAGATTCAGGTTGCCGGTTCCTCGACCGTTCTGCCTTATGCAAAAATCGTCGCCGAAACGTTCGGCGAAACCTTTCCGAACTTCAAGACACCGGTTGTTGAATCGGGCGGTTCGGGTGCAGGCATCAAGGAATTTTGCAAGGGCGTCGGTGAAAACACCATCGATATCGCCAATGCATCGCGCGCC
Organism: Ochrobactrum sp. XJ1; assembly: GCF_024701725.1. Taxonomy (NCBI): domain Bacteria; kingdom Pseudomonadati; phylum Pseudomonadota; class Alphaproteobacteria; order Hyphomicrobiales; family Brucellaceae; genus Ochrobactrum; species Ochrobactrum sp. XJ1. The sequence goes on from NZ_VDGD01000002.1 coordinate 281,854, forward strand.
ATGAAGGACTCGGAACTGAAGTCGTGCATCGACGCTGGCGTCAAGGATGTTCAGGAAGTGCGCTTCGGCTATGACGGCATCGTCTTCGCGACCGACGCCAAGGGTCCGGATTGGAAGCTGAAGCCGGAAGATGTCTACAAGGCTCTCGCAGCCAAGCTCGTCGTCGACGGCAAGCTGGTCGACAATCCAAACACCAAGTGGAACCAGGTCAACCCGAACCTTCCGGACTGGGACATTGCTGCCTATATCCCAGGCGAAAAGCATGGCACCCGCGAAGTGTTTGAAGAAAAGGTTCTTGCCGACGGCTGCAAGCACTCCGGCGCTCTGGACGAAATCAAGAAGACCGGTCTTGACGACAAGGCTGCCGCTTCCGCCTGTATCGCAGTGCGCAAGGACGGCAAAGCTGTCGACATCGACGGCGATTATGCCGAAACGCTCGCCCGCATCGACTCTAACAAGACCGGCGTTGGCGTTTTCGGCCTCTACTTCTTCGAAAACAACGCTGACAAGCTGAAGGTTGCGACTGTCAACGACATCACCCCTTCGGCTGAAACCGTCGCTTCGGGCGAATATCCGGTGTCGCGCCCGCTGTTCTTCTACGTGAAGAAGGCTCACCTCGGCGTTATCCCGGGTCTGAAGGAATATGTTGAGTTCTTCCTGAATGACCAGATGATCGGTCCTGACGGCCCGCTCGCCGAATATGGTCTGGTTCCGGCTCCGGACGCAGAACGTGAAGCACAGCGCGCCGCCTTCACCGAAGGCAAGACGCTGGCTGCGAAGTAAGTTTTAATCTGTGGAACGCGGGGATGACGAATCTCCGCGTTCTTCTCCTTTCGCGCCTTTGCACTATGACAGGCGCATCCGCGTGGAACGGCATGGGTGGAAGCTGCACCTCAAAACCGTCCGCATTCATCAGGGCAACCGGGGAAATTGAATGTCCTTCTTTCTGGTTCTCGTCAGTATCGTTGCAATCGGGCTGATCGGATTCTTCATAGGCCGCCAGCGTGCCGTTGCACTGGACAAGGCGCAGTCTGCTTCCGCAAAAGCCTCGCCGACCGAGAAAATGCATTCCCGCCCGCATTATCATGGCTGGTGGGTTTTCCTCGTTTCTGCATTGCCTGCGATTCTGTTTCTCGCTGTATGGGCCGTTGGAACGTCGGTCTATCTCGATCACAGCGCGACCGCCCGTCTGCCGGATGCTATCGAGGACGGCTCCTTCACCAATCGCAGCCTGCAGCTTGGCATGGTGCGTGGTCTGGCCAACGGGCTTGACCGGCTGACGCCTGCCGAACTGGAAAGCTTCCCGGCAAACTATCAGGATGCTCGCGCCGTTCTTGCATCCAAGGGCGTGGCGCTCGCGACTGAAGGCCAGGATTACATGGTGCCTATCGCGCTTTACCTGAAAAAGGCAACGGCGCTGACGCACACCATCGGTTCGGCTGTTTCCTTGGTGATAGCCATCGCAGGCCTGATCTTCGGCCTTTCCACGATCAGTCGTCGCATGCGTGCACGCAATAATGTCGAGCGTATCGTTCTCTGGGGACTGATCGCCGCATCCGGTATCGCCATTCTGACGACCGTCGGCATCATCTGCTCGATGTTGTTCCAGACGATCAGTTTCTTCCAGTCCGTCTCGCCGTGGGAGTTCTTCTTCGGAACCGTATGGGATCCGCGCTTTGCCGCCGCCGGCTCGGGTGGTGAGACAGGCCAGTTCGGTCTCATTCCGCTGCTGGCTGGTACACTTTACATTGCCCTTGTGGCCATGCTGTTCGCCGTTCCGGTGGGGCTGTTCTCGGCAATCTATATGGCTGAATATGCTTCGCCCCGAGTACGCACGATCGTCAAGCCGGTCCTTGAGCTTCTGGCCGGTATTCCCAGCATCGTCTACGGTTTCTTCGCCCTTGTGACAGTCGGACCTTTCCTGCGCGATCTCTCGATTGCCATTGCAGGCGGTCAGGGCTTCATCATGGCGCAGAGCGTTCTGACCGCTGGTCTCGTCATGGGCGTGATGCTGATCCCCTTCGTGTCCTCGCTCTCCGATGACATCATCACAGCCGTGCCGCGGACATTGCGCGACGGTTCGCTTGGTCTTGGCGCAACCCGCTCCGAAACCGTCAAACGTGTTGTCCTTCCTGCCGCTTTGCCGGGAATTGTCGGCGCGCTTCTGATGACCGCATCCCGCGCCATCGGCGAAACCATGATCGTGGTTCTTGCTGCCGGTGTTGCGGCACGCATCAACATCAATCCTTTCGAGGCGATGACCACCATCACGGTGAAAATCGTCAACCAGCTCACCGGCGACCTTGAGTTCAACTCGCCGCAAACGCTGGTGGCCTTTGCACTCGGCATCACGCTTTTCGTCCTGACGCTGATCATGAACATCTTTGCGCTGCATATCGTGCGCAAGTACCGGGAGCAGTACGAATAATGACCGATACGACCTTCAACGCCAGTGGCGCCACGGCACAGCCGACGCGCCGCGATATCGGACTGAAACGCCGCTACGCTGCCGAACGTCGCTTCCGCTATTACGGTATTGCTGCGATCGCCATCGGCGTGTTCTTTCTGTGCGCGCTCCTCTTCTCGGTCTTTTCCAAGGGCTATACAGCCTTCTGGCAGACGACGCTTTATCTGCCGGTCAAGCTTGAAGAAAAGGTGATTGACCCGGGCAACAAGCGCGCGACCGATCCGAATGTGCTGATCACGGCCAATTATCCGCTGCTGGTGCGCAATGCATTGGCCGAAAAACTGGGTGTTGCTGCGACAGACCGTCCGGCAATGCGTGATCTGGGCCGCTTCTATTCCGACGGCGTGCGCATTCAGCTACGCAAGATGGTGATGGACAATCCATCGCTCATCGGCACGACGCAGACCGTTCCTGTTCTGGCCGGCGCCGACATCGATTCTGCCTTCAAAGGTCAGATTGACCTTTCCGTGCCGGAGACGAGCCGTAAGGTTTCTGACCGTCAGGTGGGCTGGATGAAGATGCTTTCGGAAGAAGGCGTCATGAAGGAGGCCTTCAATACAGGTCTCTTCACCTTCGGTGCCTCCAGCCGTCCGGAAACCTCCGGTCTTGGTGTTGCGCTTGTCGGTTCGCTCTACATGATGCTGATCGTTCTCGGTCTGTCGCTGCCTATCGGCGTCGCCGCTTCGATCTATCTGGAAGAGTTCGCCAAGAAGAACCGTTTCACCGACATGATCGAGGTGAACATCAACAACCTGGCAGCGGTTCCGTCCATCGTGTTCGGTCTGCTCGGGCTTGCGGTTTTCATCAACTTCTTCGGCCTGCCGCGTTCGGCGTCACTGGTCGGTGGTCTGGTGCTGACGCTGATGACGCTTCCCACCATCATCATCGCGACCCGCGCCGCCCTTCGCGCGGTGCCGCCGTCGATCCGCGCTGCGGCCCTCGGTCTTGGTGCATCGAAAACACAGATGGTGTTCCACCACGTCCTGCCGCTTGCCGCACCCGGCATCCTGACGGGAACGATCATCGGCCTTGCCCATGCGCTTGGTGAAACCGCACCGCTTCTTCTTATCGGCATGGTGGCTTTCGTCGCCGACGTGCCGTCCACGCCAATGGATCCAGCGACGGCATTGCCTGTACAAATCTACATGTGGGCGAATGAAGCAGAACGCGCCTTTGTGGAACGCACGTCAGGCGCTATCATCGTCCTGCTTCTGTTCCTTGCCGTGATGAATATTGCAGCAATCATTCTGCGCCGCCGCTTCGAGCGCCGCTGGTAAACGGGAGTCGAAAGCTATGAACCTGATGACTGAACGATCTCTCGAGAAAGCCGTAGGAGAAAAGATGAACGCCAACGCCAATTCCATAAAGATGCGCGGCGACAAGGTTTGCGTATTTTATGGCGAGAAGCAGGCGCTGTTTGACGTCGATCTGGAAATCCAGGAAAAGATGGTCACGGCGCTGATCGGCCCTTCGGGTTGCGGCAAGTCTACCTTCCTGCGTTCGCTTAACCGCATGAACGATACGATCGAAGGCTGTAAGGTCGGTGGCAAGATCACGCTCGACAATGAAGACATCTACGATCCGAAGATCGATGTCGTCGAACTGCGCGCCCGCGTCGGCATGGTGTTCCAGAAGCCGAATCCGTTTCCGAAGTCGATTTATGAAAATGTCGCCTACGGCCCACGCATTCACGGTCTCGCCCGCACCAAGGCCGATCTTGAAGAAATCGTCGTGACGAGCTTGCAGAAGGCGAGCTTGTTCGAGGAAGTGAAGGATCGTCTGCACGATGCGGGCACCGGTCTTTCGGGCGGCCAGCAGCAACGTCTTTGCATCGCACGCGCGATTGCGGTGAGCCCGGAAGTCATTCTCATGGACGAACCGTGCTCGGCGCTCGACCCGATTGCGACCGCGAAGGTGGAAGAGCTGATCGACGAACTGCGCCAGAACTATACGATTGTCATCGTCACGCACTCCATGCAGCAGGCCGCGCGTGTTTCGCAGCGCACCGCCATGTTCCACCTCGGCAATCTGGTCGAAGTGGGTGACACGGAAACCATGTTCACCGCGCCGACCGAAAAGCGCACGCAGGACTACATTACCGGACGCTTCGGCTGATCCGGAACTGCGCTTCAACAGATAGACAGTGCGGCTTCCCCGCAATTTATATTACGAGGTCTACTATGCCGTCTCAGCATACCGTTCGCTCCTACGACGAGGAATTGAAGTTTCTCTCCCATAAGATCGCCGAAATGGGCGGACATGCGGAACGTATGGTCGAGCAGTCGGTCGCCGCTATCGTCAATGCGGACAATGCGCTCGCACAGCGCGTCATATCCGACGATCTCATTCTCGATGCCAGCGAGCGCGAGATTGACGACAAGGCTGTGATGATTATCGCCAAGCGTCAGCCCATGGCTGTGGACCTGCGCGAGATCATCGGCTCGATCCGCATCTCTGCCGATCTGGAACGCGTGGGCGATCTGGGCAAGAACATCGCCAAGCGCGTTGCCGCCGTTTCGGAATCGCGTCAACCGGTAAAGCTTTATCGTGGGCTCGAAACACTCGCTGAGCTGGCGCTGACCCAGCTCAAGGATGTTCTCGACGCCTATGCGTCGCGCTCGGTGCAGCAGATCAATGTCGTTCGCGACCGCGACGACGAGATTGATGCCATGTACACGTCACTGTTCCGCGAGCTGCTGACCTACATGATGGAAGACCCGCGCAATATTTCCGCCTGCACGCATCTTCTATTCTGCGCAAAGAATATCGAGCGTATCGGCGATCACGCGACCAATATTGCGGAGACCGTCTACTACATCGTGACCGGCCTGCAAATGCCGGCCGAACGACCGAAGGAAGACCTGAGCCACGGTATTGTCGTGGATGAGGCGCGTAAACCCTGAACTACAGCCGACCGGACCACGGTCCGGCGGTTGAGAATGAGTGAATAGCGCGGCGGCACGCGGTCGATTGGGGGGATTGTATCCACCGCCCGCCGAATTTGGATAGGGAAATACTGGATGTCACAGGCACCCAAAATCGCTGTGGTAGAAGACGAAGAGGCGCTGAGCGTTCTTCTTCGCTATAATCTTGAGGCAGAGGGCTACCAGGTCGATACAATGCTGCGCGGCGACGAAGCCGAGATCGCCTTGCGCGAGAACGTACCGGATCTGCTCATTCTGGACTGGATGTTGCCGGGCGTATCGGGCATCGAGCTTTGCCGTCGCTTGCGCCAATGGCCGGAAACCGAACGCCTGCCCATCATCATGCTGACGGCACGTGGCGAGGAAAGCGAACGTGTTCGCGGCCTGAGCGTCGGTGCGGACGACTATGTCGTGAAGCCATTTTCGACGCCGGAACTGCTTGCGCGCGTCAAGGCGATGTTGCGCCGGTCGAATCCGAGCATTCTTTCGCACGTGCTGAAAGTGGGCGATCTGGTTCTCGACCGCCAACAGCATCGTGTCTATCGCAAGGAAAAGGAAGTTCGTCTCGGACCAACGGAATTCCGCCTGCTCGAATATTTCATGATGTCGCCCGGTCGTGTCTTCTCGCGTAGCCAGCTTCTGGATGGCGTTTGGGGACCGGATATCTATGTCGACGACCGCACGGTGGACGTCCATGTCGGACGGCTGCGCAAGGCGATCAATGTCGGTCGTGCGCTCGATCCGATCCGCACCGTTCGGGGTGCGGGTTATTCTTTCGGGTGACCGCTGCGGTCATCTCGGCGTCAGGAATTGAACTTGTCCGACCCGCCACGGTATCCGTGGCGGGTCGTTTTTGTTCAAGACCCAGCTTTGCAAGGTGCGGATCGTGCTCGCCCGATTCGCATTGCAACAACCCGAAACGGGTCTCAAAAGCATAATCTCACGCGATGTTACAAATCTGTTGTCAAAGTTGACAAAGAGCAATGGAACCGGCCTGGAAGCAGAAATTCTGCAGAAGATTTGAAACACCACGAATGTGTATGCAAAAAATGTACAAGCAAAAGCGAATTAAGGCAGCGATATGGCGTGTATTGCGAGACTTTGAATCTCGTTAAATCAATATCTTACCTGAATCGCTAATTCTCGTTAAGGAATTGTTAATATATTTAAAGGGCTTGTAGGCACATTCGCAATCTCGATTCGGAATTGTTTTAGGACTTTTCAGCGGTCTCCAGCATTGTTGGGATTTGACCCGTCGCCTTTTTTTGGCCTAAAAATTCCAAAACCTTGAATTCGATTGAGCGACTGTAGGACGTGTGATTTTGATCTTCGTCCTCTTTGACTTGCACCGCAGTCAGACGTTCGCGCGCATCGTTCCAGATGTGTTCGCCTGAATGGATGACTGGATCAGTTAAGGGTCCTAACATGAGACTGAGCCATTGACGCGCGCCGCGAAGTGGAAATTGCCCGCTCTTATCGGGCTGGTGATTGCGCCTTTCGTGGTGACCGGTTGCACGACAACCGGAACCTCGGGAAAAGCCAATTCGGAAAAGACGGCGGCAAGCCACGTCAAATCCGTCAATGGCGTGAAGACCTACACCTACACCGCACGGGACAAGAATTGCCTTGAACGTGCGATGTTCTTCGAATCCAATCGTTCGAGTTCCGACGGTCTTCTGGCTGTTGGTACGGTCGTCATGAACCGTCTCGCGTCGGGACGTTATCCGGATACGATTTGCGGTGTCGTCGGTCAGAAGAACCAGTTTGCGCCCGGTGTGCTTACCCGCCAGATGAATTCCAAGGCGCTGCCTGATGTTCAGGCCGCTGCTGACGCAGTTCTGAAGGGTGAGCGTCATCCGAAGCTCAAGAATGCCATGTTTTTCCACACGGCGGGTCTGAAGTTCCCTTACAACAATATGCATTACGTGCTCGTAGCCGGTGGAAATTCCTTCTACGAGAAGCGCAATCGCGACGGTTCGCTGCAAAATCCGGTCCCGCAGGAGCCATACAATCTGGCTATGGCCTATTCGCCGCAATCGCCTTCCGTTCCGCAGGATCCGTCTTATGATGTGACCTTGCCACAGACCGGTCCAGTTCCGGGAACGGAACCGACCGTTCAGGTGGCACTCGCGGAAGCGGCAAAGGCTCAAAGTGTGGAACAGAGCACTGGTGCTGGTCCGCAGGCCCGTGGCGAACGACTGGCACGCCATCGCGGTGTGGCTGCACCTCAGCAGGAACAGCATATGCAGGTGGCCTCCTACCAGCCGCAATTCTATACGACAGCCCCGCAGCCGACATCGCTTGGCTATGCTCCGGCAAGCCAGAAGCAGGCTGACGCCATTGGCGCGCTTCTTCTGTCCCAGGACCGTCCAGAAGCACCGCTATAAGAGGCGATTTTACAATCAGATAATCTGCAACGCCGGTCTGGTTCTACCTGACCGGCGTTTTGATTTTCTGGCTGATTGTCGTCGCTTTTCGGCGAAAGTTTCAGCGATAGATCGGGCGATAGATCACCATCGGAGTGTCGTAGAAATCGACCTGATTCTGCCAGGCACGCCGGTCAGCTCTGCGATCGAGGTCCAGTCGCATGAGACAGTTGGCGAAAGCGTCAGTTTTGGCCTTAAAGCCATAGCTGCGGCAGGTCTGTTCGTCGGCCGCACGACGTTGTTCAGGGGTCATGGTCACGCAGCCCGCCAGAAGGCCGATAACGCCCAGCAAAATAAGCACTTTCTTATTCATTACTGTCTGCTTTCTCCTGCAACTGACTGCAGAATTACTATACTGCAAAGGCAGGAAAAAAGGTGGTGAAATTATGCCGTCTGATAAACTGTCGGTGATTCCATATCCAAAAAGGTCTTCCACCCATGGCTCATGAACAGCTGAACCCAGTCATCGATCCGGTGAAACTCGAACGTCTCGCGGAAGTCGCCGTTCGCGTTGGTCTGCAATTGCGCGAGGGGCAGGATCTCGTCATTACCGCACCGGTCGTGGCCTTGCCGCTGGTTCGCCTTATCGCCAAGCATGCTTACAAGGCTGGAGCCGGACTGGTAACGCCATTCTTCGCGGATGACGAATTGGCGCTTGCGCGTTACGAGAACGCATCCGACGCGAGTTTCGACCGTGCGGCAAGCTGGCTCTATGAGGGAATGGCGAAGGCCTATTCGGATGGCGCTGCCCGTTTGGCCATTGCAGCTGATAATCCGATGCTCCTCTCCAGCCAGGACCCGGCCAAGGTTTCACGCGCCAACCGGGCCAACTCGAAAGCTTATCAGCCGGCTCTCGAAAAGATTGCCGGTTTTGACATCAACTGGAACATTGTCTCCTACCCCAATCCGGCATGGGCGAAGCTTATGTTTCCGAACGAGCCGGCGGACATCGCGACCCGCAAGCTGGCCGATGCGATCTTCGCGGCTTCACGCGTCGATGTCGACGATCCGGTCGGCGCATGGGCGGCACACAATGCAGCGCTTCGCACCCGCACCCGCTTCCTGAACGGCAAGGCTTATAGCGCCCTGCATTTCAAAGGTCCGAACACCGATCTGACGGTCGGACTTGCCGATGGTCATGAATGGCACGGCGGCGCGTCTACGGCGAAGAATGGAATTACCTGCAATCCGAACATTCCGACGGAAGAAGTGTTCACCACACCTCATGCACTACGGGTCGAGGGCTATGTGACGAGCACCAAGCCTCTGTCGCATCAGGGCACATTGATCGAGGATATCGCGGTTCGCTTTGAAGGCGGACGAATTGTCGAGGCGAAGGCAAGCCGCGGTGAAGAAGTGCTCAACAAGGTGCTGGATACGGATGAAGGTGCCCGTCATCTGGGTGAGGTGGCACTGGTGCCGCATTCCTCGCCGATCTCGCAGAGCGGGCTTTTGTTCTACAACACGTTGTTCGATGAAAATGCCGCAAGCCACATCGCGCTTGGCCAGTGCTATTCCAAGTGCTTTATCGACGGCGCAAAACTGACACCGGAACAGATCAAGGCGCAGGGTGGTAATTCGAGTCTCATTCATATCGACTGGATGATTGGCTCCGGCCAGATCGACGTTGATGGCATCAATGCGGATGGAACCCGAGAACCAGTGATGCGCAGCGGCGAATGGGCCAACTGATTATCGCGAATAGAAAAGGCCGGGAATTCCCGGCCTTTTCATTGCATCTGTGAGGTCAGTTCTTTTCCTGAACGTGGGCCTCAAGGAACCACAATGCCTTGTCGAGACCACGGGAAGCGGCGGTAAAAATATCCGCCGTATCGTCGTCACCTGCATCATCTGCATCCTTGATCGACTTGCGCACAAGATTGGCAACGTCGCCATAACGCTCGATCAGTGCAAGCAGATGGTCGTGAACGGCATAGATGTCGGTCGGATAAGGCTTGAGCTTGCTTTCCTTGGCCACGACCTGCGTGGTGCCATAGGCCGTTCCGCCGATCTGCACGGCACGCTCCGCAATCGTGTCGACATGTTCATCGAGATCGGCGCGGAAACCATCGAGCATTTCATGAACGGCGATGAACTGCGGTCCCTTGAGGTTCCAGTGTGCCTGCTTGGTGATGAGGGCAAGATCGATTGTCGCGGCTAGATTTTCGTTGAGCAGCGCGATCATTGTCGTCTTCGTATTGGAAGGAAGATCGTTGCGGGTTGCATGCATCGACTTCTTGGACATTTTATCCTCATATCCTGTTGTTCGATCCGGCTTGGAGCGGCTGGGAGATGTCGCTTATGGTCACGGGTGGGTGTTCCAAACGCAAATGAACCCGCCAGATCATTGTAAGGCTCGATTGCTGAATGGGCCTTGTCGCCGTCAGGACAAAGCAAAAACGTTGCCGCACCCGGTTTTCAAACGCATATCGCCAAGTTTTGTTCCGCGAGAAGGGCTAAAAAACGAAACTGATCCAGCCTTTGGACAAGACTTGGCTTGTCGCGAGGTAAAATCTGATTTACCCGGTTGCGCATGAAGATACTTGCGCTTGATACTGCCGCTTCTTGGTGTTCCGTTGCCGTCTACAATGCCGACGGCGATGTCGTGCTTGCCGATGTGAGCGAAAACATCGGCAAGGGACATGCGGAAGTATTGATGGATTATATCGAACGTGCTGTGACTGAGGCGAAACTGTCGCTCCGCGATATGGATCGGGTAGCGGTCAATATCGGACCGGGATCGTTTACCGGCGTTCGTATCGGTGTCTCGGCAGCACGTGGCTTTGCATTGGCGCTCGACGTTCCTGCCATCGGCATAACGGCGTTCGAAGCGTTGGCTGCGGAAACACAGATACTGTCCCCGGAAAAGCCAATTCTGGTTCTCCTCGACGCGCATCGTGGCGAGATTTATGCGCAATCATTCGATGCAAAAGGGTTGCCGGGCGCGAAGCCGCTGGTTCTGTCGCGAGAGGGAGCGGAGGCTCTTGCTGTTTCTCAAGCGGAAAATACTGTTCTTGCGGGTTCTGCAGCCGCTGCGATCAATGACGTGCTTGGTTGCCGTTTCGAGTTGGGCCCGATAGAGCCAACCGCGAAAATCGGCATCTATGCGCATCTGGCAAGCTTGCGCCAGCCGGGCGATGCGCCGAAGCCGCTTTACATGCGTGGGCCTGATGCGAAGCCGCAGGTCGGGTTTGCGCTGCCGCGCAAGGCTACCGGAGAATAGCCGATGATGGGCTTGCCGTTTGGGCGTTTCGGTCGCAGACAAATCTCGGTGGAGCCGCTTGGTGCACAGGACAGTCATGCGATTCAGCGTATTCATGCAGTCGCTTTCCATCACGGCTGGAGTTCCGACGATTTCAGATCGCTGATCGCACAGGATACGGTTTTCGGTTTTGTTGCCCGTGCGGAAGGCAAACCGAACGATGCCTGTGGTTTCGTGCTGGCTCGTCTGGTGGCAGGTGAGGCGGAAATCCTGACGATCGCCGTCGCGCGTGATGTGCAACGCCAGGGCGTCGGGCGCGCGCTGATGGATGCCGTGTTGCGCCATCTCTATCAGGAGCGCGCTGAAACGCTTTTTCTGGAAGTGGATGAGGCCAATGTTGCCGCTCAGGCGCTTTATCGCCGTCTCGGCTTCCAAAAGGTTGGCGACAGACCCGCTTATTATGAAACCGCCAATGGGCGTTCGGCTGCGCTGATATTGCGCCGCGACCTGAGCCGTACTCCGGCAGGGCCACGATGATCGGAGCAATCCGCATCTTTCTCGTCGTCGCGGCAATGGTCGCATTGAGCCTGTCGCTTATTCCAGTTCAGTATCTGTTGCTTAAGCTGAAGAACAACTGGAAGCGGCGTCTGCCGACCTTTTTCCATCGTATTGCTGCACGCCTGTTCGGTTTTCGCATCAAGACCGTCGGCCAGATGCACGAGGGCCGACCTTTGTTACTCGTCGCCAACCATATTTCGTGGAGCGATATTATTGTTCTGTCGACGGTCGGTCAGGTCTCCTTCATCGCCAAGTCGGAAGTCAGGAAGTGGCCTGTTTTCGGTATGTTCGCCGTTTTGCAGCGCACCGTTTTCGTGGAGCGGGAACGGCGGGGCAAAACGGGTGAACAGACATCCGAAATCGCAAGGCGTCTGGTAACCGACGACGCTATGGTGCTGTTTGCGGAAGGCACGACCTCGGATGGTAATCGCGTCCTGCCGTTCAAGACCGCGCTTTTTGGTGCCGCGCATGCCGCGATCAAGGAAGCCAATGTACCCGAAGTCGTGGTTCAGCCGGTTGCCATTGCCTACACGGGCGTGCATGGCATGGCCATGGGCCGTTATTTCCGCCCGATCGCATCATGGCCGGGCGACGTCGAGCTGTTGCCGCACCTGAAAGGTATCTTGCGTGAAGGTGCTATCGACGTTGAAGTGCGTTTTGGCGAGCCGGTCGTCGTAACGGCCAAGACAGACCGCAAGGCGCTGGCTCGCACAATGGAAAACCGTGTGCGCTCGCTCTTGCAAAGTGCGTTGCTGGGGCGCGAGATTCCCGAAGAGTGACAACTGCTCCATCGGGTGTTCAGCCAAGTGTTCAGATTGTCACCTTTCAAAATGGTCACAAAAGCTGTAGATAGCCGCGCATGAGCGACAATATTACCGATCTCGAGCCCACGGCAGAGCGCCCCAATGTGCGCAAGGTTTTCGTAAAAACCTATGGCTGCCAGATGAACGTCTACGATAGCCAGCGCATGGCCGACAGCCTTGCAGCGGAAGGCTATGTTGCGACCGATACGCCGGACGATGCCGATCTGGTTCTGCTCAATACGTGCCACATTCGCGAAAAAGCGTCGGAAAAGCTCTACTCCGCGCTTGGCCGTCTGCGCAAGATGAAGGATGCGCGTGAAGCGAATGGCAAGGAACTGACCATCGGTGTTGCGGGCTGCGTGGCGCAGGCCGAAGGGCAGGAAATCCTGCGCCGGGCGCCGAATGTCGATCTCGTCATCGGTCCGCAGACCTATCATCGCCTGCCCAATGCGCTTGCGCGGGTCCGCAGCGGCGAAAAGGTGGTTGAGACCGAATACGCTCTCGAAGATAAATTCGAACACCTGCCGTCGCCCAAGCGCGAGGAAACCCGCAAGCGCGGTGTTTCTGCCTTCCTCACTGTGCAGGAAGGCTGCGACAAGTTCTGTACCTTCTGCGTGGTTCCCTATACACGCGGCTCGGAAGTTTCGCGCAGCGTGAAGCAGATCGTGGCAGAGGCCGAGCGCCTTGCCGACAGCGGCGTGCGTGAACTCACCCTGCTTGGCCAGAACGTCAATGCCTGGCACGGCGCTGGTGATGATGGTCGCGAATGGGGCTTGGGCGAACTCCTGTTTCGCCTGGCGCGCATTCCGGGCATTGCCCGGCTTCGTTATACGACCAGCCATCCGCGCGACATGGACGACAGCCTGATTGCCGCCCACCGTGATCTGCGCCAGCTGATGCCCTATCTGCATCTGCCGGTACAATCCGGTTCTGACCGCATTCTCAAGGCGATGAACCGTCGTCACAAGGCGGATGAATATGTGCGTCTGATCGAACGCATCCGCGAAGTGAGGCCGGATCTGGCGCTGTCGGGCGATTTTATCGTCGGCTTCCCCGGTGAAACCGATCAGGACTTCGAAGACACGATGCGGCTAGTGCGCGCGGTCAATTACGCGCAGGCCTATTCGTTCAAATATTCGCCTCGCCCCGGCACGCCGGGTGCCGATCTCGACGATCACGTAGAGGAAGCGGTCAAGGATGAGCGCCTTCAGCGCCTTCAGGCTCTCCTGTCCGAACAGCAATATGTATTTCAGGATTCCATGATCGGTCGCGAGATGGATGTGCTGCTTGAAAAGCCGGGTCGTGTCGCAGGCCAGATGGTGGGCCGTTCGCCATGGCTCCTGCCTGTCATCATCGATGACAGCAATGACCGGGTCGGCGACATCATTCATGTGAAAATCACATCCACAGGGACCAATAGCCTTATTGCGCAAAAACTGGCCTGAAGGCATGATGATGTCGAGGCAGAAAATTTCGGCGTATTGAGTCGCTTGCCGGTAATCCTGTCGAGACTTCGATTGCAATGCGTGAACGGTTTGCGTTCACGCATAATCTGGTCTGAAAAGTCGCAACTTTTCAGGATTGTGCTTTAAGGAGATACGGTTGAGCGCTACGGAAAAGCTGAAGTCTGCCAAGCCAACCAATCAAACGCAAAAAAGCCCGACGACCGGGGCCTCGGATATGGCCCACATCGTGCTCACTTTCGACAATAACCGTCTTGCCATCGCGCTTTACGGTCAGTTCGATGAAAATCTGGCCCGTATCGAACAGAAGCTTGGCGTGGATGTCCGCTCCAAGGGAAACCAGCTTTCGATCCGGGGGGAGCCGACCGCAACCGAGCAGGCGCGGCGTGCACTCGATCATCTTTATGAATCGCTGCAGAAAGGCCATGAGCTGACGACGTCGGATGTCGACGGCGCCTTGCGCATGGCAATCGCTGCGGACGACCAGCTGACGCTGCCGACCATGGAAAACAAGGGCAAGCTCTCTGCTGCCCAGATTTCCACGCGCAAAAAGACCATCTTTGCCCGCACGCCGACGCAGGATGCCTATATGCGTGCGCTCGACCGGTCGGAGCTGGTGTTCGGCGTCGGCCCCGCAGGTACCGGCAAGACCTATCTTGCCGTCGCCCATGCGGCGATGCTGCTGGAACGCGGTCTGGTGGAGCGCATCATCCTGTCACGTCCGGCTGTCGAGGCCGGCGAACGACTGGGCTTCCTGCCGGGCGATATGAAGGAAAAGGTCGATCCCTATTTGCGCCCGCTTTACGATGCGCTTTACGACATGATGCCTGCCGAAAAGGTTGAGCGTGCCATTACGGCAGGTGTGATCGAAATCGCGCCGCTTGCCTTCATGCGCGGGCGTACCCTGGCGCATTCCGCGGTCATCCTTGATGAGGCGCAGAACACGACGTCCATGCAGATGAAGATGTTCCTGACCCGCTTGGGCGAGGGGTCGCGCATGATGGTCAATGGCGACCCGAGCCAGATCGATCTTCCGCCGGGCCAGAAATCAGGTCTCGTTGAAGCGCTTCGCGTGCTGGACGATGTCGAAGGCGTCATCAAGGTGCGCTTTACGGAGAAAGACGTTGTTCGTCATCCGCTGGTGGCGGCAATCGTCGGAGCTTACGACCGCGACGGCAAACAGCACGCGCGTTCGGAGTGATCTTGCAATTGCCTATTGGAATCACGATTTAAGAAAAGCTGTCTGCCTTTTCGAGCGTGTCCCCAAAAGTGGGAACCGCTCTTGGCAGGCAGCTTTCTTGTAACTGAAAGGATGATGCGGCTAGCCAGCACGGAGAGCCGCCGCAGAACGTGTCAAATAACGCGATCCATATCGATATCATGGTTGAAGCTGGCAATTGGCCGGATGAGACCGCCCTTGAAGGGCTCGTCAGAAAGTCGGTCGAGGCCGCCTGGGCCAATCTTGGCCTGAAAAGCGCGGCAAGCGAGCTCAGTGTTGTCTTCACCGACGATGCCTCGATCCAGACCCTGAATGCAGAATGGCGCGGCAAGGACAAGCCGACCAATGTGTTGTCGTTTCCGGCGTTTCCGATCAAGGCCGGGGCGCAGCCGGGCCCGATGCTGGGCGACATCATCATCGCGCGCGAAACTGTCGAGCGTGAGGCTCGTGAAGAGGGCAAACCGCTCGAAAACCATCTCGCTCACCTCGTCGTGCATGGCTTTTTGCACCTTTTGGGTTACGATCACGAAACCGATGCGGAAGCGGAGGTTATGGAGGGGCGCGAGCGTGAAATCCTTCATGCTCTTGCCATCCCCGACCCTTATGCTGTATCCGAATAAGACCCTAACAACGATTGACCATGGCTGATCAAACATCGCACCCCCCGTCCGCTGGCGAAAATCGCAGCGAGACTCAAGACGCCGAAGGGCAAAGTACGCAGCGGCCTGTAGTGGCCGAGAAGCGTTCCCTCTTGTCTAATATTTTCCCGTTCATGCGCTCGCGCCAATCATCTTCCCTGCGCGAAGATCTGGCCGATGCCCTTTCCAGCACGGCAAGCGAACAGGATTCAGCATTCTCGCCTGAAGAAAAGGCGATGCTGCATAACATCCTTCGCCTGCGCGAGATTCGCGTCGAAGACGTGATGATCCCGCGCGCCGATGTCGAGGCAGTGGAAATTTCCACACCGCTCTGGGAAGTGCTGGAGCTTTTCGAAAAATCCGGCCATTCGCGTATGCCGGTCTATGCCGAGACGCTGGACGATCCGCGCGGTATGATCCACATCCGTGATGTTCTCAATTACATCACCAAGCAGGCCCGCCAGAAGACCACGCGCCGTAGCAGCGCGCGCAGCAAGGCGACGGCCGAAGACAAGGCCGCCAAATTCGACATGAGCCGGATCGATCTCACCAAGACGATCGGTGAACTCAATCTCATGCGCAAGGTTCTGTTTGTGCCGCCATCCATGATGGCAAGCGGATTGATGGCGCGCATGCAGGCGACCCATATCCAGATGGCGCTGGTCATTGATGAATATGGCGGTACCGACGGTCTGGTTTCACTGGAAGACATTGTCGAAATGGTTGTCGGTGATATCGAAGACGAGCATGACGACGAAGAAATCATGATCGCCGAAGAAGCCGATGGCGTGTTCGTTGTCGATGCGCGCGCCGATCTGGAAGAGCTCGCCGCGAAAATCGGCCCATCCTTCGAAGTCGGCGAACATGGCGAGGATGTCGACACGGTCGGCGGCCTCATCTTTTCGGTCCTGGGGCGTATTCCGGTTCGCGGTGAAGTGGTGCAGGCTATTCCGGGCTATGAATTCCATGTGCTGGAAGTCGATCCGCGCCGGGTGAAGAAAGTGCGTATTGTGCCGCTTTCCGCGGCTGATCGCCGTCGCCAGCAGCGTGCTGTCGTGTCCGCCAAGCCGGGTGACCAGCCTATAGAGGCTGAAACCATAACCGACGCTCCCAAAGAGGCCTGATGATCGAAAGGCTGGCGGGGAAAATCATTCTTTCGAGCGGCTGGCGTCGAGCGTTGGCCGCTTTCCTGAGCGGTGCCTTCGCCACGCTGACCCAGCCGCCCTTCGATGGTTTTGTGGCGGGTTTCGTTTCTTTCCCCATTTTGGTCTGGTTGATTGACGGGGCCATTGCGAAAGCGAATGCCGGCCTGATTCGCCGTCTGTTGCCAGCGGCCATGGTTGGCTGGTGGTTCGGGTTTGGCTATTTCGTTTCCGGACTGTGGTGGATTGGAACGGCGCTGCTGGTTGATGCGGACCAGTTCGCCTGGGCCTTGCCGCTGGCTGTTCTGGGCCTCCCTGCATTTCTGGCTCTATTCTATGCGTTTGCAGCCATGGTTGCGCGCATCTTCTGGTCGGACGGCTTGGGGCGTATCTTCGCGCTAGCGTTTGGCTTTGCGCTGGCGGAATGGCTGCGTCTTTTCCTGTTCACCGGTTTTCCGTGGAATGCGATCGGCTATGCCATCATGCCGACGCCGCTGCTGATGCAATCGGTTGCCGTGCTCGGTCTGATCGGGATGAGCGCATTGGCCGTCTTTGTCTTTGCCGCACCGGCTCTGCTGATTGGTGGGCGGTTTGCCAAGACAGGCATTGTTCTCGCCTTGTTGCTGGTGGCAGCGCATGTCGGATTCGGTGCCTGGACGCTTTCAAAAGCGCCGGCAATCGGTGAAGAAAAAGGAGCGCTCGCGGTTCGCATCGTACAGCCGTCTATCGCCCAGACCATGAAGTGGGATAATGCGGAGCGCCGGTCTATCTTCGACAAGCTGGTGTCGCTGACGGGCGAAGTGCCAGCGGAAGGCAAGCCGAAACCCGATGTGGTCATTTGGCCGGAAACGGCTGTTCCCTATATTCTCACCTCGACGCCCGAGGCTCTGTCCCGCATCGGCGAGGTTCTACAGGACGGGCAGATGCTGCTCACCGGTGCCGTTCGTGAAGAGAAGGCATCAGGGGGCGGTGAACCGCGCTATTATAATTCAATTTATACGATTGATGATCGTGGTGTGATTGTCGATGCCGCCGACAAGGTGCACCTCGTCCCCTTTGGCGAGTATCTTCCCTATGAGAGTTTTTTGCGCAGGCTTGGACTTCAGGAAGTGGTGGAGATGCCGGGCGGATTTACCGCCGGTGCGTCGCGTCGGGCGCTGAACGTCAAAGACGGCCAGACCTTTCTGCCACTGATCTGTTACGAAGCCATTTTTCCGGATGAGCTTGGATATACGGGCCAAAAAGCCAGCGCCATCATCAATGTGACAAACGACGCATGGTATGGCGATACGCCGGGTCCGTACCAGCATTTTCGCCAGGCACAGGTTCGCGCGGTGGAGCAAGGGCTCCCCCTCATTCGTGCAGCTAACAATGGTCTTTCAGCTGTCGTTGATGCTTATGGTCGAATCACCGACGGACTTGCACATGACGCTGTCGGGGTCGTTGACGCTTACCTACCGTCATCTCGTGCACCATTTTGGGGCACGCCACATGGCTCACGACAATCTCTGGTAGCGCTGTTAACCTTACTCGTGTTGAGCATGGCTTTCCGACTGCCAATCGGCAGGCGTTTTCATTGACAGACTAATATTGTTACGATGTTATGGCGCGGCGGCGACGGTTTTTGCGGAAAATCGTCAGACTACCTCCCAAAACTTATTGTTATCGCTGTTCAGATGAACAGAGCATGAATGGAAGCTCGCAGCTGCGAGGAGTGACAGTTGTATGATTGAGAATAAAAAGAAGCCCAACCCAATTGACGTGCATGTCGGCAGCCGCATCCGTCTTCGCCGTAACATGCTGGGCCTCAGTCAGGAAAAACTTGGCGAAAGCCTTGGAATTACGTTTCAGCAGATCCAGAAATACGAGAAAGGCACCAACCGCGTCGGTGCAAGCCGCCTTCAGGCGATCTCGGCAATTCTCAATGTCCCGGTTTCCTTCTTTTTTGAAGACGCACCAGGTTCCTCGAACCAGGCCGGTTTTGCGGAAGACAATGAAGCAACCTATGTGGTCGATTTCCTGAATTCCAACGAAGGTGTTCAGCTGACCCGCGCCTTCACGAAAATTTCAGATCCGAAAGTGCGCCGCAAGATCATCGATCTCGTGAAGTCGCTCGCTGCAGACGCTGACTGATTTCATATCTCGAAAAGTGCAGTAAGCGCGGGACATGGACATGTCCCGCCGGTTTTTGCGATTTACAGTGCCTGAACAGGCAGAAAATGCCATCCGGAATGAATTTTCCCGCTGATGCGCTGTCGCAACAAGAATATGCATTGACGGTTTAATCCCAACTTCGCTAACACATTACCGTGCCCGGAACGCTGAAAGCCTGTTCCGGGCGCTACTGTGTTTCCATGGCGGAGATATTCTCCGTTGGATTTTCAAGAGGGGTTACCCGTGTCGCGCAGTTCTTATCTCTTCACCAGCGAATCTGTGTCCGAAGGACATCCGGACAAGGTTTGCGACCGCATCTCCGATGAAATCGTGGACATGATCTATAAGGAAGCGCGCCGCACCGGCGTGGATCCCTGGTCTGTCCGTGTTGCCTGCGAAACGCTTGCCACCACCAATCGGGTGGTCATTGCCGGCGAAGTGCGCGTGCCGGATACGTTCCTGAAGAAGAATAAGGACGGCACTGTCGCCCATGATGCTGCAGGGCATCCGCTGATTAATCCTTCGCGTTTCCGCTCGGCAGCCCGCAAGGCGATCCGGGAAATCGGTTACGAGCAGAACGGTTTCAACTGGAAGACGGTGAAGATCGACGTGCTTCTGCATCCGCAGTCCGCCGATATCGCGCAAGGCGTGGACAACGCCGCCGATCGTCAGGGCGAAGAAGGTGCAGGCGATCAGGGCATCATGTTCGGTTATGCCTGCCGCGAAACCCCCGACCTCATGCCGGCCCCGATCTATTATTCGCACAAGATTCTCGAAAAGCTCTCCGAAGCCCGTCACAAGGGCGAAGGCGACGCAGGCAAACTCGGCCCCGACGCCAAGAGCCAGGTCACAGTGCGCTACGAGAATGGCAAGGCCGCTGAGGTCACGCAGATCGTTCTGTCCACGCAGCATCTGGATGCAAGCTGGGATTCGAAAAAGGTTCGTTCGGTTGTCGAACCCTATATCCGTGATGCGCTCGGCGAGCTTCCGATCGCAGCCACTTGCAACTGGTACATCAATCCGACCGGCAAGTTCGTCATCGGCGGACCGGACGGCGATGCTGGTCTGACTGGCCGCAAGATCATCGTGGATACCTATGGCGGCGCCGCTCCGCATGGCGGCGGTGCATTTTCGGGCAAGGACACGACCAAGGTGGATCGCTCTGCCGCCTATGCCGCGCGCTATCTCGCCAAGAACGTCGTTGCTGCCGGTCTTGCCGACCGCTGCACGATCCAGCTTTCCTATGCCATCGGTGTGGCACAGCCGCTTTCGGTTTATGTCGATCTGCATGGCACGGGCAAGGTAGCCGAATCTGCGGTTGAGGAAGCGCTTCGCGAGGTCATGGACCTGTCGCCGACCGGTATCCGCAAGCATCTCGACCTCAACAAGCCGATCTATGCCAAGACCTCGTCTTACGGTCATTTCGGCCGCAAGCCGGGCCGTGACGGTTCTTTCTCCTGGGAGAAGACGGACCTGACCAAGGCTCTGAAAGCCGCGGTAGCGTAACTTTCCTGGCGGAAAGTTGCATCGCAAGCCGCTTGGCGTTATGTGTCCCGACGATTTTCGAGGAGCGCGGTCTTGGATCGCGCTCTTCTGTTATTGGAGCGCATCCCGAAAAGTGTGAAACGGTTTTCGGGCTAGATGCGCGTCAAAACGAATAAATAGAACACCGATATGATGCCGACGGATAAAATATGACCGAAGAATCTCATCCTCTGCGCGGTGCCGGAAATTTCTTCGGCCGTCGCCACGGCAAGCCATTGCGAAGCCACCAGAAGAACCTGTTCGAGGATCTTCTGCCGCGCCTCAAGGTCAACGTCGAAAGCCCGGCGCCACAGGATCTGCGCACGCTCTTTGAAGCGAAGGTCGATGCAGTTCGTCTGGAAATCGGTTTTGGCGGCGGTGAGCACCTGCACCATGAGACAGGCCGTTATCCGCAAACGGGTTTCATTGGCGTCGAGCCTTTCATCAACGGCATGGCCAAGATGCTGGCGGCATTGGATGGCGAACCTCGATCGAACCTGCGTCTCTACGACGAGGATGCGACGGCGGTTCTGGACTGGCTGCCCGACGCCTCCTTGTCGGGTATCGATCTCTTCTATCCCGACCCATGGCACAAGCGTCGCCACTGGAAGCGCCGTTTTGTCAGCGATGCCAATCTCGACCGCTTCGCCCGTGTCCTGAAACCCGGCGCGAAATTCCGGTTTGCTTCCGACATTGAACATTATGTCAACTGGACGCTCCAGCATTGTCGCCGTCATCCTGCATTCGACTGGCAGGCAGAAGGCCCGTCCGACTGGAACGACGCCTATGAAGGCTGGCCTGGCACGCGCTATGAGGCAAAGGCTTTTCGCGAAGGACGCCGTGCAGCCTATCTGACCTTCACCCGTCGTTGAAGCTACCAGCAGTGAACGGAATGAATCGAACAGCAGAAGCGGTCTTGAAAAAATCCGCTTCCGCTGGTATATAAGTCTCAAATTCTTGGTCGTTTGAACAAGAGTGGGTCCACCCGGTCCCGCTCTTTTTTGTTACTTACGGCTAACTTGAAGGGGCTTTCCGGCCTTTTGAAAGGTTTTTAGGTTGACGGAACAGGTTCAGGAAAACGAAGCAGAAACGCTCGCAGCAGGCGCGGATGAACGCATCATTCGCGAGACGGGTATTGATGCGAAAGTGGCTTCCATCATCGAGCCCGTCATCAATACGCTGGGCTTTCGGTTGGTACGCGTGCGCCTTTCGGGGCTCAATGGCCAGACCTTGCAGATCATGGCCGAACGTCCCGATGGCACGATGACGGTCGATGATTGCGAACTGGTCAGCCGTACGGTTGCCCCGGTTCTCGACGTGGAAGATCCCATCAGTGGAAAATACCATCTGGAGATTTCGTCTCCCGGTATCGACCGCCCGCTGGTTCGCAAGTCGGACTTTGCCGATTGGGCCGGTCACATCGCAAAGGTGGAAACCTCCGTCGTGCACGAAGGCCGCAAGAAATTCCGCGGCCGCATCGTCCTGGGGGATGCGGAATCGGTCGTGATCGAAAGCGACCAGATTTCCTACGGCAGCGAACCTGTCGTGCGCATTCCATTCGATCTGATTTCTGATGCACGCCTCGTGCTGACCGATGACCTGATCCGCGATGCGCTCCGCAAGGACAAGGCCCTGCGCGAAGGCCGCATTCCCGGTGACGACCTCGGTAGCGAAGAAGCGGGCGAGCAGTCCGATGAAACCGCATCGGGCGAAGCTGAAGATAAAGAATAAGTTTCTGGCGTCCGGCATCTAGAGGAGCCGGGTGCGACACCAAGGAGAGTCCAATGGCAGTCAGTGCTAACAGGCTGGAGCTTCTGCAGATCGCCGATGCGGTCGCACGCGAGAAGTCGATCGACCGCGAGATCGTTCTTGCGGCCATGGCCGATGCGATCCAGAAGGCGGCGCGTTCGCGTTACGGCCAGGAAAGCAACATCCGCGCGGACATCAATGCGAAGTCCGGCGAGATCAAGCTGCAGCGTCTGCTCGAAGTCGTCGAGCATGTCGAGGATTACGCGACGCAGATTTCGCTCTTCACCGCGCGCGATCGCAACCCGGACGCACAGGTCGGCGACTTCATCGCCGATCAGCTGCCGCCGATGGATTTCGGCCGTATTGCTGCCCAGTCGGCAAAGCAGGTCATCGTGCAGAAAGTGCGCGAAGCCGAGCGTGACCGCCAGTATGACGAATACAAGGATCGCGTTGGTGAGATCGTCAACGGCACCGTCAAGCGCGTCGAATATGGCAATGTGATTGTCGATCTCGGTCGTGGCGAAGCCATCGTGCGCCGCGATGAGCTGATCCCGCGTGAAGCTTTCCGTTATGGTGACCGCATCCGCGCCTATGTCTACGACGTGCGCCGCGAACAGCGCGGCCCGCAGATTTTCCTGTCGCGTACCCATCCGTCCTTCATGGCGAAGCTCTTCACCATGGAAGTGCCGGAAATCTATGACGGCATCATCGAAATCAAGTCGGTTGCCCGCGATCCGGGTTCCCGCGCCAAGATTGCGGTCGTGTCGCGTGATGCGTCCATCGATCCGGTCGGCGCCTGCGTCGGTATGCGTGGCTCCCGCGTTCAGGCCGTTGTGGGCGAACTGCAGGGTGAAAAGATCGACATCATTCCGTGGTCGCCGGACGCTGCTTCCTTCATCGTCAACGCGCTTCAGCCAGCTGAAGTTGCCAAGGTTGTTCTCGATGAAGATGCTGAACGTATTGAAGTTGTCGTTCCGAATGACCAACTATCACTTGCAATCGGTCGTCGCGGTCAGAACGTGCGCCTTGCTTCCCAGCTCACCGGCTGGGACATTGACATCCTGACGGAAGACGAAGAATCCGAACGTCGCCAGAAGGAATTCACCGAGCGTTCGACGCTCTTCATGGATGCCCTCAACGTTGACGAGATGGTTGGTCAGGTTCTGGCCTCCGAAGGTTTCGCATCTGTTGAAGAACTGGCCTATGTCGAGCCGGGCGAAATCGCTTCCATCGATGGTTTCGATGAGGATACGGCTGGCGAAATCCAGGAACGTGCTCGCGAATATCTGGATCGTATCGAGAGCGAACAGGATGATCGCCGCAAGGAACTGGGCGTCGAAGACGAACTGCGCGAACTGCCGGGTATCACCACGGCAATGCTCGTGGCTGTCGGTGAAGACGGCGTCAAGACGATGGAAGACTTTGCCGGCTATGCCGTCGATGATCTGGTCGGCTGGCGTGAACGCAAGGACGGTGAAACCGTCGCTCATAGCGGTATCTTCTCTTCCTTCGATGTTTCGCGCGTCGATGCGGAACAGATGGTCCTGACTGCGCGTTTGAAGGCAGGATGGATCACGGAAGAAGAACTGGTATCGGCTCAGGAAGAAGAAGCCGAAGTCGGTGAAGAGGAAGCTGCTTCCTAAGAAGCGGCCGGAATAAAAAGAGCCGCATGGCTTCTTACGTCTGGTGTAATTCAGGCGTAAGCTATGCGGCTCTTGCAATTCATCCCTGAAAAATGGTCGTCATTCATTCGAATTGATTGGCCAGTTCAGGTTTCGGACATGTTCCGGGTTGTGGTGGGGCTTATGCTCTGGTACAGCGCCCGCGTTACGTCCGACGTGCGGGCAGACCGCAATATGGCAAGACTGGAGTTCGCGTGGAGCAGGATATGAATGACAGAACCTGTATCGTCACGCGCGAAAGCGGTTCTGCCGATGATCTGATCCGTTTTGTGGCCGGTCCCGACGGTTCCGTGGTGCCGGACTTGAAAAGAACTCTGCCGGGCAGGGGGTGCTGGGTCAAGGCCGAGCGCCGTCTGGTGGATGAAGCAGTCAAGCGCAAGCTTTTTGCGCGGGCGCTGAAGGAAGGTGTAACGCCGCAGGCGGATCTTGGCGCGCTGGTGGACCAGTTGCTGACGAAATCTGCCCTTGGCAGCCTCGCGTTGGCTCGCAAGGCCGGAGCTGTGGTATCTGGCTCGACCAAGGTGGATCAGGCGATCCGCACCGGGACAGCCGCCATGGTGTTGCACGCAAAGGAAGCCGCCGCCGACGGCGTACGCAAGCTCGATCAGGCTCGCCGTGCCGTGGTGCATCTGGATGGTCCGGAAATCCCTTCTTTCACTCTTTTTACGGGGGAAGAAATGGATTTGGCATTTGGGGGCGGAAATGTGATACATGCAGCCGTACTTGAAGGAAAGGCGGCGGCCGGGTTCGTAAAGCGGGCGCTTATGTTGCATCGCTATCGCGGTGAAAGCGCATCGGACCCGGATTAGAGCGCAATTTTGGAGGGGCCTGGCAGACCCCGGATCGGATTGCGCGTTGAGGCGGATGACTGGAGTTTTATCCAACATGACCCGGTCACGTTGGATAAAGCTCGAGTAGAGCGGCCGGAGCCGCGAAGGAAACGGAAACGTAATGAGCGATAAAACGAACGACGACAAGACGCTGAGCGTTAATACGAAGAAGACGCTGACCATGAAGCGGCCGGGCGTCGAGCAGAGCACCGTGCGCCAGAATTTCAGCCACGGCCGCACGAAGGCTGTCGTCGTTGAAACGAAAAAGCGCAAATTCTCGCGGCCTGACGAGAAGCCGGAAGTCGAGGCAGCGGCGCCGAAGCCAGCAGCTCCGGCACCTGCTGCTCCCGCGCCTGCGGCATCTACTCCTGCACCGGCACAAGCCGCGCAGCCTGCACAAGCCGCGCCGGTAGTGCGTGCGCCAGCACCAGCCGCCCCGGCACCGAAGCCAGCAGCCCCTGCTGCTCCGGTAACGAAGCCGCATGTCGCACAGCAGCGCCCGGCACAGCAGCGTCCCGGCGGCCAGCAGGCACAGCGTCCGCGCCCGTCCGACCGCTCCGGCATGGTGTTGAACACGCTGTCGCGCTCCGAAATGGATGCACGTCGCCGTGCGCTCGAAGAAGCGCAGGTCCGTGAAGTTGAGGAACGCGCACGCGCTGTCGAGGAAGCCAAGCGTCGCGCCGAGGAAGATGCCCGCCGCGCCAAGGAGCGTGAAGAATCTGCCCGTCGTCAGGCGGAAGAGGAAGCTCGCCTCAAGGCCGAGGCCGATGCCCGCCGCAAGGCCGAGGAAGAGGCTGCCAAGCGTATGCCGCAGCCGGAAGCCCGTACCGAGCGTCGCGACGATGCGCGCCCGGCACCGCAGGGCAATCGCCCGCAGCAGGCCGGTCGTCCTCAGGGCAATCGTCCGCCGCAAGGTGGCCGTCCGCAGCAGGGTGGTCCGCGCCCGGCTGCGCCAAGCCTTGCCGACGCTGCCCCAATCCCGGGCAAGCCGCTTCCGCAGAGCCAGCTTCGCAAGACTGTCGCATCTGACGATGACGACCGTCGTGGCGGTGGCCTGACTGCTGCCCGTCGCGGTGCTCCGGCCAAGCCGGAAGTTCGCGCGCCAAAAGTGGTCAAGACCGAAGATGATCGCCGTCGTGGCAAGCTGACCATCTCCAGCAATCTTGAGGATGAAGGTCGTTCGCGTTCGCTTTCGGCGATGCGTCGTCGTCAGGAAAAGTTCAAGCGTTCGCAGATGCAGGAAACACGCGAAAAGATTTCGCGTGAAGTGACCATTCCTGAAACCATTACGCTTCAGGAACTTGCGCAGCGCATGACCGAACGTTCGGTCGATATCATCAAGTACCTGATGAAGCAGGGCCAGATGATGAAGCCGGGCGACGTGATCGATGCCGATATGGCGCAGCTCATTGCTGAAGAATTCGGCCATACCGTCAAGCGCGTTGCGGAATCGGACGTTGAAGAAGGCATCTTCGGTGTTGCCGACAACGAGGCTGCGCTGGTTTCCCGTCCTCCGGTCGTGACCATTATGGGTCACGTCGATCACGGCAAGACCTCGCTGCTTGATGCGATCCGTCACGCCAATGTTGTTTCGGGCGAAGCCGGTGGCATCACCCAGCATATCGGTGCTTATCAGGTCGAGCAGAACGGCCAGAAGATCACCTTCATCGATACGCCGGGCCACGCTGCCTTTACTGCAATGCGTGCCCGTGGTGCGCAGGCGACCGACATTGCCATCCTCGTGGTGGCTGCCGATGACAGCGTGATGCCTCAGACGATTGAATCGATCAACCATGCCAAGGCGGCAGGTGTTCCGATCATCGTGGCGATCAACAAGATCGACAAGCCGGCTGCCGATCCGCAGAAGGTTCGTACTGCTCTGTTGCAGCATGACGTCTTTGTGGAATCGATGGGCGGTGAAGTTCTCGACGTCGAAGTGTCGGCCAAGAACAAGCTCAACCTCGACAAACTGCTTGAAGCAATTCTGTTGCAGGCTGAAATTCTTGATCTCAAGGCTGATCCGTCGCGTACGGCTGAAGGCGTTGTCGTCGAAGCCCAGCTCGATCGTGGCCGTGGTTCGGTTGCAACCGTTCTGGTTCAGACGGGTACGCTGCATCCGGGTGACATCCTCGTCGCCGGTAGCGAATGGGGCCGCGTGCGCGCACTGGTCAACGACCGTGGCGAGCATGTGAAGGAAGCCGGTCCTGCGATGCCGGTGGAAGTCCTCGGCCTTCAGGGCACGCCGCAGGCCGGTGACCGCTTTGCCGTGGTTGCCAACGAAGCCAAGGCGCGCGAAATTGCCGAGTACCGTCAGCGTCTGGCACGCGACAAGGCCGTTGCTCGCCAGTCCGGTGCGCGTGGTTCGCTCGAGCAGATGATGAACCAGCTCCAGGTGTCGGGCACGAAGGAATTCCCACTCGTCATCAAGGGCGACGTGCAGGGTTCTATCGAAGCCATCACCAATGCGCTGGACAAGCTCGGCACCGACGAAGTGCGTGCACGTATCGTGCATTCGGGCGCCGGTGGTATCACGGAAAGCGACGTGTCGCTGGCCGAAGCCTCCAACGCTGCGATCATCGGCTTCAACGTCCGCGCCAACAAGCAGGCACGTGACGCAGCTGATCAGCAGGGCATCGAAATCCGC
Organism: Ochrobactrum sp. XJ1; assembly: GCF_024701725.1. NCBI lineage: Bacteria > Pseudomonadati > Pseudomonadota > Alphaproteobacteria > Hyphomicrobiales > Brucellaceae > Ochrobactrum > Ochrobactrum sp. XJ1. The sequence continues at coordinate 309,279 of NZ_VDGD01000002.1, forward strand.
TACTACAACATCATCTATGATTTGATCGATGACGTTAAGGCAGCGATGTCGGGTCTCCTGTCGCCGGAACGCCGCGAAACCTTCCTCGGCAATGCCGAGATTCTCGAAGTCTTCAACATCACCAAGGTCGGCAAGGTTGCCGGTTGCCGTGTCACCGAAGGCAAGGTCGAGCGTGGTGCAGGCGTCCGCCTCATCCGCGACAACGTGGTTATTCACGAAGGTAAGCTCAAGACGCTCAAGCGTTTCAAGGACGAAGTGTCGGAAGTTCCGGCCGGTCAGGAATGCGGTATGGCGTTCGAGAACTACGACGACATTCGCGCAGGCGACGTTATCGAAGCCTTCCGAGTCGAACACGTTTCGCGCACACTTTAAGTACTATCCCGCCGGGCTGCCGAGAGGTGGCCCGGCTTTTCATTATCCGGTCCAGAGGGTCTGACTCCCAGCTGGATTGTGGTAAGTTGCGTATTATTACGCCTGCCAATTTGTAGTCATGTTGTCGGACAGTCCTTCGCGGCTGGATGCCGATTGGCGGCTGTTTATCGAGGATATAGCCATGGCACGTTCTCCAGATCCAAAAGGCTCAGGCGGCCTTTCCCAGCGCCAGCTTCGCGTGGGCGAGCAGGTGCGCCACGCATTGGCGCAGGTGCTTCAACGCGGTGAAATTCGCGACGATCTTATCGCCCACACCGTGATTTCCGTCTCGGAAGTGCGGATGTCGCCCGATCTCAAGATTGCGACCTGTTTCATCACCCCGCTTGGTAACGCCGACACGCAAGCGGTTATCAAGGCGCTGGCTGCAAACGCAAAGTTCATTCGTGGTCGCATGGCGCCAAGCCTCAGCCAGATGAAATACATGCCGGAATTCCGCTTCCGGGCCGATACGAGCTTTGACAATTTTTCCAAGATCGATGCGCTGCTCCGCTCGCCGGAAGTCGCCCGCGATCTTGGGCATGACGATGAAGAAGACCGGGAGGCAGACAAGGCTTCCCGCAATGGAGACGAATAAAGCATGGCAAGACGGGGCAAGAAAAAAGGTCGTCCGATATCCGGCTGGGTTATTTTCGATAAGCCGAAAGGGATGGGATCGACCGAGGCGGTCTCGAAGATCAAGTGGCTGTTCAACGCCGAAAAAGCCGGTCATGCCGGTACGCTTGATCCGCTTGCTTCCGGCATGTTGCCCATAGCGCTGGGTGAGGCCACCAAAACCGTGCCTTATGTCATGGATGGAACCAAGATCTACCGTTTCACGGTAAGCTGGGGCGAGGAACGCTCAACGGACGATCTGGAAGGTGTTGCCACCAAGACCTCGGATAATCGCCCGTCGCGCGCCGATGTCGAGGCATTGCTGCCGAACTACACCGGTGTCATTTCGCAGGTTCCACCGCAGTTTTCCGCCATCAAGATCGATGGCGAGCGCGCTTACGATCTTGCCCGCGAAGGCGAGACGGTCGAGATACCTTCCCGTGAAGTCGAGATTGACCGTCTGGAGATCGTTGGTATTCCGGATGCTGATCGCACCGAGTTCGAGGTCGAATGCTCCAAGGGCACCTATGTGCGCTCTCTCGCACGCGATATGGGCCGGGATCTCGGTTGCTACGGACACATTTCAGAGCTGCGCCGCATCGAAGTTGCGCCGTTCACGGAAGAAGACGCTGTAACACTGGCAGAACTTGAACAGGCTTGGCCGCCGCTTCCGCCCAAGGATGAGGATGGCAATGTCGTCGAACCCGCTCCGCGTCGCGACTTTTCGGCGATTGATGCATTGGTCATCGATACGGGAGCTGCTCTCGATTGTCTGCCGCAGGTGCCGCTTACCGACGATCAGGCGCAACGCGTGCGTCTTGGCAATCCGGTGATCCTGCGCGGACGCGATGCGCCTCTGGAAGCAGACGAAGCCTGTGTCACGACACGCGGAAAACTGCTCGCCATCGGTTACATCGAGCATGGACAGTTCAAACCGAAGCGCGTTTTCACAACGGGCTGACGTTTCGTCAGAAGATCGCGATAAGGCGGCAAATTGAATTGAGACTGGCGTTCCCGCCAATTTTGCACTATATGCCCCTTCATCGATCATGCGTAAAAGCATGTCAGATCGTGTAAATGGCCCGCGCTGGACGACATCCCGGCCCGGGCGTCTGGTTTTCCTCTCATCTAGAAAGGGTGTTACGATGTCGATTACTGCTGAGCGCAAGCAAGCACTTATCAAGGAATACGCCACCAAGGAAGGCGACACCGGTTCTCCTGAAGTACAGGTTGCCGTTCTTTCCGAGCGTATCGCCAACCTCACCGAACACTTCAAGGGCCACAAGAATGACAATCATTCGCGTCGCGGCCTCCTGAAGCTGGTTTCGCAGCGTCGTCGCCTTCTTGACTACGTCAAGGGCATCGACCAGGCACGTTACCAGGCGCTGATCGGCCGTCTCGGCCTGCGCCGCTAACGGTAAAATCGGGCGACGTCTCAAAACGTCGCCCATTTGATTTATTCGGCATTTTGTCGTGCGGATAGCCGCTTACAGATAAAATGCGACACTTGAGCATGTCTCCCAAAAGTGGGAACCGGTTTTGGGACAAAGACATGCGTAAAACCAAACAGATAGAGCGGAAGCGCGAACATATGTGAGTGCATCCGCTCTATCGGGCGAATGCCCGCTGGCATGAAACGACGCACCGGGTGCATTCCGTCATGCCGATGAAGAGCCAAAAGGCTCATGACCTGGACCAGTCATGGGGCAGGATTGCAGGCAGTTCGTGTCAGAGGATATTCGGGAGCGAATGTTCTGACACATAACGAACTTCCCGTTGTCTTGCCCGTGGCCCGTCCGCCAACCGAGGCGATGCCTTCAGGCGCTTTTGCGCGGCATCACCACATGAGGACAAGATATGTTCAATACCCATAAAGTAGAAATCGAATGGGGCGGTCGTCCGCTTACGCTCGAAACCGGCAAGATCGCACGTCAGGCTGACGGTGCAGTTCTCGCAACCTATGGCGAAACCGTTGTCTTGGCGACTGTCGTTTCTGCCAAGGAGCCGAAGCCGGGCCAGGATTTCTTCCCGCTCACTGTCAACTATCAGGAAAAGACCTATGCCGCTGGCAAGATCCCTGGTGGTTACTTCAAGCGTGAAGGCCGTCCGAGCGAAAACGAAACCCTCGTTTCGCGTCTGATCGACCGTCCGATCCGCCCGCTCTTCGTTGATGGCTACAAGAATGACACGCAGGTTGTTCTAACTGTTGTTCAGCACGACCTCGAAAACAACCCCGACGTTCTGTCGATGGTTGCAGCTTCCGCAGCACTGACCATTTCCGGCGTTCCTTTCATGGGTCCGATCGGCGGCGCGCGCGTTGGCTACATCAACGGCGAATACGTCCTGAACCCGAATATCGACGAAATGCCGGAATCGAAGCTCGATCTGGTTGTTGCCGGTACTGCCGACGCAGTGCTGATGGTCGAATCGGAAGCGCAGGAACTTTCCGAAGAGGTCATGCTCGGCGCCGTTGTTTTCGGCCAGAAGGGCTTCCAGCCGGTAATCGACGCGATCATCAAGCTCGCTGAAGTTGCTGCCAAGGAACCACGTGATTTCCAGCCGGAAGATCTGTCGGATCTCGAAGCCAAGGTGCTCGCCGTTATCGAAAACGACCTGCGCGACGCTTACAAGATCACCGAAAAGCAGGCCCGTTACGTTGCTGTTGACGCTGCAAAAGCCAAGGCGAAGGCTCACTTCTTCCCGGAAGGCGTTGAAGAGCCGGAAATGTCGCCTGAGCAGTTCGCGACCATTTTCAAGCATCTGCAGGCCAAGATTGTTCGCTGGAACATTCTGGACACCGGCAGCCGCATTGACGGCCGCGATCTGAAGACCGTTCGTGCAATCGTTTCGGAAGTTGGCCTTCTGCCGCGCACCCACGGTTCGGCGCTGTTCACCCGTGGCGAAACGCAGGCCATCGTTGTTGCCACGCTCGGCACCGGCGAAGACGAGCAGATGATCGATGCCCTGACCGGCACCTACAAAGAATCCTTCATGCTGCATTACAACTTCCCGCCATACTCGGTCGGTGAAACCGGTCGTATGGGTTCGCCAGGCCGTCGTGAAGTTGGTCATGGCAAGCTCGCATGGCGCGCCATCCACCCGATGCTGCCTGCTGCCGACCAGTTCCCTTACACGATCCGTTCGGTTTCCGAGATCACCGAATCCAACGGTTCGTCCTCGATGGCGACTGTTTGCGGCACCTCGCTGGCTCTGATGGACGCAGGCGTTCCGCTCGCACGTCCGGTTGCCGGTATCGCCATGGGCCTGATCAAGGAAGGCGACCGTTATGCTGTCCTGTCCGACATCCTCGGCGACGAAGATCACCTCGGCGACATGGACTTCAAGGTAGCCGGTACTGACAACGGCATCACCGCACTTCAGATGGACATCAAGATCGACGGTATCACCGAAGAGATCATGAAGGTCGCTCTGGAGCAGGCCAAGGGCGGTCGCGTCCACATTCTCGGCGAAATGGCGAAGGCTCTGTCCACGTCGCGTGACGAACTCGGCGAATTCGCTCCGCGCATCGAAGTGATGAACATTCCGACCGACAAGATCCGTGACGTTATCGGTTCGGGCGGCAAGGTTATCCGCGAAATCGTGGAAAAGACCGGCGCCAAGATCAACATCGAAGACGACGGTACGGTGAAGATCGCTTCGTCGAACGGCAAGGAAATCGCAGCCGCCAAGAAGTGGATCCACTCGATTGTTGCCGAACCGGAAGTTGGCGAAATCTACGAAGGTACGGTCGTCAAGACCGCTGACTTTGGCGCTTTCGTAAACTTCTTTGGTCCACGCGATGGTCTGGTTCACATTTCGCAGCTGGCTTCCGACCGCGTTGCCAAGACCACTGACGTGGTCAAGGAAGGCCAGAAGGTCTGGGTCAAGCTCATGGGCTTTGACGAACGTGGCAAGGTTCGCCTGTCGATGAAGGTTGTCGATCAGGAAACCGGCAAGGAAGTTGTTGCTGAAAAGAAGGCAGAAGCCGACGCTGAATAAGCGTTTCTGCTACTGTAAATCAATCGAAAGCGCGCTCTTGTGGCGCGCTTTTTTGTTGCATGGGAATCAATTCAAGACCATGGATGAGTCATGATTACACCGGCACAACAGACACTCTTTCTCCCCTTCGATCAGGACATTCTGGATATGCCCGAAGAGGGGCAATCCTTTCTTGCGTGTGGTCTTTCTGCGGATCGGCGTCTTGAGGACGAATGGAAACAGGCGCTGACCTTCCTGCAGCCTTGGCGCCCCGATTGGCTGGTGCTGGAAAAGGAGGGCTTCAAGACAGTTCCCAGATTGGGCGAGGAGAAGCGTTTTTCCGGCGGGCTACTGCTGCTCGGAAAACATCGCGGGCGCAATGAGGCGTGGTTTGCGGAGCTCCTGGCGCGTGTTGAGCCCGGTGGGTGGATTGCCGTGTCAGGCGACAAGAAGCTCGGCATTGACAGTTTTCGAAAATGGGCCAGCAATATCGCCGAGATCAGCGACCGCATGTCGAAGAACCATGCCGTGGCGTTCTGGTTCAGACGACCAGCCGACCTCACCGATGAATTCATCGCGGCTCTGAAGCCGCTTGCGACCGATATTGACGATGTGTTCCGCACAGAACCCGGCATGTTCTCGCACGGTGTTATCGATAAGGGTTCGGCGCTGCTCGTGCCGCATATGGAAAAGATTGTTTTTGGTAACGTCGCCGATCTTGGCGCCGGTTGGGGCTATCTTGCGGCGCAATGCTTGAAGTTTGCGGATCGCATCAAGTCTATCGATCTCTATGAAGCCGATTATGAGGCGCTGGAAGCGGCGCGCGGCAATCTGGAGCGGCTTGGTGCATCAGTGCCGATCAGCTTCAACTGGTTCGATGTGACGAGTGAAAAGATGGCAGGCATCTACGACACCGTGATTATGAACCCACCGTTCCATGAGGGGCGGGTGACGGATGTTTCGCTTGGTCAGGCGTTCATTGCCGCTGCCGCGTCACGCCTGAAGCCGGGCGGGCGTCTGCTTATGGTCGCAAACCGGCAATTGCCTTATGAGACGACGCTCAAAGGACTGTTCAAGAATGTGACTCTTCTCGAAGAGGCGAACGGTTTCAAAATCTTCGATGCGAAGAAATAAATAAAAAGGCCGCCCAGAAGGCGGCCTTTTTATAAGATGGCTTGGCTTATTCACCGCGCTCCGCGTCAGAGCTTTTCAGCTCTTCAAGCGTCGGCATGGAGACGATGTTGTAGCCGGAATCCACATAATGGACTTCACCGGTGACACCGCTCGAGAGATCAGACAGCAGATAGACCGCCGATTTGCCGACATCATCGATGTCGACGGTACGGCGCAGCGGCGAGTTACGGCGCTGATAGCTGAAGATTGCGCGGGCGTCGCCAATACCGGCACCGGCAAGCGTACGCACCGGACCGGCCGAAATGGCGTTGACGCGGATGCCCTGCGGGCCGTAATCGGCAGCAAGATAACGCACCATGGCTTCAAGCGCGGCCTTGGCAACGCCCATGACGTTATAGTTCGGGATGGTGCGCGTGGAACCGCCATAGGTCAGCGTCAGGATCGAGCCGCCGTCCTTCATGAGTTTTTCAGCGCGCTGTGCCATTTCCGTGAAGGAGTAGGCGGAAATCACCATTGTGCGGCTGAAATTTTCGCGCGTGGTGACGTCTGCGTAGCGACCCTTCAGTTCGGTCTTGTCGGAGAAGCCGATGGCGTGAACGATGAAATCGAGCTTGCCCCACTTCTTTTCGACTTCGGCAAAGACCGCATCGACCGACTCGATATCTTCAACATCGCAAGGCAGTACGAAATCGGAGCCGACCTGTTCGGCCAGCGGCTTTACGCGCTTGCCGAGTGCATCACCTTGATAGGTGAAGGCTAGTTCGGCGCCCTGTGCTGCGAGTTGCTTTGAAATTCCCCAAGCGAGTGAGTGATTATTCGCGACCCCCATGATGAGGCCGCGTTTGCCTTTCATCAAACCTTCCATATTTTCCCTCTCCCTCAGCCCTGATAGCGCTGGAAAACCAGCGTCGCATTGGTGCCGCCAAATCCGAAGGAGTTGGAGAGCACGGTATTGAGCTGAGCGTTGTCAATGCGCTTGCGAACGATAGGCATGTCCGCGAAGGCAGGGTCCAGTTCTTCGATATGTGCGCTTTCGCAAATGAAATTGTTGTGCATCATCAGAAGCGAGTAGATCGCTTCCTGCACACCGGTTGCACCGAGCGAGTGGCCGGTCAGCGACTTGGTCGCAGCAATCGGCGGGCAGGCGTCGCCTGAGCCGAAGACCTGACGGATCGCATCGATTTCCGGGGCGTCGCCTGCTGGCGTCGAGGTGGCGTGTGGATTGATATAGTCGATTTTGCCCTCGACGGTCGAAAGGGCCATCTTCATGCAGCGGATCGCGCCTTCGCCGGACGGGGCGACCATGTCGTAACCGTCGGACGTCGCGCCATAGCCGACGATTTCGCCGTAAATCTTGGCGCCGCGGGCCAGTGCGGTTTCGAGGTCTTCCAGCACCAGCACGCCAGCACCGCCAGCAATGACGAAGCCGTCGCGATTCTTGTCATAGGCACGCGATGCAGTGGATGGCGTGTCGTTATACTTGCTCGACATGGCGCCCATGGCGTCGAACAGGACCGAAAGCGTCCAGTCGAGGTCTTCGCAGCCGCCTGCGAACATGCGGTCCTGCTTGCCATACTGGATCATTTCGAACGCATTGCCGATGCAATGGTTGGAAGTCGCGCAGGCCGAAGAAATCGAATAGTTGATGCCCTTGATCTTGAAGAAGGTCGCAAGCGTCGCGGAAGCCGTCGAGCTCATGGCTTTTGGCACGGCAAACGGGCCGACGCGCTTTGGGCCTTTTTCGCGGGTGATGTCGGCAGAATCGACGATGGTGCGGGTCGATGGACCGCCGGAACCCATGATGATGCCGGTGCGGTCGTTGGAGACCTCCTCTTCGGAAAGCCCCGCATCCGCAATGGCCTGATCCATCGCAATATGGTTCCAGGCCGTGCCACGGCCATGGAAGCGCATCGCGCGACGATCGACCAGTGCTTCGACGTCGATATTCGGAGCGCCGTGCACCTGACAACGGAAGCCAAGCTCGGCATATTCCTCAGCGCGGGAGATGCCGGACTTTGCTTCACGCAGCGAAGCCGTGACCTCTTCGGTGTTGTTACCAATCGAGGATACGATCCCCATACCCGTTACGACCACACGCCGCATCGCGTTCTCCTTTACACCTGATCCGTGAGCGACGTGTCCGTCATGCGGACTGCCGCCTGTTCGCGGTTACATAGGTGCGATCTTCGCATGTTTTGAGCGCGGCCGCATGAAAACTGTTCACTTTTTTGCAGTCGCGCTCGTGGATGATGGTGATTGAGGTGCCTTACTGGCCCTCGCTGTCCTTCGACAGGCCGACGCGCAGGTCAGACGCCCGGTAGATGGTTTCGCCATCGGCTTTCAGCCAGCCGTCAGCCGTGCCGAGCACAAGGCGGCCACGCATGACGCGCTTGAAATCGATGCCATATTCGAGAAGCTTGGTATGCGGACGCACCATGCCCTTGAACTTCACTTCACCGGTGGAGAGAGCCATGCCGCGACCCGGCTCGCCGAGCCAGCCGAGGAAGAAACCGGTCAGCTGCCACATGCCATCAAGACCGAGGCAGCCCGGCATGATCGGATTGCCCATGAAATGACACGGGAAATACCAGTCATCGGGGCGCACATCATACTCGGCGCGGATATAGCCCTTGTCGAACTCACCACCGGTTTCGGAAATATCGGTGATGCGATGGACCATCAGCATCGGAGGCAGGGGAAGCTGAGCATTGCCGGGGCCGAACATCTCGCCGCGTGCGCAGGCCAGGAGTTCTTCATACCCATAGCTTGATTTCTGTTCTGCCATTACGCCTCCCTTGAGGTTCATTCTGTATCGACCGGCAATCCGGCCCGGTTGTAGGTTTCACCGGAACATCCCTACCACAGACTGTTTCCGGCAGTAAAATCATGCATTGAGTTATTTGGGGGGTTTATCCGAAAAACCGGCCAATTCCCAAGCCTATTGATACTTATTTCGCAACGGCATATATCAATGTCAGTATGCAATGGGCAACAGCCCGTTTGACGATTGATGATTTTGCAACAAGCTTGTGACGGAACCAACGGTGAATATGCAGTCTTCACATACCCACTCGACGGTCTCGATGGAAGAGCAGCTCCGCCGCGCGGGCCTGCGTCCGACGCGGCAGCGCGTTGCGCTTGCGAGCCTGATCTTCGCCCAGGGCGATCGCCATCTGTCTGCAGAAGACCTGCACGAAGAGGCCGTGATGGCCGACGTGCCGGTGTCTCTGGCGACGGTCTACAACACGCTGCACCAGTTCACGGAAGCCGGTATGCTGCGTATCATCGCGGTTGAAGGCTCGAAGACCTATTTCGATACGAATATCTCGGATCACCAGCATTTCTTCCTCGAAGGGGAAAATGTCGTGTTCGATATTCCACACGGCGAAAGAGGTCAGCCTACGGTTGCCAACATGCCGGATGCGCCGCATGGCATGGAAATCGTGAACGTGGATATTATCGTTCGCCTGCGCCGCAAGAGCCAGTAACGAGCGCTCCTTTTAGTTGGACATGAAAAGAAAGCGGCCATGGCCGCTTTTTTGTTGCCTATTGGACCGTATGGGGCTGAAAAGGGATAAAGTTCTGCACCCCCGGCTGAATCGCCTCCCAAGCCTGGCCGGAGCACATTCGAAGGAGATATCATGCGTAAGCTACTTGTCGCCGCGACCATTCTCGCCGTGTTCACCGCTGGCAGCGCCTTTGCAAAGACCATCCGGATCGGAGTGACGCCGGGGCCGCACGCCCAGATCATGGAAAAGGTGAAGGAAGTCGCCGAGAAGAACGGTCTTGAAATCGATATTCAGGAATTCTCGGATTATGTCATCCCGAACATGGCGCTTGCGGATGGCGCACTGGAAGCCAACTCCTTCCAGCATAAGCCCTATCTCGACAATCAGGTTGCCGATCGTGGCTTCGACATTGTGAGCGTTGCCGAGACGGTCAACTTTCCGATGGGGCTGTATTCAAAGAAGCTGAAGAATATTTCGGAGTTGGCCGACGGCGCGACAATTGCGATCCCCAATGATCCGACCAATGGTGGTCGCGCTTTGCTGGTTCTTGCTGAAAACGGCATCATCAAAATCGACCCGGCCAAGGGGCTGAAGGTCAGTGCCCTCGATATCGTTGAAAACCCGAAGAACCTCAAATTCGTTGAACTCGATGCGGCACAGCTTCCGCGTTCGATGGAAGACGTCGATGCGGCCGTCATCAACACCAACTATGCCATGGAAGCTGGCTTGAACCCGGCAACCGATCCGCTGGTGCGGGAAGGCGAGAAAGCGCCTTACGTCAATATTCTCGTCGTTCGCACCACCGATAAGGATGCCGACTGGGTGAAAACCCTGATCTCATCCTACCACAGCGATGAAGTGAAGGAATTCATCGCCACGACGTTCAAGGGATCGGTGGCGCCTGCCTGGTGATATTCCGAGGTGGAGGCGGGGCGATTTTTCGCCCCGCTCGCTTATCAGCCTTTCAGTTCCATCTGGATGTTGCGAAAGGGAAGGCCTTCATCGTCTTCCGATCGCTGACTGGTTATCTTGAAGCCGAGACGGCTGTAGAAACGACATGCCCGCTCATTGTCGGCATAAACTTCAAGCGATAGCTCGCCTTTCAATGCCAATGCATGGCGGATCAGAATTCGCCCTGTTCCGCAGCCTTGAACGTCAGGATCGACAAACAGCCCGCCGATAAAACTATCGAGCAGGCCGATAAAGCCAATCGGCCTGTCATTGATCGTGGCAACCCATGTTTCTGCCTTCTCGAGATAGACGTCTTCGATGAGTTTGCGCTGGTCTTGAAGCCGATCTCCTCCGAGAAAGGAATGGGCCTCCAAGGAGGCGCGATACCAGATGGACGACAGGGATGGCTTGTCCGATGCCTGATAGGCGCGGATTATCACGTCATGATTTTTCATGGTCTTCCAGAGTTTTGAGTATGCACAAGAGTTCCGCCGTACGGGCGGGTTCAAATCCGTTAAAACGGTCGCGATGAACGTCTGCGCATAAAACTCCTTTGAAACTCAATTCAGAGCGCACTTCGATCTGATTGAATGAGATCGACGCTCTGATCGCAGTATCGGTTCGTGTCTGGCGAAGTCAAGCTTGCCCGGTTCTCTTATCCCACTCCGTGAGACCGAAGTCAGTCGAAGACTTCGCCCGGATAAACACCCCACAGGTCAGATTGCTTGATCCAGCCGCGTACGCCGCCCATGTCCACCCGACACCATTGACCGGTGCACTCACGCACGGTGCCGACTACACCCGGTTCGATTTCGGCAGCAAGTCCCGATGTGTCGGCGGCATCGCGGCGCATATTGATCATCGAACCCAGATTGTTCTTGAGCCAGGGGGCTGTGATGGCAGTTCGCTTTCCGGAAAGCAGCGACTGGTAGACCCAGCCTTCCGTGCCGTCCGCATCGCGGATACGACGCCAGTTGTCATATTCCTGGATGATCTCGACGGGCAGTCCCGCCTTCATGAAAAGCCATGAAACCGCATAGTCGCGCCCCGGACCGATGCGCAGATTGACGCGTGCGGGTTTAAGGCTGACGAAACGTGGCACGGGAAGTCCGCTTGCGCCGACAGTCGTGCCCGCGGGCTCTGCGGCCCGTGCGGCATGCCTGTGTGAAGCGCCAAGCGGCGCCAGAATGAGAAAAAATGCCAGAAAGCCAAGCATGGCTATCCAAAAGCGTTGCGAAAGTACTCTGTACAAACTGCGACCTCTCGCCGTCCTGTCACGACAGCACGGTAGTAGCTTCAGCAGTTAAAGGGGGCTGCGAGGCGACGTTGCCGTCCTGTTTTCAGATCGCACATCCGTCTGTATGGAACAGATCGAAAGCGACCTAATTGTTTGATTTTAAATGTATCTTTTCAGAAAATCGATGTGGACTTTCCAAGAGACACCTGAAGTTTCCGGTTTTTCTTTGTCTTTGCCGCTTCGCCTTGATAGAGATGTTCAGCCGAAGCAATATCCCATATTGCACCGCCTTGGTTAAGGAGGTCTCAACATGAAGCTTCGGTTAACGCATTTTCGGGAAAAGTGGGAGTCGGTTTTCCGCTGGAAATGTGCAGGAAATTTCTTGGAGCGTGCCCTGCCAGTTGGTTACAATACGGGCTGTTCCGGGGGCTTTGCTCAACGATGGGGTGGAGATGTCGAACAAGAAGAAACCGCTGGTCGTTCTTACGCGAAAATTGCCGGACCCAGTGGAAACCCGAATGCGGGAACTGTTTGATGCGCGTCTGAATATAGACGACCACCGCATGAATCAGCCGGAAATCATCGCTGCGATGAAGGAAGCGGACGTTCTGGTGCCTTGCATCACAGATGTCATCGATGCAGCTGCGATCGAACAGGCGGGTCCCAATCTCAAGCTCATCGCAAATTTCGGTAATGGCGTGGATAATATCGACGTCGCGGCCGCCGCAAAGCGTGGAATCACCGTCACCAATACGCCGAATGTCCTGACCGAAGACACGGCGGATATGACCCTGGCACTTTTGCTTTCCGTGCCTAGACGTTTGGTGGAAGGTGCCAATGTGCTGGGCGAGCGCCACGGACAATGGCCAGGCTGGTCTCCGACCTGGATGCTCGGACGGCGCATCTGGGGCAAGCGCCTCGGGATCGTCGGCATGGGACGCATCGGCACGGCTGTCGCCCGCCGCGCCAAGGCTTTCGGGCTTTCCATTCACTATCACAACCGCAAGCGCGTCAACCCTGAAGTCGAGGAAGAACTGGAAGCGACCTATTGGGATAGCCTCGACCAGATGCTGGCCCGGATGGATATCATCTCGGTCAACTGCCCTTCGACGCCTGCCACATTCCATCTGCTGTCCGCACGCCGCATCGCGCTGATGCAACCGACTGCCTATATGGTCAACACAGCACGCGGCCAGATCATTGACGAGAATGCCCTGATCGAGCTGATCGAACAAGGCAAGCTTGCCGGGGCGGGGCTGGATGTTTTCGAGAACGAGCCGGCGGTCAATCCGCGGCTGCTGGCGCTTGCCGAAAAGGGCAAGGTCGTCCTGCTGCCGCATATGGGATCGGCCACCATGGAAGGTCGCATCGATATGGGCGACAAGGTCATCATCAATATCAAGGCTTTTGTCGACGGGCACCGCCCGCCCGATCGCGTATTGCCGAACCGGGTTTAATTTTTCCGGCTCGCGGTCTTCGTTTCTTCGGCGTTTTTGCCGTCAATGAAACGAAGCACCGTATGCGCATAGAGACGCGGATTTTCGACCGGGACGCCGTGCCCGGCATCAGGCAGAATGATCAATTCAGCACCCGGTATCTGACTGGCGATGAACTCCGTATGTTCGCGTGTGATGGCCGTGTCGCGGTCTCCGATCACAATCGCCGTGCGCACGCTGATGCCGGACAAGTCCTCGTCCGTAAAGTTCGGCTCGTTCGCCCACAGCGCGTGGATTTCCTTGTCGATGCTCTCATAGTGGCGCAGTTCCGGTATCGGTTTTCCTTCGGCGCGGGCCTCGGCATAACCGGTATTGCCGTCAGGCGTGACGTTTGCCGCCTGCGCAAACAGGCTTGTCAGCCGTTCAGGATAGCGCATGGCGATGTCGAGGCCGATAATGCCGCCATCGCTCCAGCCGACTAGATCGACCTTGTCGATGTGGAGAAAGTCGAGCAGCGCCACATAGTCGTCGGCCATCAGTCCATAGGTGATCGGATCATCGGTGCGGGTGGAGCATCCCTGTCCGCGACTGTCGGCAACGATTACGGTGTGGTCGCGCGCAAGGATCGGAAGTTGTGCATCCCATACATGCTGGTCGGACAGGCCGCCGGGAATAAGCAGGATTGGCGAGCCTTCGCCGACGATCCGGTAATACATTTCGATGCCGTTGACTTCTGCAAAGGCGGCAGGCGACGCGGGAATGGTCATGCGTGCAATTCTCTCAGGTGAAACGGGGGATGGAAAAGACAAAACAAAGCCGATCAGCAAAGCGGCTATCGTCGATGTGGTCTTTCCCTTCATGGATCCCCGGTCTCATTTTCAGGGTCTGCGGATAAGCGTCGGCAGATCGTAGAGATAGGCAATGCGCTTGATGGCGTTCTGCAGCGGTTCCAGCGTGACGGTCATCGTATGACCGCTCGCATGAATCAGCATGTCAGGCGAGGCACAGATGGCGACATGGCCCTTCCAGAAGACCAGATCGCCGCGCTTCAAATTCGAATAGGTCGCATCGGGTTCGATGATTTCGCCGAGCGTATCCTGCTGCATGTCGGAATCACGCAGAACCTTGCGGCCCGCCACCCACATGCACAATTGCACAAGGCCGGAGCAGTCGATGCCGAAGCCCGATGTGCCGCCCCACAGATAAGGCGTATGAAGAAGGGTTTCGGCGACCGCCACATAGTCGGCTGCATGTTCACCGACTGGCGCAAGGTGGCTTGCGATCAGCGCCTCGCCGCTTTCCAGCAGTGCATATTTCGTACCGCGCGTTTCGGCTGCGCCGACGATGCGCACGCGAGAGCCGAGCGACAGTGCCTTGGTGTGCGGGAAACGCAGATCAGAGCCGGGATAGACGAAAGTACGCGGCACAATGACCAGATGTGTTTCGGCGCCAGCAGTCTGCTCCAGCGCGGCAGAGGAGACATAACCCGTATAGCCGTCGCGTTCTGCCTGGACCCACGACCAGCCGTCCATTTCCTCGAAGACACGAACGGGATCGCCGAAAATCATCTGTGTCTGCGGACCGCTATCCATACGCGGTTCGGCGCGCAGATCGACAACGGATGCGGAAACCTGCATTGGTGCTCCGGCGGTAAAACGCGCCGCTTCCACCTGACCGGTCAGCCGTTCGTCGGCGAGGTCGGGGCGATAAGCGTTGAGGCGGCGGTCGAGCATGGTCAAAGTGGTAACTCCCTAGCTTTGGCGATCACCAGATCGCCCAGTCTTTCAACATAAAGTGCACCGGCGACCGTCCTCTTTACTAGCACATTTCGCCGGTCTTTTTCATCACGATGCCGGGAGACGAGTTCAAGCGCTCCCATCGTGTCGAGCGCGCGGGTAATCACCGGCTTGGTGACATTCAGTTTTGCTGCAAGTCCCCGCACGGTATGCGGCGGGGGCTCCAGATAGATGGTCAGGAGAATGGCTGCCTGTCGCGTGGTGAGATCGGGCATCTCATCACGTACCTGTTCCAGCGACAGGGTTCTCAGCAATGTCAGCGCCTGCAACGGCTTTAGCTCAATTGGCATCCGGTTCCACCCAAATGGGGATTGTTTCGGAACCGTTTTATTCAAGCTGTTTTCGGCGTTGCAGGCAAGTGGATTCAGCGCGCCGGGTAACGCTCCTTCAAAAGTTGGTAAAGAGCGCGAATGGCTTGCGCTTCGCCGCCGACCGGGGAAGCGGGTTTTTCGACCGGCACCCAACCGAAAATGTCGAAATGCGCCCATGCTTGAGCTTTTTCGACAAATTTGCTGAGGAAGAGCGCAGCCGTGACCGATCCGGCAAAGCCGTCGGTGGTGACATTGTTGATGTCGGCGATCCGTGAGGACAGTTTCTGCGCATAGGGCTTCCAGAGCGGCATGCGCCATAGCGGGTCTGCTGTGGAATCCGCGCTTTGCGCGATGGAAGCAGCAAGTCCGTCATCATGCGTGTAGAATGGCGGCAGGTCGGGACCGAGCGCGACACGTGCCGCGCCCGTCAGCGTTGCCATGTCGATCAGGAGTGCAGGTTCTTCCTCGTCGGCAAGCGCAAGCGCGTCGGCAAGAACCAGTCGGCCTTCGGCATCGGTATTGCCGATTTCGACGGTTAAGCCCTTGCGGCTTTGCAACACGTCACCCGGACGGAAGGCATTACCGGCAATCGAATTCTCTACCGCCGGGATCAATACACGCAGCCGCACCGGCAGTTGCGCGTCCATGATCATGGAGGCGAGGCCCAGCACATTGGCGGCTCCGCCCATGTCCTTCTTCATCAGCAACATGCCGCTTGCCGGTTTGATGTCGAGGCCGCCGGTATCGAAACAGACGCCCTTGCCAACCAGCGTGATTTTCGGGTCGCTTGCCTTGCCCCAGCTAAGATCGATCAGGCGTGGCGCAATAGCGCCAGCACGACCGACCGCATGGATCATCGGAAAATTCTTCTCCAGAAGCGCATCGCCTTCGGTAATGGCAATATCGGCTTTGTACTTGGACGCCAGTTCACGGGCCGCATTTTCGAGAGCATCTGGTCCCATATCGTTGGTCGGCGTGTTGATGAGATCGCGCACCAACATAACCGCAGCGGCGATGCGGCGGATTTCCGCTTCGTCCACGCCATCGGGCAGAGCGAGGCGGATCGCCTTGCCATTGGCCCTGCGATAACGCGTGAAACTATAAGCGCCCATCAGGAAGCCGAGAACGGCAAGGGCCGCCTCATCGACCGCGCCTTCGATATGCCAGTCTCCTTCCGGAAGGTTGCGCGCCAGCTTTCCGGCCAGAAGCTGCGACTGGCTGCCCTTTTCCTCGCTGCCTGTTCCGAAAAGTGCACCCGACACCGATCCGCCTGCGCCGGGGAGGACGAGCACACGTCCGGCTTCGCCGTCAAACCCGTTGGCCCCGGCCCATGCAATTGCATCGGCGGGAAGACCGGCGGTTTCCAGTCCGCCTTTCGGCGTAAACCAGATCGGACGGCTTTGTTCGGATTTTTGGGAAAGAAGTTCGACAGACATGATGCTCTTTCTGACCAGTAAGCGATGTCCGGCAAAAGCGCTGGGATTTTGTCGGAAGTTCATAAAACAAACAGATACCGCGCCTCCCGAAAAGTGTGAAACGGTTTTCGGATAAGATGCGCGCTAAAACAAACAGATAGCGTGATTATTGCCGCGCGGAAACAGAAACCGCAATCGCTATATTAACCAATCGTTAGGGTTAACAGATTATTGATCTAGCAGGAATTGGGCTTGAGGGTGAAAACCAGAGACTAAAGCATGTTGGATGCGCGACACGCTTTAGCAGGAGAGGCGGGATGCTGAATATCGTTCGAAAAGACGTTATCGCAACACGTCTTGGTTTCGCCTGCATTCTTTCAGCATTGGTTCTTTCCGGCTGCACATCCGTCGACCGAACCACGACCGGTTCGGTCCGCCGTGCGGCGACGGTCGCCACTTTCGATCACATGAACGACGCGCAGCTTGCTGCGATGGCCGGGCGGCTCGGGGCGCAATACGAGCGCAATCCGAAGGACCGTCAGACGGCGCTCAACTACGCCAATGTGCTGGCGCGCCTTGGCCGCAACGATCAGGCGCTTGCCGTCATGCGGGCGCTTGCCATTGTCTATCCGAAAGATCAGGCTGTTCTTTCGGCTTATGGCAAGGCGCTTGCGGGTGCAGGCCAGTTTGAAGGCGCACTTGATGCCGTTCGCCGCGCACAGAACCCGGCCTATCCCGACTGGAAACTGGTTTCCGCAGAAGGCGCCATTCTCGACCAGATGGGCAGGAAGGAAGAAGCGCGCGCGACTTATCAGAAGGCGCTGCAGCTTCAGCCGAATGAACCGTCGATCATCTCCAATATGGGGATGTCCTATCTTCTGGCAGGCGATGCACGAACTGCCGAAACCTATTTCAAGCAGGCCGCTGCCGCTCCGGGCGCCGACAGCCGCGTGCGTCAGAACCTCGCGCTGTCAGTCGGTTTGCAAGGCCGCTTTCAGGAGGCGGAAGCGATTGCCGCGCGCGAGATTTCTCCGCAACAGGCCAAGGCCAATACGGATTATCTCCGTTCCATGCTGGCCCAGCAGAACTCCTGGAACATGCTCAAGGACAAGCCGAAGGGCTGAGGCCTCTCTTAGTTTTCGTCATGTCTGAATGAACGGTTGTCAGTTGCCGCCAAACAATCCGCCCTGCGCCGAAATCTGGATGAAGGCCGGGCCGAGGATGACGATAAAGAGTACCGGCAGGAAGAAAACGATCATCGGCACGGTCAGCTTTGGCGGCAGGGCCGCAGCCTTCTTTTCAGCGTCCAGCAGACGTAAATCGCGGCTTTCCTGAGAAAGCGTGCGAAGCGCCTGCGCCACCGGGGTGCCGTAACGCTCGGCTTGAATCAGTGCCTGCGTTACGGACTTCACCGGATCCAGCCCCGTGCGATTGGCGAGGTTTTCATAGGCCTGACGGCGCTCCGGCAGGAAGGAAAGCTCGGCATTGGTCAGCATCAGTTCTTCGGCAAGCTCGACGGATTGAATACCGATTTCATCGGCCACCCGGCGAAAGGCAGCTTCCGTGGACATGCCCGATTCGACGCAGATGAGCATCAGGTCGAGCGCGTCCGGCCATGCGCGACGGATGGATTGCTTGCGCTTGGTTGCCCTGTTGGAGACGTAGAGGTTCGGCGCATAGAAACCGGCATAGCCCGCGAAAATGCAGACGAGCAAACGAACGAAGAAGGTTTGATCGGCAAGCACACCGAGCATGAAAATGTAGATGGCGGCAATCAACATGGCGCCGAAAGGCAGCACAAAGCGCAGAAACAGAAAGATGTTGAGAGGGTTTTGTCCCCGGAAGCCTGCTTGTCTGAGCGAAGCGATCGTCTTTTCGTCGGCAAGCGCGCGCTTGAGATCAAGCCTTTCGACGAATTCGCGGATGCCCTGTTTCTGCTGATGCCGCAGGCTGTTGCGGCGGTCGCTTTCTGCTGCAAGACGGGCACGCTCCCGTGAGCGAATGGCTTCGCGCTCGGTGGCGACCGATTTCATGCGTGATTTGAGTGCGCTGCCGCTCAGAACCGGCATGAGGATCGTTACTACAGTTGCAAAAACCGCAACCGTGATCAAAGCGCCGATGAGAAACTGCGGGTCGGTCAATTTTTGTGTGAGGAGAGAAAACATGTCCGGTGCCTCACATATCGAAATTGATCATATTCTTCATGATGAAGATGCCGGTCAGCATCAAAACGGCTGCAATGCCCAGGAGCATATGGCCGGTGGACGACGTGAAAAGCAGCGTCATATATTGCGGGCTCGTCAGATAGACGAGAACCATAACGATGAAAGGCAGCGCGCCGATGATCGCAGCCGAAGCCTTGGCTTCCATGGAAAGCGCATCGACTTTGGCCTTCATCTTCTTCCGGTCGCGCAGAACCTTTGAAAGATTATTGAGCGCTTCCGAGAGATTGCCGCCTGCCTGTGCCTGTATCTGGATGACGATGGCGAAGAAGTTGGTTTCCGGGCAGGGCATGGAATCGGGCATCTTGCCGACCGCTTCAGGGATTGAAAGGCCGATCTGCTGTGCCTCGACCACCTTCTTGAACTCGCTCTTGACCGGTTCAACTGCCTCACTCGCAATAAGTCTCAGACCGTCATTAAGCGGCAGTCCTGCCCGGGTTGCGCGCACAATGACATCAAGCGCGTTGGGAAATTCTTCAAGGAATTTCTTCAGCCGACGTTTGCGCTTCTGCAGCACGAACCAGCGCGGCAAACCGAAAAAACCGGCAATTGCGATACCTGGCAGGAAAAGCAGCGGCGCGCCGAAAATCAGTGCGATGAATGTTGCGAGAAACGCCGCCACGCCGGAATAGATGTAGAATTTCTGCAAAGTGAGGCTCAGCCCCGCCTGCGCCAGAAGAATGCGCAGGGGCGGATATTTCTGGTTCTTCTCGCGCTGCTTCTGCCGCGCTTCCAGATCCTTGATATTATCCTGCAACTGCTTGCGGCGCTTTTGGATGTCGGCGTTTCTGTCGCGTTCGCTACGCGTTATCGCCCGTTCTGAACCGCTGTTGCGCACGGTTTCAAAGCGCCGTGCTGCGTGGTCCTTCTTGCCGAGCTTTTCATAAAAGAGCGCATAGAACAGAGCCGCGCAGGCGACAACGGCGAGCACGATGAACATCACAATGCTGGCACCGGATCCTGTCATGTGTTTGCCCTTTCCATGCTGTCGAGCACAGAAGCAAGGCGGTTATCCTCATTATAATAGCGGGCGCGTTCCCAGAAGGCAGGTCGCCCGATGCCGGTCGAACTATGGTTGCCAAGAATACGGCCAGAGGCATCTTCTCCCTTGATATCGTAGAGAACGAGATCCTGAGTGGTGATGACGTCGCCTTCCAGCCCCACCACTTCGGTGATGTGGGTAATGCGGCGTGTGCCGTCGCGCAGACGTGCGGCCTGAATGATGATATCGACAGAACCGACGATGATCTCGCGCACGGTCTTTTGTGGCAGCACATAGCCGCCCATGGCGATCATGGCTTCCATACGGTTGAGGCATTCACGCGGACTGTTGGCATGGATCGTGCCCATCGAACCGTCGTGGCCGGTGTTCATGGCCTGCAAAAGATCGAACACTTCGGATCCGCGCACTTCACCGACAATAATGCGTTCGGGACGCATACGCAGACAGTTCTTAACCAGATCGCGCATGGTGACTTCGCCTTCGCCTTCCAGATTGGGCGGGCGGGTTTCCAGACGCACTACGTGCGGCTGCTGCAATTGCAGTTCAGCCGAATCCTCGCAGGTGATGATGCGTTCATGCGTGTCGATATAGCGTGTCAGACAGTTCAGAAGCGTGGTTTTGCCCGAACCGGTGCCGCCGGAAATAATGACATTGCAGCGCACCCGGCTGATGATCTGCAGCAGTTCCGCCCCGGCATTCGATATGGCGCCGAATCGCACCAGCTGGTCGAGTGTCAGCTTGTCCTTGCGGAACTTGCGGATGGTCAGGGTGGGGCCGTCGAGCGACAGCGGTGGCGCGATGACGTTGACGCGCGAGCCGTCGGGCAGGCGCGCATCGCAGATCGGGCTCGATTCGTCGACCCGGCGTCCGACCTGGCTCACGATACGCTGGCAGATGTTCAGAAGCTGCTGGTTATCGCGGAAACGAATGCCGGTTTCCTGCAGCAGACCGTCCACTTCGATATAGGTGCGGCGCGAACCGTTGACCATGATATCGGCGATGTCGTCGCGAGAAAGAAGCGGCTCAAGCGGGCCGTAGCCCAGAACATCGTTGCAGATATCATCGAGCAGTTCTTCCTGCTCGGCAATCGACATGACGAAGTTCTTGATGGCGATGATGTCGTTGACGATGTCGCGGATTTCCTCACGCGCGGCATCCGGCGCCATGCGGGAAAGCTGCGACAGGTCGATCGTGTCGATGAGTGCCGAGAAGACCTGCGATTTGGTGTCGTAATAGCTTTCGGTCTTCTCGCGCCCTTGCGTACCCGTCTGGGTGTGGGATTTCGCCGGAGTACTTGGTACGGCTGCCTGCATGCGGGACGGTTGCACGACGGGCTGGGTCGGAGCAGGCGCCGCAGCGGAGCTGGCAGGTTTCGGCATAGCCGGTCGCGTTCCGCTTTCCGGCTTGTTTCCCGTATCGTTGCCTCTTCTGCCGAACATGATTTCCTGCCGTTACTTGGTCTTGCGTGCAAATTTGCCGAGAAGGCTCGAAATGCTGCTCTTTTTGCGCGGCTGCACATCGGCCCTGCCAGTCACGACATGCGCAATATGGCTGATGGCTTCGGCAATAGGACTTTCTGGATTGGTTTCTGCGATCATCCGGCCGTTGTTGGCTGCATTGCCGAAAAGCTGCGGATCGAAGTCTATAGTCGCGACAGGGTCGATGCCGAGCGGCTCGGCAAAATCTGCGAGCGCAATTTCTGGCCGTTTGGGAATGCCCATCTGGTTGAGGACGAGATGCGGTTTCACATCGTTCGGTCGCAGTTGCGCCAGCGTGTCGAGAAGGTTCTTTGTGTTGCGCAGATTGGCGAGATCGGGTGTTGCAACGATCACGACCTCATCGGCGCGCATCAATGTGGTCCGCGTCCATCCGCTCCAGCCATGTGCCACATCCAGCACAATCAGCGGAGAATTGCGTTGGGCAACATCGATCATTTCGGCAAAGGCGTCTTCGCCGAAATCGAATGTCCGCTCCAGGCTCGAAGGTGCAGCGAGGATTGAAAGGTGATCGTCATATTGAACCAGCAACCGGTCGAGATAGACCTCATCGATCCGCTCCGGCGAGAAAACGGCATCGGCGATGCCGAGCGTCGGGTCCTGATCGAAATTGATGTTTGCTGTGCCAAAGGGCAGGTCCATGTCTGCCAGCACGACATCGTGCCGAAACAGGTCGGAGATCGACCACGCGACATTGTGGGCGATTGTCGAAGCACCAACGCCACCTTTCGCACCGATAAAGGCGATGGAACGACCCAGCGGTTCTGCACCGGGATCGAGAAAAATCGAGGAAACGATGGCCAGAATGTCTGCGAGCGAGACAGGCGCCACGATATATTCTGAAACGCCGCGCCGCAGCAATTCGCGATAAAGCCAGACCTCGTTGGAATGACCAATCACCATAACTTTTGAACCGGGATCGCATACCTCCGACAATTGCTGCAGTTCTTCTAGCAGCACATTGGGTTCGGACGCCGATTCGACAATGATCAGATTCGGCGTGGAGGCGGTCTGATAAAACTCGGTAGCCGCTGCAATGCCGCCCATCATGACTTTCAGATGGGTTTTGGCCATGCGCCGGTCGCCGCCGGCGCGCTCGATTGGAATGGCGACGCTTTCGTTCACGCAGAAGGCCTGGATCGAAATGCGTGGAATGGGGCGCACATTTTCGAGCATGATCGGCGCGCGGCCCGTCTCGGGGCCTTGTTCTTCTTCCGCTGGTTCGAAAGCGAAGTTGCTCATGGCGCCCTCTTAATACTCGGCTTGCTTGCTGCGGGGTTCTTGCCAGTTGTCCGTCTGTGCCGGCGACATTTTCACGTAGCCCTGATCGCCGTTGAGACGTTCGGTCGTGCGGTCCGAATCGATTGGCGACATGACGCGTGGTCCCAGAAGATCGGCCGGATTGGCGATCTGAGCGGCAAGATTGTTCTGCGAGGCACAGCCAAAATTGGCGTAATGCTTGTTTTCAGGCGTGCTGGCGAGATCGTCCGGCCAGCGACCGCACGGCGTCGTGCCCGCCGTCATCGCGTAATAGCTGATCCTGATGGGCGCTGCCGCTTCCGGGTTTTCAACGGGATAGTTTTCGATGGCGATGTTGTTTGCCTTGATGCCACCGCGCCGGAGCATAGCCGACACCTCAGTGCTTAACCGATAGGCTGCCGCCTGATTAGAGGTGCCCGAAGGCACCAGCACATAGAGCATGCCTGAGCCACCACGCCGGTAATTGGCAATAGCGCCCTGAACGATGCCACGCTGCATCGGGCTCAGCTTCTGGTCGGCCTGTGCAACCGGAATATCGGTGACCTGCTCCCGTTCCGCAATCGTGATCGGATGATTGGTACGATAATCGTCCGGCAAGGCGCCAACGGTGACATGCTGGCGGTTCGCACAACCCGCGAGAAGAGCCAGCGACAGGGCGACAAGCGCTGGTCGGGCGGAAATCCTGCAAAAGCCTCTGACTGAATATGTCATGATCTGTCCCCGCTCACTTGTAGATATAACCGACGACGCCGTTGTAGCGACCGGGCGGCAGTTTGGTTTCCATCGTGCCGTAAACGCGATTGACCTTGCCAAGGATGTATCCCGCGCCATCGCTGGCCGGATTGAGATTGTCGTCGGGTCGCGCAAGCTGCTGGCGGGCAACGGGGCGTGCCAGATAAGGTGTGACGATCACCACCAGTTCGGATTCGTTGCGGATGAAATCCTTGCTGCGGAACAGCGCGCCAAGGACCGGAATCTTGGTAAGGCCTGGAAAGCCGGAAACCGACTGGCGCACTTCATCGCGGATCAACCCACCGATCATCATGGAACCGCCGGACGGAAGTTCGACCGTGGTATCGGCGACACGCTTGCGCAGCGATAGAACACTTGCGCCAACGCCATCCATCTTGTTGGTGGTGCCTGCGCCTTCTGTCGTCGGCTCAGAGACGGAGGTTCTGATTTTCAGGCTGATGCGTCCCGGCCCCAGCACGGTCGGCATGAATTCGAGACCAATGCCATAGTTGATCTTAGCCAGTTCATTGGTGCGCTTTCCGTCATCGTCATATTTGACGCTGTTGATGACATTATATTCGCCGCCGACATTGAAGGCCGCTTTTTCCCCGGAGATTGCGGTCAGGGTCGGCTCGGCGAGCGTCTTCATCACGCCTGCCGATTCCATTGCCCGCAGATAGGCGGAAAAATTGCTTGTCGCGAGGCCGAATCCGGTATCGGAAAGGTTGTTGCCAATGGCTCCGGCAATACTCTCGGAAATTCCCCCATAGGAAATGCCGTTCGAAACACCGCTGCCTGCCATATTGACGCCAAGCTGCTTCATGACGGAGCGGCTGACTTCCGCGACGGTGACCTTCAATGTCACCTGATCCTCGCCGACGATAGTCAGCATATTGACGATGGCGCTCGCGCGGCGGTTCCGGTCGGGATTGTTGATAGCAACACCGCCGCCATCCGTTGGCGCGGACGCAGTCGTGGTGAACTGACCGGTTGTTGCTTCGCCACCGGAAACGAAAAGGCCTGCAAGCTTTGCGGCCTGTGCCGAATCCTGTGGGGTCTGCACCGTTCCGGTCAGCACCACATTGTCGTTGATCAGTTCGACGCGAATATCGGAACCGGGAATGAGGCGCTTCAGCTGGGATGAAATCCCGCTCACATCGCGCTCGATTTCGACATCGATCGATGCGACCTGTTCGCCATTGGGACCGAAAACGAAAATATTGGTCTGTCCGACCTGCTTGCCGAAAAGATAGATGCGTCGCGACGTACGCGTCACCGCATCGGCGATTGTGGGGTTGGAGACGAGAACGTCATAAGCATCCTGCGGAAGATCGAGCACGACCGACTTGTTGAGGCCAAGCTTGATCGTCTGCGAACGCTGCTGGCTGCCGACCTTGACGATGCCGGCCGCCGCCATGGCGGACATATCGGTGAGCGGCAGTGAGAAGGCGGCAAGCGCGCTGGTAAAAATTGCGACTTTTGCGGAATATGGGCGCACGCGTTTTGTCTTTCTCATGAGCGCGGTCCTATTTCTGTAACGCTGCCGGACTTGATGACCTTGACCGTTCCGCTGCGGGTCGGCGAGGAAACCAGATAGTCGGCCTGCTTGATATCCTTGTCCTCGACATCCTGTGTCGAGCGAAGTGCCAGCGTCAGGCGGTCTGCCATCTGCTGGGCGACGGTGATGATTTCGGCCTGTTCCGGCGTGACTTCGAGCGTCGCGGTCTGGCCGACCATGACCTTGCGGCCCTGTTCGTCTTCCTGAATGGCCTGATCGATGGCCAGAACACGCACATTCTGCAACACGGTTTCTGTGGTGAATGGCGTCAGCGATTTATCGCCATTGTCCGGCTTGCGGCGGGTCATGATGACATCGACGAAGTCATTGGGAAGAATGAAGCCGCCTGCCGAGCTTTCGGCATTGATCTGTGTCGCGACGGCGCGCATGCCGGGTGGCAGGATCGACGACATGAAACTTTGTCCCGGACCGATGAGCTTGGTCTTGCGGATCGGTTCGCCCGTGAAGAACTGCAGGCGCACGGTTGCGCCACTCAACTGATTGATGGCGTCGGGTTCGCTTGCGCGGGTGATATAGCCGTCGCTGACAGCTTCGGCAGGCCAGGGCTGCCAGCGCATCTGCGATGTCAGCTCTGCGCCGACACCGAGATTTTCGGTGGCAACCAGCACGTCTTCCAGCTTCATCTGCGGCGTTTCAGGCGCAACGACAACTGGAGCAGGCGGCGGTGCGGCGAGGTTCATGGCGATATAGCCAGCGCCACCTGCCGCAAGAACGGCCACTCCTAAAATGAGCAGTCGAGCTGATTTCATGATGTGCCCCGCGCAAATCCCCACGTCTTGATGACGTGTTCCAAAATTGCACTGGGAATCGTGTAATTATGGTTAATATAATCTTATTCGAATAAAGAAAGATTGGGAGTACACGCGAACGTTGCGCATAAATGCGCTTAAAATGCCCCTGCCATATAGGTTTTCATCGTTTCCCCGACTGGCGACAGTGGAAATGTCCAGAGACCGGCAGCGCCAAGTGCAATGCCGTAGGGAATGCCCACATCCTTGCGGGCGAGCGTTCCCAAGAAGGCATAGCGATCCGCCAGAAGCGGACGGGGGATCATCCTGTAGAGGATGATCGTGAGTGTCAGCACGCCGCCCAGGATCGAAACCATCACAATATAATCCATGAGGCTGGCATTGGGACCGAACCACAAGGCCGTCGCCGCAATGAGCTTGGCGTCACCACCACCCATGGCGCGCAGGCAAAAGAGCGAAAAGGTGATGATGAGTACGATACCGCCGACAGCCAGATGCCAGCCATAGTCTGCGAGGGAAATTCCGCAGAACGGTGCGAGCAGGACAAAGCCCAGGGTCAGTCCGATGGAAACGCGGTTGCGGATGGTCATCGAGGTCAAGTCGGTGATCATGGCCGTCACCATTGCCAAAGCAAAGATTGCCGTCATGGCTGCTGCTGTCATTGCCGATGCCCCCGCGTCGCCTGTCATCCCATCATTTGGTCACCGTTTGCACGGAGTTGCGCTTTGATGATTAGCGGTTCGTCGCCTGTTCGAACTGTATGGCCGTGTCATTGAATTTTTCGCCGACATTGCCAGCCACGAGCGCGACGCCGCTGATGATCATTATGGAAACGAGTGTGCCGATCAGCGCATATTCGATTGCTGTCGAACCGGCCCTGTTCTTCATGAAACGCGTCATCAATGTCGGCATCACATGCTCCTCGCTGTTCCGATTGCGCTGGTTTTTGGGAACGCGCTCTAATTTCGGATAAGCTGAAGCATAAGAGAGAGGAATTGTGGCCCTCTTAACAATCAGGGTTAATGAAGTGTTTCGACGCTTTCCGGATCACTGCAATCGCACGATTGGTTAATCTTTGGCGAATTGTGAACGCGGTCTGCACGGAAGGGTAGCGACTTAATTCTTCCTTCACCAATCCCCTTCATTCTTTGCTCATTATATTGATGGGGTTCCATTCGCTGAGCCCACTATATCTGCGGGGGAATGTCGCGTGACGCGTCGATTGTTTGCTTTGGGTGGCTTCGGCATGGTGTCTGCCATGGGCATTGCCTTCATGACGGTCTTTGCGGCCATACCGGCGTCTGCAGAAGACTACATTGCCCTTGAGACAAGCCAGGCGCGCATCTTGCGGCTCGCGCGGCCAGCCGACAGTGTCGTGATCGGAAATCCGTCGATTGCCGATGCCGTCGTTCAGGATGCACAGACTATTGTTCTGACTGGCAAGGATTTTGGCGTCACCAATATTGTCGTCATGGACAAGCAGGGCGAACCGATCCTCGACCGTGAGCTGGTGGTTTCCCGCAATGCACGCGGCACGACGCGAATTTACCGGCAGGCCGAAGTACAAACGCTTTCCTGTACGCCTTACTGCGAAAAAGCCTCAACGAAGAACGGCTTCGACGACAAGTAACGCTATTCAATCGTGAGTCCCTGTTCCGTTAATACTCTTTCAGGTTGTCCTGTTGTAACGATACTCCCAATCGAATTCATATGAAGTTGGGTGGGGTTATGACTTTCCGGATTTTGGCGCGTGGCCTTGCAGGGGCGAGCGCGAACTTACGCCGTTTTGCCCGTGCACAACATGGTGTGGCGGCGGTGGAGTTCGCGTTGCTTATCGGTCCGTTCCTGATCATCATCTTTGCGACGATCGAAATCGGTATGAGTTTTGTGGCGCGTCAGGTCATATCCAATGCGACAGAGACTGTTGCACGCCGATTGCAGACGGGGCAGATCAGAGGGGCTCAAATCAGCGAAGGAACCCTGCGCACCGAACTCTGTCAGCAGATGCAGTTTATGGTCGCGCAAGGCTGCCCCAATCTTTCGCTGAATCTGGGAACCTACGAAGGCTTCGACAAGGTTCCGATTGACCAGATTCTCGATGGTGAGGGCAAGCTCACGCGGACAGGTATTATCGGGACCAGTGGAACCTCGACGATCAATCAGCTCAACGTGGTTTATGCTTGGCCCGTGCTGACAAACATCCTTTATCTGATCGAAAATCCACATGCAGCAGGGGGCACCATGCCGCTCTTTGCGACCCTCACCTGGCAGAACGAACCCTTCCCGAACTAAAACAACTGATGTGCGTTCCGAAAATCGCCGCGCACTTTTCGGAATGCATTCTGGAGCGATCGATTGCCATGCGTAATTGTCTTCGAAAATTCCTGAATGATAAACGCGGATTGGGTGCGGTTGAATTCGCACTGATCGCGCCCGCCCTGCTTCTGATTTATCTTGGCTCGGTTGATCTGGCTGACGGGGTCGACACGAACAAGAAAGTGTCGCGCTCGGCGAGCAGCCTCGCTGATCTGGTTGCCCGCCAATTGTCGGTCACGAAGAATGATCTGAACGATATGTTCAACATCAGTCGCGCGTCACTGCTGCCCTATGGTCGGAGCGCACCGAAGATAAGGATCACCGCAATCAGGATTGACGGAACGGCGAGGGCCAGCAACCTGACGCCGGAGGTCGATTGGTCCTATGCCAACATTGCGGATTTTGCCGCCAAGAAGGGGGATGTCGGCGATATTCCGTCAAGCCTTCTGGATGAAGGATCGTATTTCATTAAAGTCGACGTCGAACTCGACTACAGGCCGCTCAATGCATGGATTTCCACGAGCATTCCGATGAGCGAAACCTATTATCTGGCGCCCCGCTATACGAACACGCTTCCCTGTACCAATTGCTGAACATCTTGGCATTGCGGACAAAACTGAACATATAAGGGCAAAGCCAATGCATGGCTCTTGTTCAGGATCAGTTTTCTATGCCCGAATTGCCAGAAATCGAAACGGTTCGCCGTGGTCTGCAGCCTGTCATGGAGGGCGCGACCGTCAGCCAAGTCGAACAACGACGCCCGGACCTGCGCTTTCCTTTTCCCGACCGCTTTGTCGAACGGCTTTCCGGTCGGCGCATTTCGGCGCTTGGACGTCGCGCGAAATATCTGACGATCCATCTCGATGACGGCCTATCCGTCATCAGCCATCTTGGCATGTCGGGTTCGTTTCGCATCGAGACCGATGATGACGGCGGCACGCCTGGCGAATTCCATCATGAGCGCTCCAAGCTGAGTGCGCATGACCATGTTGTGTTTCATCTTCTGCGAGCCGATGGCGCTCCGGCCCGTATCGTCTACAACGATCCGCGTCGCTTCGGCTTCATGCTTTTTGC
Organism: Ochrobactrum sp. XJ1; assembly: GCF_024701725.1. Classification (NCBI taxonomy): domain Bacteria; kingdom Pseudomonadati; phylum Pseudomonadota; class Alphaproteobacteria; order Hyphomicrobiales; family Brucellaceae; genus Ochrobactrum; species Ochrobactrum sp. XJ1. Next base: position 338,500 of record NZ_VDGD01000002.1, read on the forward strand.
GGAAGAAGGCACGCTCGATAGTCACCCGCTGCTGGCAAGCCTCGGCATAGAGCCGACAGGCAATCTGCTCTCGGGCACCATTCTGGCCGAACTCTTCAAGGGGCGTCGGACGCCGCTCAAGGCGGCGCTGCTCGATCAGCGGCTGATAGCTGGTCTTGGTAATATCTATGTTTGCGAGGCGCTCTGGCGCAGCCAACTGTCGCCCATGCAGACAGCCGGGTCTGTTGCGCAGAATCCCGCAATCATGGAGCAATTGGCCGCCGATATCCGCACAGTGATCGCGGAAGCCATTGCCGCAGGCGGTTCAACCCTCAAGGACTATATTCAGGCAGATGGCGCGCTTGGCTATTTCCAACACTCCTTCTCCGTCTATGGGCGCGAGGGCGAGCCGTGCAAAAACCCTGCCTGCAACGGCATTGTGGAACGGGCGGTACAGTCGGGACGTTCGACTTTTTTCTGTGCCTCCTGCCAGCAATGAGGCCTTGAAAAAGAAATGACGCCGGTCCACTTTGCCCGCCAACCAGCGAGAGCGTATCCCGAAAGGTGTGAAACGGTTTTCGGACAAGATGCGCGGTTCAAACCGAAAAGATAGAGCATTTCCCGTGATTCAGGAAAAACAGGAAACGCTTGATCTGTCCGAAGGAGGAGTTCAATCCATGGCCTATGAAACGATCATTGTCGAGACACGTGGCGGCGTCGGCCTCATCCGCCTCAACCGCCCGCAGGCGCTCAATGCCCTGAACCGCAAGGTTCTCGACGAATTGACCGAAGCTCTCGGCGCTTTCGATACGGACGGCAAGATCGGCGCGATCGTTCTCACCGGTTCCGAAAAGGCCTTCGCTGCCGGTGCCGACATCAAGGAAATGCAGCCAATCGATTTCGTGGATGCCTATCTTCAGGACATGTTCGCTGACTGGCAGAAAGTGGATCGGGTCCGCAAGCCGATTATCGCGGCGGTTTCGGGCTATGCGCTGGGCGGCGGCTGCGAACTCGCCATGATGTGCGATTTCATCATCGCGGGCAGCAATGCAAAATTCGGCCAGCCGGAAATCACGCTCGGCGTCATGCCCGGCATGGGCGGCTCGCAGCGTCTCACGCGCTATGTCGGCAAGTCCAAGGCGATGGATATGTGCCTCACCGGGCGCATGATGGACGCGGCGGAAGCAGAACGCAGCGGTCTTGTCTCGCGCGTCGTTGCGCCGGAAGAGCTTCTTGACGAAGCGCTGAAGGCAGCAGAACGCATTGCATCCTTCTCACGTCCGTCTGTGCTGATGGTCAAGGAAGCGGTCAATCGTACCTACGAAATGACGCTGAGCGAAGGACTCCGCTTCGAGCGGCGCCAGTTCCATTCGCTGTTTGCGACGGAAGACCAGAAGGAAGGCATGGCAGCCTTCATCGACAAGCGTACGCCGTCGTTCAAGAATCGCTAAAGCTTGTCTCCCTAAAGTGGGAACCGGTTTCGGGATAAAGACATGCTTGAAAAGACAAATAGATAGAGCAGTTTCAATGACTCGGTTTTAGCTGGAACCGCTCTAATTGATCGGCTGGTGGTCGAGTGACGGCCCTGACAAGAGCATCATGGGAGCCTTCCGGTCGCTTTCGGCGGGCTTTCAGGCCGGGTTTGCGGCTTTTTGATCGAGCTTTGGGGCAGAATCCACGTTGACGCCGCGCCAAAGCTGATCTATAAGCCCACCACGGATCGGCGGCCCCCAGGGATCTTCAAGGGATTTTCTCGGCTGCCCTAGAGGTTTTGTGCCCGGCGGTTTTTGCCCCTGGCTAGCTGACAGAAAAAAGAGAGGCATTTATGGCCAATACTCCTTCGGCCAAGAAGGCAGTGCGCAAGATCGCTGCCCGCACCGAAATCAACAAGTCCCGCCGTTCGCGCGTTCGTACCTTCGTGCGCAAGCTGGAAGACGCTCTGCTGAGCGGCGACAAGCAGGCTGCAGAAGTCGCATTCAAGGCTGCTGAGCCTGAACTGATGCGCGCTGCTTCCAAGGGCGTGATGCACAAGAATACCGCTTCGCGTAAGGTGTCTCGCCTTGCTCAGCGCGTTAAGGCTCTGAACGCCTAAGCATTCATCCATTTTTATGGATTGTTTTCGAAACCCGGCTCATTGTTAGCCGGGTTTTCTTTTTTGAGCGTTTCTCAGAACACTGGCATTCTTTCATACCACCCTGAATTGTAGAGATTTTTCAATGCCTAGCTGGAATATTTCAGAGGGCGGTTAATCTCGCGTGAGGCGATTTAATTAGTATTTTCAAATGGTTGCGGAATATTATCCACTGTTATCCACAGGCGGGTTTAGGGACTCGGAAGGGGGTTTGAGTCAAGGAATATTTTTAAATTTATTTTTAGGAAGAACATATCAAGATCACCTAAAAATTGCCCCACGAAAACACATTGAATCCAAAGGTGTTATTTCGCTGGCGTCCGATTCCCTACTTTTGTCGAGTCCCCCTGCAAGGGCTTTCAGCAAAAAAATGTGGCTTTCTGAGGCTTGCCCTTTGCTGCGAGGCTTCGCTAAAGTCAGGGCATAAGAGGGGTGGGCCACCGGCCCGGAGTTAGCATCAAATAGCGAGTTTGTCGGCGTGGGCATCACAGCCCGCGGGTGTTATATTCTGGTCGTAAGGTCCTGTTCCTCATGGTTGTTTGCTTACCGTTCGTTAACCGGAATGCCGTTTTAGGCATGTCCCCGACAATTGAATGGTTGTGGCGGATTTCTTTCCGGGCAATCAGCCTCCGGTAAAAGTGTTGTGAGTCGTAAAAAGGTCGCCGGGAAGGAGTATCCGGGTGTTGGTCCTGATGGGACCGTTTGAGTTTGTGTTTGGCCCAGAGCTGTAGAGCCGGGCTTTATGAGTGAGTACCTGCCAGGCCAGACGGATAAAAAATCCGCGGTTCGGACAGGAAAAAATGACAAGCGCCAAAAAACGGCGCGTACGAATGTGAAGGCAGGCGAGACGATGGCAATGATGACCGGCAAATCGACGGCAACGATGGGTGATGATGCACATGCGAACCGTATCCATGGATCTTCTGCTACCGGAAATGAAAAGAGCCTGGTCGAGTTGAGCGGCAATGCAGGCGACGAGGTTTTCGAGCGCCTCACGGCAAAGCTGAAAGCCCGCGTTGGCACCGAGATTTATTCCAGCTGGTTCGGTCGTCTGAAACTCGACGATATCTCCAAGAGCATTGTCCGCCTGTCGGTTCCGACAGCATTTTTGCGCTCCTGGATCAACAATCACTATTCCGAACTGCTGACCGAACTGTGGCAGGAAGAAAACCCGCAAATCCTGAAAGTTGAAGTCGTGGTTCGCGGTGTAAGCCGCGTGGTGCGCAGCGCAGCTCCAGTGGAAGCCTGCGAAGCAGTTGAAACCAAGCCTGCTGTGGCTCCGCGCGAAAAGATGGTGTTTCCAGTTGGACAGTCGCTCGGTGAGAAGCGCGGTTCCGCAGTCGTTGCAGAATCGGCTTCGGGTTCCGTTCTGGGTTCACCGCTCGACCCGCGCTATACGTTCGACAGCTTTGTCGATGGCGCATCGAATCGCGTGGCCCTTGCCGCTGCTCGCACCATTGCTGAAGCCGGTTCCAGCGCGGTGCGTTTCAATCCGCTTTTCATCCATGCTTCCGTCGGTCTCGGCAAGACGCACCTTCTGCAGGCAATCGCCGCCGCCGCGCTCCAGCGGCAGGAAAAGGCCCGCGTTGTCTATCTGACGGCTGAGTATTTCATGTGGCGCTTCGCCACCGCGATCCGTGACAACAATGCGCTGTCCTTCAAGGAACAGCTGCGCGATATCGACCTCCTCGTCATCGACGACATGCAGTTCCTGCAGGGCAAGTCGATCCAGCACGAGTTCTGCCATCTCCTGAATACACTGCTCGACAGCGCCAAGCAGGTCGTTGTCGCTGCCGACCGTGCGCCGTCCGAACTGGAATCGCTCGATGTGCGTGTTCGTTCGCGTCTTCAGGGTGGCGTTGCGCTCGAAGTGGCGGCCCCTGATTACGACATGCGCGTCGAGATGCTGCGCCGTCGTCTCGCCGTCGCGCAGGCAGAAGATTCGAGCCTGAACATTGGTGAAGAGATTCTCTCCCACGTTGCCCGCACGGTCACCGGATCGGGCCGCGAACTGGAAGGTGCTTTCAACCAGCTTCTGTTCCGTCAGTCCTTCGAGCCGAACATCTCCATCGACCGCGTCGATGAGCTGCTCGGTCATCTGACCCGCGTTGGCGAACCGAAGCGTATCCGCATCGAGGAAATCCAGCGCATCGTGGCGCGTCATTACAATGTCTCGAAGCAGGACCTGCTGTCGAACCGCCGCACGCGCACCATCGTCAAGCCGCGTCAGGTGGCAATGTATCTCGCCAAGATGATGACGCCGCGTTCTCTGCCGGAAATCGGTCGCCGCTTCGGCGGTCGCGATCACACCACGGTTCTTCATGCCGTGCGCAAGATCGAGGATCTGGTTGGCGCCGACACCAAGCTGGCCCAGGAACTGGAGCTTCTGAAGCGCCTCATCAACGATCAGGCGGCCTGATTACAGTAGCTGCCCCGCTATCAATCGCGGTTATCAACAAAAAGCCCGGGCCCTGTCGCTTTCCGACATGGCGCGGGCTTGCTTTTCTCCTTAAAAATCTGCCACTTTAACGGACCTTCTGGCGCCCCCGGCGCCTTATCGACAGGGGCCGCCTGCCTGCCCGTCAGATGCAGTTGTCCTGTCCCAGCGAGCGAGTGCGTTTGAACATGCGTGTTACCCTAGAGCGATCGAACCTTCTCAAATCTCTCAACCACGTCCATCGCGTCGTGGAGCGTCGCAACACGATACCTATCCTGTCGAATGTGCTTTTGCAGGCCGAGGGCGCAAGCCTCGCACTCAAGGCGACCGACCTTGATCTTGAGGTCAACGAAGCGACAGCCGCCATGGTGGAACAGGCAGGCGCTACGACGGTTCCGGCACATCTTCTTTATGACATCGTCCGCAAGCTGCCGGATGGCGCTGAAGTCATGCTGTCGACCAATCCGGATGGTGGTTCCATTTCGGTCATTTCCGGCAAGTCGTCTTTCCGCCTCCAGTGCCTGCCGCAGTCCGATTTCCCGGAACTGACCGCTGGTGCATTTACCCATTCCTTCCGGATCGAGGCGCAGGCTCTGAAGCGTCTCATTGACCGCACGCAGTTTGCGATTTCGACGGAAGAAACCCGCTATTACCTTAATGGCATTTTCTTTCACGCCATCGAAAGCGACGGCGCCCTGAAGCTGCGCGCTGTCGCGACCGACGGTCACCGTCTGGCGCGCGCCGAACTGGAAGCACCGTCCGGCACGGAAGGCATGCCGGGCATTATCATCCCGCGCAAAACGGTTGCCGAACTGCAGAAGCTGGTCGATGTGCCGGATGTGGTCGTTACTGTTGAACTGTCAGACGCCAAGATTCGCTTCACGGTTGGATCGGTGGTCCTCACCTCGAAGCTGATCGACGGAACCTTCCCGGATTACCAGCGCGTGATTCCGTCTGGCAACGACAAGAAGCTCACCATCGGACGCCAGGAGTTTGCGGCCTCCGTGGATCGCGTTTCGACCATTTCGAGCGAACGTGGCCGCGCGGTCAAGCTTTCGATCGCCGATGGCCAGCTGACGCTCACTGTCAACAATCCCGATTCCGGCAGCGCAACTGACGAGCTTGCGGCGGACTATGACGCCGATCCGCTCGATATCGGGTTCAACTCGAAATACCTGCTCGACATTACGAGCCAGCTTTCGGGTTCGGACGCGGTCTTCATGCTGGCCGATGCAGGTTCGCCGACGCTGGTGCGCGACACCGGCGATGAAGACGTGTTGTACGTGCTGATGCCTATGCGTGTTTAAAGAACAGAAAAGTGAATACGCCTGAGCCTAATCAAAGCCGCCCGGCCCGTGTATCGATCCGGCGGCTCAAGCTTGTGAATTTCCGCAATTATGCGGAACTGTCACTGCCGCTTGGGCCCGGCCATGTCGTGCTGACTGGTGAAAATGGTTCCGGCAAGACCAATCTGATCGAAGCAATTTCCTTTCTGTCGCCGGGACGCGGCCTGCGCCGCGCTGCTTATGACGATGTTGCCCGCACCAACTCGCTTGATGGCTTTGCTATTCATGCGGCGCTCGACTGTATGATTTACGGCGAAGCGGAAGTCGGCACCGGCACAGCAGGCGGCGGCGAGGGGGGGCGCAAGGTTCGTATCAACGGTATTGCGGGTTCCGGTGACGACATGCTCGACTATGCGCGCATCCTTTGGGTGGTGCCGTCGATGGATGGGCTTTTCACCGGAGGCGCTTCTGATCGCCGGCGTTTCCTCGACCGCATGGTGCTTGCTATCGATACCGCCCACGGCAAGCGTGTGCTCGATTACGAAAAAGCGATGCGCAGCCGCAACCGCTTGCTGAACGATGGCAGTAATGACGACCAATGGCTGGATGCGATCGAAAGCCAGATGGCGGAACTGGGCACAGCCATTGCCGCTGCCCGCGCCGAAGCCATGCGCCTGATTGCGGCGATGATTGAACGCCTGCCCGCCGAAGGGCCGTTTCCAAAGGCAGATTGCTTTCTGGAAGGGGCGCTGGAGCAGAGAATCAATGTCGAGGCGGCGCTCGATCTTGAAGAAGATTTCCGCCGTACCCTGCGCGATGGCCGTGCGCGAGACCGAGTGGCAGGCCGCACGCTTGAAGGCCCGCATCGCACCGATCTGATCGTCCAGCACAGACCCAAGTCCATGCCAGCCGCGCTCTGTTCCACGGGCGAACAAAAGGCGCTTTTGATTGGTCTCGTGCTTGCCCATGCCCGACTGACGGCCGAGCTTTCGGGCATGGCTCCGATTCTCCTGCTCGACGAAATCGCCGCACATCTCGATACGGGGCGCCGCGCGGCGCTCTTCGGCATCCTTGATGAGCTTGGCGGACAGGCCTTCATGACCGGCACGGATCGTGCGCTTTTCGAAGCGCTCGAAGGGGAAGCGCAATTCTTTAACGTCTCTGCCGGTCATCTCACCAGACTGTCTGATGCCTGATCCGAGAACCGGTTCCATTTTATGGATCGCGCCGTGAGGCAAAATATCCGCTGACAGCGCCTTGGGAGAGGCATATGTTCGGGGGTATGAATGCACCATCCAGACCATTTTCGTCCGAAGAACTTGAACGCTATGCGCGCCATATCGTGCTGCCAGAAATCGGTGGTCCGGGCCAGCAGAAGCTGAAGGCCGCCCGCGTGCTGATCGTCGGCGCAGGCGGTCTTGGCGCGCCTGTGCTGCAATATCTGGCAGCTGCCGGTGTCGGTACGCTCGGCATTGTCGATGACGACACTGTTTCGCTATCGAACCTGCAACGGCAGGTCATTCACGATACGGAAAGTGTGGGCCAGCCAAAGGTGGAAAGCGCGCTTGCCACCATTGCCCGTATCAATCCGCATGTGACGGTCGAAGGACACCAGTTTCGCCTCGATGCCGGTAACGTAGAAGCGTTGATCGGCAATTATGACGTTCTGGTGGATGGTTCGGACAATTTCACCACGCGCTATATTCTGGCCGATGCTGCTGCAAGGGTGGGACGCCCGCTCGTGACCGGTGCTATGGGCCGTTTCGATGGCACGGTCACCGTGCTGATGCCCTATACGACTGGACCGGATGGCACGCAGAACCCATCTTATCGCGATCTCTTTCCAGAAGCGCCGCCACCTGGAACAGTGCCGACCTGCGCCGAAGCCGGTGTGCTGGGCGTCCTGCCGGGCGTGATCGGCAGCCTGCAGGCGATGGAAGTTATTAAGCTCATCACCGGTATCGGCGAACCCTTGGTGGGCCGTCTGCTGCTTTACAACGCCTTGAATGTTCGCTTCGAAACCATTCGTTATAAGGCACGCAAGAAGGGCTGAGCATGGTATCGACACTAACCCATGAAGAGCGGTCGATAGCCGCCGGGGAACAGGGAGAAGGCGCTGCGATGGCCATGCGCATTGTCGCCGAAACAGCAAGGCTGATGGGCGCGCCGCGCCTTATTCCGGTTGCATCGGCACATATTGACGGTGCGCTTTATCACGGCGATAGCGGAACGCTTTTCGCAGAAAAGCTGGTTGAGGGTGGTGCAAAGGTCAAAGTCCGCTCGACGCTCAATGTCGGCTCTATCGATCTGACGGGCTGCTCGCGTAATCTTTTGCCGGCTCACGAAGCTGATATGGCCAAGCGCATGATGCGCGCCTATATCAAGCTTGGCTGCGAGCCGACCTGGACCTGCGCTCCGTATCAGGCGGGACACAGGCCAGCAAAGGGCACAGATGTCGCCTGGGGTGAATCCAATGCAGTCGTGTTCTGCAATTCGGTTCTGGGTGCGCGTACCAATCGTTATGGCGATTTCCTCGATATTGCCTGTGCGATTGCTGGCCGCGCGCCCGATTATGGTCTGCATCGCAGCGAAAACCGTCGCGCTACGGTGGTGATCGATATTTCGACGCTGGACCCGGCGTTTCTGTCTTCGGAAGTCGCCTGGCCTATTCTCGGCAATCTGTTTGGTCGCAGCGTTGGCACGAATATCGGTGTCGTTGCAGGCAGTCCGGTCCATCCCGATGAAGACGATCTCAAGGCTTTCGGCGCGGCATCGGCATCGGTTGGAGCAGTCGGTCTATTCCATGTTGCTGGTGTCACGCCCGAAGCGCCCGATCTTGAAACGGCTTTGCAGCACCAGAAGCCGGAAGGCGTCATCCGCGTCACACGAGAAATGATCGAGGCGACGCGCAAGCGTCTTTCGACAGTCGAGCAGGTCGATCATATCGATGCGGTTGCCATTGGCAGTCCGCATCTTTCGATAACCGAATTCGACCGTCTGGAGTGCGCCATAGCGGAACGCAAGCTCGCGGTGCCGCTTTATGCCTGCACGGGTCGTCATGCACTGGTTGAGCTGGAGAAAGACGGACGCAGGCAGGCGCTTGAAAAAGCAGGCGTCGTGATTGTCGCCGACACATGCGTGGTTGTTACACCAATTTTGCCAGCTAAGGATGATGCCATCCTTATGACGAATTCCGGCAAGTTCGCGCATTATGCACCTGGCAACACCGGCTATGGCGTGCTTTACGGTTCGTTGGAAGAATGCGTGGAAAGCGCGGTTGCGGGCAGGCCGGTTTTCGGGAGGCAGGCGGCATGAGCATCGGGGAAAGCACCGTACTCGTTGCAGGAAAAGGGGCAGATGCTGAGGCGCTGGTTCTCTCCGCGCCGATTAGCTTCTGGGGCGGTGTCGATCCGAAGAGCGGGCGGATTGCCGATGTGCGCCATCCAGAACATGGGCAGAGCATCGCCGGGTGTGTGTTGTGCCTGCCCGGAACCATCGGGTCGTCATCGGCAGCAGCCGTTCTTCTGGAACTGGTCCATAGTGGTCATGCGCCTGCGGCCATTGTCCTGCATGAACCGGATGCGATCCTGCTCCTTGGCCTCATCGTGGCTCGTGAAATGGGGCATGACGTGCCTATCGCCGTTGAATTCGACCGCGAGGCGCAAAAGCAACTCGCCGGCCATCGGGTGACGGTCGGCGAGGATGGAGCAATTGGGATTGCTGCCTAATATTGCGTGCTGCGATCTACAATATGTTCCAGCGTTCCGTCCCGCTCGAAGGCTTCGATCTGCCGGATGATCTGCGGCACAAGAGCGGTTGCAGATGAGCTTGCCGCCGCGTGTGGAGTGATCGTCACGCGCGGATGATCCCAGAGCGGGCTGCTGGTCGGCAACGGTTCCTGCGTGAACACGTCAAGCGAAGCTGCCGAAAGAAGCCCGCGGTCGAGTGCGGCCAGAATATCGGCCTCGTTCTGCAGACCGCCTCGTCCGGCATTGATCAGCACCGGCGCGCCGAGAGGCCCGTCGCTCTTCAATTGCGCGAACATCGACATGGAGAGGATGCCCTTTGTGTCGGGCGTCAGCGGCAGCAGACAGACGAAGATGTCAGCCGTCTTGAGGAATTTCCCAAAGCCGTCCTTGCCGTGATAGGTCTGCACGCCATCGATCTCTTGCGGGCGACGGCTCCAACCGGTGACATTGAAGCCGAGCAACTTCAGCTTTTCCGCCGCATCGCGACCCAGCACGCCGAGGCCCATGATGCCGACAGTGACTTCATGAGCAGCAGGCTGACGGCGATCCTCATGCCAGACATGATTCTGCTGTTGCTTGCGATAGCGCTGTCCGAGGCGGTGATGATCCAGCACCTGCCAGACGACATATTCCGTCATGCGCATAGTGAGATCGTCGGAGATGATGCGCACCAGTGGTACATCGGGAATCCGGTCATCGCGGAAGACATGATCGACGCCTGCGCCCAGCGAGAAGATCACCTTCAGATTGGGCAGGTTCTCAAGCGAGCCCGGCTTCTGCTTCCAGACAAGCGCATATTTGACGGACGGATCTTTTTCCGTGCGATCCGTCACCACCGGACGATCCGGCGCGTGATCCCGAAACGTCTTCAGCCAGATTTCCGGGTCCCAGTCGGTGATCGCCAGAAGGATATTGCCCTTATCATTGTTTGTCATTGCTTCGTTCCTCCCTCTGTTGCTTCCATCCGGAAGGCTGCCGCCATCAACGCCTTGGTATAATCGGTCTGCGGGTTGGCGAAGACATCCTTCGCCGCGCCATATTCGACTGCCTTGCCGTTGCGCATCACCAGCACGTCATTTGCCAGCGCTCGCACCACTTTCAGATCGTGGCTGATGAAAAGATAGGCGAGATCATGCTTCTTCTGCAATGCGCGTAACAGATCGACCACCTGCGCCTGCACGCTCATATCGAGCGCGGAGGTCGGTTCGTCCAGCATAACAAATTTCGGGTTCAGCACCATGGCACGTGCAATGGCGACGCGCTGGCGCTGGCCACCTGAAAATTCGTGCGGATAGCGGAAGCGGGTTTCCGGATCGAGATTGACCTCGTTGAGCGCGGCAACGACACGCGCATCGCGTTCGTCTGCCGACAGTTTAGGCTCATGCACCAGAAGCCCTTCGGCGATGATGTCCGCGATGGTCATGCGCGGTGAGAGCGAGCCGAATGGGTCCTGAAACACGATTTGCATCTCGCGGCGCAGCGGGCGCATATCTTTGAAGCTGAACTTGGCGATATCGCGCCCGTCGAACCTGATCTCGCCCTTGGACGAAATCATGCGCGACAGTGCGAGGCCAAGCGTCGTTTTGCCGGAACCCGATTCGCCGACGACGCCGAGCGTCTGTCCGGCGCGTAAGTTTACGTCGATGCCGTCCACCGCCTTCACATGGTCGACGGTCTTGCGCATGAACCCCTTCTTGATCGGGAACCAGACACGGATATCCTTGCCTTCCATCACCGTTTTTGCTGCTGGATCGGCGGCAGGCGGCTCGCCCTTCGGTTCAGCCGCAAGCAGGTGCTTGGTGTAGGGATGCTGCGGGTTTTCGAAAATCTCTTTGGTCGGCCCGGCCTCGACGATCTTGCCCTTGCTCATCACGCAGACCTTGTCGGCGATCTTGCGCACAATGCCGAGGTCGTGGGTGATGAAGAGCATCGACATGCCCTGTGCAGCTTTAAGCTCGGCCAGCAGCTTCAAGATTTGGGCCTGCACGGTGACATCGAGCGCTGTGGTCGGCTCGTCGGCAATCAGCAGCTTCGGCTTGTTGGCAAGCGCCATGGCGATCATGACGCGCTGGCGCTGGCCGCCGGAAAGCTGGTGCGGGAAGGCCGACAGGCGCTTTTCCGGTTCGCGAATGCCGACTTCGTTCAGAAGTTCCAGCGTCCGCGCCCGTGCGGCCTGCTCCCCCATGCCTTGATGCATTTTCAGGATTTCACCGATCTGCCTCTCCACACTGTGCAGCGGATTGAGCGATGTCATCGGCTCCTGAAAGATCATCGTGATGTCGTTGCCGCGCACACGGCGCAGTTCCGGCTCCGAAGCCTTCATCAAATCCTTGCCATTGAAAAGAATTTCTCCGGAAGGATGGCTGGCAGACGGATAAGGCAGCAGCTTCAGGATGGACAGGGCCGAGACGGATTTGCCTGATCCCGATTCGCCGACAAGGGCGACCGTTTCGCCTTCGGCAATGTCGAAGGATACGCGGTCGACGGAAATGCGTTCCTCGCCATTCTGGCGGAATGCGACGGACAGATCGCGAACGGACAGCAGGATATTGTTCCCTGATTCGATCATTGACCCGCTCATTGGCCCACTCATTGAAATGCCTTTCGCGGATCGAAGGCGTCGCGTGTTGCCTCACCGATGAAGATCAGAAGCGACAGCATCAGCGAGATGACCACAAAGCCGGTAATGCCGAGCCAGGGTGCCTGCAGGTTATTCTTGCCTTGTGCGAGCAGTTCGCCCAGCGAAGCTGAACCGGGCGGCAGGCCGAAACCGAGGAAGTCGAGCGAGGTGAGGGTGGTGATGGAGCCGTTCAGGATGAAAGGCAGGAAAGTCAGTGTCGCGACCATGGCGTTGGGCAGGAGATGCCGCCACATGATGGTGCCGTTCTTCACGCCGAGCGCACGCGCCGCGTTCACATATTCGAAGTTTCGCGCTCGCAGAAATTCCGCGCGCACGACGCCGACGAAAGCCACCCATGAAAACAACAACATGATGCCCAGAAGCACCCAGAAGCCGGGCGGCAATATCGCCGCGATAATCAGCAACAGGTAGAGAACCGGGATCGAGGACCAGATTTCGATGAAGCGCTGGAACAGAAGATCGACCCAGCCGCCGAAATAACCCTGAACCGCACCCGCTGTCACACCGATTATTGCCGAGAAGAAGGTGAGAATCAGGCCGAACAGCACCGAAATACGGAAGCCGTAGAGTGCGCGTGCGAATACATCGCGCGCCTGATCGTCGGTGCCGAGCAGATTGAAATTGCCGAAGCGACAATTGGGATCGCTCACGCCTTGCGGATAGCGCTGGCAGCGCTCTTCCGCCGAATAGAGCCAGAACGGTTTGGAAGGCGCGGCTTCCGGTATCTCGTTGTTCACGGTGTTGTAGGAATAGCGGATCGGCGGCCAGATGGCCCAGCCATTGTTGTTGATTTCATCCTGTATCACCGGGTCGCGATAGTCGGTGACGGCATAAAAGCCGCCGAATTTCTCTTCCGGATAATCCACGAAAACCGGCATCAGCAACTCGCCTTTGTAGGAAACGAGAATGGGCCGGTCATTTGCGATGAACTCGGAACAAAGCGCTGCGATGAGCAGGAACAGGAAGATCCACAGCGACCAGTAACCGCGCTTGTTGGCCTTGAAGTTCTGCCAGCGGCGCTTGTTGAGTGGTGAAAGCCACGGGCGCTTTACCGGTTGCACGACAGGGGTGAGGGTGGTGTCGGTCATCACACGTCCCTCCGGTCAAAGTCGATGCGCGGATCGATCCACGTATAGGTGAGGTCGGACAAAAGGCCGACCAGAAGGCCGATCAGCGAGAAGATGAAGAGATTGGCGAAGACTACCGGATAATCGCGGTTGATGACCGACTGGTAGCCCAGCAGTCCAAGCCCGTCGAGCGAGAAGATGGTTTCGATCAAAAGCGAACCGGTGAAGAAGGCCGAGATGAAGGCGCCCGGAAAACCGGCGATCACGATCAGCATCGCATTGCGGAAGACGTGCCGATAGAGAACCTGATTCTCGGTCAGCCCTTTGGCGCGCGCCGTGGTTACATATTGCTTGCGGATTTCTTCCAGAAACGAATTCTTGGTCAGCAACGTCGTTGTGGCGAAGGCGGAAAGCACGAGTGCAGTCACCGGCAGCACCATATGCCACAGATAGTCGCCGATCTTGCCCCAGAACGACATTTGCGCGAAATCGGGAGAGGTGAGGCCACGCAGCGGGAACCAGTCGAAGAACGAGCCGCCCGCAAACAGCACGATCAGCAGGATCGCAAACAGGAAGCTTGGGATGGCGTAACCGACGATGATGACGGCGCTGGTCCAGGTGTCGAAGCGCGAACCATCCTTGATCGCCTTGCGAATGCCGAGCGGAATCGAGATCATGTAGGACAGAAAAGTCAGCCACAGGCCGAGCGAGATTGAAACCGGCATCTTTTCCTTGATGAGGTCGATCACGCTGATATCGCGAAAATAGCTGCGGCCGAAATCGAAGCGCAGATAGTTCCACAGCATTTGGCCGAACCGTTCCAGCGGCGGCTTGTCGAAACCGAACTGCTTTTCCAGATCGGCAATGAATTGCGGGTCGAGCCCCTGCGCGCCGCGATATTTGGAATTGACCGAGCCGCTGTCGACGGCACTTTGCCCGAAATCGCCACCACCGCCGGAAAGGCGGTCGAGAGCGTCGCCGCCCTGGCCTGAAAGCTGCGCAATCACGCGCTCGACCGGACCGCCCGGGGCGAACTGAACCACAGCGAAGGAAATAGCCATGATGCCGAGTATCGTCGGAATCATCAGAAGCAGACGGCGGAGAATATATGCGCCCATCAGCCCGGTTTTCTCCGCAGGTTCAGGTTTATCTTATGGCTTGCCAACAGCTTCTGCCTTTTCATTATAGAGCGTGATGTCGAAAACCGGTTTCGGTTTCGCGAAATCACGCCTTAATCCACCACAGCGTCTCGACGGGAAAGCCATAATCGGGCTTCGGCTCCTTGAAACCGAACCGGTCCCAATAGGCCGCGAGATGATTCGCTGTCGTCCAATTTGGAATCCAGTCGCGCCGGATACGCAAGTACCGATCGAGCACCTGCATCGTGGCGACGAGTTCTTCGCGCGTCGAAACCTTGCCGATATCTGCAATCAGCGCATCGATCAACGGGTCTTCCGTACCGGGAAGATTATAGCTGCCCGGCACCTTGGCCGATTCGGAACCAAACATCCCGGCAAGCGATTCCTGCGTCGGCGTGGGGCTGAACTGCAACGCCATACCCACCATGTCGAACTGGAAGTCCTGCATCCGTACCTGATACTGGCTTGCATCGACAAGCCGCAGGCTGGCGTCAATGCCGATGGCGCGCAGCTTCTGCACATAAGGATTGTAGACCCGGGTGAAGGCTTCCGAATTGGAAAGAATCTCCAGCGCGAATTTCGACCCGTCCTTGTCGTGGAACTGGCCGTTCTTGCGCTCGAAACCCGCTTCCTCCAACAGCTTGATGGCCCGCGCGAACTGCGCGCGGTCGCGGCCTGTTCCGTCCGATACCGGCATTAGCACGGCTTCACTGAAAACCGCATCCGGCAGTTTTCCGCGATAACGTTCAAGAACTTTCAGTTCATCGAGCGTCGGCATGCCGCTCGCCTGAAAATCCGATCCGTTGAAGCACGACTGCGAGCGGGCATAGACCTTGTAGAAAAGGTTCTCATTCGTCCATTCGAAGTCGAAGCAGAGCGCAATTGCTTCGCGCACGCGCGGATCGCGGAACCGTTCGCGGCGCTGGTTCAGCGCCCATGCCTGCATCAGCGGGCGCTTCTCTTTCGGAAAAGTGCGCTTGATGACCTTTCCCTGCTGAATGGCCGGGAAGTCATAGGCCGTCGCCCAGTTCTTGGAGACGGTCTCCTCGCGGTAGTCGATACTGCCTTTCTTGAAGGCTTCGAACTGAGGCTGGCGGTCGCGGAAAAACTCGATACGGATGCGGTCGAAATGATTGAAGCCCTTCTGCACCGGCAGATCTTTCGCCCAATAATCCTCGACGCGCTCATACTCGATGAACTGACCGGCGGCGAAATTGCCGACCTTGTAAGCGCCTGAGCCCAGCACCGGCTCCATGGTCGTGGCTTCGAAATCGCGATCTTTGAACCAGCTTTCCGACAGGATCGGCACGGCCACGGCATCAAGGATGGCGTTCGGTCCGCGCCCTTCGACGAAGCGCATGCGCACTTCTCGGCTGCCGGTTGCCTCCACCTTTTCGACGCCTGCCAGATACTGGCGCAGCGTTGGATGGCCTTTCTGCTTGATGGTCGCATAGGTGAACAGCACGTCTTTCGCCTCAATAGGCGAGCCGTCGTGAAAACGCGCCTCCTTGCGAAGCTTGAAAGTGCAACTGCGGCGATCTTTCGAAAGCGTCGCACTTTCCGCGATGAGACCATAGACAGAATCCGGCTCATCCAGCGCCGAAGCCATCAGCGTATCGAAGGTCAGCTCCATGCGCGGCGGCGCATCACCCTTGAACGTGAAGGTATTGAGCGTATTGAACGTGTCGGTATTCTGGTTCCAGACCCAGCTCGACGGCGCGAAATTGAACGTGCCGCCCTTCGGTGCTTCGGGACTGGCATAGTCGAAATGGGAGAAATCGGGACCGTATTTCAGATCACCGAAAGTCGAAAGCCCATGCAGCGCTTTGCCTGTCGGGATGTCGGCAAAAGCCCTTGGCGGCAGGAAGGCTGCAACGGCGGCACTTCCCGAAAGCCCCAGAAAATGGCGGCGGTTCATGCGAAGGATTGTCATTCTCGCTCCGCCCTCATTCACTGCCGGTTTTGAGCTTGGCTTCCTTCGCAGGGTCTATCCACCAGGAGAACGGGTCAATCCCAAGATAGTCCGGCTGCTTTTCAGGCATTCCGAATTTATTCCAATAGGCCACATTGATGTGATCTGAGTACCATTGCGGAATGACGTAATAGTTCCACAAGAGCGCCCGGTCGAGCGCATGGGTCGAGGCGACCAGCTCCTCACGATCCTTGGCATAGATGACATGGTCGATCAGCTTGTCGATGGCCGGGTTCTTGATACCGGCATAGTTGCGGCTGCCTTTGAAGTCAGCGGCCTTGGAACCCCACATGTCGCGCTGCTCATTGCCGGGTGAACTGCTCTGCGGGATGACGGAGGTGACCACATCATAGTCGAAATCATTGACGCGGGCCTGATATTGCGCCGTGTCGACGATACGCACGGTCGCGTTGATGCCGATCTTGCGCAGGCTTGCGGCGAACGGATTGTAAATACGCTCGTCCGTCGGATCCTTGCCGAGAAATTCGATGGTGAACGGATTGCCCTTGGCATCGACGAGCTTGTTGCCCTGCACTGTCCAGCCGGCTTCCGAAAAGAGTTTCAGCGCGGTGCGCAGATTTTCGCGGGTGGCCTGCGGTGTGTCATAGACCGGCAGCTTGAATTCCTTCGTCAGTGCATCAGCAGGAAGCGAATCCTTCACCGTTTCCAGAATGGCCTGTTCCTCGGGCGTCGGCGGGCCGCTCAGTTCCAGTTCGTTGCCTGCGAAATAGCTGTTGATGCGCTGATACTGGTTGAAGAACAGCAAGCGGTTCATCGATTCGAAGTCGAAGGCGTAGGTCAGCGCCTGACGCACTTTCGGGTCCTTGAATTTGTCGCGGCGCGTGTTCAGGAAATAGCCCTGCATACGTCCGGCGGCATGGAAGGGAAACGAAGCCTTCACGACATCGCCGCGCTGCACTGCTGGGAAATTATACTGTTCAGCCCAGCGCTGGGCACGATTCTCGTTGCGATAATCGTATTGTCCGCCCTTCTTGAAGGCTTCCCAGGTTGCATCCTCGTTGAAATAGTACTCGTAGCGCAGGCGGTCGAAATTATTGCGCCCGACATTGACGCCCAAATCCTTGCCCCAATAGTCATCGACGCGCGCCCAGATGATGGAGCGTCCGGGCGTCATGCTGTCGATCTTGTAGGCGGAAGAGCCGAGCGGGATTTCAAGCGTCGGACGGGTAATGTCGCGCTGCTTGCCCTGTGCATCCTTGCCTTCCCACCAGTGCTTGGGCAGAACGGCAAGCTGTCCCAGAATCTGCGGCAATTCGCGATTGCCCTTTTGGCTGAAGGTGAATTTCACCTCATGTTCGCCAGTCTTTTCCGCCTTCTCCACGTCGCCATAATATTTGTTGTACATCGGCGACTGCTTCTTCAGCACATCGAACGACCAGATCACGTCATCGACGGTGATCGGCTGGCCATCGTGCCATTTCGCTTTTGGATTGAGCTTGAACTTAACCCAGGAGAAATCATCGGGATATTGCAGGGCTTCAGCAATGAGCGGGTATTGCGTCGATCCCTGATCGAGCGAATCCGTCATCAGCGTGTCGTAGAGAAGACCGCCGCCGAAATCGGACAGGCCGGCGGCTGCGACCCCCTGCACCACAAATGGATTGAGACTGTCGAAGGTGCCAACGGCGACCATGTTCAGCGTGCCGCCTTTCGGCGCATCGGGTTTCACATAGTCGTAGTGCTTGAAATCAGCAGGATATTTGGGCTCGCCAAGCAGGCTGGAGGAATATCGCCATTGGGGTTCCGCGTCATTTGCGCGACCAATTGAAACCGTGCTCGCAAGCATGGCCACCGCAAACGCACCCGCCCAAAAAGCTCTCATCCAGCCTCTCCGTTCCTGTTTCGGATATATTCGAACGAGTTTTATGGGTTTTTGCGGAGGAAGAAAGGCATGCGGGCAAGAAATTTAATGCGGGCACGAAAAAAGCCCGGCGAACCGGGCTTTGATCATGTTTCTATCCTGCAGGTTTAATTGGCGGGTGCCGGTTCTGCAGGCTTCTGTTCGCCGCCTTCTGCAGGCTTTTCGCCTTCGGCTGGCTTGGCTTCGCCGCCCTCAGCCGGCTTTGCATCGCCACCAGCGGCAGGTGCCGCATCAGCGGTCGGCAGCGGAGCCGGATTGTCGGACAGTGTGCGCAGATAAGCGATCAGATCAGCGCGTTCATTGTCCTTCTTGTCGCCAGCAAAGCCCATGGCCGTGCCCTTGATGTAGCCCTTCGGCGAGGTCAGGAACTTGTTGAGATGTTCAAAATCCCACTTGTTGCCCGCAGCACCGAACTCCTTCATGGGAGCCGAATAGCCGAAACCTTCAACAGAGGCAGCCGGACGGTTCACGACATCCCACAGATGCGGACCGACCTTGTTGGCGCCACCCTTTTCACCGGTATGGCATGCAGCGCAACGCTTGAAGACGGTTTCACCGCGCGCCGGATCGGCAGACTGCAGCAACGTCGCAATGGAAACTTCTTCCTTGGCCGGTGCAGCGCCCCCTTCACCGGTCGAGGCTTCCGCCGCTTCGATGATAAAGCCCGGCTTTTCGGGCGCAGGCGAGTGAAACAGCGAATCGGACAGGATGCCTGTCGTCATGACAACGAAAACCGTTGCCAGAAAAGCCATGATAAACTTGTTAGTCCGGGTTGAATTCATCGCCGGTCAGCGCTCCCTCTACCAAAACGCTCTCCCCGAGAACGCTCTCCTAGCCGGCATGCAAACCTTCAATAAAGGTCGCAATTCTCTCCCCGGCATCGGGCGGAAACTAGGTCTTTTACCAGGGCGATGCAACACCTATAACGGTAACTAGACCCGTGACTTTTTGACACTTTTGATGCATTTCCAGCGCCTCGAAAGCGGTTTAAAAGACGTCCGCGACCTTATCGATCTCAAGAGGCGATGATGCTTCAGACATTAAAGACACTCACTCTTATCCCGGCACGCATGGCGTCCACGCGGCTGCCGAACAAGCCGCTCGCCGATATTTGCGGCAAGCCGATGATCGTGCATGTGGCCGATCGTGCAGCGGCTGCAAAGCTGGGCCGGACGGTGGTTGCAACCGACAGCGAAGAGATTTTTTCAATCGTTACCGCGCATGGCCATGAAGCCATCATGACGCGCGAGGATCACGAATCCGGCTCCGACCGCATCTATGAAGCATTGATGAAAGTCGATCCGGCGGGCGAGTTCGATGCCGTGGTGAACGTTCAGGGCGACCTGCCGACCATCGATCCCGATATCATCCGCCGTGCGCTTCTGCCGTTGGAAGACGGACCTGCCGACATTGCAACGCTCGGCGTCGAAATCGAGGAAGAGTCGGAGAAGACCAATCCGAGTGTGGTGAAGATCGTCGGCTCCCCGCTTGCCGGCAACAGCCGCCTGCGCGCACTTTATTTCACCCGCGCAACCGCGCCCTACGGTGAAGGCCCGCTCTATCACCATATCGGCCTTTACGCCTATCGCCGCTCAGCGCTTGAACGCTTTGTGAAGCTTGGGCCGTCTCCCTTGGAGAAGCGCGAAAAACTCGAGCAATTGCGGGCTCTTGAAGCCGGAATGCGTATTGATGTGGAACTTGTGAGGACGGTGCCGCTCGGCGTTGATACGCAGGCCGATCTTGACCGCGCGCGCATTCTTGTAGCACAGGGTATCTAACGGGCCACCGATGAGTGGCATTTAAGAAAGCACGGTACGATGAAAACCAACAGGATTTCCTTTCAGGGTGAAGCGGGCGCAAATTCCGATACGGCGTGCCGCAACATGTTTCCCGATATGGAGCCTTTGCCGTGCCCGACTTTCGAGGATGCCTTCAACGCGGTTGAAACCGGCGCTGCCGACCTCGCCATGATCCCGATCGAGAACACTCTGGCCGGTCGCGTCGCCGATATTCATTATCTGCTGCCGCTCGCCGACATGCATATCATTGGCGAATATTTCCTGCCGATCCATTTCCAGCTGATGGTGCTTCCGGGCGTCAAGCGCGAGGAAATCAAGACGGTACACAGCCATGTCCATGCGCTTGGCCAGTGCCGCAACGTCATCCGCCAGAATGGCTGGAAGGGCGTCATCGCAGGCGATACGGCGGGAGCCGCTCGCCTCGTCGCCGATATGAAAGATCGTTCCATGGCGGCCTTGGCACCAAGCCTTGCCGCCGAGCTCTATGGTCTCGATATTCTGGAAGAAAATGTCGAGGATTCGGAAGATAATGTGACCCGCTTCGTTGTTCTGTCCAAGAACAAGCAATGGGCACAGCGTCCCGAAAATGGCGAACGCATCGTGACGACTTTTGTCTTCCGCGTGCGCAACGTCCCGGCTGCGCTCTACAAGGCGCTGGGCGGCTTTGCCACCAATGGCATCAACATGACGAAGCTCGAAAGCTATCAGATCGGCGGGCGTTTCATCGCCACGCAGTTCTATGCCGATGTCGAAGGACACCCGGAAGACGCAAATCTGCAGCTTGCGCTGGAAGAATTGCGGTTCTTCACCAAGGAAGTGCGGATTCTCGGCGTCTACAAAGGCAGCGATATCCGCGATACGCATCTGCTGGCAGCAGAATAATCAGCCTGCGTCGTAGACCCAGGCCTTTATCAGATGGGTTGCGATGGCGCCGGACGGTGGCACCCGCAACCCATTTTCATGTGTGCCTTCCAGCATTGTCCGCACTTCGGCCTTCGAGAACCAGCGACCGTCTTCCAGCTCCGAACGGTCGATAGTGAAGTCGTCGCTCAAAACCTCGGAATGACAGCCGATCATCAGCGAATAGGGAAACGGCCAGGGCTGGCTCGCATGATAGGCAACGCGACCGATGGAGAGCCCCATTTCCTCGACACTTTCGCGGCGCACGGCGGCCTCGATTGTTTCGCCGTGCTCGATAAAACCTGCGAGGCAGGAATAGGAACCGGGCGCGAAATGCGGGCTGCGTGCCAGAATGCATTTTTCGCCGCGCACCGGCAGCATAATCGCCACCGGGTCGGTACGCGGGAAATGTTCCGCACCACAGTTCGGGCATTGCCGCTTGGCACCGCCAGCGCGCATGTCGGTTTTTGTACCGCAGCGTCCGCAGAAACGGTGATTGGCATGCCATGCGGTCAGCGCTGCGGCTTGCGCCAGCGCGCCGAGCAGGTCGGCGGATACCAGCCCTTCGGTATAAATGCTGCGATAATCCTGCAGACGGAAAGGCGTTTCCATCGTCTCGGGGTCGAGCGGTGTCGTCAAAGCGACAAGCGGCGCGCCGTCCTGAAGACCGAGAAAAATCGGCTCGTGAAGATCGGGCGCAAAGTCCTTCGCCTCACCGAGGCGGAACAATGCGCGTGGCGCTTTTTCATCGGCGTAGTCGAGAAGCAGCCGGTTACCGCCAAGCAACATGATTCGCGTTTCGGGAAGTTCCAGCGCCGTGAAGGCAGAGTCATCCTGCCGCTTTTCGGATTGGCGGTCGATGCGGTTGCCGGAAAATCCGACAGATCGGCTCGGTTCGATTTCCGGCAGATCGTAGAGACGGAAAGTCATATCTATCTCGGAATTGTTGGGGGATTTAAAGCGCATCCCGAAAAGTGTGAAACGATTTTCGGAAAAGATACGCGTGAAAGCAAATTAAAGCGCCGTGCGAATGTCGGCGATCAGCTGGCGGGCGTCTTTTTCGTCATAGGTCTCGCGGGTGCCAAAGCCCCAGACAGGGCCGGGCCAGCCCGCATCGCCTTCATTGCGGGCGATCACATGCAGATGCAGCTGCCGAACGATATTGCCGAGCGCGCCCGTATTGATCTTCTGGCAACCCGTCACAGTCTTGAGTGCCTGCGCAACGATGCCCAACTCGAAGGTCAGCATGGTCTGGTCGAGTGGCGTCATGTCATGGATTTCAGCTAGGCCAGGACGGCGCGGCACCAGGATCAACCATGGCCAGCGCCGGTCGTTCATCAACCGAAGCTCGCACAGGCCGAGCTTGGCCACGGAAAAAGTGTCGGCATTGAGCCGTTTATCGAGTTCGAATTGTTCCATAGGCCGACATTTACCAGTTTTTTTCGTCCAGCGCTTGCTTTTTGCGTGGCGCCCTCCTTGCTTTTTGCTTCACAATTGACGATATGCAGCGTGGGAGGTTGGTGGTGGACGAGCCACTCGCCAACCGGGTCAGGTCCGGAAGGAAGCAGCCCTAACGAGCCACGGCACGGGTCATCGTGCCAGCCTCCCACCCTTTCTCGCTACGCCGACGACTGTTGATGGGTTGCCTCTTTGGTTGACGCCGCTCATGCGTCCGGTCCAAACTGGCGACTGAGAAAAAGCGGAACAGGAAGAACGGAAGGGTCGCTATGGACACAAAATCCGCCGATGGCGCCTATCGCGTTCTCGCCCGCAAGTATCGCCCCCAGAATTTCAACGACCTTATCGGCCAGGAGCCGATGGTTCGCACGCTCAAGAACGCGTTCGAGACGGGCCGCATTGCGCAGGCCTGGATGCTTACCGGCGTTCGCGGGGTCGGCAAGACCACGACGGCGCGCATTCTGGCGCGTGCGCTCAATTACAAGACCGATACGATCGACCAGCCGACCATCGACCTTTCCGTGCAGGGCGAAAACTGCCAGGCGATCATGGAAGGCCGTCATGTCGATGTGATCGAGATGGATGCCGCCTCGCATACCGGTATCGACGATATCCGCGAGATCATCGAGCAGGTGCGTTACCGCCCGGTTTCGGCGCGCTACAAGGTCTACATCATCGACGAAGTGCACATGCTCTCCAATCAGGCTTTCAACGGCCTGTTGAAGACACTGGAAGAGCCACCGCCGCACGTCAAATTCATCTTTGCCACCACCGAAATCCGAAAAGTTCCGATCACGGTTCTGTCGCGCTGCCAGCGCTTCGACCTGCGCCGTATCGAATCGGGCACGCTGGCGCAGCATCTGCGCCGCATCGCGGAAGCGGAACAGATCGCGGTGGATGATACGTCGCTCGCCATGATCGCACGCGCAGGCGAGGGCTCGGCACGCGATTCGCTGTCGATCTTCGATCAGGCCATCGCGCATGGTGCGGGTACTGTCACGGCGGAAGCCGTGCGCTCCATGCTGGGCCTTGCCGACCGTGCCCGTATCATCGACCTCTTCGAGATGCTGATGCGTGGCGATGTGGCTGGCGCACTGACGGAATTTCGCGCGCAGTATGATGTCGGTGCCGACCCGTCGGTCGTGCTGACCGATCTTGCCGATTTCAACCATCTCGTGACACGACTGCGTTTCACGCCGGATGTGGCCGAAGACGTGTCCCTGTCGGAAGATGAGCGCGTGCGCGGTCGTGAATTCGCGCAGAAACTTTCTGTCCGTGTGCTGTCGCGCACCTGGCAGATGCTGCTCAAGGGCATTGCGGAAGTCGATACGGCGACGAGACCGGTTCAGGCTGCAGAAATGCTTTTGATCCGGCTTGCCCATGCCGCAGATCTGCCGACGCTGGACGAGGCGATTCGCGGTCTCGACAATGGCTCCGTTTCGGCGCCGGCTCCGCAGCCGGGCAATCCGCGGCCGAATGGCGGCGGTGGTGCGCCGGAAGCGCGTTTTGCCGCCGATGCGGTTGGATCGTCTTCGATGGCTCCAGCTTCCGGTGGATCGGCAACGGCCATGCGTATCGTGGAAACACCACCACAGCCGGTTCAGCCGTCAGCCGCACCGCAGCAGTTTGTCGAGAACACGCCGCAGCCTTCGGCGCCGGTCAACAGCTTGCATGATGTCGTCGCACTTGCCGACAAGCACCGCGACATGCAGTTCAAGATTCTGGTCAAGGGTTGCGTGCGCCTTGCATCCATTGCACCCGGGCGGCTCGAAATCGGCCTGACCGACGATGCGCCGAAATCTCTGCCGAGCGATATTTCGCAACGCCTCCTGAACTGGACCGGCATTCGCTGGGTGGTGACGGTCGCGCGTGACGTGGCCGGGCAGACCATTTCGGAGGCGGAAACCGAGCGACGCGACAATCTGGTGACCGATGCCCGCGCCGATCCCGATGTCGCCGCTATTCTCGCGGCCTTTCCGGGGGCAAAAATCACCGACGTGCGCATTGCCGTACCGGAACAGAATGACGACGAGGACATTGACCTCGATGCCGTGGTGGAAACACCGGGCGCACCGTCTGAAGACGACTGATTTACGGAATGATGGAGTGAACCCATGCGTGACATGATGGGCATGATGAAGCAGGCGAAGGAATTGCAGGCCAAGATGAAGGCCATGCAGGACGAGATCGCCACCATGGAAGCCTCGGCCTCATCGGGCGGCGGGCTGGTGACGATCACGCTTTCCGGCAAGGGCACCCTGTCGGCGCTGAAAATCGATCCGTCGCTGATGAAGGAAGAAGAGGTGGAAATCCTCGAAGACCTGATCATCGCGGCGCATAACGACGCCAAGGCCAAGCTTGAAGCGGCCATGGCCGAGAAGACGCAGTCGCTCACCGCTGGTCTGCCGATTCCTCCGGGGTTCAAGCTGCCGTTTTAAGTGAGTAGGGCAGTAAGGCATTAGGGCAGTATGTTTTATCTGCCCGAAACGTTGCTGCCTCTGCTTTCCTTATTGTCTTACCGCCCTATTGCCGTATTGCCTTAAAAGATGTCCAAACGAATAGCCGGTCCCGAAATCGAACGTCTTATCCAGCTCCTGGCCCGCGTGCCGGGGCTTGGGCCGCGTTCGGCCCGTCGTGCGGCGCTGCATCTCATCAAGAAGAAAGAAGCGCTTCTGGTGCCGCTTGGTGGCGCCATGCAGGAAGCTGCCGAAAAGGTACGCATCTGTTCTTGTTGCGGCAATGTCGATACGTCCGATCCGTGCACGATCTGCACCGATGAACGTCGCGATCCCACCACTCTTATTGTCGTGGAAGACGTTTCCGATCTCTGGGCGTTGGAGCGGGCAGGCACGATGAATGTGCGCTATCATGTTCTCGGCGGTCGCCTGTCACCGCTCGATGGCATCGGCCCGGACGATCTCAACATTAAAGGACTGGTGGAACGGGTTTCCACGGGTGAGATCAAGGAAGTGATTCTCGCGGTCAACGCTACCGTCGAAGGTCAGACCACGGCGCATTACATCACCGACCAGCTGTCGAGCTTCGACGTTCGTGTCACGCGGCTTGCCCATGGCGTCCCGGTCGGCGGCGAGCTTGATTATCTGGATGAAGGCACGCTGGCTGCCGCCTTGCGGGCAAGAACCACCCTTTAGAACTAATGGAGAAGGCATGGCAGCGGGAAATTGGAAGCATAGCCTGAAGATTGGTCTCGCACTGGTTGCCAGCCTTGCCATTTCTCCCGCCATTGCCGCGCCGTCCAAGGCGCAGGTTGAAAGCCAGTATCGCAACTGGCTCGAAAAGGACCTTTGGCCGGAAGCGAAGGCAGCAGGCGTATCGCGCGCCGTGTTCGATCAGGCTTTTGCCGGTGTCTCGATCAACTGGAAGCTGCCAGACCTTGTCATCCCCGGCGAAAAGCCCTCGACACCGAAAGAGCAGAAACAGGCGGAATTCGGTGCACCCGGCAAATATTTCAATGCAAAGACGATGGGCGCGGTCACAAGCGGCGGCAAGGGGCGCTATGGCCAATATGCCAATCTCCTGAAGCGCATCGAACAGAAATACGGTGTTCCGGGGCCGATCCTGCTTGCCGTATGGGGCCGCGAATCCGGCTTCGGCACGGTGAAGATTCCCTACAATGCTTATGAAGTTCTTGGCACCAAGGCTTTTATGGCCACCCGCAAGGACATGTTCCGGAAGGAACTGATTGCTGCGCTCGAAATCGCTTCCAAGGGCTATATCGACGAAGCCGCTATGAAAAGCTCATGGGCGGGTGCACTCGGCCAGCCGCAATTCATGCCGACTTCCTATCTGAAACATGCTGTCGATTTCGACGGTGACGGCAAGCGCGACATCTGGAACTCCGTGCCGGATACGCTTGCCTCCATCGCCAATTATCTGAAGCTGCATGGCTGGCAGAAGGGGCGTGACTGGGGCTTTGAAGTGAGCGTTCCGCAGAACGTATCCTGCTCGCTGGAAGGTCCGGATCAGGGCAAGACGATTGCCGAATGGGCAAAGCTCGGCATTACGCGGGTGAATGGCAAACCGTTTCCGGCCAATGAAATGAAGGGCGAGGGCTTTCTGCTCATGCCCGCCGGTCGCTACGGTCCGGCCTTTGTCGTGAGCCCGAATTTCTACGTGCTCAAAGACTATAATATGAGCGATCTCTATGCGCTCTTCATCGGCCACGTCGGTGATCGTATCGCCTATGGCGCGGGCGATTTCAGCCGTGGATGGGGCGACGTCGGCTCCATGTATCGCTCTGATATCGGCGCAATGCAGAAACGCATGCAGGCGCTGGGCTATGATGTCGGCAAGCCGGACGGTCTGCCCGGCTTCAAGACCCGCCGCTCGATCGGCCTGTGGCAGGCGAAAAACGGCATGGCGTCAACCTGCTTCCCGCAGCCGGAGCTATTACGTCAGATCCGCTGATCCCCGCCACTCAGCAAGTTGGCGAAAGACTGCAGCGCTTTCGTCCTGTAGCGGTCGTTGTGCTGCAGCATGAGAAACTGGCGCTGCGGGAGAGCAAAATCCGCCTTTACCAGAGTTCCGGCAGCAAGATGCGGGGCGGCGACAAGTTCCGATATGGCCGTCACGTAATCACCGGAGCGCACCGCCGAACAGATGGCTTCGTTCGATGGCAGTTCCAGCGCCACATGCAGTCGCGCCGGATTATAACCGGAAGCGCGCATCGCATCCTCGAAAACGCTGCGCGTTCCCGATCCCTGTTCACGCAAGATCCATTTTCCCTCGAAAAGCCGATCCCAGGTGAGTTTGCCGCCCGTACCCCAGTCATGATGGGGGCGCGCCACCAGAATAAGCTGGTCGCTTGCAACCTTGCTGATTGATAGCGACGGCGCCTGCACAGCACCTTCGACGAGGCCAATATCTGCGACGCCTTCCTGTGTCGCCTCGGTAACGCTTTCCGTATTGCCAAGCGTCAGTCGCACGTCGATCAAGGGGTAGGCGGCGTGAAACTGTGCCAGAAAGGACGGCAGCCAATAGCTGGCGATGGTCTGGCTGGCATGAATGGCGAGAATGCCCCGTTTGCCGCCACCAAGTTCCGATAGCATCCGCTCGGCAGAACGGGCGCGCGCAAACGTTGCGCGTGCCTCGTCCAGAAACATGCGCCCGTCACCGGTCAGCTCGATCCGCCGCCCGATGCGGTTGAAGAGCGTCGCTCCGTAGCGATCTTCCATGGTGCGGATGGCCGAACTGACCGCCGAAGGGGTCAGATGCAGGGCTTCCGAGGCTCGCGTGAGGTGCTCACGCTCGGCGACTTCAATGAAAATTCGTAGCTGTTCCAGTGTCATAGCGATGATCGTTCGATTTTATCAAATGAAATATGCCATATAATGAAATGGATTGAACAGGGAAAAACAGGCATCTAATCAGAAAATAATTCTCATACGAGCATTTCCAGCAAAAGTGCGAAGTGGTTTTGCGTAGGACAATGCGAATGAAAACAGCATTTCCAGCAAAAGTGCGAAGCGGTTTTGCGCGGGATAATGCGAAAAATGCAGACAGTCAGATTTGAAATGCTGAAAATGACCTACTCCAAAATCCAGAACATCCTCCCGGGACTTGGCTTGAGCGTCGCCGTTGCTATCGCCGCGATCGGACTCGAAAAAGTCGAGGAACATTATGCAGGGCGCGCCTGGCTCGAAGCGCTGGTGATCGCCATCCTTCTCGGCACGGTCGTGCGGACGTTCCTGCGTCCGGGCAAGCAGTTCAACAAGGGCATCGGCTTTTCCGCCAAGCTTCTTCTGGAAATTGCAGTGGTATTGCTTGGCGCGTCGATCAGCGCCAGCGCGGTGGTGGCTGCGGGTTCGGGGCTTATTTTCGGTATCGCAGGCGTTGTGGTGCTGGCTATTACGCTCAGCTACGGGATCGGGCGTTTACTGAAGCTTCCGCATCGGATGGCCGTGCTGGTCGCCTGCGGGAATTCCATTTGCGGCAATTCCGCTATTGCCGCAACCGCACCGGTTATCGGCGCGGGAAGCGAGGACGTAGCGGCTTCGATCGCCTTCACCGCTATTCTCGGCGTGGTCGTCGTGCTGCTTCTGCCACTGCTGGTGCCACTTCTGGGGCTGTCGCACACGCAATATGGCGTGCTGGCGGGCCTGACCGTTTATGCAGTGCCACAGGTTTTAGCGGCCACTGCGCCGGTCGCGACGATCAGTGTCCAGCTTGGCACGCTGGTGAAACTCGTGCGCGTTCTGATGCTGGGACCGGTTATTCTTGCGCTGGCGCTTCTCGCCGGTAACAAGGATGCGAATGCCAAGCCGGGCTTCTTCCAGCTGGTGCCATGGTTCATCCTCGGCTTCCTTGGCATGATGGCGCTGCATTCGCTGCATCTGATACCGGAAACGATTCTGCCTGGCATTCAATATGCCTCGACCATACTCACCATCATTTCGATGGCAGCCCTTGGCCTCGGCGTCGATATCCGTTCGGTGGCGTCGGCAGGTGGCCGGGTGACACTGACCGCAGTGCTTTCGCTCGTTGCGCTCTGCGCAATCAGCCTTGGCCTGATCCATATGCTCAGCGTTGCATAAAAAGGCCGGGATGGTTCACATCCCGGCCTTTATTCTCACAAGCGATGGTCAGCTCTTCTTAGCCGCATCAGTCGGCTTTGCGTCGGCTGGTGCATTGGCTGTCTTGCCGGTGTCCTTCTTGTCATCAACGGACATATTGGAGCGGATCGTCACCATATGTTCCGCCTTGATGAGGGTCAGGTTGGCATCGTAATAGTGCCGTTGCCGAGCTGTTCCAGTGCCAGATCGACATCCTTGTCGATGGCAGGCAGATTGGCTGTCGTTTCGGTTATCACCAGATCGACATCCGCGAGTTTCAGCTCATCCTGAGCCTCTTTCTTGCGGCCATGCTGGATATGTTCGTTGGCCTTTTTCAGGTGGGCAGCCTTTTCAGGCGTCAGCTTGTAGTCATCGACCACACCGACTTCCATATCGACCGGCAATGTGCCCGACTGAACTTCGGCGACTTCGTCGGCTGGAGCGCCAGCCGCTTTCATCTTGTCGAGCAGGGATGGAGTGTCTTTCTGCGCCTTGTCCAGATCATCCATGACCGTCGACAGAATGACCTTGGCCTGGTCGGGTGTTCCCTGAAAAATGGCCAGTCGCGCCAGTGTAACGCCGCGCACCGCTGCGAGGCCATCGCCGGAAATGGCATCCAGCTTCTTGATGGCGTCCTGTTGTGCAGCTTTCGTGCTCTCGGTCGCCGGGGCATTCGGCTTTGCTGCACTTTCGGCGAAGCTTGGCACGGCAAAGGAAGCGCTCAGCAGCGCAGTTGAAAGCAGCATTGCGGTCAGGGTGGTGGTTCTGGAAATCATCTTATGCAATCCGTTCAAAAGTAATTCTGTATAGATATTTTGCTATGAATAGGCGGCTTGAAAGCTTTTATCCTCCATGATTAATGCAGAGAAAGCTTTATTAGTTGCCCATCTGCCGAATTGGAGAAGAAGATAATGAATCAATATTGGTCGAGCATGTAAAATTGTGCCGGTTCGTGACCATTTCGTGGCGGAGGAATCACCATAAATTTATTTGATAAAGAAAAAGCCCGCCAGGAGGCGGGCTTTCTCATGTTCGATCGAAGAAGAAAAGATTAGTTCTTTTCCTGCTTCTTCAGAGCGGCACCGAGGATGTCGCCGAGCGAAGCGCCGGAGTCGGACGAACCGTACTGAGCGACAGCTTCTTTTTCTTCAGCGATTTCGAGCGCCTTGATCGAGACCTGCAGCTTGCGGGTCTTCTTGTCGAAAGCGATGACGCGAGCGTCAAGCTTCTGACCGACCGTGAAGCGTTCCGGACGCTGCTCGTCGCGGTCACGCGACAGATCCGAACGCTTGATGAAGCTTTCGAGATCGTGGTCGACGAGACGGACTTCGAGGCCACCGTCGGTAACGGCGGTCACTTCGCAGGTCACAACGGCGTTCTTGCGCAGTTCGCCGGAAGCTGCTGCTTCGCCGACCTTGTCGCCGGAAAGCTGCTTGATGCCGAGCGAGATGCGTTCCTTGTCGATATCGACGTCGAGAACGACAGCCTTGACGACTTCACCCTTGTTGTACTCTTCGATGACCTGTTCGCCCGGACGGTTCCAGTCGAGGTCGGAGAGGTGAACCATGCCGTCAACGTCGCCGTCGAGGCCAATGAACAGGCCGAATTCGGTCTTGTTCTTGACTTCACCTTCAACAACGGTACCGACAGGGTACTTCTGGGCAAAGGTCGTCCACGGATTGTCGAGGGTCTGCTTGAGGCCGAGCGAGATACGGCGCTTGACCGGATCAACTTCGAGCACAACGACTTCGACTTCCTGCGTGGTGGAAAGAATCTTGCCCGGATGGACATTCTTCTTGGTCCACGACATTTCGGAAACGTGGATGAGGCCTTCGATGCCCGGCTCGATTTCAACGAACGCACCGTAGTCGGTGATGTTCGTGACGGTGCCGGTGATCTTTTTGCCGATCGGGTACTTCGCGCCGATGCCATCCCAAGGATCGCTCTCGAGCTGCTTCATGCCGAGCGAGATACGATGGGTTTCCTGGTTGATGCGGATGATCTGCACCTTGACCGTCTGGCCGATGGTGAGGATTTCCGACGGATGGTTGACGCGGCGCCATGCCATGTCGGTCACGTGCAGGAGACCGTCGATGCCGCCGAGGTCAACGAACGCACCGTAATCGGTGATGTTCTTGACGACGCCTTCAACGACCTGACCTTCTTCAAGGTTCTGAACGATTTCCGAACGCTGTTCCGCACGGCTCTCTTCAAGAACGGTACGACGCGAGACAACGATGTTGCCGCGACGCTTGTCCATCTTGAGGATTTCGAACGGTTGCGGGACGTGCATGAGCGGGGTGACATCGCGGATCGGACGAATGTCGACCTGCGAACGCGGCAGGAAGGCAACAGCGCCGTCGAGGTCGACGGTGAAACCACCCTTGACCTGATTGAAGATGACGCCATCGACGCGCTCGCCATTGGCGAACTTCTGCTCGAGCTTGACCCAGCTTTCTTCACGGCGTGCTTTTTCGCGCGACAGGACAGCTTCGCCCAGAGCGTTTTCAATGCGCTCGACGTAAACTTCCACTTCGTCGCCCGGCTTCAGCGTACCGTCTTTGCCCTTTGCGCCGAATTCCTTCAGCGGCACGCGGCCTTCGACCTTCAGACCGGCGTCGATGATCGCCATGTCCTTTTCAATGGCTACGATGCGGCCCTTGACGACATAACCTTCAGCAAGGTCGTTCGTTGCAAAGGATTCCGCCAGCAGCGACTCGAAGTCTGCGAGGGATGGATTGAATTCTGACATGAATACTCCTGGTGCATCCGGAAAATTCATCGGATGCGGCGCCGGGGGTTAGCGTTGCGTTATGCCCGACCTCGGCCCCGTCTTTGCAGACAACCGGCGCGTGGAACGCGAAGTCAGGCTTTCAGTATGAGTGCAGCCTATATAGGTCCGAACTCAAGATAATCCAGCTTTTCGGGGCATAATGAGATCCAAAAAGTCTAAAAACTTGTCGGTTTCATCCCCGATGCTGCGCCAAAGCATGATCGATCAGCTTTTTTGCGGCTAGAAATGCCGCTTCTATACTCATTTCGCTCGTATCTAGCAAGTGCGCGTCTTCAGCGGGTCTGAGGGGAGAATCGATGCGGTTCGTGTCACGCTCGTCGCGTTTCCTGAGGTCGGCCAGTATTTCCGCGAAATCTGCCTTCTCGCCGCGTGCCACGATTTCTTCAAAGCGACGCTCGGCGCGCACTTCCGGCGTCGCCGTGACGAAGAGCTTTATGGCTGCATCGGGACAGACGACAGTGCCGATATCGCGCCCGTCAAGCACGCTTGAGGGCAGGGCATTGGCGAAATTGCGCTGCGCTTCGACAAGCGCACGTCTGACCTTCGGCATGACCGCGACCTTCGATGCCGCTTCGCCGATCGCGTGAGCGGAAAGGACCGCCTTGTCCATCTCGCGCAGATCGAGATTGAGCGCGGCGTCAGCCGCCACCGCTTCATCATCGAGCGGCAGCCCCTTGTCGATCAGCGCCTTGGCCACAGCGCGATAGGTCAGTCCCGTATCCAGATGCGGCATGCCGTAGTGAATGGCGATGCGCCGGGCAAGGGTTCCCTTGCCCGAGGCGGCCGGTCCGTCGATAGCGACGATGAACGGCGTCATCGCGCGTCGCTCAGTTCGATCTTGGCGCCCAGTCCCGGCATCATGTCCATGAATTCGGGGAAAGACGTGGCGATCATGGTGCTGTCGTCAACCGTCACCGGCTTTTCCGATGCAAGGCCCATGACGAGGAAGCTCATCGCGATACGGTGATCGAGATGGGTTGCGACCGTACCGCCACCCAGCCCCTTGCCGTCGGGGCGACCACGGACCGTCAGCGACATCTCGCCTTCGGTGCAATCGACGCCATTGGCTTCAAGGCCGCGTGCAACCGCTGCCAGACGATCCGATTCCTTGACGCGCAGTTCGTCGAGACCGTCCATCACAGTTTCGCCTTCCGCGAAGGACGCGGCGATGGCCAGAACCGGATATTCATCGATCATCGACGGAGCGCGTTCCGGCGGAACGACAACGCCCTTCAGCTTCGAGGCCTTCACGCGCAGATCGGCGACATCCTCGCCGCCGGCAAGACGGGCATTGAGCACTTCGATATCGGCGCCCATTTCCTGCAACGTCAGGATCAGGCCGGTACGGGTCGGGTTCATCAGCACGTTGCGGATGGTAACATCCGAACCTTCGACCAGAAGGGCGGCAACGAGCGGGAAAGCCGTTGACGACGGATCACCCGGTACGTCGATGGTCTGGCCGATAAGCTTGCCCTGTCCGGTGATGCGGATATGGCGCACGCCCTCCTTGTCGGTTTCAACCGAAAGATCGGCGCCAAAGCCCTGCAGCATCTTTTCGGTGTGGTCGCGGGTCATGACCGGCTCGATGACGGTGGTGACGCCCGGCGTGTTGAGACCGGCGAGCAGCACGGCGGATTTTACCTGCGCGGACGCCATCGGCACGCGATAGGTGATCGGATTGGCCGTCTTTGGGCCGATCAGCATCAGCGGCATGCGGTCGCCTTCGGCTGCTTCCACCTGAACGCCCATTTCACGCAACGGATTCAGCACGCGACCCATCGGGCGCTTGGAAAGCGAGGCATCGCCGATAAAGGAGGTTCTCATGTCATAGGTGCCGACAAGGCCCATGGTGAGGCGCGCACCGGTTCCGGCATTGCCGAAGTCGAGCGCTGCTTCGGGCTGCAACAGGCAACCGTTGCCGACGCCATTGATGATCCAGACATCGCCATCCTTGCGGATTTTCGCGCCCATGGCCTGCATGGCGCGACCGGTATTGATGACGTCTTCGCCTTCCAGAAGGCCGGTGATGCGGGTTTCACCCGATGCAAGGCCGCCGAACATGAAGGAACGATGCGAGATGGATTTGTCACCCGGAATGCGAATTTCGCCCGTAAGTGCCTCCGAGTGGCGGGCGGTTGCTGGTTTCGGGGATGCAGAATGGGACATGGATTTTTCACAGTCACATTTTTGGCGCGGACACGCGCCGGGATTGAGAGATAAGCCGGGCTTCCCTAGCATAGTAATATTGTGCGGTCATCCGCGAATACGCGGTGCGGGCGACACCCATAATCAGGAGGGAGAGCCAAGAGTCTGCACATCCCTTTGCGTTTGGCTTTGACAAACGCGCCAAATTGCGTTTATGCACCGGACAACAATATAAACGCGCTTAAGACTTGCCCCTTGCCATATGGCTCCGTGAACAGCATGGTGAAGGGCTATATGCTTCGAGGCAGGCATTCCGGCGCGATTTTATGAATTTGTGTCCCCGTGCGAATTAACGAGGCTAGACGTGGCAAAAGCTGAACTTGGTACCAAGCGTATCGACCCGGAAACGGGCAAGAAATTTTACGATCTCAATCGCGACCCGATCGTTTCGCCTTACACCGGCATTTCCTATCCGCGTTCCTATTTCGACTCCACGCTTGAAAGCCGCGTTGTCGAAGAGGAAACCGAAGAGGAAGAACTGGATACGGCACTCGAAAAGCCGGAATTCGTCTCTCTCGAGGATGCCGACGACGAAACCAAGGGCAGCGGCGACGACCTGCCGGATATGGACGACGACGATGTCGATCTCGGCGACGACGATGAAGACACCTTCCTCGAAGAAGAGGAAGACGAGGACGACGACATGTCGGGCATTCTCGGCGGCGGCGTCGGCGGTGAAGACGAGGAAGGCTGATCTGTTACACAGATCAAGACCGGATGCTTTTGCGAGGCGACCTTCGGGTCGCCTCGCTGCGTTTGGAGCATATCCCGGATGAGGCTTCGGCGTGATCTGTGAATTATTTTCGACAGATGTGAAAAGAGTTGCGATTTAGCTCTTGATCTTCTGACAAACGCCATTTAATAAGCCGCCACACCGGGCAGCAAGTCCTGCCTGATGCGCCTCGAAAGAGGTTTGATGGGGCCATAGCTCAGCTGGGAGAGCGCCTGCATGGCATGCAGGAGGTCAGCGGTTCGATCCCGCTTGGCTCCACCAAATGTTTCTTCTCAAGTAACCAGAACGGACACCG
This sequence comes from Ochrobactrum sp. XJ1, assembly GCF_024701725.1. Lineage (NCBI taxonomy): Bacteria > Pseudomonadati > Pseudomonadota > Alphaproteobacteria > Hyphomicrobiales > Brucellaceae > Ochrobactrum > Ochrobactrum sp. XJ1. The sequence goes on from NZ_VDGD01000002.1 coordinate 373,539, forward strand.
CCATCGGTCGGCACAATGGCTGTCGGTGGACAAAGCCTGTCCGAGCGCTATGTCATTTCCCATGACAGAGATGATATTGGCGACATTCGACTGGGTTCCCAAAATGCCACGCGGTTTCGTCCGCGATCTTCGCGTGCGCTGGGCGCTGGAAGAAGCCGGATTGCCCTATCGTGTCGAAGGCGTTCCATTCAAGAATCGCGGGCCGGAACACTTCACCCATCAGCCTTTCGGGCAAGTGCCATGGCTGATCGACGGTGATATGTCGGTCTTCGAAAGCGGCGCCATCCTGCTTCATATAGCCGAGAAGAGCGATGCGCTGTTGCCGCCTGATCCGAGGGCACGCAACGAGGTCATACAATGGCTGTTCGCGGCGTTGAATTCGGTCGAAATGGCCGCCTTGCCGCTCGCCCTTTATAAATTCACCGGTGATGAGGAGCAGACGCCGGGGCGTCAGCTCATGGACAGCTTCCTTGCCGGTCGGCTGGCGCACATGGAGCAGGCGCTGTCAGGCCGCGAATGGCTGACGGATCAGTTTTCGGTTGCCGATATTCTGATGGCAGACGTGTTGCGTCTGGTCGACCATTTCGACGGTCTGGCGCAGCATCCGGTCTGCCGGGCCTATGTCGGGCGCGCGGCGGCACGGCCCGCATTCCAGAAAGCCTTTACCGACCAGATGGAACATTTTGCTGCAGCGGACTGACGCTCTTATTGAAATTAGCATGATCGCGCTATTTCACGCTCAAGTTGCACTCGACAATTCCTAAAAAATTGCTAAACAGAAATTGTGTGAAGTAGTTCCAGTGTTTTTAAATGAAAAGACTCCAAGATTTTGATGGTTTGCGTTTTTTATTATGTATAGGAATCGCAATTTTCCATTTTTCTTTCCGTGTTCCGGTAAATGATGAGATTTTGAATTCTGTTATATTAACATTTGCTTATTTTACCGATGTCTTTTTTATTGTGTCTGGATTATTTCTGGCGAGGCGACGAAATTATCTCTGGAGCTGGCCGCGTTATGTAGCTTTCGTTGGGAAGCGGCTCGCGCGGATTTATCCGCTGCACGTGGTGACCTTCTCCTGTTTCGCGCTTCTTTCTGTCCTGACAGCAGCGGGAATTCTGCATCCTCTGGTCGAACCCAGCATGAGCTGGCGAGACGGGCTGACCCAGTTACTGCTGATTCATAATTGGGGTTTGGGGCTCACCTTGTCCTACAATTATGTCAGCTGGTCGCTGAGTGCCCTTTTAGCCATGTATCTCGCTTTTCCGCTGTTCGATATGTTGTGCCGTCGTTTCGGGAGCTGGGTTCTCGTCGGTGTGATGGCCGCAGCCGTGGGCGGTGATTATCTGGCGCAACAGCTTGGCGTATTGTCACTCACACGCATTCAATTGTCCGATGCCGGGGTCTTGCGAGCCTTGCCTTCCTTTGTCTTTGGAATGTGGCTTGCTCGCCGGGAACATCCACCGATGCCGGCACCGGCAATCAAGGCATTGCTTGCCACTTGCCTGATTGTCTTTCTGTTCTATCACCCGGCAAACGGGCCGGACGAACCGCACACGCTTGAAGGCCCCTGGCGGCTGGCCTTCCTCTATGCGGGTGTCTATGTGCTTTATGCCGCATCCACTCGGGGCATTTATACACCGCTGCAATGGCGCGGATTCACAAGGCTTTCCCGTTACAGCTTCGGCATCTTCATTCTCCATCCTGCGGTCGGAATGGTTTTCTTCAAAGCTGCTCCGGAACGATGGGGCGAGGCGATGGCAGGCGCGGTCCTGCTCATCGCTGCAGGTGTTCTTGCAAGCGTGTTGACTGCCATTGCCTCTTACCACCTGTTCGAAAATCCCGTTCACCGCTGGCTGGTGAAAAGAATTGACGCATGGGTCAGCAGATCGGAAGGCTCAAGCGGGTTTTCTGGTTCTACGCAAAACGGCCTGCCCGTCTCCCGATAGGCAGGCATCCTCACCGGATCGATCAGGCGGTGCGCGACGTACCGCTGTCCTGCCGCATCAGATAGAGCGATGCGCCGATGATCAGGGCCGCTCCCGGCCAGAAGTTGATGCTTGGCGCTGCTGCAAACACGACCCAGCCGAAGATCACGTTGATCGGCAGTCTCAGGTCATCGAACGGTTGCAGATAGACCGCATCCGCTATCGAATAGGCTGCCGTCTGGAAATATTGGGCGAGAGCTGTGAATGCGCCGATGACGATCAATATGGACCAGATTTCGACGCCCGGCGCGGTGATTGCGGACATGCTTAAGCCGGATGCCAGCCAGAGTGCCGCGTTGATGGGCGTGAGCAGTACCAGCATATAGGCCGAAATGCTGGCGGGCTTTTCGAAACGGGTCAGATATTTGGTCATCACCGAATAGCCGGCCCACAACGCTGCGGCCAGAATCGGCAGGAGCGAATAGACCGTATAGGAATCCGACCAGGGTGCGATGATGATCAGCGCGCCAATAAATCCGGTGAATGTGGTCAGCAGCCGTGCCGGCGTGACCTTTTCCTGCAGAAAGAGCCGTGCGCACAGGATGACGAAGAATGGCGATGTCATGGACAGCGCGACCACCTGCCAGATCGGCACATGGGTCAGCGCATAAATCCAGACCTGTACGCCAGCGGCAGCCAGCGCGACGCGAATGACGTGAAGACCGAAATGCCTGGTACGCAAGGCTCTCGTGCCGTCGCGAATGAGCAGGGGCAAGGTCAGTACCAGCGCGATCACATATTGCCAGAAGGCGATGATGACGGAGGGAATACCGGTACGCGTTCCCGCCCATTGGGTGGCGACATTGACGGCGGCATAGGCCGAACAGGCTGCGACCATCAGCGCTGCTCCGCGTATGGTCGGTTTCAAAGTTGGCGAAGAGGCAAGTTGGCTCAACGGTTTCTTCCTTCGGAGCATTTTGCAGCCAAATGGAAACATTTGACGTCGCATAAATGCGGCAAAACAAATGGACAGAGCGTTCCGCTTCAGGCGGAACTTGCTCTGGCAAGCCTGTTACCTCAGGGTACGGGAAGAAAGACTGCAGGACGAAGACGGCAAGCCGTCCAGCCGAGCATGATTCCAACCTCGTTCTCTCTCATCCGGACTATGACCGTCGGCTTCGGAATTGCACCGAATCTGCTGACCCTGACACGGCAGACGTGTCAGGCGCTCGCGGGCTTCGGACACTTGGTCCGTTACCGCCGGTGGGGAGTTTCGCCCCGCCCTGAGAACTGGATATTTCGTTTGCACCGAAGGACATCAGGATGAACTCCGACGCGGGCTGTAGTTATGTTACGCTTTCCCATAAAGCAAGGTGCAGGCTAGGTTCTGCCTGCCTGTCCGGCAATCACAATTGAGTGCAGGGCAACACAAGGGATGAGCCTTTGATAGCCAAGTCACGGGAAAAGCATGGACGTATCGGAAACTCTCTTTTAGAAACTCGTGTCGGAGTTGATCGGGAGAGGGTCTAATTCCACATGGTTCTGGGAGGAATGATGAGCACCAACGCAGTCCCCACGCAGTTTTCGCATGACCATCCGCTATGGCAACCGGATGCGGGGCGCATCGCCGCCAGCAATCTGGAGCAATTCCGTATTCGCGCAGAACAGCGCACGGGCTTGAGCCTGCCGGATTATGCCGCGCTGCATCGCTGGTCGGTCGAGGATCGCGCCGGATTCTGGCAGCTTGTGTGGGATTTCTGCGAGGTTATCGGCGAGCGTGGCAAACCAGCCCTTGTCGATAAAGGCCATATGCGTGACGCAAAATTCTTCCCCGAGGCACGGCTCAACTTTGCCGAAAACCTGTTGCGCCATGAGGGTGGCGAGGAAGCCATCGTCTTTCGCGGTGAGGACAAGATCGAGCGCCGCCAGACATGGGACGATCTTCACGCGCGGGTCTCGAAACTCCAGCAATTCATGCTGGCGGAAGGGGTTCAGCCGGGCGACCGCGTGGCGGGCATGATGCCCAACATGCCGGAGGCGGTGGCCTTGATGCTGGCCGCTTCGTCCATCGGTGCGGTGTGGTCTTCATGCTCACCGGATTTTGGCGTGCAGGGCGTACTCGACCGTTTCGGCCAGATCGAACCAAAGCTTTTCTTCGCCTGCGATGGCTACTGGTATAATGGCAAGCGCATTGACGTTGCCGACAAGGTGGCAGAAGTGACGGCAAAGCTGCCGGGGCTGAAACGTGCGGTCATTGTCACCTATCTCGGCGAAGCGGAAGCCGTTGCTGACCGCGCTGAAAAGGGCATTGCGCTTGATGCGGCTCTGGAGCCGTTCAAGGCCAAAGACGTCGAGTTCACGCGGCTCCCCTTTGATCATCCACTTTGTATCCTGTTTTCGTCCGGCACGACGGGCATTCCGAAATGCATTGTGCATCGCGCAGGCGGCGTATTGTTGCAGCACCTGAAAGAACACCGCCTGCATGCTGATATTCGCGATGGCGACCGTTTCTTCTATTTCACCACTTGTGGCTGGATGATGTGGAACTGGCTGGCTTCAGGCATAGCATCGGGCGCTACGCTTCTGCTCTATGACGGTTCGCCCTTCTATCCCGATGGCAATGTGCTGTTCGATTATGCCGCCGCCGAGGGCATGACCTATTTCGGCACTTCGGCGAAATTCATCGACGCGGTATTGAAAGCCGGTCTGAAGCCCGGCGAGACACATAATCTTTCGGCGCTGCGCACTGTCTCCTCGACCGGCTCGCCGCTGTCGCCGGAAGGCTTTGCCTTCGTCTATGAAGCGATCAAGTCGGACGTGCATCTCGCCTCCATTTCCGGCGGTACGGATATCGTGTCCTGCTTCGTGCTGGGCGTTCCGACGGAGCCGGTCTGGCTGGGCGAAATTCAGGGCGCGGGCCTTGGCATGGCCGTCGACGTCTGGAACGATGATGGCAAGCCGGTGCGCCGCGAAAAAGGTGAACTGGTCTGCACGAAGGCATTCCCCTGCATGCCGCTGCAATTCTGGAACGATCCCGAAGGCGCGAAATATCAGGCCGCCTATTTCGAGCGCTTCGACAATATCTGGTGCCATGGCGATTTTGCCGAATGGACCGAGCATGACGGCATTGTTATCCATGGTCGTTCGGACGCGACACTCAACCCTGGCGGCGTGCGTATCGGTACGGCAGAAATCTACAATCAGGTCGAGCAGATGCCGGAGATCGCCGAGGCGCTCTGCATCGGGCAGGATTGGGATAATGACGTGCGGGTGGTGCTGTTCGTGCGCCTCGCCGAAGGTATCGCGCTGGACGACGACCTCAAGGCACGCATCAAGACCAAGATTCGTACTGGTGCCACGCCGCGCCACGTTCCGGCGAAGATTGTGGCGGTCCGGGATATTCCGCGCACCAAGTCGGGAAAAATCGTGGAGCTCGCCGTGCGCGATATCGTGCATGGGCGCGATGTGAAGAATCGCGAGGCGCTGGCAAACCCGGAAGCGTTGGAGCTTTATCGCGATATTGCCGAGCTTCATGAGGATTGATTTGATTACCCTCCAATTGCTTGGAGTTGCCGGATAACGGGCGCAACAAAATTTCGTTATCCGGTAATAAATAGCCACAGAACGCCACGCAAAGCCATTGCCTAATTGGCCGCCACGGGACACTCTGGCCGGAACATAGCCGTCTTGCAAAAGATGGACACCGAGCAGAACTTGTGGAGGACGAGTATGTTTGCATCGGGCATGAATTTCGGTCTTGGCGAGGAGATCGAAGCCCTTCGCGATACGGTGCACCGTTTTGCGGAAAGCCGCATTGCGCCGCTGGCCGCTGAAACCGACCGCAACAATGCATTTCCCATGCGTCTGTGGCGTGAACTGGGTGAGCTTGGCGTACTCGGCATTACGGCGCCCGAAGAATATGGCGGCGCTGGCATGGGCTATCTGGCCCATTGTATCGCGATGGAAGAAATCAGCCGCGCTTCCGCTTCCATCGGTCTCAGCTATGGCGCGCATTCCAATCTCTGCGTCAACCAGATCAAGCGAAACGGTTCTCCCGAACAGCGTACGAAATATCTGCCCAAGCTCATTTCCGGCGAGCATGTCGGCGCGCTCGCCATGTCCGAGCCGGGCGCGGGTTCCGATGTCGTTTCGATGAAACTTGCCGCCGAGAAACGCGGCGACCGTTACGTTCTCAACGGAAACAAGATGTGGATTACCAACGGCCCGGATGCCGATGTGCTGGTGGTTTATGCCAAGACCGATCCGGCAGCAGGGCCGCGTGGCATCAGCGCCTTCATCGTCGAAAAAGGCTTCAAGGGGTTCTCGACCGCGCAGAAACTCGACAAGCTCGGTATGCGCGGTTCCAACACCTGCGAACTGGTGTTCGAGGATTGTGAGGTGCCGGTCGAAAACCTGCTGGGCGAAGTCGGCAAGGGCGTCAATGTGCTGATGTCCGGTCTTGACTATGAACGCGTGGTGCTGGCGGGTGGTCCGCTCGGCATCATGGCGGCCTGCCTCGATGTCGTGGTGCCCTATGTGCATGAGCGCAAGCAGTTCGACCAGCCGATTGGCGAGTTCCAGCTGATGCAGGGCAAGCTTGCCGACATGTATGTGATCTTCAATGCCTCGCGCGCCTACACTTATGCGGTGGCGGCGGCCTGCGACCGGGGTGAGACGTCGCGCAAGGATGCGGCGGGCTGCATTCTCTATACGGCTGAAAATGCCACGCAGATGGCACTGCAGGCGATCCAGTCTCTCGGCGGCAATGGCTACATCAATGATTATCCGACGGGCCGCCTTTTGCGCGATGCGAAGCTCTATGAGATCGGTGCGGGCACATCGGAAATCCGGCGCATGCTGATCGGACGGGAACTCTTTCAGGAGACCCGTTGATGGCGGTCCTGAAATCGGAAATCTCGACGCGCAGCGCCAGCTTCGTGGCTAACCGCAAGGCCATGCTGGCGGCAATCGACGTGGTGGGCGAAGCCTCGCGGATTGCGATTGATGGCGGTGGTGAGAAAGCGCGCGAACGCCATGTTTCGCGTGGAAAACTGCTTCCTCGCGAGCGCGTGGCGCAATTGCTCGATCCGGGGTCGCCCTTTCTGGAAGTGGGGCTGACGGCAGCGCATGGCATGTATGGCGGGGCGGCCCCTTCGGGTGGCATCATCACCGGCATCGGGCGCGTGTCTGGCCGCGACTGCATGATCGTCTGCAACGATGCGACGGTGAAGGGCGGCACCTATTATCCGGTCACAGTGAAGAAGCATCTGCGCGCGCAGGAAATCGCGGGCGAAAATCGCCTACCCTGCATTTATCTGGTCGATTCCGGTGGGGCCAATCTGCCCAATCAGGATGAGGTGTTCCCGGACCGCGACCATTTCGGACGCATTTTCTACAATCAAGCGCAGATGTCGGCTGCGGGCATTCCGCAGGTCGCCGTGGTCATGGGGTCGTGCACGGCGGGCGGTGCCTATGTGCCCGCCATGAGCGACGAGACGGTGATCGTGCGCAATCAGGGCACGATTTTTCTGGCTGGTCCACCATTGGTCAAAGCTGCAACCGGCGAAGTGGTGAGCGCGGAAGACCTCGGCGGCGGCGATGTGCACACAAGGCTTTCCGGCGTGGCCGATCATCTGGCCAATGACGACGCCCATGCATTGCAGATTGCGCGCGCCATTGCAGCCAATCTCAACAGCAAGAAGCGTGAGTTTATCCCAAGAGGCGATGGCGCTGCCCCGCTTTATGATCCGGAAGAAATTCTGGGTGTCGTTTCCGCCGATACGCGCATTCCCTATGATGTGCGCGAAGTGATTGCACGACTGGTCGATGGTTCGGATTTCGATGAGTTCAAGGCGCGCTATGGCACCACTTTGGTCTGTGGTTTTGCCAGCGTCTATGGCATGCCGGTCGGGATTATCGCCAATAATGGCGTACTGTTCTCCGAAGCGGCGCTCAAGGGCGCGCATTTCATCGAGCTTTGCTGCCAGCGCAACATTCCGCTGGTGTTTTTGCAGAACATCACTGGCTTCATGGTCGGGCGCAAATATGAAGCCGAGGGCATTGCGAAACACGGTGCCAAGCTGGTGACGGCGGTGGCGACGGCCAATGTACCCAAGATCACCATGCTGATCGGGGCTTCCTATGGTGCGGGTAATTACGGCATGGCGGGGCGGGCCTATTCGCCGCGCTTCCTGTGGACCTGGCCGAACAGCCGCATTGCGGTGATGGGCGGCGAACAGGCGGCAGGCGTGCTGGCAACCGTCAAGCGCGACGGGATCGAGCGCACCGGCGGCACGTGGTCGGCGGATGAGGAAGCGGAGTTCAAGCGCCCGACGCTCGAAATGTTCGAACGCCAGAGCCATCCGCTTTATGCCTCTGCCCGACTTTGGGATGACGGTATCGTCGATCCGCGCAAGAGCCGCGAAGTGCTTGGCCTGTCGCTTTCCGCCACGCTAAACGCACCGGTCGAGCCGACGCGCTTTGGTTTGTTCCGGATGTAAGGAAGCAATCAGATGTTCAAAAAGATACTGATTGCCAATCGCGGAGAAATTGCCTGCCGGGTCATTCGCACGGCGCGGGAATTGGGTATTGCCACCGTCGCAATTTATTCCGATGCCGACGCCCAAGCGCTGCATGTGGAAATGGCCGACGAGGCGGTGCGCGTCGGCCCTGCCATTTCTGCGCAAAGCTATCTGAATGTTGAGGCGATCATCAAGGCTGCGAAGGAAACTGGCGCAGAGGCGATCCATCCGGGCTACGGTTTTCTCTCCGAAAATGCCGGTTTCGTGGATGCTGTCGGGGCGGCGGGGCTTGTCTTCATCGGCCCTTCTGCCAAAGCCATTCGCGCCATGGGGTTGAAGGATGCCGCCAAGGCGCTGATGGAGAAGGCAGGCGTGCCAGTTGTTCCGGGCTATCACGGCAATAATCAGGATGGAGCCTTCCTCAAAAGCGAAGCGGACCGGATCGGCTATCCAGTGCTCATCAAGGCACGGGCAGGCGGTGGCGGCAAGGGCATGCGCCGCGTCGATCAGTCGGCGGATTTTGCAGCGGCGCTGGACAGCGCGCGCCGTGAGGCGGAAGCCTCTTTCGGCGATAGCGCCGTGCTGGTCGAAAAATACATGGCGAAACCGCGCCATATCGAGGTGCAGGTCTTCGGCGATAATCATGGCAATGCGGTGCATCTTTTCGAGCGCGATTGCTCGCTGCAACGCCGCCATCAGAAGGTCATCGAGGAAGCACCTGCGCCCGGCATGACCCCGGAAATGCGCGCCGCCATGGGTGAAGCGGCGGTCAAGGCCGCATTGGCAATCGGCTATTCCGGCGCAGGCACGGTGGAGTTCATCGCGGATGTTTCGGAAGGGCTACGGCCGGACCGCTTCTTCTTCATGGAAATGAACACCCGCCTGCAGGTTGAGCATCCGGTTACGGAAGCGATCACCGGCCTCGACCTTGTCGAATGGCAATTGCGCGTTGCTTCCGGCGAAGTCTTGCCGAAACAACAGGGCGAACTTTCCATAAACGGCTGGGCTTTCGAGGCGAGGCTTTATGCGGAAGACCCCGCGCGAGATTTTCTGCCGGCAACCGGCAAGCTTGCTCTGTTCGCACCGCCTGAAAATGCACGTGTCGATTCCGGTGTGCGAACCGGTGACACGATCACGCCGTTCTATGATCCGATGATCGCCAAGATCATCGCCCATGGCGCAACGCGCGATGAGGCACTGAACCGGCTTGATGCGAGCCTGAACAAGACCCGGATTGCGGGCCTCGTCACCAACCGCCAGTTTTTGTCGGCGCTTTGCAACCTCGAAGCTTTCCGCACCGGTGATGTCGATACCGGCCTGATCGCACGCGAGACGGCAGTTCTGTTCACGGATGAGCGGCCTTCGGACATTGCTTTTGCGCTTGCCGCCCTTGGTGCACTCGACCTGCTGGATACCCCAGTGACAGGCGATCCGTGGACGAGCTTGCGCGGCTTTCGTTTGTGGGGTGACGCATCGCGCTCCGTCCTGCTCGACCATCATGGAGAACGCCACACGGTCAGCTTCACGACCATAGGTGACAGGCATTTCGGCTTTGCTTTCGGCACCATCGAAATCCGTTTCCATGAAAACGGGCTGGTTCGCTTTGCTGTGAATGGCCGTGTTTCAGAGGCGTCCGTCGTGCGCATCGGACATGATGTGACGGTGCAACTCGAAGGTCGCGACACCATATTTCATCATGTGCAGTCTGTTGGCGCGGAAGAGGATGCTTCGAGCGAAAGCCGCATCCTGTCACCGATGCCGGGACTGGTACGACTGGTTTCCGTCGTGGAGGGTGCAAGCGTCGCCAAGGGCGATCCGCTGGTAACGATGGAAGCGATGAAGATGGAACTGTCACTGACCGCGCCGCGCGACGGCAAGGTTTCGTCCGTAACTGTTGCAGCGGGCGATCAGGTCAATGAAGGCGTCCTTCTTGTGGAGCTGGAGTATGATCCCGAAAAGTGGGAACCGGTTTTCGGAGAAGATCATACTCAAACAAAAAACAGAGCGGGATATTGAGCGGCTTGCGACATCCCGCTCGGGAGGAAGAATATGGCTGAACACGTAGAAATCGTTGAAATGGCTGCGCGTGATGGCCTGCAGAATGAAAAGCGGTTTGTGCCGACAGCGGACAAGGTCGCACTGATCGACCGCCTGTCGGATTGCGGCTATGCCCGCATTGAGGCGACGAGTTTCGTTAGCCCGAAATGGGTGCCGCAACTGGCGGATGCCGCAGAAGTCATGGCCGGGATTCGCCGTGCTGATGGCGTGCGCTATTCGGTACTGGTGCCCAACATGAAGGGCTATGAAGCTGCTGCCGCTGCAAATGTTGACGAGATTGCGGTTTTCATTTCCGCCTCGGAAGGCTTTTCGAAAGCCAATATCAATTGCACGATTGCTGAGAGCATCGAGCGGCTGTCGCCGGTCATCGGTGCTGCGATCAATGATGGTCTGGCCATTCGCGGCTATGTGAGCTGCGTCGTGGAGTGCCCCTATGACGGGCCGGTGGCCCCGCAAGCGGTTGCCGATGTGACCGAACAGCTCTTCTCGCTCGGCTGTCACGAAGTAAGCCTCGGCGATACGATCGGGCGTGGCACGCCGGACAAGGTGGCAGCCATGCTGGATGCCGTGCTGGCCATTGCGCCTGCGCACAGCCTTGCCGGCCATTATCACGACACGGGCGGGCGGGCCCTCGACAATATCCGCGTCAGTCTGGAGAAGGGCTTGCGCGTGTTCGATGCCTCGGTCGGCGGTCTCGGCGGCTGTCCTTTCGCGCCGGGCGCCAAGGGCAATGTCGATACGGTCTCCGTCGTCGAAATGTTGCATGGATTGGGTTTTGAAACCGGCCTCAATCTGGACAAGCTCAGATCAGCGGCCTTGTTCGCGCAGGCGCTGCGTCAGGACAAAGCCGCATGAAGGCGTTTGAGACGATCCAGATTGCGATAGATCAACGCGGCGTCGCGACACTGACGCTCAACCGTCCGGAGCAGCATAATGCGCTGTCCGGTCGGATGATCGATGAGCTTCTGACGGCGACGCTGCATCTGGCGGATGATGACGCCGTGCGCCTCGTGGTCCTGACCGGCAATGGCACCAGTTTTTGTGCAGGCGGTGATCTGGGATGGATGCAGGAACAGGTCAAAGCCACACGCGCGCAGCGCATTGAGGAAGCGCGCAAGCTCGCCCTCATGCTGAAAGCGCTGCGCGATTTGCCAAAACCGCTGATCGGGCGCATCAACGGGCAGGCCTATGGCGGCGGCGTCGGCCTCATCAGCGTCTGCGATACGGCCATCGCTGCATCCGGCGCGCGCTTCGGGCTGACGGAGACCAAGCTCGGTCTGATACCGGCCACCATCAGCCCCTATGTGGTAGCGCGCATCGGTCAGGCGAATGCGCTGCGCACATTCACTTCGGCGCGACTGTTCGATGCCGAGGAAGCACGGCGGATCGGGCTGGTGCATGACGTGGTCGAGGCGGAACGTCTCGATGCGGCGGTGGAGGTGGAGATCAAACCCTATTTTGCCACCGCGCCTGCAGCGGTTGCCTCCTCCAAGAGGCTGGTTCATGCGCTGGGCGCGCCGATAGACGAGGCCGTCATCGAAATGACGCTGACCCGTCTTGCCGATACATGGGAAACGCCAGAGGCCGCGGAGGGAATCGCGGCCTTTTTTGCGAAGAAATCACCATCATGGAAGGGAGGGAACTGAACATTTGGGAGGAGCCGATTTTCGTTGTAGTTGCGGGCACTTGGCCCCTTGCAATCGGAAGCCGGAAATGCATTCTTATTACATCATGAAAGCTCGCTCCCGTTCCGGAGCATGATTCCGAAAGGGCAGATGCAATTTCGGATAATATTATGGCTCTGACCTCTTCGAGGCGGCGGTGCGGCGTGCTTTTGGATTGACCCTTTGAGATCATGTGATGAACAAAAGGGAGGGCCCGGCAATTCGGCAGCGCAGACGCGTTGAGATTTGACCGGCAAGGGTTGTCTCGGGGCCGTCGGAGGACGCTGCCCTACAAAGGAGAAAAAGAATGAACCTGAAACTTCTGTCCAGCGGGGCTTTCGCAGCTACACTCGGCTTTGCCAGCGCCGCCTATGCTGACATCACCATCGGCGTCGTTGCACCGCTGACGGGCCCTGTCGCTGCTTTCGGTGACCAGGTGAAGAAGGGCGCGGAAACCGCCGTTGAAGTCATCAACAAGGCTGGCGGCATCAAGGGCGAGAAAGTCGTTCTGAAGTTTGCCGACGATGCCGGTGAACCGAAGCAGGGCGTTTCCGCCGCCAACCAGATCGTTGGCGACGGCATCAAGTTCGTCGTCGGCCCGGTCACGACCGGCGTCGCCATCCCTGTTTCCGATGTCTTCTCGGAAAACGGTGTGCTGATGGTCACCCCGACCGCCACCGGCCCGGATCTGACCGCGCGCAATCTGGAAAACGTGTTCCGCACCTGCGGCCGCGATGACCAGCAGGCTGAAGTCATGGCCGATTATGTCCTGAAGAACTTCAAGGACAAGAAGGTCGCCGTGATCCATGACAAGGGTGCCTATGGCAAGGGTCTGGCCGACGCTTTCAAGGCGGCGATCAACAAGGGCGGCATCACGGAAGTCCATTACGATTCGGTCACGCCGGGCGACAAGGATTTCAGCGCGCTCGTCACCAAGCTCAAATCTGCTGGCACTGACGTCGTCTATTTCGGCGGCTACCATGCCGAAGGCGGCCTCCTGTCGCGTCAGCTGCATGACGCTGGTATGCAGGCACTGGTGCTCGGCGGCGAAGGTCTGTCCAACACCGAATATTGGGCAATCGGCGGCACCAACGCACAGGGCACGCTCTTCACCAACGCCAAGGACGCCACCAAGAACCCGGCTTCCAAGGATGCTATCGAAGCGCTCAAGGCCAAGGGTATCCCGGCTGAAGCCTTCACCATGAACGCCTATGCCGCTGTGGAAGTCATCAAGGCCGGCATCGAACGCGCCGATTCGACCGATGATTCTGCTGCCGTCGCCAAGGCTCTGCATGATGGCAAGCCTATCGAAACCGCTATTGGCACGCTGACCTATGGCGCAAACGGCGACCTTAGCTCGCCAAGCTTCGACATCTTCAAGTGGGATGACGGCAAGATCGTCGGCCTCGAATAAAATTGTCGTGGTTAGAATAAAGAACGCCGGGGTTATCCCCGGCGTTTTGCATTTGTGGGGCTGAAAGCCGTCAGGAACCGGTATAGCCGAGTTCCGCCTCGATGGCTTCGAAGGTCTTTTCCATCGCGTAGGTCGGGCTGAGCGGAAAACCGAAATGTCCGTAGGCGATGGACATCTGCCGTTCGGCCTTGCCTTCGCTACCCTTCGCGACTGCTGCCACATAGAGCGCTGCAGCGAGACCGGTGCGGTCGGCGCCGGATTTGCAATGGATGAGCACCGGCTTTTCCGCATTCTGCATCAGGGCGATTAGCTGTCTCGTCTGTGCAGGGGTCAACTCCCGCCTTGACGACATTTCGAAATCGGCATGCTTGATGCCGAGCGTTTTCGCTGTTGCGATCTCTTCATCATACCATTTCGAGCCCGGTTCGGGGCCGCGCAGATTGATGATGGTTTTGATGCCATAAAGCTTCTGCAGGGATGCGATGCGTGCAGGATCAGGCTGGTTCGAGCGATAGGCCTGTCCGTCGATGATGGTGTGGACGTTGCCTTTATATTGCAGCGTGTACAGATAACCACCCATGACGCTTGAGCCGACGAGCAGTCCCAGCCCGGCCATCCGGGCATAAGTAAAGGACCAATCGACATATTTCCGAAAGAACGACATAGGGGCCTCATCTGAACGAAAGCAAATAATAAAATATAGCGAGTTGAAAATTTCTTCTTGGTTTTCGCAGGAAATATACTAGGATTTGGACTTAATCTTGTCCGAAAAACAAGGTTTTCAATTTTCTGTTTAAGTTATTTTTGAAATGCATTCCGCAGGTTCTTGCGGAAAATTTTTGGAGCAAGCGTCTGCGTCAGTTTGTGGTGTCAGTAAATCGCGTTGGTTTTTAGTGGCTTAAGCTTCGGTTAACCATGACTGTTTAATCTATGACCATGTGCTGGGGCAGATAGCGGAGCAGGTTTATGCAGCGCTACAGATTTGACGACAAGAGAATTCTGATCGAGGCGATTGTTGAGTTGCTCAACAGGGGCGTAGAGCCCGACGAACTCGATCTTGTACTGAGCCGGATCGGTCCGGTCGATCTCGACTTGATGCGGCAATGCCTGATCGAGGTGTGGAATTACAACCACCCCGATGTGGCAGAAACGCCGATGGCGGCCTGACGACAGGTTCTGCAGCCCTTGGGAGCAAAGCTTCAGACGTCGGAAACGGATATTACAAGCGTCGATCTGCGGAAGCGGGATGAACGCGGACTACATGGGGCGTGATCAGGCGCCCACGCAAGAATACGGCAGTTTCAGGCAACGGTTTGTGGGTCGAAACTGTCGGGGCAGGGCCGGGTTGAACCGGTTTTGGAGCAATCTGGCCGCTGCCCGCAATGTCATATTCCTGAAACGCAGACGGGTTATATCCATATGCGTATCGGGAATTCACTTGGGATCGTGACCACGGATGTACTGGCGCAACTCAGGTGAAAGCGGAAGGTCGGGTTCAACCCGGCCTTTTTCGTTTTTGGTGCATTTTCCGAAAAGAAAGAATGACGTGTCCGTGCCGGGAACCGGTCCACGGGATTGGCTTCTCATCTCGCTTCGATGTGTTGAATAATGCGACGAAACAAATACTTGCAGCGGTTCAGCGACTCCGTTTTTTAACTGGAACCGTTGAGTACTGCCGTCAGGCGAGTTCCAGTGCGAGGCCGCACGGAATTGCGAAATGGCTTTCGGTGCGGTTCCGTTTCAGCGACGCCTGACAGGAGGCATTTTCCCCGCTCGATAAATACCGTATGAAAGAGGTTGCCTGCTGCCATTTCTGGAGGCCGAGCGATCTCATTTTCAATCACGGAAACCGTTCATGATACGCCATATCGTTCTCATCAAATTCAGGTCCGAACTCAAAGCTACTCAGATTGAAGAGAAGCTGCAGGCCGTTGTGGCCCTCAAGGACAAGATCGACGGCATCCTGTCCATTACGGCTGGCGAAAACAACAGTCCGGAAAATCTCGAAAAGGGTTTCCGGCACGGTTTTGTCGTCGATTTCACGGATAGCGCGGCGCGGGATGCCTATCTTCCGCATCCCGAACACGCAAAGGTTGGCAAAAGCCTCGTCGAAGCCGCTGAAGGTGGCATCGAGGGCATATTGGTTTTCGACTACGCGTTCTAGAGAACCAGTCCACCAACCCCCATGCGGGAAAGATCGTCGGCGGAAAGTGTGATCCCCGCCATCAGACGATCCAGCACCCAGTCGAGGCTGTTTTCGCGGGCGCTGCGGGCCGATCCGGGGGCGGCGACAATATACTTGCCGTCATGCCGGCCCAGGACCAGCAGATTGCCCGGATCGACCGGCATGCCGATGCGCAGGATTTCACCGCCTGACATGCGGATCGACTGCGGCACGATATCTGCCTCGTCGGCAACCGCCGATGCGCTGAAGATCACGATAATCTCGCAGGCCCGGCTCACTTCCGCGATTGCCGCCGCCAGCGCAACTTGATCGTGCGCGACGCGCTTTTCGCAAACAAGCGTTCCGCCATTTCGAGCAGTCCGCTTTCCCATCAGTTCGCGGGTCTTCTCAAGAACCGTTTCGCGTATCGAGGGAAGGCGCGACTGGATCAGCCCGATCCGCGCGCCGTTGAAGGGATGGACGCGCAGCGCAGGCCGTGCATCGAGGCCGATGTCTCGCAAAAGGGTCCCCGGTACAGCAAAAGGAATGATCTTGACTGTGGCGACCATCTGTCCGGCTTCCACCCGCACATGATTGCGCAGCGTCGCGATGGAAATGCGCGCATCATGCGCATTGACCGCATCAATACGGTCGGCATCTACCAAAAATACGCCATTCTTCTGGGCGTGCAGGTTGACCCGTCCGGTTGTGGGGCTGCCGATCTCCACTTCGCCGGAAATAAGCATACGCCCGATGGCAAATGCGGCCTCATCCTCGCCGATATCGCCCTTTTCCAGGCGCGCAGCCAGAACCGAGCTGATACCCGCTTCCTGCAACAGGGCAAGATTGAGGGCATCGAGAACTGTGCCTTTGCGTAAAGTGAGCGCACCTGCCGTCATAGCATAGCCGAGAATTGCACCTTCGGCTTCATCAAGCGGCATTTCGGCAAATATCATTTCTATCCCCAATTCCCTCGCGCATTTTCAATAAGCATACACAGCGCGGAAGATAAACCGTCTCTGCGCCCCGGGGTTATTTTGCCGAAGATCGTGCCGCCACAAAACGTCGGACATGGATCGGAGCGGCTGTCCGAAAACTGTTTAACACTTTCCGGGATGCGCGCAATTCGCGTCAAATTCGGTAAATTCCCATCACGATCCCGTTTATTCATGGGGTAGATGGCGGTTTTCATCTTGCAAACCCTTTCCTTTGGGCCTATTCGCTCCGCCGCACCTGACAACTGGCGACCCATTAAGACCGCCGGTCAGGACATCGATCCCTTGAGAGGGCCGATGGATTTATTGCATTTATGCATTGCCCAAAACATGGCCCGCATCAGCGGTCTGGCCGGATTGTTCAGACAAAATGCCCGCTTTTGGGCGCGACATTACGATCCAGCACAATTTTCGTCAGGCACGTGACAAACGGGATTATTCGTTATAACGGTACTTTTGGAAATTTCAGAATTTACCGAAAACTAAGAAATGACGCATGCGCCGGAGATGACACTCCGCGCGCAGGATGGAAAGACAAATGAAACACGGCACCCCCCGGACGATCGTTTCGTTCGCCGTCTTGGCCCTCACGGCGTTTCTCGCAGGCTGCGAGAACCAGGTCCTGCTTTCCCCGAAAGGGGAAATCGGCATGGCAGAACGCGATCTCATGCTTTTTGCGACTGGCATCATGCTGCTCGTCGTGCTTCCCGTCATCTTCATGACGCTTTACTTCGCATGGAAGTACCGCGCCTCGAATGAGAAGGCGGATTACCAGCCCGACTGGCACCACTCGACCAAGATCGAGCTTGCCGTCTGGCTCATCCCGTTGGCGATCATCGTCGTTCTGGGCTCCGTGACCTGGGTCGCCACCCACAAGCTCGATCCGTACCGCCCGCTGGAATCGAATGCAAAGCCGATCAATGTCGAAGTCGTTGCGCTCGACTGGAAATGGCTTTTCATCTATCCGGACCAGGGCATCGCCACCGTCAATGAAATGGCAATGCCGGTCGATGTGCCGGTCAACTTCAAGCTGACCTCCAGCAACATCATGAATTCCTTCTTCATCCCGCAGCTCGGCAGTCAGGTCTACACCATGCCGAGCATGCAGACGAAGCTGCATCTGATTGCCAATCATGCTGGCGAGTTCGACGGTATCTCCGCCAACTATAGCGGTCAGGGTTTTGCCCAGATGCGCTTCAAGGCGCATGCCTACAATCAGGCCGACTTCGACAAGTGGGTTGCCGATGTGAAGGCCAAGGCGAATGGCGAAGAGCTGAGCCGCGACCGTTATGCCTCGCTGGTTCAGCCGAGCGAGAAGGTTCCGCCGCAGTTCTTCACCTATAATGACCAGGCGCTGTTCCACAACATCGTGAACCGCTGCTGGGACGGCAAGTCCGTCTGCCTCGACGATGAAATGCATCGTCAACAGATGATCCGCGAAGCGCGCGCCAATCTGCGCAAGTCTTCGCCTGTCGATTTCAGCCAGTGGGCGAGCGACATCATCTGCGCAGTCCAGCCGCAGCGCCTCTCGCAGCTCGAAAACTGATGTGCCGATCGGTCCGTGATCTCGCAGGAGGTCACGGCCATCCGCATTCAATCCTTTGTTTCACGCGGTTCCGGAAAGATGGCCGTCTTGCGCCGTCCCGGAATTGCTAAAATCGAAGCGTGATAAAAATGTTCGGAAAACTTACGCTCGAAGCGATACCCTATCACGAGCCAATCATCATGGTCACTTTGGCCGCGGTGGCTGGCGGGGCGCTCGCTATTCTTGCAGCCATTACCTACTACCGCAAATGGGCTCCGCTCTGGAACGACTGGCTGACGTCCGTCGACCACAAGCGCATTGGCGTGATGTATATCATTCTGGCACTCGTGATGCTGTTCCGCGGCTTCTCGGATGCGGTCATGATGCGCGCCCAGCAGGCAATCGCCTCCGGCGCCAATGAAGGCTTCCTGCCGCCGCACCACTACGACCAGATCTTCACCGCCCATGGCGTGATCATGATCTTCTTCGTGGCGATGCCCTTCATCGTCGGCCTGATGAACTTCGCCGTGCCGCTTCAGATCGGCGCGCGCGACGTGGCTTTCCCGTACCTCAACTCGCTCAGCTTCTGGCTGACGGTTGCCGGTGCGATCCTCATCAACATCTCGCTCGGTGTCGGCGAATTCGCCAAGACTGGCTGGCTGGCCTATCCGCCGCTTTCCGGCAAGGAATTCAGCCCGGATGTCGGGGTGGATTATTATATCTGGGCCTTGCAGATTTCCGGTATGGGTACGCTGCTTTCGGGCGTGAACCTGATCACCACCATCATCAAGATGCGCGCGCCCGGCATGGGCATGATGCAGGTTCCGGTCTTCACCTGGACCGCGCTCTGCTCGAACGTGCTGATCGTCGCAGCCTTCCCGATCCTCACCGTCACGCTCGCCCTGCTTTCGCTGGACCGCTATCTGGATTTCCACTTCTTCACCAATGATGCCGGTGGCAATCCGATGATGTATGTGAACCTCATCTGGATCTGGGGTCACCCGGAAGTCTACATTCTGGTTCTGCCGTGCTTCGGCATCTTCTCGGAAATCGTGGCAACCTTCTCCGGCAAGCGCCTGTTCGGCTACAAGTCGATGGTTTACGCCACTGTGGCCATCACGGTTCTGTCGTTCCTGGTCTGGGTCCACCACTTCTTCACCATGGGTGGCGGTGCCAACGTCAACGCCTTCTTCGGCGTGGCAACCATGATCATTTCGATCCCGACAGGGGCGAAGGTCTTCAACTGGCTCTTCACCATGTATAAGGGCCGCGTTCGCATGGAAACGCCGGTCATGTGGACCATTGGCTTCATGTGCACCTTCGTTGTCGGCGGCATGACGGGCGTTCTGCTCGCAGTTCCGCCAGCAGACTTCGTGCTGCACAACTCGGTGTTCCTGATCGCCCACTTCCACAATGTGATCATCTCGGGCGTGCTGTTCGGCTGCTTTGCCGGTCTCGTTTACTGGTGGCCGAAGGCTTTCGGCTTCAAGCTGAATGAGCGTCTGGGCAAGAACGCATTCTGGTGCTGGCTCGTCGGCTTCATCCTGGCCTTCATGCCGCTCTACGTGCTCGGCCTGATGGGCATGACCCGTCGTCTGAACCACACCGAAAACCCGGCATGGCACATCTACCTCATCATTGCCGCCATCGGCGTTGCGATCATCCTTTGCGGTATCGTGTTCCAGGTTCTGCAGATCGCAGTTTCGATCCGCGACCGCGAAAAGCTGCGCGACAACAATGGCGACAGCTGGGGGACGGGCCGTACGCTGGAATGGTCGCTGGCTTCGCCGCCTGCCTTCTACAACTTCGCCGAAGTTCCGCATGTGCGCGATCATGACGGCTGGTGGGACATGAAGCAGAACGGCTATGTGCGCCGCACCGAAAAGTTCGCGCGCATCCACATGCCGAAGAACACCGGCACCGGCTTCATCATCGGCATTCTGAACATTCCGCTCGGCTTTGCCCTGGTGTGGCACATCTGGTGGCTGGCAATCGCCTCCGCCGTCGCTGTGCTGGCCGTTGCCATCGCTCACTCCTTCAATAATGACAGAGACTTTTACGTCTCGGCCGAAGAGGTGCAGGAAGTCGAAGACCTCCGTACCCGGCAACTGACTGCTCAGGAGGCCTGATTCCGATGAGCGCAAGCATTTCAACCACCGCTCCGTTCACGGGCGGGAATGAGCACCCCGCTCATGAGGACCATCACGATGCAGGGTCGACCACGCTGGTCGGCTTCTGGATCTACCTGATGAGCGACTGCGTCCTCTTTTCGGGCCTGTTTGCAACCTATGCCGTTCTGGCGCATCAGTTTGCGGGCGGTCCGACCGGCCGTGAACTGTTCGATCTGAACTTTGTTCTGATCGAAACCATGCTCCTGCTGGTGTCGTCGCTGACCTATGGTCTGGCCACGCTTTCGATGTTCAAGAAGAACCGTGCCGGCCTTCTGTTCTGGCTGGGTGTGACCTTCCTGCTGGGCGCTGCCTTCCTCGCGATGGAAGTCTATGAGTTCAATCACCTGATCCATGAAGGTGCAGGTCCGGGTCGCAGCGCGTTCCTCTCGGCCTTCTTTGCGCTGGTGGGAACCCACGGTCTTCACATCACGTCGGGCCTGATCTGGATTCTGGTGCTTTCAGCCCAGCTTCTGCGTGACGGTCTGACGGAAAAGAACCAGACGCGCGTGATGTGCCTCAGCCTCTTCTGGCACTTCCTGGATATTATCTGGATCGGCGTCTTTACCCTTGTCTATCTGTTGGGTGTACTGTGATGAGCTCTGCACACGAAACACATGACCACGGCGCGAGCCACGGCAGCCTGAAGACCTATCTGATCGGCTTCGTGCTGGCAGTTGTTCTCACCGTCGTTCCATTCATGCTGGCCATGAACGGCTACTTCACGCCGGGAACCACCGCAGCCATTGTGCTCGGTATCGCCGTCGTCCAGATTTTGGTGCATCTGGTTTACTTCCTGCACCTCGATCCGAAGTCGGAAGGCGGCTGGAATATTCTGGCACTCATCTTCACGGTCATCATTCTGGCTATCGTTCTTGCCGGCTCCATCTGGGTCATGCATCACCTCGATACCAATATGATGCCGATGTACATGTCGCCGGAAGACGTGCGTAATCTGCCGTAATACCAGGTCTCGTTGAGGTTGACTCATCGAGACTTGTTAAGCCCGTGCGGCGATAGAGCATTTTCAGGGCGCGGATAGCGCAAGCATCTTAGCGCCCTGCTATAAAAGGCTCGTCAAACACATTCCCTGCACCACAACGCTGCAGGGAATGCATCTGTGAGCCTCGCAAAACAACTGGCCTGACGGCCCGTGATCGCGGCTTTATCCTCCCTCTCTCCCCCCAAAGCCGCGCGGCGTCCCGGTTCCCTCCGGGACGCCTTTCTTTTTGACTGTCCGTCAAAGAGGTGAGAGTAACATTTCCTGTAAAATTTTAATCAACTTGCTGTAAGTGCGACGTTGTATTTTGTAAAATAAAGATGATTGCAATCAATATTGAAGTGTAGAAAATAATAATATACGCCCTAAATTTACCATTGTTGCGCATGTTGTTTGCATAGTGTACTATATCAACATAGATTAGCTCATGTTTGATACTTATTGCGTCTCTGTTCGATCGCTAATCTGGAGAAGATGCGATGTCTTTATTTAAGGGAATGCTTACTAATAATCGTATTCTTGGTGCGGCTGTTATTGCTGCAACCCTGTTCACGCCCGCTATTGCTTCCGCTGCAACAGCCTATGTCTCGGCTTCGGTCAATGTCCGTTCGGGCCCCGATTCCAATTACGGACGGCTTGCCGCGCTCCCCGCCGCTGCGACGGTCAATGCCGGTTCCTGCCGCAATGGCTGGTGCCAGATCTATAACGGGAGCCGTGTCGGCTGGGTCTCGGCGCGTTATGTGCGTTTCGGCGCCTATAGCGGCCCCGCCTATGCCGCACCGTCCAGCACCACGGTGATCGTTAATAATGACGGTTACGATGACGGCTTCGGCCTCGGACTTGGTATCGGCTGGGCGACCGGCGGCTATTGGGGTCCCGGCTGGGGCGGTGGTTGGGGCCCAGGCTGGCGCGGCGGGCCGAACTACGTCAATGGCTGCATTGGCCGCAATTGCCAGTCCAATCGCGGCGGCTGGAATCCGCGCTGGGGCCATGGGCCGCGCTGGAACGGCGGCGGCAACTGGGGTCCCGGTCCGGTGATGTCTCCGACCCGCTTTGGTGGTTTCAACCGCGGCTTTGGCGGCGGTGGTATGGGCGGCGGCGGTTTCCATTTCGGAAATATGCGCCCGATGCACGCTGGCCGCTGACGGCATCCGGTGTGTTTATGCCAGAACTTATTTTGATCAGGTCGTTCTCCCTCCTCCCAATGGCCTGATGGACAGCTCGCCGGCAGCACCCCGCCGGCGAGCTGTTACAATTTTCTGATCGCGTCCTGCAATCAATGCGGAATGCGCTCACAAAGCGCTTCAATCTGCGCGGGAAGTTGCAATGGTGTGGTAACGTTAATACTCCATTGACTGAAATGGTCCATATCTAGCGTTGTTGCTTGGACTTCCGTTCTCCCTATGGTAATCCCTGAATCGTCCTGGGCTTGGGGGTAATGAACGGGACGCCGCCAGGCGACCGCATAGACAGGAACCGGACAGTAGCGCGTATGACTTGGAGTAACAGGACGATACAGGGAAGGGGCATCGCCGTGCTTTTGCTGGCGGCTCAATTTTCCTCTTTCATCGTGTCGCCTGCTTTGGCGTTCGAGATCTTTGGTGTTCGTCTGTGGGGCGAGGACAAGAAGGAAGATCCTGACATCATCGACCCGAAGACCTACTCCGTCGAGGTCACGACCACGGGCGACCGCAAGAATGCGGACGGCACGGAAGCCGATCTGAAATCCACCATTGAAGGCGCTTCCGGTCTCGTTTCGGATGCCGAGAGACCAGCTTCGGGCTCCGCCGGACTGCTGGCCAAGGCGCGCGGCGATTATCGCCGCATTCTGGCCGCACTCTATGGCGAAGGCCGCTATGGCGGTACGATTTCTATTCAAGTTGATGGCCGCGAGGCGAACGACATTCCGCCCGACGCGGAAATCCCCAATGATGCGAAGGTCGCGATTTCGGTTGACCCCGGCCCGCAATTTCTGTTCTCGCGCACGGCCATTTCCAATATTGCGCCACCGCCGGTCGACAAGCGCGATCACGTGCAGTCGCCCGAAGATGCGGGCTTCGCGCCGGGACAGGTGGCGCGTTCGGGCACGGTCATCAAGGCGGAGCGCCTTGCCGTTGAGGCGTGGCGCCAGCAAGGCTATGCCAAGGCGCGGGTTACCGATGAGGATATCGTCGCGGACCATGCCGATAACCGGGTTTCTGCCGATGTTTCGCTCGATCCCGGCCAGAAGGCGCATTATGGTCCGGTCAGCGTCGTCGGAACCGCGCGCATGGACCCGCAATTCGTGGCCTGGATGACCGGGCTGAAAGAAGGCCAGGAATACGATCCCGACGATATCGAGAAAGCCAAGAAGCGTCTCGGTCGTATGGAAGTGTTCCGCGCCATGAGCTTCGAGGAAGCCGAAAAGATCGAGCCGGACGGCAGCCTGCCGATGACGCTCAACGTGCAGGAGCGCAAGCCGCGCCGTTTCGGCTTCGGTGCCGAATATTCGACCATCGATGGTTTCGGCCTGACCGGCTACTGGATGCACCGCAACCTGTTCGGACGCGGCGAGCGCCTGCGTTTCGACGCCAAGGTCAGCGCTATCGGCGGCACGCAGGACAATTCCTTCGATCCGAAGAACTTTACCTATCTTCTGGGTACGAGCTTCACGAAGCCGGGCGTCTATACACCGGATACGGATTTTGTCGCATCACTTGATGCCAAGCGCGAAGTGCTGGATGCTTATACCGAAACATCGGTCAATGCGAAGACCGGCTTCACGCAGATATTCAGCGACGAGCTGTCAGGCGCGCTCTATGCCAAGGCGAGCCAGGGTCATTTCGACGATGACGTCTTCGGCTCGCGCAGCTTCACGACGGCGGGTCTTGAGGGCAATCTTCTTTATGACAGCCGCAACAACAAGCCGGATCCGAGTTCGGGCTTCTATCTGGAAGGCAATATCCAGCCCTTCTACGAATTCCAGTACGGCAATTTCGCCACCCGTTTCACCGCCGAAGGCCGCACCTATTACGGCTTTGGCGAAAAGGATCGCGTGATCCTCGCAGGCCGTCTCAAGTTCGGTTCGATCGTCGGCGCGTCCATCGAGGACCTGCCGCCGAGCCAGCTCTTTCTGGCAGGTGGCGGCGGCTCGGTTCGCGGCTATGGCTATCGCAATATCGGCGTCAGCGCGGGCAATGGCGAGATCATCGGCGGGCGCTCGCTTGTCGAGGCCAATGGCGAAGTACGCACCCGCATCACCGATTCCATCGGCGCGGTGGCATTCGTCGATGCCGGTTATGTGGGCGAAAAATCGTTCCCCGATTTCTCGGAACAGATGCGTGTCGGCGTCGGTGGCGGTCTGCGCTATCTGACCGGTCTCGGACCGATCCGCCTTGATGTCGCCGTTCCGCTCAACCGCCGCTCGGGTGATCCGAGCTATGGCTTGTACGTAGGTATAGGACAGGCGTTTTGACCAGATTTCTCGCAATCATCGCCTTCGTCGCTTTCGCCGTCACGGCAGTCATCTTCGGCTGGCCGGAACAGCAGAAGCAGTTGCAGGCTCAAGCTCAAGTTCCCGCTCAGGCTCAAGATCAGGCCTCTGGACAGGAACAGGCAGAAGCACCAGCAGAAGAAGAGAAATCCTATTTCCTGTCCTTCGTGGAAAGCCAGCTTTCCGCGCCGAACCGCCGCATTTCCATTTCCGGCATCAGCGGCGTTCTGTCTTCGGAAGCAACCGTCGGCTCAATCACCATTGCGGACCGCGAAGGCGTCTGGCTGCGCATCGAGAATGCCAAGCTGAACTGGAGTCGTACCGCACTTCTTGTTGGCCGTCTCAGCATCCAGTCGCTTGCTGCCGAGCGTATCGACATCATTCGCAAGCCGTTGCCTGACGACAGCCTGCCGTCGCCGGAATCGTCCACGTTCAGCCTGCCGGAACTGCCGATTTCAATCAGTCTCGACCAGCTCGCCATTGCGCGCCTGCATTTCGGGCAAGATATTTTCGGTCTCGAATCGGAAGTTTCTGCCAATGGCAGCCTGTCGCTTGCCGATGGTTCGCTCGATTCAAATTTCGACATCAAGCGTCTCGACGGTCCCGGCGGAAATTTTGCCCTTCGCGCGGCTTATGCCAATTCTGACCAGAAGTTCGATCTCGATCTTAAAGTCTCGGAACCGGCTAACGGCATCGTCGCCAACCTGTTGAACATCGATGGTCGTCCTCCGGTCGATCTTACTTTGAAAGGCGCCGGTCCGCTTGACGAGTTGAAGGTCGATCTTGCGCTCGACACCAACGGTAGCCGCACGTTGACAGGCGAATTCGCGCTCAACCGGCAAGGTCAGGCGCCCGATGGCGGACGTGTTTTCTCTGCCCGTTTCAACGGTCCGATCGCGGTTCTTGTGCCGCCTGTATTCCGCGATTTCTTCGGTGCCGAAACCGTACTGTCGGCGGATGGCTTCCTGAAGGATGCAGGCGGCTTCCGCCTTGATGATCTGGCGCTGAACAGCGCTGCCTTGAAACTGAAGGCTTCTGCCGAAACCGGCAATGACCGCTTTCTGAACAAGCTGCGCATCGATGCCTCCATTGCCGATGAGAGCAAGGGCCGCGTCCTCCTGCCGGTCAAGGGCGCTGAAACCTATATCGACAATGCAAAGTTCCAGGTCGCTTACGGTGATCGCCCGACCAATGACTGGACGGGAACGCTTGCCATTGCCGGTCTCAAGAACGCAACGATTTCCGCCGACAGCATCGCGCTCGATATGGGCGGCGTTGCCGAGAACCTGAGCGATGCCGCCAATCGCCATATCACCTTCAAGGTCAATGGCGGGATGGATGGCATTTCGGCAGAACGGGCGGAAATTGCCGAGGCGCTTGGCAGCAAGATTGCGCTCGCCATCGATGGCGCATGGCGCGCCGGCTCGCCGGTCGAGCTGGCGCAAGCCAATATTGCCGGTAACGGTCTCAGCCTCGATCTCAAGGGTAATATCGACGACTTTGCCTTCAATGGCGATATCGCCGCCAAGATTGCAAGCCTTGCGCCGTTCGGCGCTCTGGCTGACCGTGACCTTGCAGGCAGCATCGATGTCAACGCCAAGGGCATTGTTCGCCCGGTCAGCGGTGCATTCCAGCTCGACCTTAACGGCACAGCACAGAACATGCGCACCGGCACGGAAGCAGTCGACCGCATTCTCGATGGTGCCGTCAATCTCAGCGGCGCGCTTGGCCGCAGCAGCGAAGGGTTTTCGGCGCGTGATTTCCGTATCGGCAATGAGCTGAGCGAGATCACCGCCAATGGTTCCTTTGCATCCGACAAGGCAAGTTTTGATTTCGGTGTCATGCTGTCCGATCTGAAGCTTCTTTCCGATCAGGCATCGGGGCGGATGACCGTCAAGGGTAGTGCGCGCGGCGACGACAAGCTGATCGCGCTGGCGCTGCGCGCCGATGCGCCGGAGGGCACTCTGGCCGGTCGCAAGCTTTCCGAAGGCGGTCTCGATTTCAATGCCATGCTCGACGGAAATGCAAAGACAGGTGCTGCCCTTTCCGGCAAGCTTGCTGGCAGTGCATTCCTTAATGGCCAGCGTGTTGATCTTGGAACGCTCATCGACATCGTAAATGACGAAAAGCGTCTGACCGACCTCGTCTTCAATGCAGGCGGTGCGCATCTTTCGGGCAATGTCACCCAGACCGCGAAAGGTCTCCTGACCGGCGCGCTGAAGCTCGATGCGCCGGATATCTCCACGGCAGCAGCCCTGGCGCTGGCAGAGGCGACCGGTGCGGCCAATGCGGATATCACGCTCGACGCCAATGACGGTCGCCAGAATGCATCAGTCACTGCCAATGCCAAGGACATCAAGGTAAATGGCAATCGTATCACCTCGGCTGATATTGCCCTGACGGCAAAGGACGTGTTCGGCGTGCCGGTGGTGGACGGCAATGCTGCGGCGCGCGACATAATGGTCGGCACTTTCGGCATCGACAGCTTCGATGCCAAGGCCAATGCGACCGGGTCGAAAACCGATTTCACTGCCAATACCAAGTTGAAAATCGGCACAGTCGCCAGCGCTGCCGGTTCGCTTGAGCCGAAAAATGGCGGTTTTGAACTGGGACTGGCTTCGGCCCATGTGAAGCAGGGCACACTCAGCGCCAATTTGGCCGCGCCCGCCACCATTTCCATGAAGGGCGAGGAAATCTCCTTCGGGGATATCATCATCAATACGGGCGCAGATGCCAGCGCGGGGCAGGTCAAGGTGAATGGCGTGGTCGATGGTCGTCTCGATCTTTCGGTCGCCCTTTCCAATCTGCCACTGGCTCTGGCCAATACGTTCAAGCCGGAACTGGGGCTTGGCGGCACGGTCAACGGCACGGCGCGCATCACTGGTACGAAAGAAGCGCCCAATGTCGCTTTCGACATGGCGGCGCGAGGTGTGACGGCAGCGGAGCTCAAGAAGCAGGGCATTGCGGCTCTCAATGCCGACGCCAAGGGCACCTCGGCCAATAATCGTCTCAATGTCGATGCGCATGTAACCGGAGGGGGCGGCATCGATGTCCGCGCCAATGGCGGCGTGCCGCTCAGTAAGGGCGATCTGGCCATCGACGTCAATCTCGCCAATCTTCCGCTGACGGCACTGAACGGTGCGGTCAAGGGACAGGATTTGGCTGGTAATGTGACCGGAACGGCGCGTGTCACGGGCCCCCTCACCAATCCCGCGGCAACCTTCAATCTGCGCGGTACAGGCCTTGCGGCCAAGCCTCTGCGCGATAACGGACTTGCGCCGCTCACCCTGCAAGCTGCAGGTAGCTATGCGGCCATGGCTATCGACTTCTCGTCGCTAACCGTCGACGGTCCGCGCGGCCTCAATGTCACCGCCAATGGCAAGGTTCCGTTCTCGGGGCAGGGGCTTGGAGTCAATGTCAATGGCAGCATTCCGCTGGCGCTCGCCAACCGCTTCCTGGCCGATCGCGGTGCGCAGGTAAACGGTACGCTGACGCTGACGGCCAGCGTTTCGGGCGGCTTCAACCGTCCGCAGTTGCGCGGCATGTTCTCCACCAATGGCGCAACCTTTGTCGATCCGGACACCAATGTTCGCCTGAACAATATCAATGTCATGGGCAGCCTGGATGGCGAAACCGTCACGCTGCGTCAGGTCAATGCCGCGCTTGGCAGCGGCGGATCGGTTTCCGCCAGCGGTACGATCTCGACCAATGCCGAAGCGAGTTTCCCGGCCAATATCGAGATCAAGCTCAATCGTGCCCGCTATGCCGACGGCAAGCTGGTCGTGGCGACGGTCGACGGCGGGATCACGATCAGCGGGCCGCTGAAGCGAGATCCTTTGATTTCAGGCCGCATCGATGTCGACAGGGCTGAAATCTCGGTGCCGGAAAATCTGGGCGGCGGCGCAGCCTATGTTCCGGTTCGCCACAAGAATACGCCGAAGAACGTTCAGGTGACGCTTGATCGCGCCAAGGTCGAAACGCGTCGCAGCAAAGTGCCGACGCCGACAGCGCGTCCGACCGTGCCGCGCCTCGACGTTGTCATCAATGCGCCCAACCAGATTTTTGTGCGCGGTCGCGGTCTCGATACGGAGCTGGGTGGACGTCTTCGCCTGACCGGGCCTGTGACCGATATCAAGCCGGTCGGCGCATTCGACATGATCCGCGGCCGCATCGGCATTCTCGGGCAGCGCATTACCTTCGATGAAGGCAATGTCACGCTGGTGGGCGACCTCAATCCGCAGCTCAACTTCGTCGCCCGTTCGGAAGGCAATGAAATCACCGCAATCGTGACGGTGACGGGTACGGTCGATAATCTTGACATCAAGTTCTCGTCGACACCGGAATTGCCGCAGGATGAAGTGCTGGCGCAGCTGATCTTCAAGCGCTCCATCGGCGAGTTGTCGGCCTTCCAGATCGCACAGCTTGCCGCTGCCGCCGCCGAACTTGCGGGCGGCTCCAACAACTCGCTCATGAACAAGCTGCGCGCCGGGACAGGTCTCGACGATCTTGATGTCGTGACGGATGACAAGGGCCAGACAGCAGTTCGTGCCGGTCGCTATATCCGCGACAATATCTATCTGGGCGTGGAAGCGGGTTCAGGCGGCTCAACCAAGGGCACCGTCAATCTCGACATCACCCGTAACCTGAAAGCCAAGGGTTCACTGGGAGCGGAAGGCGATTCCAGCGGCGGTATCTTCTACGAAAAAGATTATTGATCGCCGCAAATTATTGAAGGCAATCAAGGCCGGGTTTCATGACCCGGCCTTTTGCTATCCGGCTACAATTCAGAATAGCGGTTTTGAGACAAAGCCACATTTTCGCCATTAAATAGCCATGACATACATATGTTCGCCGCATTTGCCATGAAAATTAAATTGATTGAATTTTCACATTCACTGCAATTTATGCTTTCAAACGGAATTTTCAGACACGTTTGCGCGAGTTGTTTAACCGTTCTTCAACCATAAGAACGCAAATTGCTGTTGAGTATGGCGGTCGCTTGACGGCTGTGTTTCAACCCTTCTGTCCGGGTAATTTGCATGACCAAGTTCATTGACGATCTGAGCCGCCGCCGCTTCCTTTTCGGCACCGGTGCCGTCCTCCTCACCGGTGCTGCCGGTTGTAACCAAACGATGGATATGTCGGCCTTCCAGATGAATGTCGATCCGATGTCGACGGGCGGGATTACGCCGATGCGTCCGCAGATCAGCGTCGACCGCGATATCACGACGCCGGATGTCATGTACGCCGCCGTGCAGGAAGGGCCGTATTCACTGCCCGCAATTCCATACGAGAAGGTGCCGAAGCAATTCCGCCGTCAGATCGTGCCGGACCCGACAGGGCAGGCGCCAGGAACGATTGTTGTCAGCCTCAAGGACCATCTTCTCTATTACGTTCTGCCGGGCGGAGAAGCGCTGCGCTACGGCATCGGGATCGGCAAGGCGGGCTTTGAGTGGTCGGGCACTGCCAATGTCCAGTACAAGAAACAATGGCCGGTCTGGACGCCTCCACCGGAAATGATCCAGCGCAAGCCGGAACTGGCAAAATATCGTAACGGTCAGGAACCCGGCCCGCAAAATCCGCTGGGTGCGCGCGCGCTCTACATTTTCCAGAATGGGCAGGACACCGGTTATCGCATCCACGGCTCGCCGGAATGGTGGTCGATCGGCCAGTCCATGTCATCCGGCTGTATCCGCCTGATGAACCAGGACATCATCGATCTCTATAACCGCGTACAGGGGAAGGCCCCGATCATCGTCGGTTAAGCAATTGATTTCTCACAAAAAAGGCCGCGCCAGATCTGGCGCGGCCTTTTCTATTTCAGTCTCAGCACGATTATTCGTAGCGCGCTGACTTCGGCATAGCTTCGCCGAGATTGACGAAATAGCGCAGCTCGGCGCGCAGATTTTCTGCCGAAGCCATATGAATCTGGCTCTGCGGCACCACATCGTTCTGCACGATCTGGGTGGATACGCCCGGCATGACAAACGCTCCTGCGGTCAGGACGAGGGCGGCGGCAATGCCGAGGCGTCGTTCGGTTCTGGCCTGCATTTCTATCTCCTTGCGCCGGGTGACGGCGACTTGAAATCTGGAATCACATTCATTCGCAAAACGCTGGGACTTTTCCGGCCAAGGATCGATCTGGGGCCAATCAGTGAAAAGTCGCGCGCGGCGTAAAATTCAAAGCGCTGTCGATGGCATGGATCGGTATTGGCAACAAAGTCTGGCCGAAATCAGCCAGCGTGTCGGCAAAGTTGCGGGCAGCCCCTGCCACATCGTCGCAGCGGCGATGACAGGCAATGGCTTCAAGGCAGGTATCAAGCAGCAGCGCGTCCTGATTCTGGATGCCGGAAATCAGCCCCAGCGTCAGGCATTCCTCGCGGCAGACATGGTGCGAGTCGAAAGGGAAAGCACGCAACTGGCAGCTGGCGCAATGACGCAGCACGCGGATGAAATGCGACAGCTCGCCCACCGCGCGTTTTGCTTCCGAAGGCCCAAGCACTTCCGAATAGAGGCCCCAGGTCATTTCCCACGGGATGATCGAGCCTGTCTCGAAACCCGCAGTCCAGCGGCGATAACCTTCCAGCACCAGCTTTTCCGGCAGGCGATCGAAATAGCCCGCAGTGTTGGCGCCGTTCAGTTGGGATATGCGCATATTCATGTCCGCCTCCCGTAGAAGCTACGGAATGAAGACATGCATGCGGGGCGTGAACCCTGCATTTTTACAGAGGGACGTTCGGTTTCCCCCCGCACATTGCAATATCCGGTCGGCAAGAGACTGAGCTGCCAAAGCAGGCCGTCGACATTTGCGGACCGGCATTCGCCGAGACCAATCATAGGGTCCTCCAATCGAAAGGGTTCAAGGCCCAGACATCAAAGGTTGTGAATTTGCACCATGCATAAAAGCCAGAAAATCCATCTGGAGTCAATTACTCAAGTTTAAAATCTTATTAGATTTCAATTGTTTGGAATTATTCTAGACTTTAATACTCATGTTTAAAGCATTCGAGAAGGAACGCAACCGCTGTGGGGGAGCAGCGGTTGCGGCAAACGGGCGCATAATGCGCGAAGGAGAGAGGACGCGGATCATTCGCCCCTTTGCTAACACCACAGTCGCATTCTTCGTGATGCCGGGTTGCAAAGAGCAATCTTCCCCGTTCCGGTGCTCACGTAGCTTTCTCTGGCGCATAGCCTTATCCGAAAAGTCTGCAACTTTTCGGGACTATGCCTGGAAGCACGCTCCGCTCTGATACTCGAAAATCACTCTTCTCGCCACGGTCTGACGAATTTGCAACTGTAGTGTTGGAGCGCATCCTGCAAAGTATGAAACGGTTCTCAGGATGCGCTTTGGAACAAAAAGCCGAGACGCGCTGATCTGATGCAGTCAGATCGAAACGCGCTCTAGTGACCCGAATGCTCTCCATCTTTCTGGTCGCCCTTTTGACCGCTTTGGGCGGTGACGGGGAAGTCGACTGTGACCTTGCCGGCCTTTTCGAATTCCAACGTGACAGGAACGGTCTCGCCTTCCTTGTATGGCTTTTCCGGTTGGATGAACATGAGGTGATAACCACCGGACTTCAGCTCGACCTTCTCGCCTGCCGGAATATCCAGACCGCCTTCAAGCTGGCGCATCTTCATCACGTCGTTCTGCATCGACATCTCATGGATTTCGACGCGCTTGACACCGCCGGTGGTGACGGAAACCAGCTTGTCGGCATCCTTGCCGTCATTGGCGATGGTCAGGAACCCGCCTGCAACCTTGGCACCGGGAACCATGGCGCGCACCGAAGGTGCCGTGATTTCCAGTTCGCCAAGCTTCGTCGGCATTGCTGCCTGCATGGAGGCCCCATCCATCTGGCCCATCTTGTCGTGCCCACCATGGCCGCCGTGCCCATCGTCAGCGCCCGCGGCCTTCACGAGCAGCTGCGGTGCCGGATGCGCCAGATCGTGCGGGTTCTGGCCATCCTTGGGCACTTCCGTCCACGCAACCGACGCGTCGTTTCCGCAGACCTGCGTCACGGGAAAGGAGAGGGTGGTATCCTTGTCGAACTTGGTGAGCTGGCCGACAACGGTGAACTCGTCGTAGAAATCACCGGGCAGGTTGCCATCGGTGAAGCGGACTTCGCGGACGCCGGAAGTCACATCCTTGCCGTGCACCTTGTAGCTCTGGGCATAGTCACCCTTGACGGTCTCGATCTTCCATCCCGCCTTGACCTGCGGTTGGGCTGAAATGAAGCCTTCAGGCAACTCGACCTTTACTTCGGTCGTGGCCTTGCCATCGCAGCCATGCGGTACGCGGAAGGTTGCCTTGTAGAAGCCGCCTGCCTTGGCTTCGCTCTGGTCGAGGGAGGAGTGGGCTTGGGCCAGGCCAGCAGAGGCGCACAGTGCGGCAATCGAGATGGCGGAGGCGAAAAGACGATAGTTCTTCATTGTGTCAAACCTGAATAATCATTGGAAGGCACACCGGTACCAAGTTCGGGGGAACAGGGTTCGGGCGCGTTTCATTTCCGAATGCGATCCGGGGAGCGCATTCGCTCAAACGATATTATTCAGGCGAGAGGCGGCGCTTGCGGCGGTGCCGATGGCGGATAGGTGTTGTGCTGCAGGATCGGTTGCGGCGGCACGATGCCATCCGCCATGGCGATATGCGGGGCAGCACCGGTTGAACCCGCAGGCGCAGGGCACAGGAAGGCCGATGAAATCCGGCAGGCTTCGCAACTATTGTTGCTCAGATGCTTGTCGTGACCCTGATGGTTGGGATCGGAACCATGATCGCCGATGCAGAGCACCGGGTAGGTTCCGTCAGGCAACTGGTATTGGGCAAGCAGGTAGCTGTCGGGCGCATTGAGGTCGATGGGCTTGTGCGCAAAGGCGACGAACATCAGGGCGAATACGCTAAGGACGCGTATAGCCAAGGATATCCGATTTTGGCCGATGCTTGTCTTCAACTCAAAGCTTCTCCATTCAAGCCGAATTTACCTAGCCTAAAGGAGCTGTCTTTGCCAAGCATCAAACAGAAACGGCGCGAATTGGTCGCGCCGTTTCTGTTTTCCATCGGTCGGGAGAATAGATATGGAGGTCAGATCGCCCGCTTCTTCATCTGTTCCGCGATGTAATCAGCCTGACGGATAGCGAGAGCCACGATGGT
The DNA here is from genome assembly GCF_024701725.1 of Ochrobactrum sp. XJ1. NCBI lineage: Bacteria > Pseudomonadati > Pseudomonadota > Alphaproteobacteria > Hyphomicrobiales > Brucellaceae > Ochrobactrum > Ochrobactrum sp. XJ1. Next base: position 407,594 of record NZ_VDGD01000002.1, read on the forward strand.
CAGGGTCGGGTTTTCCGCGCCGCCGGTTGTGAACTGGCTGCCATCGGAAACGAACAGATTCTTGATGTCATGCGTCTGTCCGTGCTTGTTCACGACGCCATCCTGCGGCTTTTCGCTCATCCGGTTGGTGCCCAGATTATGCGTCGACGGATAGGGTGGGGTCGGGAAGGTGCGGACGGCACCAACGGCCTCATAAAGCGCCTTGCCCTGCGCATAGGCATGATCGCGCATGGCGATATCGTTCGGGTGATCGTCGTAATAGACGTCGGGAACCGGCAAGCCGTGTTCGTCCTTCACGTCCTTGCTCAGCGTGATGCGGTTTTTCTCCTGCGGCATGTCTTCGCCGACGATCCAGAGACCGGCCATGTTGACATAATCGTCGAGTGCCGAGGTGAAGCTGCGCCCCCAACCGCCCGGATTGAGGAAGGCAGCCATGAAGGGCAGGCCAAGCGAAACGGTTTCCATCTCATAGCCGCCGACGAAGCCTCGTTTCGGATTATGCGCAGCCTCATCGCGGATGATGCCTGCCATGGTGGTGCCGCGATACATATGAACCGGCTTTTCAAACGAGGCATAGACCGAACCGGTGGTGTGGCGCATATAGTTGCGCCCGACCTGTCCTGACGAATTGGCGAGGCCGTCCGGGAATTTCGACGAAGCCGAATTGAGCAGAAGGCGCGGGCTTTCAATCGAATTGCCTGCCACGCAGACGACGCGCGCCTTCTGCAAGTGCTGCTTGCCCTCCTTGTCGGCATAGAGCACGCCCGTCACCTTGCCAGCCGCATTGTGCTCGATCTTGAGCGCCGTGCATTCCGGGCGAACTTCCAGCCTGCCGGTTTCCTCGCCCTTGGGAATTTCCGTATAGAGCGTCGACCATTTCGCGCCCCATTTGCAGCCCTGAAAGCAGAAGCCGGTCTGCTGGCAGGCCATGCGGTCGTCGCGCGGCGCGGAATTGATAGCCATGCGACCCGTATGGCATTCCTTGTAGCCGAGCTTGTCGGCGCCGGCTTTCATAACCTTGAAATTATTGTTGCCGGGCAGCCCCTCAATGCCGTTGGTGCGGGTGACCCCCATCTTGTCCTCGGCCTTGGCGTAGTAAGGCTCCAGATCGGCCAGCGTGATCGGCCAGTCGAGCAGATTTGCCCCTTCGATCTTGCCGTAATGGGTCAGGGTCTCGAACTCGTAATCCTGAAAACGCAAGGATGCACCAGCCCAGTGGGTGGTGGTGCCGCCGACAGCCTTCACGATCCATGCGGGCAGGTTCGGGAAATCGTGCGCCACGCGCCAGCTGCCGGATGTCGTGCGCTTGTCGAGCCAGGCGAGTTGGGCAAAACTATCCCATTCATCATTGATAAAATCTTCGAACTCGTGGCGTTTTCCGGCTTCGAGAATGACGACGTCGATGCCTTTCTGGGCCAGTTCGTTGCCGAGCGTGCCGCCGCCAGCGCCCGAGCCGATGATAACGACGACCTTGTCGTCCTTGAGATTGTATGGAGCAGCCATTGTTTCCTCCCAATGCTTTCCCGTTTCCGCAAAACGCAAGGCGCTTGCAGGACGGTGGTGCCGCTTTGAAATTGGTATGTCCTGCGCCGGGGGCGCCTAGAGCCATTCGATATCGTCGAAGCCGCGCTGGATGTAACCGCCCTTGGAATAGGCTTCGCCCTCGTAGCCGAAGAGCGGCCAGATATCCTTCTGGTTATAAAGGCCGGTCACAAGCCCGCTGCGCACCTTCTGGAAGAAGGGGCTTTTCTCGATCTCGCGCAGGATCGCGACGCGCTCTTCCTCCCAGCCAAGCCCCAGATAGCCTCCGGCTCCAGCCCGCTTGTTCAAATCTGCAACACCGTCCTCGATCAGCTTTTTGAGCGTCTCGTCCTTGGCGGAATCCGCGTCATAAGGTTTGACGGCAATGGCATAGAAACGGTCGGGAAGCTTGTCATGCGGATAGATGTCGCGCGCAAGCTGGATCAGGGTCGCCATGGTTTCGGGCTTGAGCGTGGTGGTTTCAAGCGCCCATGCGAATTGCGGGCAGATAACGGCATTGCCGCTGACAACGAGCATGGCGCCGAGGCTGAGGCCTGCGCCGCGCTTGAGAATATCGCGGCGGGACAGTGTCTTTTTCTCTCGGGTGGAAAGACCGTCAAAAACGGTAGTCATCCGGTTCTCCTCCTTTACTTGCCCGTCCGGAATGGGCGGGCTGGCTATGCGTTCCCGGAGATTCTCACCACCGGGAATGCTGGCTTTCCCGTCTTCCATGGCCGCTCCTCCCGGCCAGAAAAGACGATAGGGAGCGGCTCACTGGTAGCGGCCACCCCGTTGCAGAACTTCGATCTTGTAGCCGTCCGGATCTTCCGCGAAGAAGAAGCGGGCAAGCTGCACGCCGTTATTCTTGAAATCGACAAGCTTGCCGACCTTGAAGCCAAGTTCCGTGAAACGGGCATGTTCGGCATCGACGTCATCGACCGCCACGGCGAGATGACCATAGCCGTCGCCCAGATTGTAAGGCTCGGTACGGCCCTTGTTGACCGTCAGCTCGACTTCGAAATCGGCTTCGGCATTGCGCAGATAGATCAGCGTGAAGGTTTCGAAATCAATGCGCTCGGCAATATCGAGGCCAAAAGCTCGGATATAGAAGGAAACGGATTTTTCCTCGTCGAGAACACGGATCATCGAATGAATGGCTTTAGCCACAAGCTACTCCTGTTTCTTTTGCCGCTTCCTCAAAAGCGGCTTGCGATTGTCTTGCTGGTTGTCGATTATGAAAGAAAAAGCGACGGCGTGGTGGCAATCGGCTACCACAGCCAAGTTCGTGCTCTTAATGAAGGGAGGAACCCATGTGCAAGGTTTTCGCCGAGCAGGACCCGGAAGGCTACCGGCAGATCAATCGCTCCGTGCGCATAGGCGGCCATTCCACCAGCATTCAGCTGGAGGCCACCTTCTGGCGCCTGCTGGATGAGATCGCGGCCAGCCAGAACCTGACCACGCCCCGCTTCATATCGACGCTTTACGACGAAGCGCTGGAGGCCAATGGCGCGATCCCGAATTTTGCCTCCATGCTGCGCACCACCTGCGCGCTCTATCTCATGGGTCATCGTCCCGAGGCTGCCGTCTGCGAGGAGGCAGCCTGACAGAGGCCTGAAACGGGCATTGGCCTTTTGATGAAAAGGGAATAGGGGAGTAGGGCAATATGTTCTTACATCGGACATACTTCCTTACTCCGGTATTCCCTTGCTGCCTTCATTAAAGGAATCGAAATGACAAGCGTAACACGCGAACAGGTTCAGGAACGGCTGAAGACCGTGACGGGACCGGATTTCGAAAGCGATGTTGTGTCGCTCGGACTGGTGTCGGATATCTTTATTGCCGACGGCAAGGTTTTCTTCTCCATCACGGTTCCGGCAGCGCGCGCCGATGCGCTGGAGCCGATGCGGCTTGCCGCTGAAAAGGCCGTGAAGGAAATTCCGGGCGTCACTGGCGCGCTGGTCACGCTCACTGCCGAAAAGAAAGGCGGACGTACCAGCGACGATGCGCCCCCACCACCAAAGCCGCAAGCCAGACCTGCAGCCGCACCGGCGCAGCATCGCCACCCGCCACAGCCGCAGCGCGCAGCGACGAAGCCCGGCATTCCAGGTGTTGGCGCGATCATCGCTGTTGCATCGGGCAAGGGTGGCGTCGGCAAGTCCACCACCGCGGTCAATCTTGCGCTCGGTCTTGCCGCCAACGGGCTGAAGGTCGGCATTCTCGATGCCGATATTTACGGACCATCCATGCCGCGCCTGCTCGGCCTTTCCGGTCGTCCGGAAACGGTTGAAGGCCGCATCCTGAAGCCGATGGAAAATTACGGCATCAAGGTCATGTCGATGGGCTTCATGGTCGATGAGGAAACGCCAATGATCTGGCGCGGGCCGATGGTCATGTCGGCGCTGACGCAGATGCTGCGCGAAGTGGCCTGGGGCGAACTGGACGTCCTGGTGGTCGACATGCCGCCGGGCACCGGTGACGCACAGCTCACCATGGCGCAGCAGGTGCCGCTGGCGGGTGCCGTGGTCGTTTCGACACCACAGGACCTGGCGCTGATCGACGCGCGCAAGGGCTTGAACATGTTCCGCAAGGTGGATGTCCCGCTTCTGGGCATCGTCGAGAACATGAGCTACTTCATCGCGCCCGATACTGGGGCGCGCTACGATATTTTCGGCAATGGCGGCGCGCGCAGGGAAGCGGAGCGTCTCGAGGTGCCGTTCCTGGGCGAAGTGCCGCTGCATATGGATGTGCGCGCCTATTCGGATGCGGGCACGCCGATCACCGTCCATGAACCGGACAGCGAACACGCGAAAATCTATCGCGAGATCGCCCGCAAGGTCTGGGACAACATGAAAGGCGGCAAGGGGGCTGGAAAGCCCGCGCCGGCGATTGTCTTCGAATGAAAAAAGGGCCGGAAATGGCCCTTTTTCTTTTGTCAGGTGATAACGCTCGGCTCTGTCCGCCCGCTGCGCTTTTTCACCTCGGCGATCTGTTCTGCCGCGTCGATGAATGGGGCCAGCGTTTCCTGCGTGTCGAGATTGTGCTTGGCGGTATCCGCTTCATAGCGCTCGACATAGATGCGGATGGTAGCACCTGATGTGCCGGTGCCGGACAGGCGCAGCACCACACGACCGCCATTCGGGAAATAGATGCGGATGCCCTGATGTTCGCTGATCGAGCCGTCGACCGGATCGTGATAGGCGAAGTCGTCGGCCTTCTCGATTGTGAGGCCATTGACAGTCGTGCCGGGCAGGCTTGCAAGCTTGCCGCGAAGATCGGCCACCAGTTGTTTGGCGATATCGGAATCGACAGCTTCATAGTCGTGGCGGGTGTAATAATTGCGCCCGAAGCGCGCCCAATGTTCCTCGACGATGTCTTTCACGCTTTCCTTGCGCACCGCCAGAATATTGAGCCAGAGCAGTACGGCCCACAGGCCATCCTTCTCGCGCACATGGTCGGACCCGGTGCCGGAGCTTTCTTCGCCGCAAATCGTGACCTTGCCATTGTCGAGCAGATTGCCGAAGAACTTCCAGCCCGTCGGCGTTTCAAACATGCCGATGCCGAGCTTGTCAGCCACGCGGTCGGCGGCAGCACTTGTGGGCATGGAACGGGCAATGCCCTTGATGCCGTCCTTGTAGCCCGGCGCCAGATGCGCATTGGCGGCCAGCATGGCAAGCGAATCGGATGGCGTGACGAAGATGCCGCGCCCGATGATGAGATTGCGATCACCGTCGCCATCGGAGGCGGCGCCGAAATCCGGCGCATGGTCGGACATGAGCAGATCATAGAGATCTTTTGCGTAGACGAGATTCGGATCCGGATGGTGGCCGCCGAAATCCGGCAGGGGCACGAAGTTCATCACGCTGCCTTCCGGCGCGCCGAGACGGTGCTCGAAGATTTCCTTGGCGTAAGGCCCGGTCACCGCATGCATGGCATCGAATTTGAGACCGAAACCGCCCTTGATCATGGCGCGGATTGCGTCGAAATTGAACAGGCTTTCCATCAGCTCGGCATAATCGGCGACAGGATCGAAGATGACGACTTCGGTGTCGCCGATCCGGCTCGTGCCGATCGTGTCGATATCAATATCGGCCACATTGGCAATCTTGTACTGGTCGATCACTTTCGAGCGGGCGAAGATCGCCTCGGTGATCTTTTCCGGTGCCGGTCCGCCGTTGCCGATATTGTATTTGATGCCGAAATCTTCATTCGGGCCGCCGGGATTGTGGCTTGCCGAAAGTATCATGCCGCCGAAAGCCTTGTATTTGCGGATCATGTTGGAGGCGGCAGGCGTCGAAAGAATACCGCCCTGACCTACCATGATGCGCCCGAAGCCATTGGCGGCGGCCATCTTGATGAGCTTCTGGATCACTTCGCGATTATAGAAGCGTCCGTCGCCGCCCACCACAAGCGTCTTGCCTTCAAACCCCTCCAGCACATCGAAAACCGACTGGATGAAGTTTTCGGCATAATTGGGCTGCTGGAATACAGGAACCTTCTTGCGCAGGCCTGAAGTGCCCGGTTGCTGGTCCTGAAAAGGTTTGGTCGCGATCGTCTTGACGGTCATATCTTTCCCGTTCGATTCAATGAATTAAGCAGTCAATGTGTTGGCATTTGCGGTCATTGCAAGACAACATAGATCAAACTTATTGATTGAAAATAACAAAGCGTGTGTTTGTGCAGCGATGTGCTACAAATTTATCCGATGACCGACACGAACCACCATGGCCATGACGCCCGCGACATCATGCGCCTGAAACGCGACGATGCCACCGGCCTCGAAGCCGTTGCCGCGCGTTTCCACAGCCATGCCTATGACATGCATTTCCATGACGAATGGCTCGTCGGGGTGACCCATGAGGGCGTACAGGACTTTTTCTGTCGCGGAAAACGGCGGCAGAGCACGCCAGGGCGAGTGATTCTCATCGAGCCGGGCGAACGCCACGACGGGCAGGCGGTCGCGGCGGACGGTTTTGCCTATAACATGCTTTATATGCCGCAATCGCTGGTCAGAAGCGCGATGGGTGGCAATGATGCGCATATCGGTTTTCGCGAGACGCTGGCCGATGACGGACAGTTGTTTCATGCGGTCGCCCGCGCCTGCGAGGCAATCTTCCTCGAAGCGCCGCGCCTGATGATTGAAGACTGCCGCGATCAGGTGACGAACCATCTTGCCCGACATCTGGCCCGGCATCTTGGGCAGGACGTGACAGAAAAAGGGTCGGCTCCGCATCCGGTCGCAGCACGCGCGATGGACTATCTGCGGGCGCGCTTCGACGAGGAGTTCGGCCTCGATGAACTGGCGGAAGCGGTCGGGGCCGCCGACCGTTTCCAGCTTTCACGCGGGTTCCGGCGTGAATACGGCACCTCGCCACATGCCTGTCTGGTGCAGTTGCGCCTTGCTGAAGCACGGCGCCTGTTGCGCGAAAAAGTGGCGCCAGCAGAAGCATCCGCGCTCAGCGGATTTGCCGACCAGAGCCATATGGGGCGCTGGTTCCGCCGCGCCTATGGCATGACGCCTGCCGCTTATCGCAAGGGACGCACAAACGTTCCAGAAATTGCAGCGAAAAGCCGTTAGGCCTGTCCTCGAAAAGAGGAAAAGCTCATGATTTTCGATACAAAAGTAGCCATTCTTGTCCTGCATGATCTGCCTGTCTGGCAGAAGCTGAACGTGACTGCCTTTATCGCGACCGGCATATCCGGCGCTGTGCCGCACGCCATGGGCGATCCTTATGAGGATGCGGCAGGCCGCAAGCATACGCGTCTGCTCGGCCAGCCGATGCTGATCTTCTCGGCAACACCGGACGTCCTGCAACGGGCATGGCAGCAATCGATCCAGCGCGATCTTATCCGTGCGCCCTATGTGCGCGCCATGTTCGAGACCGGGCATGACGTCGCCAACCGCGCTGTATTCAAGGCGGAAAATGCCGACGCACCCGATCTGGTCGGCCTTGCGCTTTACGGCCCAAAGAAAGATATCGACAAGGCGATCAAGGGAACTAACCTGCATCCTTGAACAGGACGCTCTGGTCGAACAGATAGCGGTTGGAAAGCGGCAGGCTTGCCGCGCCCATCGCCTTGGCATGCACACCAACCTTGCCCTCGATGATCTTCGGCGCGCGCAGGCCCTGCAAGTCGAGGCATGAAAGCTCCACGCGGGTCGCTTCCACGATGCGGTGACGCACATTACCCGGCAACCAGCCATCGATGACGGCGGCGGGAAAGTCGATCACGGAGGCGGCAGCTACCGTTGCATGGGCCAGCCCGCGTGCGGCAAGCGCTACCCATTCGTCGAGCGGCGTGCCAAAGTTGCGCCAGTTTTCCGGTGAAAGCCACAGATCGTCGGAGGGCAGGTGCCGCTCCTGCAACATGCGTTCGAGGACGAACAGCGAAGCCGTATCGATGAGCTGCAAGGTTTCGCCGCGCTCCCACGTGCCGCGCATCCGCATCGGCATGGAGCCGAGCGCGCCCGCATTGCCCGTGCGGCCCGGATAGAGTGTGTTGTTCAGCACCACACCGCCGCCGATGAACGAGCCGATGAAGAAATAGACGAAGTCGGTGAATTCAGGCCCGCGACCAAAGGTCAGTTCCGCACCACAAGCTGCCGTTCCGTCATTCTGCACGAAGACCGGAAACGAAAACGCCTTGGCGAAATCGCCGACGAGATCGGCGCCGAGCCATGCATCCAGATCTTCGGCAGGTGCACCCACTTCCTCGACCCAGTTCCACAATTCGAAGGGTAATGCGATGCCGAGCCCTGCAATGCGGTCGCGCTTGGCCGGTTCGAGGGCTGCCGTGAAAGCGGCGACGCTCTCGACGGCGAAGCGACGGATTTCACCCGGTACAGGCCAGCGATAGGTAATGTGCCGCCGTTCGCGGATCGCTCCCAGAAAATCCATCAGGATGATTTCCGCGCTGCGCCGCCCGATCTTGAGACCGAAGGAGAAAACCCCATCGGCGGCAAGGCGCATCGGCATGGAAGGTTGGCCGACACGACCGCGCACCCGTTCGCCCTGCGTAATGAGGCCGTCTTTTTCCAGCGCACGAATGATGACGGAAACCGTTTGTGCCGAAAGTCCGGTCAGGCGCGCAATTTCGGCGCGGGCCAAAGCGCCATGCCGGCGCACGAGCGCCAGAACCAGCCGCTCATTATAGGCGCGCACGCCGATCTGGTTTGAACCGCGATTGACGCTCGCGCCCGGCCCGGCGAATTGCAGCATGGCAGGACCCGGAGTGCCGGAAAGGGTGCTGGAAAGCGTATCGGCAGACCCGTTGTCTGGTTCGCCTTCAACTTTATGCCTGACCATAGCCTCTCCCAGATTCCGTGCCATGGAATGCAATCTCGAAATGCAGCCATGGAATGCCGGAATTCCTAAACCAACCATCGGAGGAGAAAAAGCCCTCATTGTGAGGGATATAAAATAAAAACAAACGCTTAAGATGGACCACGTAATGAAACGACCAGCCTGCCGTTCGCTTTGCCGGTCCTCTCTCCTCCGTCTCCCAGAGTGACACAGCATATTAATAAATCAAGTGGATTTATTAATTGACTCTGTTTTGAAGCCGTGTTTTGCTTCTCTTCTGCCGGGGGAAGAGGACCGGTTTCAATCTGGGAGGAGTCCATGAAGAAGACAGTTCTGTCGGCAGCCTTTGCTGCCTTAGCGCTTGGCGCTGCCGCGTTGCCTGTTGCTGGGCCAGCGAATGCCGCCGATGTCGGCGCGTGCCTCATCACAAAGACCGATACCAATCCGTTCTTCGTCAAGATGAAGGAAGGCGCTATCGCCAAGGCGAAGGAGCTGGGCGTCAATCTCAAGACCTATGCGGGCAAGATCGACGGCGATTCCGAAAGCCAGGTTGCAGCTATCGAAACCTGCATTGCTGATGGCGCCAAGGGCATTCTCATCACGGCTTCCGACACCAAGGGCATCGTGCCATCGCTGCAGAAGGCACGCGATGCGGGCCAGCTCATCATCGCGCTCGATACGCCGCTTGAGCCTGCCGATGCGGCGGACGCAACCTTTGCAACCGACAATTTCCTGGCCGGTGAGTTGGTCGGCAAATGGGCAGCGGCAACACTCGGTGACAAGGCCAAGGATGCGCGGGTTGCCTTTCTCAACCTCACCGCGTCGCAGCCGAGCGTCGACGTTCTGCGGGATCAGGGTTTTGCCACCGGTTTCGGCATCGACCCGAAAGACAAGACCAAGCTCGGTGACGAGGATGATCCGCGCATTGCCGGTCGCGACCTGACCGATGGCAACGAAGAAGGCGGACGTCGCGCGATGGAAAACCTTCTCCAGAAGGATCCGAACATCAATGTCGTCCACACCATCAACGAACCTGCCGCCGCCGGTGCCTATGAGGCGCTGAAGGCCGTCGGTCGCGAAAAAGACGTGCTGATCGTTTCCATCGATGGCGGCTGCCCCGGCGTGAAGAATGTCGAGGCCGGTGTGATCGGCGCGACCTCGCAGCAATATCCGCTGCAGATGGCCGCACTCGGCATCGAGGCGATCAAGAAGTTTGCCGATACGGGTGAAAAGCCGAAGCCGACCGAAGGCAAGGACTTCGTCGATACCGGCGTGTCGCTTGTCACCGACAAGCCGGTGGAGGGCGTTCCGTCCATCGACACGAAGACCGCACTCGACAAGTGCTGGGGCTGATCCCCTTTCTGAAACTCGGACCCGGCAGATCGGAAGATTTGCCGGACCTTTCTGCAGGTGAAGGCAGGAGACAGACATGAGTGAGCCACAGGCGGCTTCCGCTGCACAAAAACCGTCTATGCAGGACTATGAAAAGACGCTGGCGCAGAGCGCGGCTGATGTCGCCTCTTTCGATGCGGGCGACCAGTCGCTGCTTTATCGGATGCGGAATTTCCTGCATCACAATCCCGCTGCCGTGCCGCTGATCGTGCTCGTCCTGTCGCTGCTGGTGTTCGGCATCACGCTTGGCGGCAAGTTCTTCTCCGCCTTCGCACTGACCCTCATTTTGCAACAGGTCGCCATCACCGGCATCATTGCCGTGGCGCAGACGCTTGTGATCCTGACCGCAGGTATCGATCTTTCGGTCGGCGCCATCATGGTCCTGTCGTCGGTGGTGATGGGCCAGTTCACCTTTCGCTATGGGCTTCCCGCCGAACTGTCCATTCTTTGTGGCTTTGCCACGGGCGCGCTGTGCGGCTTCATCAACGGCTTTCTCGTGGCCTATGTCCGCCTTCCGCCCTTCATCGTGACGCTTGGCATGTGGCAGGTTATCCTTGCCACCAACTTCCTCTATTCCGCCAACGAGACGATCCGCGCGCAGGAAATCACGGCTGAGGCACCCATCCTGCAATTCTTCGGCGAGAGCATCCGCTTTGGCGGCGCGGTCTTTACCTATGGCGTCATTGCGATGGTGCTTCTGGTTCTGCTGTTCTGGTATGTGCTGAACCACACCGCCTGGGGACGGCACGTCTATGCCATTGGCGACGATCCCGAAGCGGCACAGCTTTCCGGTGTCTCGGTCAAGCCGATCCTCATGTCGGTCTATGTGCTGGCCGGTATCATCTGCGCGCTTGCAGGCTGGGCGATGATCGGCCGTCTCGGTTCGGTATCGCCGACCGCAGGCCAGTTCGCCAATATCGAATCCATCACCGCAGTGGTGATCGGCGGCATTTCGCTGTTCGGCGGACGCGGTTCCATTCTGGGCACCATGTTCGGTGCGCTGATCGTCGGCGTGTTTTCGCTGGGGCTGCGCCTGTGGGGCACCGATCCGCAATGGACCTATCTCCTGATCGGTGTTCTCATCATTGCCGCCGTCGCCATCGACCAGTGGATCAGAAAGGCTGCCGCATGAAAACGAACACCACGCCTGTTCTGTCTGGCAAAGGTCTGGTCAAGCGCTATGGTCGCGTCACCGCACTCGATCATGCCGACTTCGATCTCTATCCCGGCGAAATCCTCGCGGTCATCGGCGACAATGGCGCGGGCAAGTCCTCGCTCATCAAGGCGCTGTCCGGCGCGATCAAGCCGGATGAAGGGGAAATCCTGCTCGACGGCAAGCCGGTCAGCTTTCATTCACCGATGGAAGCGCGACAGGCGGGCATAGAGACGGTCTATCAGAACCTTGCCCTGTCGCCCGCGCTTTCCATCGCCGACAATCTGTTTCTGGGCCGCGAAATCCGCCGCAAGGGACCGCTTGGCTCGCTGTTCCGCATGCTGGATCGCGGTGCGATGGAAAAGATCGCGCGCGAAAAACTGTCCGAACTGGGCCTGATGACGATTCAGAACATCGGACAGGCGGTGGAAACCCTTTCGGGTGGCCAGCGTCAGGGCGTTGCGGTGGCGCGCGCCGCTGCCTTTGGCTCCAAGGTGGTCATCATGGACGAGCCGACTGCCGCGCTTGGCGTCAAGGAATCGCGCCGCGTGCTGGAACTCATTCAGGACGTGAAGCGGCGCGGCATGCCCATCGTGCTCATCTCGCACAACATGCCGCATGTGTTCGAGGTTGCTGACCGCATCCACATTCACCGGCTCGGACGCCGCCTGACGGTCATCGACCCGAAGGAATATTCCATGTCGGATGCCGTGGCGCTGATGACCGGGGCGATGAGACCGAAGGAAGCGGCTTGACCACTTGCGCTTGAACAGGGTTGCTGCGCCTTTAACACGGTGACAGGACGAATCACGGAAACCGGACATGACGCCTATTGAGCGCGAAGCCCTGCCTTCGGAAATTCTTGCACGGCTGGCGGAAACCGACGGGCGTCTGATCGTGGCCATTGCTGGCCCGCCGGGAGCCGGAAAATCCACCATTTCCGACTATCTGCTCCATGCCATCAACAAGGGCGGCGAAACGCCGTCCATCGTCGTGCCCATGGACGGGTTTCATCTTGATGACGGGATTCTCGATCAGCGTGGATTGCTGAGCCGCAAGGGCTCGCCGCCCACTTTCGACTGCGCCGGATTTGCGGTGTTGCTGCAGCGACTGAAACAGGCAGAGGGCGAAATCTTCATTCCGGTTTTCGACCGTTCTCTGGAGCTGTCCCGCGCTGCGGCATCCGTGGTCGGCCCGGAGCATCGCGTGCTTCTGGTCGAAGGCAATTATCTGCTGCTCGATCAGCAACCATGGGCGCAGATTGCTCCCTTTTTCGACATGACGCTCTATCTGGATGTGCCCTTTGCAGAGCTGGAGCGCCGCCTGAACGAGCGCTGGCTCAGCTTCGGCTTCGACGCCGAAACCGCCCGAAACCGCGCCCTTTCCAACGACATTCCCAATGCCGAACTCGTGGTAGCGCAGTCGCGCAAGGCGGATTTTGTCGTGGTCTCGGACGGGCGATAACAGGGAATTGCACCTTTCAAGGGTTGCGGCGATGCGCTTGCGTCTGCATGATGGGAAAAATCGCTTCATCAGTTTCCGACCGGAATAGTTCCCCATGACGACTTATGTTTTTGCGCCGCCCCCGCAGCCTTTTTTGCCTGTGAAGGGAACGGACGCGCGCTTTCCCGTGCACCGCATCTATTGCGTCGGCCAGAACTATGCCGATCACGCCATCGAAATGGGCGGTGATCCGACTCGCAACCCGCCTTTCTTCTTCCAGAAGAACCCGGACAGCCTCGTGATCGAAGGCGGTGATTTCCCTTATCCGCCGAAGACCGAGGACGTGCATCACGAGATCGAACTTGTGGTGGCGCTGAAGGCCGGCGGTACCGACATTGCTGTCGAAAAGGCGCTGGACCATGTTTATGGCTACGCCGTTGGCATCGACATGACACGTCGCGACCTGCAGGCCGTGGCCAAGAAGGCCGGGCGCCCGTGGGAAGTCGCAAAAGCTTTCGAGCACTCTGCACCCTGTTCGGCCATCGTGCCGGTGTCGGAAATCGGCCACCCGGAAAAGGCTGCGATTTCGCTCGCCATCAATGGCGAAACCCGCCAGTCGGGCGACCTCAACCAGATGATCTGGAAGGTGGCGGAAACCATTTCCTACCTGTCTTCGCTCTTTGAGCTGCAACCCGGCGATCTTATCTTTACGGGTACGCCTGCGGGCGTCGGACCGGTGAAGCACGGCGACCGTCTGGAAGGCAAGGTCGACGGCGTGGCAACCCTCACCGTTACCGTAGTCTGATTCTCTTCACGTGGAGGAGCCTGAATGAGCATCTATCTTCCTGATGACGTGCACGACGCTCTGGAGCGCTTCATCGCCGAAAAGCATCCTGGTCTCAACCAGACCGAGGCGATGACCCTTATCCTGCGCAAATGGCTGGTGCGTGAGGGCTATCTGTCGGCGGAGCCCGAACACGGCACACCGCCGGATGAACTGAACGCGACCAATGACGATTGAACAAGGCAGCAATTGACTATGGCCAAACAGCCGCCGGAAGGAGCGGGTCGCAAGACCGCGCTCGGGCGACGCCTTTTGATTCTCATGATTCTGGCAATTGTGCTCGTGATCGCGCTCGTCTGGATGAGCATTTATCTCTTCGATCCAAACGGCGGTCTGGACTTCGATGATCTCGGTATTTTTGCTTTTGATTTCAATGTGGTAGATGCAGTGTCGTCGCGCATTTTGTGAGTGCGTTAATCTTTTTGTTACCATTTGAAATATTCATTTTGGCAGAGCCCCGACGTTTAGCGCTTCCGTTTGCCGTCTTTTGCATGGTACATGATCCTCATCGACCGAAAGAATATTGACTGAAACGGGCGCTTTCCGATGTCCGTAAAGCCAAGAGGATCTGGATGGCATTCGAGGACATCAAGGCGGAAATTGCGCTGCTTTTCGAGCAAATGGTGAATCAGCCGCAAGACGCTCATGAAATCCGTGAAACGGTTCGCGAGAAGCTCAATACGCTGCGGGCCAGTGGTTTGCCTCTGCCTGAAGATCTGGTCGAGCTTGAAAAACGCATCGAAAAAGATTTCGATTCCTGAGAACGGATCCGGTCATGCGTTACGCGCTTTCCTCTTCTTCCTCCGCTGGTCTGGTCCGCAAGGGCCTCATGCTTCTTGGTTGTGCCGTGGCGCTCAGCGCCTGCAACACCACCAATGACGGCAAGCCCGTGAAAACGGCGCTGATCACGCAGACCGATACTTCCAGCCAGACCGCTCCCGCAGCGGGCAGCGCTGCCCGTGCCACGGCCAATACCGCAGGCACGGCGACTGCCGATGCGGGCGCTGCTGCCGGAACGCAGACTGTCGCAGCCGTGACCGATCCTTCCGATCCGGTCCTGCCTGCCGTTGTTCCCATTCCCGGCATTCGTGGCCAGTCCGAACCGATGATGGCCTATGCCGGTGCGCAGGCTGCCGCTTCGCCGGCATCCGTTGCTGCCAATATGGCGTTTGAGACGCCGGATCATGCGCCGGAAGAACTCGATGCGCTGATCACCAAATATTCCGTCGCCTATGACGTGCCGGAACGCCTTGTGCGCCGGGTCGTGCATCGCGAAAGCCGGTTCAATCCGGGCGCCCGCAACGGACCTTATTGGGGGTTGATGCAGATCAGCCATCCGACTGCGCGCGGCATGGGCTATACGGGCGCGGCCAAGGGTCTGCTCGATGCGGAAACCAATCTGAAATATGCGGTTCGCTATCTGTCCGGTGCCTATAAGGTCGCCGGCGGTGACGAAAGCCAGGCAGTCCGCTATTATGCGCGGGGCTATTATTACGATGCCAAGCGCAAGGGACTGTTGCAGGAAACCGGCCTCGACGGAAGCTGGAAGCGCAACGGCCCGACCCGTGACGCAGCCGCCTCCATCCAACCGGCATCCTTGCCGGAAGGCGGGGCAGCACCGCTCCCCGGCGTCGCTCCCATTCAGGCTTCCTACGCATCGGCGGGGCAATAAACTAACTGTCATCTTGACGCTGCAAAGTGATGGCAGTTTCCTGTCCTGAACCGACGACAGGGAAATTTCATGAATGTAAGACTGCCTCATCCAGTCAAATGGAAATATGACCGGGCCGAATTGTGGGCCGATGGCGTCATCCATGTTCTGGGTGTCGGGCTGGCGCTTGCAGGCGCCATTGCCATGCTGATCTATTTCCTGCCGAACATGCCTGCAGCGACCTCGATTTCGTCGGGTGTCTATCTCGCAAGCCTTCTGGCAGCGCTCGGCATTTCGGCTGTCTACAATATCTGGCCGGTTTCGCCGACCAAATGGTTCCTGCGCCGTTTTGACCACTCGGCGATCTATCTTCTGATCGCCGGAACATACACGCCTTTTGCCATGCATATGGGCGGCCGCGCTCTGCCGCTGCTTCTTTTCGTCTGGAGCGTGGCTTTCGTCGGCATCATGCTGAAACTGTTCATGCCGGGTCGTTTCGACCGGCTGTCGATCCTGCTTTATCTGGCGCTCGGCTGGAGCGGCGTCATGGTCTACGACACCATGGTGCAATCGCTGCCGCCAGCCGTTTTCTGGCTGATTGCAGCCGGTGGCATGGTCTATTCGTTGGGGGTGATCTTCCATGTCTGGGAGCGCCTGCGGTTTCAGAATGCCATCTGGCACGGCTTTGTCGTGGTGGGCGCGGCACTGCATTATTGTGCGGTGTTTTTCGTTGGCGCATGGAACTGAAGCCCGCTCTATTTCGGCTCTGACGGTCTGCAAATGGCGCACTTCTGCGCTTCCGGTGCTCATGTACCTTAATGTACATTCCGCTCCGGTTCTCGAATTGCACCATTTTCGTCGCGTCATAGCCAAAATAGCGAACGGGCTTCGGAGCGCGTGATTGTTCAATGAAAGTCTCGCGAGTTCGGCATGATTTTTACATTCCGCGGATGATGCGCCATCTGGGATGGAGCGACGAGGCGCTGCGCTTCGCGTCCGCTCATTTCGATCAATGCTGTCGAACGGTCCTGCAGCTTTGACGCCACCAGATGCACGACCCCTTCGGGGCTGCGCTGGAGGCGACCTTCGATATGGATCAGCCGCGCACCCATCACTTCGCGGCGAAATGCTTTCATGATCTTCGGCCAGACGACAATATTGGCGATGCCGGTTTCATCCTCGATGGTGAGGAACACCACACCCTTGGCGCTGCCGGGGCGCTGGCGGACGGTGACGACGCCCGCCACTTTCATGCGGCGTCCGTCGGCACCTTCCTGCACTGCGCGACAGGTTGAAACGCCTTCCGCTGCCAGACCCTCGCGCAGATATTGCAGCGGGTGCCCTTTCAGCGAGAGCCGCGTCGTCTCGTAATCGGCAATCACATGTTCGGATGCAGTCATTTCAGGAAGCTTTGTGCGCGGTTCCTCCGCCAGTTCGCTGGTTGCGGCGGCGCGGAACAGCGGCAGTGTTTCGTTATTGGGCAGACGGCGCACGGCCCACAGTGCTGCGCGGCGGTCGATGTCAAGCGAGCCGAAGGCATCGGCATCAGCCAAAAGCGTGAAGGCGCGCCGGTCGAGCCGGAGCCGTCGATGCATGTCCTCGATGGTACGGTAAGGCTCCTGCCGGTCGACAATCAGGAGTTCGGTGTCCCGTTTGGAAAACCCGTCGATCTGGCGGAAACCGAGCCGGAGCGCCGGTCGGATATCGAGCGTATCCTCCAGCATATTATCCCAGTGACTGAAGTTCACATCGACGGGCAGCACCATCACGCCATGTTCGCGGGCATCGCGCACAATCTGGGCGGGGGCATAAAAACCCATGGGCTGGGAATTCAGAAGTGCGGCGGCGAATACTTCCGGATGGTGGCACTTGATCCACGCGGAAATATAGACCAGATGGGCAAAGCTTGCCGCATGACTTTCGGGAAAACCATATTCGCCGAAACCCTTGATCTGGTTGAAGCAGTTTTCGGCAAAGGTCCGGTCGTAGCCACGATTGACCATGCCTTCGATCATCTTTGTCTCCATCGTATGGATGGTGCCCATCTTGCGGAAAGTGGCCATGGCGCGGCGCAACTGGTTGGCCTCATCCGGTGTGAATTTTGCAGCCTCCATGGCAATGCGCATCGCCTGTTCCTGAAACAGCGGCACGCCCTTGGTCTTGCCGAGAATTTGTAGCAACTCGTCGGGCGGCCCGTACTCCGGCGCTGGCGATGGCAAGGTGCAGGGTTCCTGTCCGTTTCGCCGCCGCAGATAAGGATGCACCATATCGCCCTGAATGGGACCGGGCCGTACGATGGCAACCTCGATGACAAGGTCATAGAATTTACGCGGGCGCAGCCGCGGCAGCATGTTCATCTGGGCGCGGCTTTCCACCTGAAACACGCCGAGTGAATCCCCCTTGCACAGCATGTCGTAGACGACTGCATCTTCGCGCGGCAGATTGGCCAGCGTCAGCTTTTCGCCGCCATAAAGCTGCGGCTTGTGCTGGTGAATGAGGTCGAAAGCCTTGCGGATGCAGGTGAGCATGCCGAGCGACAGCACATCCACCTTCATCAGCCCCACCTCGTCGATATCGTCCTTGTCCCATTCGATGAAAGATCGCTTGTCCATTACCGCCGGGCCGATGGGCACGGTCTCGTCCAGACGGTCGCGGGTGAGCACAAAGCCGCCGACATGCTGCGACAGATGACGCGGAAAGCCGATCAGCGTGATGGCCAGTTCCACCGCGCGCCGGATGATGGGATTGTCGGGGTCGAGACCCGCCTGTCTGATATGCTGCTTGTCGATGCCGCCGCCCGATATGCCCCAGACCGTATTGGCGAGCGCTGCCGTTACATCCTCAGTCAGCCCCAGCGCCTTGCCGACATCGCGAATGGCGCTGCGGGACCGATAGCTGATGACGGTTGCGACAATGGCCGCGCGATCTCTAGTGTAGCGGTCATAGACATATTGCATCACCTCTTCGCGCCGCTCATGCTCGAAATCGACGTCGATATCCGGCGGTTCCTTTCGCTCGACCGAAAGAAAGCGTTCGAACAGGAGGTCAACCTGTGTCGGGTCTACACCGGTGACGCCAAGGCAGAAGCAGACAACGGAATTGGCCGCCGAACCGCGCCCCTGACACAGAATGCCTTTCGAGCGGGCATAGCTCACAATGTCATAAACCGTGAGAAAGTAAGCCGCATATTGCAGCTTTTCGATCAGCGCCAGTTCCTTGTGGATCAGCGCCTGCACCTTCGGCGGGACGCTGTTAGCGCCGTAATGACGGGCGGCACCTTCCCAGGTGAGATCATGCAGATGCTGCTGCGGCGTCTTGCCGGGCGGCACCGGCTCGTCGGGATAATCATATTTTAGCTCATCAAGCTGGAAGGTGATGGGCGCGACGAAATCAGCGGTGGCCTCGACGGCCTCAGTGTAGTCGCGGAACAGCCGCATCATTTCCTTGGGCGGCTTCAGATGGCGTTCGGCATTCTTTTCGAGAAGTCGTCCGGCTGCGAAAACAGTCGTGTGGTGGCGGGTTGCCGTCAGCACATCCTGAAGCGCGCGGCGGTCAGGATGATGATAAAGCACGTCATTGGTGGCGAGCAGCGGCACATTGGCTTCGGCTGCAAAGCGGGCGATGCGTTCGGCCCGGCGCCCGTCATGGCCCTGATGCGGCATGGTGAGCGTCAGCCAGACCGAGCCGGGGGCAGCTTGCGCAATCTCGGTCAGGCGCGCGGCAAAATCCGGCTCGTGGTCTTCAGGCGCAAAGACCGCGATCTGGAACTGCCGGGCGCGAAACAGCAGATCACTCCATTCGAGGTGGCATTCGCCCTTGATGGCGGCGCGTGCCTTGCCCTCCGTCAGCAGGCGGCACAATTGCCCATAGGCCGGACGATCACGCGGATAAATGACCATATCCGGCGTGCCGTCGGTGAAGGACAGGCGGCAGCCGATGAAAAGCCGGAAATCACTTTTCTTGCGAAAATCCTTCCATGCCGCATGTGCCCGCACCACACCGGCCAGCGTGTTGCGGTCGGCAATGCCGATACCGGACAGGCCGAGCTCATGCGCACGCGCTACCAGTTCCTGCGGATGCGAAGCGCCGCACAGGAAGGAAAAATTGCTGGCAGCAGCCATTTCAAAATAGGGTGTCATCACGCGAACAGTCCGTGTAAAAACCAGCGCGGATGATTGGCGCCGTCATAAAGGCCTTCGCGGAAAATCCAGAAGCGCTGGCCGTTCTCGTCTTCCACCCGGTAATAATCGCGCAGTTCCGGAACCGTGTGACCGATTGCGAGCCACCATTCCGGTTCGATCCTTTCCGGCCCCTCGGCAAGGCGCACATGATGGCGCACCCGCCGCCACAGGAAAAACGAAGGCGGACTGTCGGGCACTTCCGCCACGCTTTCGATCAACTGCGGCGGGCGAAACAGTTTTATGGGGCGCGCAGGCGGGTCACCGGGAAGCATTGGTGCACTCTCATAATCGGCTTCGCCCTTGCCATCCGTGTATAGGGCAGGGCGCAGGCCGAAGGCCCGTTCGGGAATATGCGTGTTGCGCGAAAAGGAGACGAGAACGCGGTTCTGTCCAAGCCGCGCTGAAAGCCGGTCGACAAGCTGACTAAACCCCGCTTCATCTTCCTCATGCTGGTCGAGCCCCGTCTGGCGCTGGGCGATTGGCGCGCTGCGCAGTGCTGCCAGCCGGATCATGTCGAAGCCGAAACCGGCGTCGAGCGGGTCGGTCAAGGCGTTGAGCCTTTCACGCGCAAGACGCAGGAAAACTTTGTCGCTGCGCAAGGGCTGGCCGGTCTCGATGTGGATATGACGCACTTCGCCATCGACACGGAAGAAGGAGGCTTCAATCAGAAGCGCGCCTTTGCCCTCCGGTTCAAGCTGTGTAAAAAGCTCCTGCGCCAGTTCCTGCAAGATGCGTTCGACCAGTTCCATTGCGGTAACCGGCTCTGACAGGCGGCGCTCGACGGTACTGAGCGGCATGATGCGCATGGGGGAAATCGGCGCGCGCTCCTGCCGCGCCAGCCGGTCGAGTTTGGTGGCAAGATCGGTGCCGAAGCGGGCGGTGAGTGCGGCACGCGGAAGCCCCATCACATCGCCGATGTGTTTCAATCCGGCGCGCTTGAGGCCGGTTTCGGCAGCTTGCGTCAGTTCAAGCGCGGAGAGCGGCAGGCGGGGAAGCAGCCGGTCGGCCTCCGCCCTGCTGAAAACACCGCCCTTCGTTCCCCGTGCCAGAAGCCGCGCGGCAAAACTGTTATCGGCAATCGCCGCCTGAACGCCAAGCCCGGTCCGTTCCAGACGCCGGATTGCATCCACACGCATGGCGTCGAGCCCGCCAAAAAGATGCGCGCAGCCGGTTATGTCGAGCATAAGCCCATGCGGCTCATCGAAGGCGACAAGCGGCGTGTAGCGTTCGCACCAATGGGCAAGACGCTTGAGCAATGCCGCATCATGTTCCGGTGCTGTCGTTGCCACTTCAAGCCGTTCCACGCGGGCGCGCGCATCCGTCAGTGCCATACCGGGAAAAAGGCCGAGCTTTGCCGCTCCGGCATCCACTGCTGTCAGGCGCAGCGCATTGGCCGTGCGTTCGGTGACGACAAGTGGCAGTTTCTGTTTGTCCTCATGCGGAGCGGAGCGGCGAAGCCGGTCGGTCGGCAGAAACGGAAACCAGAGGGCGAGAAACAGACGTTCTGCCATCCCGTTCTCTTGTACCAAATTCAAGGGTTTCATTGTTCCATTCCATGATCCATTGCCCGCATGTGCCGTGGCGATTGCGCTCCAGAACCGCCGAAAAGACAGGCTTGCCGGGTGCATTTGCTCCACTTGAACGGGACGGCGCGGGCGCTACCCGCCAGCGGCTGACGGCAGCGCTCTGCACGCCTGTCCGGTGGCTCCTGAGCAGAATGACGGGCAGCTGCGCGGTTTCGGTTGCCAGAAGCAGACGACGCGAAGCGGTTAGGTCGAGGCATTTCGGCTGGCCTGTCACCGAGGCGACGACACCGGAAACAAGATGCGAAGCCTTGCCGCCGGTTCCGGCTTCCAGCGCATCGTTTGCCGCCTTCAGGACATCCTGTGCCGTGGGGCAGCGCACGATCAGAAGTCGCGACGGATCGATCCCGAAGGCATGAAGTCCCGGCGGATAAAGCCCGCCATATTCACTTGCAGCACTTTCTTCCTCGATCCAGATAATCGGGCGACGAGGCTCTATGGCGCGTTCTGCGGCGCGTTCTGCCGCACGGGCGGCAAAGGCGAGCGCAAAGCCGGTCGCAGCCATATGCACGCCGGGGTTTTCGGCAAAAACCTCATGCAGCGCGTCGCCTGCAAGGCCATGCGGAAAGGCAGCATCCGCTCCGGCAAGGCCGAGCGTGAAACTGCGCGCCCGCCCGAAGCCCGTTTGCCCCTGATTTGCAAAACTGCCTTGCGGATCGTTGCCTTCAATGGTCGTAACCATGCGCCGCAGCGCCGCGATGTCGATGCCGCTCACGTCTAGATTCCATCTTTTTGTTCTCTATATGTTCTAGTATTGAATCGAGCGAGGCAAGAGTCAAGCGGGATCAGAAATCAGTCCAGTGGACTGATTTCCTTGCGTAGGCGTTTCACACTTTTCGGGATACGCTCTATCATCGCGATAGTGGTTTTGGATTAGGCGGCGTCCCTGAAAGGCACGCCTGCCAGTTGCGCCAGATGGCCGGGAAGGTCGGTGCCTGCACCCGCTGCATTGATCGTGTTGAAATAATCATGCCAGCCGGTGGCGGTGATCCCGGCAATCAGCATGTCGAGAGCTGCTTCATCCGGGAAACGCCAGATGGCGAAGAAACTCTGGCTGGGCGCAAAAGACTTTGTCGCGTCAACGGGACCCAATGCCAAAGCCTCGATACCGAGCGCGCCAAGCCCGCCCATACCCGCGTCGACTTTCTCAAAAAAGGCCTGCCTGCCTTCAGCATCAAGCGTGTGCCAGCTCGATTTCGGGGAATAAAGCTCGGCGAGGTAATAGGTCATGTCATATCCCTTAGGGTTTCATTGATCTTGAAAGAGCGACCGGCATCGGTGCGGCTCCAGATGCGGCGCAGCAAGGTGCTGAGAAGCTGCTGTTCACCTGATGAGAGATCGCTCATCAGGCTTGCAATCCATGCGGTATGTTGTTCGAAAAGCTGTTGCGCCAGCAGCCCCCCTTCGGATGTCAGCCGGACAGTCAGCTTGCGGCGATCCTGCGTGTCTGCATGGCGCTTGAGGAAACCATCACGCTCCAGCCCATCGAGCAGGCCGGTGATGGTGGCGCGCGTGACACCTGCGCGTTCTGAAAGCTCGTGCGGCGAGAGGCCGTCGGGCGCATTGTGCAGCAGAAACAGCAGGACGAACTTGCCTTCCGAAAGCTTGTGCGGTGCAAGCCGGTTGGCGCAATCCCGGTCAATGGCCGCAGCAAGTGACAAAACTTCAAAGCAGGCTTTCAGCGCGTCGGTGGACGGGCTGTGCCGGCGTTCCATTTCGCTCAGAAGGGCGTGGTGCTTTTGCTCGATTATTTCCATACGGCGACTTATAGTATGGCACCATACTAAATGCAAGTGACTTTGATTGCTTGAGCAGGAACAGTGGAGAGCTTGATCGATAGATATATACGGTTTATATATGATCCGTATATGAACTATATGGTCTGGACAATGCTATGGGTATCGTGAAAATCGGCGATGAACTGCATGAGGAACTGCGCAAGGCGAGTGACGTCATGTGCCGTTCGATCAATGCGCAGGCTGAATACTGGATGAAGATCGGCATGCTGGCACAAGCCCATCCCGACCTGTCGTTCAACGAGATCGTGCAGATGCAGTTGCGCGCAGCACAGGTCGAGCTGCCCGTTCTTACTGTGCAGTCGTCATGACCAAAACCCCTACCGAAGTGGAAAAGATGGCGGCATCCGGCGCGCTGCTCGCCTCCGTTTTTACGCTTCTCGACCGCACGCCGCTGGCGGGCATGACCACGATGCAGGTCAACGATCTGGTCGAGGATTATATTACCCGCGAATTGCAGGCACGGCCTGCCAGCAAGGGGCAATATGATTTTCCCTATGTGCTGAACAGTTCCAAGAACGAAGTCGTCTGCCATGGCATGCCGTCGAATGACGAGATCATTGAAAACGGCGAGATTATCAACTTCGATATCACGCTGGAAAAGGACGGCTATATCGCCGATTCCAGCAAGACCTACATGGTCGGTGACGTTGCTCCCTTTGCCTCGCGGCTGGTCCGTGTGACCTATGAGGCCTTGTGGAAGGGGATTGCTGCCGTGCGACCCGGCGCGACGCTGGGCGATATCGGCCATGCCATCGAGCGTCACGCCAAGCGGCATGATTACAGCATCGTGCGGGAATATTGCGGCCACGGTATCGGCCGCGAGATGCATGAGGAACCGCAGGTTTTGCATTTCGGCAAGCCGGGCACCGGCGTTCGTCTCCGCGAAGGCATGGTGTTCACCATCGAGCCGATGCTCAATCAGGGAACGGCCAAGGTGAAGACCGAAAAGGACGGCTGGACGGTGGTGACGCGTGACGGAAAACTGTCAGCGCAGTTTGAGCATACTGTCGCAGTCACCTCAAATGGCGTGCGGGTGCTGACCTTGCGCCCCGGCGAGGAAAAGATGCTCGCGGGTATAAGACACGCCGCTTGATCTCATGCGATCCTGCCGGTCATCCAGAGCACGAAGACAATCGTCCCGCCCACACTCATTCCAGCGGCAAGAATAGTCCCTGCGATGGCGGGCGCGAGTTTCAGGAAAGAAATATGGGGCGTTATTTCCAGCCGGAAATTCGCCTTGATGTTTTCAGGCGTCAGGCAGGTGATTTCGTAGTCGCCGGGTGTCGTGCAGTCGAAATAACCCAAAGCGTGAGAAGCATTGCCGCGCATGTCCGTCCGCCGGACGCTCAACAGAAAACGGCTTGTGGAATGATAGGCAATAAGGGCGCCAGATGCGCGCGCCTTGATCGCGAACTGCGTTGAGAAATAGGCTGTTCCGGTGAGAACGGTAAACGGCGGAAACACGATGCTGATCGCGTAGCGCCCGGCTTTCGGCAAATGAAAGATATGTGGCCGGGCGTTACCCGCAAATTGGTGACGGACATCCGGCACGATCATTTTCCACAGAATGGGTATGCAGCGGATCAGTAGATAGATGCCGAGCAGAATGCAGACAGGCAGGGCCGGATAGAAAGACAAAATTCACGTCCCGCTCTAAAAACAAAAGCCCGCCGGAAGGCGGGCTTTTGTCCGGATTGGATATGCTTATTTGCGATCGCGCGCAGCAAGCGTGCGCAGGCGCAGTGCATTGAGTTTGAT
This sequence comes from Ochrobactrum sp. XJ1, assembly GCF_024701725.1. Lineage (NCBI taxonomy): Bacteria > Pseudomonadati > Pseudomonadota > Alphaproteobacteria > Hyphomicrobiales > Brucellaceae > Ochrobactrum > Ochrobactrum sp. XJ1. The sequence goes on from NZ_VDGD01000002.1 coordinate 432,220, forward strand.
GAAGCCTGCGGCGTCCTTCTGGTCGTAAGCACCCTGATCGTCTTCGAAGGTGACGAGCTTGTCGGAATAAAGCGACTTGTCCGATTCACGGCCGATCACCATCACATTGCCCTTGTAGAGCTTGAGCGTGACTTCGCCTTCGACATGGCGCTGGCTGTGATCGATTGCCGCCTGCAGCATTTCGCGTTCCGGCGAGAACCAGAAGCCGTAATAGATCAGTTCCGCATAGCGCGGCATCAGCTCATCTTTCAGGTGCGCCGCACCGCGGTCGAGCGTGATCGATTCGATGGCGCGGTGTGCTGCCAGCAGGATCGTGCCGCCCGGCGTTTCGTAGACGCCGCGCGACTTCATGCCGACGAAGCGGTTTTCCACGAGGTCGAGACGACCGATGCCATTGTCGCGGCCATAGTCGTTGAGCTTGGCAAGAAGCGTCGCAGGCGACAGGCGCTCGCCATTGATTGAAACGGCATCACCTTTTTCAAAGCCGATCTTGATGATCGTTGCCTTGTCGGGCGCAGTTTCCGGCGAAATGGTGCGCATATGTACATATTCCGGTGCCTCGACAGCCGGATCTTCCAGAACCTTGCCCTCGGACGAGGAGTGCAGCAGGTTGGCGTCGACGGAGAACGGCGCTTCGCCCTTCTTGTCTTTCGCAACCGGGATCTGGTGCTGTTCAGCGAATTCGAGCAGATGCGTGCGGCTCTTGAACGACCAGTCGCGCCATGGGGCGATGATCTTGATGTCCGGGTTCAGCGCATAGGCCGAAAGCTCGAAACGAACCTGGTCGTTGCCCTTGCCGGTCGCGCCGTGCGCGATTGCGTCGGCGCCGGTCTTCCTGGCGATTTCGATCAGGTGCTTGGAGATCAGCGGACGGGCAATCGAGGTGCCGAGCAGATAGACGCCTTCATAGACGGCATTGGCGCGGAACATCGGGAAAACGAAATCGCGCACGAATTCTTCGCGCACGTCCTCGATGAAGATTTCCTTGATGCCCAGCATTTCCGCTTTCTTGCGGGCTGGCTCAAGTTCTTCGCCCTGACCGAGATCGGCAGTGAAGGTCACAACTTCTGCGCCGAGTTCCGTCTGAAGCCACTTCAGGATGATCGAGGTGTCGAGGCCGCCCGAATAGGCGAGAACGACTTTCTTAACGTCTTTCCACTTGCTCATAATAAACTTCCGTCTCATCAGGCGCTCCAGAGCGGCGCCCAAAATTTGTCCGTAGTTCTTTTAGCAGTTGCCAAGCCGCGTGCAAGCCGAGACTTATCGCGAAAACTCATGCGGATTATACCAGGGCGCTGAGATGCTAACGCATCACGCCCTGAAAATGCTCAGTCGCCGCACGGGCTTAACCAAAACTCGATGAGTCAAACTCATCGAGTTTTGGTATTACGTGATCTGTGGTTCGCCGACTTCATAAACAACGAGATTGCGGTCGCCAATACCAAGCCCAGGCCAGGCCGCACGCCATTCGGCAATATGGGCGGAGGCAAAATGCCGGTCGAGCGAAGCACGGTCGCGCCACATCTCCTTCACATGGATGAGACCCGGTTCGAGAATATCTGCGGCATAGCCATAGTCCACACAGCCATCCTCCGCCCGACTGGCGGAGATCATGCGCTGCATGGCTTCACGCGCTTTGGCGAGGTTTTCCGGCGGCAGGCGGACGGTCCCCACGATCAGCAGCATTTCTGTCTCCATTCCACTGTTTCATTTGCCCGGAAATTATTCTAGCGTGCGCCATCTCCTGGAGCACATTTCGATGTCTTTTCTGACAAACCTGACCTTCATTCCCGAATGGACGATTTTTGTCCAGTTCGCGATAGCAACCGCGATCCTTTCCATCACGCCCGGCCCCGACATGACGCTTTTCGTCGGGCGCGCCCTGTCCGAAGGCAAGGCCGCAGGTTTTGCCTGCATGGCTGGCGCCAGCACCGGCATCGTCATTCACACAACCATGGTGGCGCTCGGCCTTTCGGCGCTGATTCTGGCGTCTCCCGCAGCCTTTACGGCGCTGAAAGTGGTGGGCGCGGGCTATCTGGTCTGGCTGGCCGTACAGGCGATCCGCAAGGGATCGGCCTTCTCGCCGGAAAAGAATGGCGGCAAGAAGCATACGCTGTTCCAGAACTGGCTGACCGGTCTTGGCATCAACCTTCTGAACCCGAAGATCATCCTGTTCAACATGACTTTCCTGCCGCAGTTCGTCTCCGCGCATGACCCGCATGCCATGGGTAAATTGTTCTTCCTCGGCCTGTCGTTCATTCCGATGGCGCTGCCCTTCACCATTCCGATGGTCGTGGCGGCAGATCGTTTCGCCGGGCTCCTGAAAAAGAACCCGACCGTGACGCGCATCGTGGACTGGATGTTTGCGGGCGTATTCTCGGCCTTCGCGCTGAAGATCATCACAGCACAGGCAAAGTAAATCCTTATTCAGCCGGCCGGGATAAAAGCCGTCCGGCATTGCGCCCTGCCAGCAGCCAGTAGACGAAGCTGCCGACGACGCCGGCACCTGCAATGGCTGCGATCCAGAGCGAGCTTTCCGGCACGCTCCGGCCATCGCTGAATGGAAGCGATGCGCCTGCGGCGGCAAGCCCGATCAGGGCGCCCGCAACGCAATAGAACAGGGACGATTTGTAACCGCGCGCTTCAGCCAGAATGATGAGGATGAGTGCGGGCACAAAGCTGAATCCGCCAGCCATGGCTGCAATGGCAAAACCGCCAACGAAGACGGCGCTCCAGAAGCTGGTGGCTGCAAAGAGCGAACCGGCATCCGCATCGCTTGCCATCATGACGAAATCATTCATGAAGGAACCGATCCCGAGGGTGCGGAAAAGGATGGCGGCGAGAAACCAGCCTGCCGTCAATACACCGCAGCAATAGCCGAATACCACGATGGCGAAGCGCGTTATGTAATCGAAAGTATCGTTCAAGCGCGCTCACTAATCGGTTTATTCACCCCGTTATTCACCATGCCCGGCAATCATCATGGCTTCGAGTGCAAGGCGCTCGCTCTTGCGCATGCGCTCCGATTCCGACTTAAGCTGGCCGCAGGCTGCGAGAATGTCGCGACCGCGCGGGGTGCGGATCGGCGATGCGTAGCCAGCTGCGTTCACATAATCGGCAAATTTCTCGATCTGCTCCCATTCCGAACACTGGTAATTGGTGCCAGGCCACGGGTTGAACGGGATCAGATTGATCTTGGCCGGAATGCCCTGCAAAAGCTTCACCAGCAGCTTGGCATCATCAAGGCTGTCATTGATGTCCTTCAGCATCACATATTCGAAGGTGATGCGCTTGGCGTTGGACAGGCCCGGATATTCGCGGCAGGCCTTGATGAGCTGTTCTAGCGGATACTTCTTGTTGATCGGCACCAGAATGTCACGCAGTTCGTCGCGCACGGCGTGCAGCGAAATGGCGAGCATGACGCCGATCTCGTCACCGGTGCGATAGATTTCCGGCACGACGCCGGAGGTCGAAAGCGTGATGCGGCGCTTGGAGAGAGACAGGCCGTCGCCATCGGAGGCGATCAGCAGAGCCTTCTTCACTTCCTCGAAATTATAGAGCGGCTCGCCCATGCCCATCATCACGATATTGGTGATCTTGCGACCTTCGGCGGGAACCATGGCGCCGTCGGGCGTATCCTTGTCCGGGAAATCGCCGAGCCGGTCGCGGGCGGTCAAAAGCTGCGCCAGAATTTCTTCAGAGGTCAGATTGCGCACCAGCTTCTGCGTGCCGGTATGGCAAAACGAGCAGGTCAGCGTGCAGCCGACCTGAGAGGAAACGCAGAGCGTGCCACGGCCTTCTTCGGGAATGTAGACGCTTTCGATTTCGACCGGACGGCCTGCGCCGCGCGGCGGAAAACGGAACAGCCATTTGCGGGTGCCGTCCTGCGAAATCTGTTCTTCGACCACTTCAGGCCGCGCAATGGTGAAATGCTGCGCCAGCATGGCGCGCAAATCCTTGGAAATATTGCGCATGTCGGCGAAATCGGAAACGCCGCGCACATAGAGCCAATGCCAGAGCTGGCTGATGCGCATCTTCACCTGACGCTCGGGCACACCGGCCTTGATCAGCGCTTCGGCCATTTCCTCGCGCGACATGCCGATGAGCGACGGCTTTGCCTCCAGGCTGGCGCGCGCATGGCGGGCAAGCTGGTCGCGCGTATCATCAATGGTAAGGTCGAACGAAATGGACATCTGTTTTCAACTGTTGGAGACGACGGCTGAAGCGCGTCGATAAGCTTCGCCAGATAATCTGGCCCGAATGCATGGATAAATAGGGTCCGTCACTTGGCTTTGCGACCCCTGTTGCGCGCGCTCTTAGCACACAATATCGCATTCGTCATCCCACATGAAATCCGGCCACATGAAATCCGGTCTGCTATGCATGACGGCGGGGAGCAAGGCTGCAAAAGAAAAAGCCGGGCGCAAGCCCGGCTTTGAAAGTTGTCCGATCGCGAGGATTACTTGCACTTCTGGATGGCTTTCAGCGCATCCGAAATACCCTTCAGCGAATAGGTATAGTTGGTCTTGGTGCCGCGCTTCGACTGTGCCTGCACCTTCATTTCCGAACCGCCGCGCATGGCTGCGATGAGCTGCGGCTCTTCCGCTGCATTTTCCATCCAGCCGGACTTGCCGTTGACGAACATGTTGAAGTTGCGGTTGCCGATGGAGACGACGACCTTGGCATTGGTATTGAGGTCGTAACCGGCCATGAATTGCGGTTCGAACGAGATGTTCTGGCCGGGCTTCTGGCTCACGAGGAAGAAGTTGTCACCGTGATCGACATTGGCCGGAGCCTTCTGGGTCGGTACGGAGAGGACATAGCAGACCTTGCCGTTGCCCGACTGATAGCTGTAGGCGCCCCAGGCATTGAACTGGCTGATCTGGCTCGGGGTCTGGGCGAGTGCCGAACCCGCCATCCCAATCATGAACACAGAAGCCGCGACGATCGATTTTCCAAGCATTGGTTTTTACCGGTTCTCTTTCGTTTGCTTCAAACTTGAATATCGGGATGCCGCCGTTCATCACGCCGTCCCGCTCAGTTGCCGATTAAATTGCCTTAATCTGGGTTACCAAACGGTGAAGTTTCGAAAGAAAACTTGAATGAGCAGCTAAGTCGCCCCGCCATCCCTTGGCTCCACTTGAATTAAAAGAAAGCGGCGAGAGTGTGTTCGTGGGGATAAGGCAATAAGGCAGCAGGGGATTAAGGCAATATGTTGAAGGGGAATAGGATGTCGGAACTAGGGAAATAAGGAAAAAAGCGGGGGCAATTGAAGCAAAGTAGCCAGAATCACATAGCTGTGATCAGCCGCCGCTATTCCCTTGCTCCCTCATCCTCAAGTGCCTGTCGCGCGGCCAGCCGGTGCGCCGGTGTGATATGGGCACGAACGGCTGTCAGCGCTGCCATCAGCACAGCAACGTCATCTGTGAAGCCGATACCGGCCAGAATATCGGGAATGGCGTCGAAGGGCAGGACGAAATAGGCGAGCGCCGCCATCAGGGTCATGCGCACACGGGTTGGGGTCCTCTGGTCGAGCGCGCAGTAATAGGCTGCCACCACCTCATCCATGAATGGCACCATGCGACCGGCGCGGCGCGCGGCCTTCCAGAATCCGTTCTTCACCCGTTCGCTGCGCTTCTTGAATTCGCTCTCGCTGCCGGGTTCGAGGATTTCACCGATTCTGACGTCATCCATTCTCGTTCAACTCCTGTCGTCCCGATTCCAATCGTCGAATGCGGGTTCTGACCGGTAAAAAATGGGGAGTTTGTATCGCTCTTGCAAGGCCAGTTCGATTTCCCCGTAGTCCTATCCTGCAAGAACCATCAGCTACAACGCCCCCGTCAAATCCCCAAAATACAGATTCGACCGGATTGCTCACCAAACGGCTTGGACCGCGCTGGAGCGATGCCGAACGAATGGAGGTTTTGATGCATTTGACCGGCTATGGGGAAAATTTCATCCGCAGCGACCGTTCAACACGGCTGTTTCGCGGCAACCAGCTACTGGCTGCTGGAAGCGAAGATAATTACATCACCGTCGATCTGTCGGAGGCGGGATGCTACGATGCCGCCGTCTATCTGCGGTTTCTCTTCGGAGCCGGAATTTCGCTCAACACTTTGCGCGGCACATCCAGCCAGAACTGGATACCGATCCTGAATTTCAGGGCGGGCGAACAATGGAACGGTTATTCGGCGCTGCCCTTCGGCAGAGCAATCGGCTTCTATGATGTTCAGGCGGGACATATTTTCCATGCCGCCATTTCGCTTGGCGATGTCCATATCCGCGGCGTCCATGGCGGCAAACTCGGGCAGAACTGGCAGGATCGCATCAATCTTACCCGCGTTCTACCCTATTCCAGCCGCAATCCAGATGGCAGCTTTAATTATGATCGCCGGAAGATTTACGTCTATATTTCAATGCTCTAAATTCAGGCTATCGCATTCATCTTGCGCGCAAGCTTGATGTCGAGTTCCGTAATGCCGTTCTCGCTATGGGTGGCGAGCGTAACATCGACGCGGTTGTAGACATTGAACCATTCGGGGTGATGATCGAGCTTTTCCGCATGGAGCGCTGCGCGCGTCATGAAGCCAAAGGCGGCATTGAAATCCTTGAACTTGAAGCTCTTGGCAATCGCCTCGCGTCCGTCGACCTTCTGCCAGCCATCCAGTTCAGTGAGCGCTTCGTTCAGTTCATTTTCTGTCAGCCGGTTGCGTGCCATCGTCTTTTGCCTATGTTGCGGTTCCTGAACTAACTTATCATGAGCGCGAGAGTTCCGTGATCGTATCCGTAGCCGCACAAGCCCCGACCAGCATTCTTTTCGTTTGCGCAGGCAATATCTGCCGTTCTCCGCTTGCCGAAGGCGTGATGGGGCATGTGCTGGAAAAGCGGGGCATCCGCCATGTGCTGGTCGATTCTGCCGGAACCAATGGCTATCATACCGGCGAGGAGCCGGACGAGCGCTCCATCAGCGTTGCAGCGCATCATGGTCTCGATATTTCCGCACAGCGCTGCCGCCAGCTCATCGCCGGTGATTTCAGCCGTTTTGACCTGATCCTTGGGATGGACCGTTACAATATGCGGATGATCGCTGAGCGCAGGCCCGCAAATGCAAGCGCGCATATCGGGCTTTTCACGGAGATTGCAGAAGGACGGGCAGTTGAAATCCCCGATCCCTATTATGGCGGGGTCGGGGACTTCGAAAAGGTTTACCGGATGGTTCTGGCAGCCTCCATCGCGCTTGCCGACCAGTTCTGGCCGGAACGGGCAACCAAAGGCCAGGCTTCCTCCACGATATAAGGTCCGCCACCGACGGAATCGCGTGACGACATCAGCACGAACCGTCCCACCTTGAAGGGCAGCGTCGCGAAGTTGCCACGTGAGGAGAGATAGCGCACCACATCCTCGATGCGGGGATTTCTCAGCCGCGCCAGTGTCACATGGGGCGTGAACTTGCGCGGGTCAGCGGGAATGTGAAGTCGCCGGCAGATCCGTTCGATTTCCGCCTGCAATGCGTTGAGCTCAGGCGAGGGGGATACACCCGCATAGATGCTGTGCGGCTTTTTGGAACCGAAAGCATTGACACCCGACAGGTTGAGCATGAATTCCGGCCGCCGCACGCGATCAAGCGCATTGGCAACCTCGTCGGCCACGTGGCCTTCCACATCTCCGATAAAACGCAGCGTTATGTGGTAGTTTTCGACATCAATCCAACGTGCGCCGGGAAGACCGCCTCGCAACAACGAGAGCGAAAGCGCGGCGTCGCGCGGGATTTCGAGGGCAGTGAAAAGACGCGGCATAAGGCATCCTCCTCGAAGCGTTCCATGCCAGAGCGCCGGGCATCCAAAGGATGCATAAAGGACACTCTAGCCTAGAGAGTCAGTGCATCGTGCCTGCCGAATTGATTCGGTTAAGTTGATGCAACTGCAGCGAATCAAAGTTTGAGTCCGGGAGCAAGCTGTTTATGCTCCCGACCGGCGTCAGCCTCCCGATGTCCCCTTGTTTTGCATATCTGTCAGGCTCTTTTCGATAGTGGGCATAAAGTTAGACACCATCGTTTCGACGCCCTTTTCATTGGGGTGCATTCCGTCCTCGAGCAGAAAGTCCTTCTTGGTTGCTACACCGTCGAGGAAAAACGGGTAGAGCGGCACGCCATATTTCTGTGCCAGCTTCGGATAGATCGGGTTGAACTTGGCGGCATAGTCCTTGCCCATGTTGGGCGGGGCCATCATGCCGGCAAGAATGACCGAAATGCCGCGCTGCTTCAGGCGCGCCAGCATCTCATCGAGGTTCTTTTCGGTAATGTCGGGTTCGATGCCGCGCAGCGCGTCATTCGCTCCCAGTTCAAGGATGACCAGATCGGTGCCATCGGGAACGGACCAGTCGATGCGCGAAAGCCCGCCCGTGGTCGTGTCACCCGACACGCCCGCATTCTCGATCGAAACCTCGACACCCTTGTCGTTGAGTGCCTTTTCAAGCTGCTGCGGAAAGGCGGCATTGGCCGGCAGCAGATAGCCCGCCATGAGGCTGTCGCCGAAACCGACGATCTTGACCTGTGAAAGCTGCTCGGTCGGCAGTGCGTCTTCGAGGCCGGTCGGATCTTCCTGCGCGCTTGCCGCAATGATGGGGCTTGCCGCCATAAAAGACGCCATCATCGCAAAAATCGGGAGCCATGCCGGAATTGAGAGTTTGAAACGCATCGTCGAAAACCCATATTTGAGGGGCTGTGGGCAAATGGCCCGCCGGACTTCTCTTCAATAATTGGCGCAACATAAGTTCAAATTTGTGGCGCGCTGTTTGGTTCTAAAGATTCATATAGGATAAAAACCGCGTGACGGAACAGGTTGTTGGCTCGATTATCGAACTTGAGAACGTTCATCTAACCCTTGGTCACGCCGCCTCATCGGTGCATGTGCTGAAGGGCGTTTCCCTTCATATATCGCAAGGACAGTCGGTTGGCATCGTCGGACCGTCCGGTTCCGGCAAGTCCACGCTGCTGATGGTTCTGGCAGGTCTGGAGCATGTTGATAACGGAACTGTGAAGATTGCCGGTGAGACGATCAGCCAGATGAGCGAAGATCAGGCCGCCGCTTTCCGTGGCGCCAATATCGGCATCGTGTTCCAGTCCTTCCACCTCATTCCCAACATGACCGCGCTTGAAAATGTCGCCGTGCCATTGGAGCTTGCCGGGCGTCGCGATGCTTTCGAGGTGGCGGAACGCGAATTGCGCGCCGTCGGCCTTGGCGAGCGCCTCACCCATTATCCATCGGAGCTTTCCGGCGGTGAACAGCAGCGCGTTGCGATTGCGCGCGCACTTGCGCCAAGCCCGAAAATCCTGATCGCGGATGAGCCGACCGGCAATCTCGACACCACGACGGGGCGCCAGATTGCCGATCTTCTGTTCGCCAAGCAGCGCGAGAATGGTCTGACCATGGTGCTCGTCACGCATGATCCGGCGCTTGCGGCGCGCTGCGACATTGAAATTCCGGTGCGCTCGGGCCGGATCGAAGAGCCTGCACAGGGCGGCTCCGTTCTCGAATCGCTGGCAGCTGGCGCATGAGTGCTGCAAAGTCGTTCTCGCTTGCTCTCCGCTTTGCGCTGCGTGAAATGCGCGGCGGCCTGACCGGTTTCTATATTTTCCTCGCCTGTATCGCGCTTGGCGTTGCCGCCATCGGCGGCGTCAACTCGGTGGCGCGGTCGGTCAGCACCGGCATTGCATCGGAAGGCCAGAGCATTCTGGGCGGTGATGTCAGCTTCGCGCTCAATCAGCGGGAAGCAACGGCGGAAGAGCGCGCCTTCATCGCAAAACAGGGCAGAATGGCGGAAAGCGCCACCATGCGCTCCATGGCGCGCATGCCCGATGGTTCCGACCAGTCGCTGGTCGAGGTGAAGGCTGTCGACGCGGCCTATCCGCTTTATGGCGAACTGAAGGTTCAACCACAGCAATCTTTGGCCGATATGACCGGCGAGAAGGACGGCACCTATGGTGCTGCCGTCAGCCAGGACTTTCTCAATCGCATGGACCTGTCGCTTGGCGCAAAAGTGCTGCTCGGTTCGCAAGTGTTTGAATTGCGTGGCCTGATCGAGAGCGAACCGGACCTGCTTTCTTCGGGTTTCAATTTTGCGCCGCGCTTTCTGGTTTCGCTGGATGGCCTGCGCGCTTCCGGTCTCATTCAGCCCGGAAGCCTTGTCGATCATATCTACAAGGTTGCCCTCACAGATGGTGCGCCGGATGCAGCAATTGCCGAAGTCAGGCGGCAGGCCGCTGCCGATTTCCCCGATGCAGGCTGGAACATCCGTTCCCGCACCAATGCCGCTCCGGCGCTGAGCGCCAATATCGAGCGCTTCTCGCAATTCCTGACACTGGTGGGCCTGACAGCCCTGATCGTCGGCGGTGTCGGCGTCGCCAATGCAGTGCGCGCCTATCTTGACGGCAAGCGCGGCGTGATCGCCACCTTCAAGTCGCTCGGCGCGCCAGCGCGCTTCGCGGTGTTGGTTTATCTCGTGCAGATTATGGTGATCGGCTTCATAGGCATTGTTCTCGGGCTGATACTGGCGGCGATTATCCCCTATGCCGCTGCCATGGCGCTTGCCAATTATCTGCCGGTCGCCGGTGGCGGCGGTTTCTTTCCCGATGCTTTGGCGCTCGCTGCCGTCTTCGGCCTCATCACCACGCTTGCCTTCGCGATTATTCCGCTGGGCCGCGCACGCGATATTCCGGCGACGGCGCTTTTCCGTGAGCAGGGTTTTGAGCAGCGTGGCCTGCCACCGCTGCTTTACCTTGGATTGGCGGTTCTGCTGATTGCAGCTCTCGCCGGGCTGGCGCTTTACGTCGCCTATGATCGACGCATCGCCGCAATCTTCATCGTTTCGGCCATTGCGGCTTTCGGCGTGCTGCGGCTAGTCGCCGACGGCATCCGCTGGCTTGCCCGCCGGGTTCCGCGCGTGCGCTCGACGTCGCTCCGGCTCGCAGTGGGCAACATCCATCGACCCGGCGCGCTCACGCCCTCTGTGGTGCTTTCACTGGGCCTTGGCCTGACGCTGATGGTGGCAATCGCGCTGATCGATGGCAATCTGCGTCGCCAGGTAACGGAAAACATTCCAGCGCAGGCGCCTGACTTCTTCTTCGTCGATATCCAGAACCGTGACATCGGCGATTTCACCAAGCTGGTCAGCGGCATCGTGCCTGATGGCAAATTGACCTCCGGTCCGATGCTGCGGGGGCGTATCGTTGCCTTCAACGGCACCAATGTGCGCGACATGACCATCCCGCCGGAAGCAGCCTGGGTGCTGCGTGGCGACCGTGGCATCACCTTTTCCGATACAGTCCCCGAAAACTCGACACTGACGGAAGGCGAATGGTGGCCGAACGACTATAGTGGCGAACCACTGGTGTCCTTCGCGGAGCGCGAGGGCAAGGAACTGGGCCTGAAGCTCGGCGACACGGTGACGGTCAATGTGCTGGGCCGCAACATCACCGCGAAGATCGCAAGCTTTCGTCAAGTTCAGTGGGAAACGCTTGCGATGAACTTCGTCATGGTGTTTTCGCCCAATACCTTTGCCGGTGCGCCTGCGACTTGGCTGGCGACGCTCACCATTCCCGATAGCCAGAAGAACCTTGCGCCTGATGTGCTGCGGCAGGTCACCAAGACATGGCCCGCCGTCACGACGGTCAGCGTGACCGATGCGCTCAATGTCGCCAATGATCTGATCAGCCAGCTTGCAACCGCCATTCGCGCTGCGGCTTCCATCGCGCTGGCTGCATCGGTTCTGGTGCTGGGCGGAGCGCTGGCTGCGGGCAACCGCGCCCGTGTCCACGATGCCGTGGTGCTGAAGACGCTGGGCGCCACGCGCGGCACGCTGATCACGGCCTATGTGCTTGAATATATGCTGCTCGGGCTTGCAACTGCGGTCTTCGCACTCGTCGCTGGCAGCGTGGCGGGCTGGTATGTCGTGGTGGAAATCATGAAGCTGAAAGCGAGCTTCCTGCCTGATGTCGCGCTGATGACCGTTGCCATCGCGCTGGTGCTGACTGTCGGTTTCGGCCTGGCCGGGACATGGCGCGTTCTCGGCCAAAAGCCTGCCCAGGTACTCAGGACGATATGAACGATTTGTAATCGTCACGGGCAGAAAAACGTAAGTCATTGGATCGTATGGAGAAAGCGTTTGCATTTCCAGACTGCTGCATCACGTTTTTTTACAGGTGGTACTTGTACGCGAAGGCCGAAATCCCCATAATGTCAGACAGGCATGCTGGGGTCCCGCCAGCGGCGCCTGGCGGCGGCTCGACCTTTTGAGCGCCCCCGACACCGGACGGGACATGGCAAGAGGATTTAAGTCATGGCTGACTTTCGCAATATTCAGGCGCAGCAGAGGCCGGTAGGCGGCGCTCGCGCTGATGCAGGCATCGATCAGGGCCTGCGCAGCTATATGCTCGGCGTCTATAACATGATGGCTATCGGCTTGGCCGTTACCGGCCTTGCCGCATTTGCCGTTGCAGCACTCGCAACGACCACGGACCCGTCCGCAGCCGTCGCCCAGCTCGCCAACGGCAAGATGCTCACCGGTCTTGGTGTAGCGCTCTACACGTCTCCGCTTCGCTGGGTCGTGATGCTTGCGCCGCTTGCGGCAGTGTTCTTCCTGAGCTTCCGCATCGAACGTCTTTCGGTCTCGACCGCTAACGCCGTCTTCTGGGGCTATGCAGCTCTCGTCGGCCTGTCGCTGTCGTCGATCTTCCTGGTCTTCACCGGCCAGAGCATCGTTCGCACCTTCTTCGTGACGGCTGCTTCCTTTGGCGCGCTGTCGCTCTACGGTTACACGACCAAGCGCGACCTGTCCGCCATGGGCTCGTTCCTGATCATGGGCCTGTTCGGCCTGATCCTGGCATCGGTCGTCAACATCTTCCTCGGCTCCACCGCGCTGCAGTTCGCTATCTCGGTGATCGGCGTTCTGATCTTCGCAGGCCTCACCGCCTACGACACGCAGTCGATCAAGGAAATGTACTACGAAGGTGATTCTTCGGATGCGCATGGCCGCAAGGTCGTAATGGGCGCGCTGCGTCTCTATCTCGACTTCATCAACATGTTCACCTTCCTGCTGCAGTTCATGGGCAACCGTGAATAGTCGACTGAAGAGTGATGGAACAAAAGGGCAGCGGAAACGCTGCCCTTTTTGCTTTTGTCCATATGAATACTGATGCATGGTAGAAGCCTTATCAAAACACTTTACTCCGGTTCCTCCCATGCCCGTCATCCGTAATTTCCAGCCCGCCGATATCGAAACGATCACCACAATCTATACGGAAGCCGTTCTGACCGGCGCCGGATCTTACGAGATCGAGCCGCCTACAGTGGACGAAATGGTGAAGCGTTTTGAGGCATTCGTAGAGCAGGGCTTTCCGATCCTCGTCGCAGAGGAGGACGGCCAGGTTCTGGGCTATGCCTATGCGAGTTATTTCCGCGTCAGGCCTGCCTACCGCTGGCTTGCGGAGGATTCGATCTATATCGCCCCGGATGCGAAGGGAAAGGGTATCGGCAAGCTTTTGCTGCGGGAACTCATCGACCGTATTGCTGCATTGGGGTTCCGGCAATTGCTGGCGATCATCGGCGATGGCGAACACAATATTGGTTCGGTCAAGCTGCATGAGAGCCTTGGCTTCACCCATTGCGGACGTATCGAGGGTTCCGGCTTCAAGCATGGACGCTGGCTGGATACGGTGTTGATGCAGTTACCGCTCAACGGCGGGCGTTCAATCGAGCCGGGGACGCCGCCGCTTTCATGATCCTGTAGTCGCTGCCGAAATCAGCTTTCGACGAGCTTGAGGCTCTTGTCGAACACGCGCAGCACGCGTTCCAGCTCATGGCCGCGCTTCATGATAAGCCCGCTTGCAGCGATGACCGAGTAAGCGCCCTGTTTCTGCGCCAGCTTCGGATTCTTCTCAATGCGGAAGAGCGGTACTTCGCTTGCGCGGCGAAAGATGGAAAACACCGCACGGTCAGCCAGATGATCAATGGCGTAATCACGCCACGTGCCGGAGGCAACCATGCGGCCATAAATGTTCAGGATTTTGGCGAGTTCATGCCGGTTGAAACTGATGGGAGCCGGTCGCACACGGTCGATAGGCACGACCTTTGGCGAAGCAGACGAGGGAGAAGGGGATGACAAATCCTCATTCGCCACGCTTGACGTATTCATGTCGTTCCTTTCAGCCTTTTGCAGAGCCGGACCGAAGACCGGGCGGGATCAAGAACAAACTGCGCGCAACCGGTTTGGATATTCGGCAATGGCGACGAAGCGAACCGAACCGGCGCATGACAACAGGGTGATGCTTTTGTGAAGCAATTTCAAGGGGAGGCTTTCGCAGGCCGGTTTTCATCGCCAAGTATCTGGCGGGGAAAGCCCCAATAAATAGGGATTATGGGCTCTATATTAGTTATTCACGAAAAGAGAATGCCTGTTTGCAATGGTGATTGTCGGCCACATTTTCGCCTTGTCAGCTTCGCATTCCAGCCTGATTATGGCTTCAGCATCTACACGTTGCCTGAGACGGTTCGGTTCGGGTATGTCCGACCCCAAGCCCCCCGCCCAAAGGACTGCCCGAGCCGAACCAACCTTTTACAGCCCCGCTGAACCAAGTTGCAACACGCGCCCAGATGCCCGACGCTACATCAGCCCAAAATGAGAATCTGTTCGATCTGATCGAAACGCATTTCTTGCTGTAAATCGCGCAAGAGCGATGAGGATCGCAGAAAGCTCAAAGGCCGATCGGCTTCTTCTGCTTGAACATGGCCGCGCCATGGATAGGGCCGAGCGAATTGTCATCGCGCGTTTCCTGCAGCACCACCGCACAGCCTGAAACATCCTTGCGTTTCAGTTCCGACGCCGGGATTTGGATCTTCAGCGGCTTGCCGTCCCACATGCCGATCGTATTGGTATCGCGGACAGTGTTGCGATAGGTGACAGCCTCACCGGCATTCTCACCTTCGGTGATCGGAATGGTCACGGAATCGCGGAAATAGAACAGCACGACATGCACCGGCGCTTCCGGCTTCTTGCCTGCACCGATATCGATGGACAGGCGCCCGTCATCGAGCTGTGTGATCGAAACCGGCACATCCAGCTTGTTGGCCGCAATCTGCGCCTGAATGGCTTCGCTGTCCCGACCATTCACTTCCGTCGTACCATTGATGATGGCTTGCGGCGTATAGATCATGCGCGCATTGAAGGAGTTGCGATAGGCGTTCTGCCGGTCGGTATTTTCCTGGGTGGCAAGCGTGTCGCGCCATCCCATATAATCCCAGTAATTGACATGGAACGACAGCGCCAGAACATTGGGATCGTCGGCATATTTCGCGAAATTCTGGTCAGCCTTGGGGCATGACTTGCAGCCCTGGCTGGTGTAGAGCTCCAGAACGGCGGTCTTCTTGCCGCTGTCTTGTGCCTTGGCCGGCCCCTGCATGGAGATGCAGCCGGTGAATGCCAGCCCCAGAACGGCACAGATGCTACGCCAGCCGGGCAAATGCTCGCCGGTAAGCCATGAACCTGTCCCATAGAAGGGGGCGTGGAGTATCACTTCGTTTCATCCTGCAATAATTGTCGCTGACATCTATTATGTAAGAAGTCCTGCAATCAATAGGAATTCACGTTGCGGTGAGATTCGCAGGCGTTACGTTTCCCATATCTCACCCTTAAGGGGGAATATCACCAAATTAGCCCACAACAGATTGTGCGAGAATGAGACTGGTTGAACATGAGATCGAGCTTGAGAGAAAAAGCCATCGCCATTTGCGATGAGAAGATAGCGAAAAAGGGCGAGCTGGTCGGTATTTCGTTCTATGCTTTCTTTGCCAACAAGAACACGGAGCCGGAATTGCTCATGGAAGCTGCCGAGTGGTGGATCAAGACCCATACCCTTGATCACTTTGAAAAAGCAGTAAAAATCAGAGAAATGATCCGCTCAGGCCGATAGTTCCCGTGTCTAATCTAAAATAAAAAAGCCGCCGGATTTCTCCGGCGGCTTCTGAATTTCAAGCGCGTGCTGATTAAGCAGCGAGATCGCGCAGAACTGTCTGCAGAATGCCGCCGTTCTTCATGTAGTCGAGCTCGTCCAGCGTATCGATGCGGCAGATGAGCGGAACCTTCTTCACTGTGCCATCAGCAAAAGTGATCGAAGCGTCGACTTTCTGGCGCGGACGTACATCGGCAAGACCTTCGATGGTGACCATTTCGTCGCCCTTGAGGCCCAGTGTCTGCCAGCTGGTGCCTTCCTCAAAGACGAAAGGCACAATGCCCATGCCGACGAGGTTGGAGCGGTGGATACGCTCGAAGGACTGCGCGATCACGGCCTTGACGCCGAGCAGGTTGGTGCCCTTGGCAGCCCAGTCACGCGAAGAACCGTTGCCATATTCGACGCCTGCGAAGACGACGAGCGGCACGCCCTCGGCCTTGTACTGCATGGCAGCATCATAGATCGAGGTTTCTTCCTTCGACGGATAGTGGATGGTGTAGCCGCCTTCACGTCCGTTTTCGCCCAGCATGTGGTTGCGAATGCGGATGTTTGCGAAGGTGCCGCGCATCATCACTTCATGGTTGCCGCGACGTGTGCCGTACTGGTTGAAGTCGGCAACGCCGACGCCATGGTCGATGAGGTACTTGCCAGCTGGCGACTGTGCCTTGATGGAACCGGCAGGCGAAATGTGGTCGGTCGTGATCTTGTCGCCGAAGAGACCCAGAATGCGGGCACCCTTGACGTCACCGATCGTGCCGGCCGACTTGCCCATGCCCACGAAGTAAGGCGGGTTCTGCACATAGGTCGAGTTGTCGTCCCATGCATAGGTCTGACCTGCAGGAACCTGAACGGCCTGCCAGTTTTCGTCGCCCTTGAACACGTCCGCATATTTCTCCGAGAAGATCTTGCGGGTGACGTTCTTGGCGATGAATTCCTGGATTTCCTGAGAGGAAGGCCAGATGTCGCGCAGGAATACCGGGTTTCCGTTCTGATCTTCGCCGAGCGGCTCCTTGGTCAGGTCCTTGGTGACCGTACCGGCAAGAGCGTGGGCGACGACGAGCGGCGGCGAAGCCAGGTAGTTTGCCTGCACGTCCGGCGAAACGCGGCCTTCGAAGTTACGGTTGCCGGAAAGAACGGCAGCCGCGATCAGGCCCTTTTCGTTGATCGTCTTGGAGATTGGAGCAGGCAGCGGACCGGAATTGCCGATGCAGGTCGTGCAGCCGAAGCCGACGAGGTTGAAGCCGAGCGCATCGAGATCCTTCTGGAGGCCAGCGGATTCGAGATAGGCGGCAACGACCTGGGAGCCAGGTGCCAGCGAGGTCTTGACCCAAGGCTTGGTCTTGAGACCCTTGGCAACTGCGTTGCGGGCCAGAAGGCCGGCAGCGATCAGCACGCTCGGGTTCGAGGTGTTGGTGCACGACGTGATGGCGGCAATCGCCACATCACCATGACCGAGGTCATAGTCTTCGCCTTCAACGGCATAACGCGCGGTCTGGCCGGTGGTCTTCTTGTACTCGTTTTCGAGCGAGGTTGCGAAACCGGAACCGATGTTTTCCAGCGCGATGCGGCCTTCCGGACGCTTCGGACCGGCCATAGACGGAACGACGTCGCCCATGTCGAGTTCGAGAATGTCGGTGAAGACCGGATCGGCAGCACCCTTGTCGCGCCACATGCCCTGTGCACGGCAATAAGCTTCGACGAGTTCAATGCGATGCTCGTCGCGGCCGGTCGTGTTCATGTAGTTGAGCGTTTCGCGGTCAACCGGGAAGAAGCCGCAGGTCGCGCCATATTCCGGACCCATATTGGCGATGGTTGCGCGATCAGCCAGCGTCATGTTTTCGAGGCCTTCGCCGAAGAACTCGACGAACTTGCCGACGACGCCCTTCTTGCGCAGCATCTGCGTGACGGTCAGAACGAGGTCGGTCGCGGTCACGCCTTCCTTGATCTTGCCGGTCAGGCGGAAGCCGACGACTTCCGGCAGAAGCATGGAAACCGGCTGGCCGAGCATGGCCGCTTCAGCTTCGATGCCGCCAACGCCCCAACCCAGAACGCCAAGGCCGTTGACCATGGTGGTGTGGCTGTCGGTGCCGACGCAGGTGTCGGGATAGGCAACGGTTTGCCCGTCTTCTTCCTTGGTCCAGACAGCCTGGGCCAGATATTCGAGGTTCACCTGATGGCAGATGCCGGTGCCCGGAGGAACGACGCGGAAGTTCTTGAATGCCTGCTGGCCCCACTTGAGGAAGCGGTAGCGTTCGCCATTGCGCTGATATTCGAGGTCCACATTGGCCTTGAATGCGCTTGGATTGCCGAATTCGTCGACGATGACCGAGTGGTCGATGACGAGATCGACGGGAACGAGCGGGTTGATCTTTTCCGGATCGCCGCCGAGAGCCTTGAGGCCGTCGCGCATGGCTGCAAGGTCAACGACGGCAGGAACGCCGGTGAAGTCCTGCATCAGCACGCGGGCCGGGCGGTAGGCGATTTCTGCGCCTGCGGAACCGCGGTCGTTCAGCCACTTGGCAACAGCTTCGATGTCCGACTTCTTGACGGAGCGGTCGTCCTCGAAGCGGAGCAGGTTCTCGAGCAGAACCTTCATGGAGAATGGAAGCTTGGAAACGCCTTCGAGGCCGTTCTTTTCGGCTTCGGTCAGGCTGTAATAAACATAATCCTTACCACCTACGGTAAGGGTTTTGCGGCATTTAAAGCTGTCGATGTGCGACACTGCGTTCGTCCTTCATGCTACTGGCCGGAAAACCAGGACGAACGCCTCTGCTGCGTTTCAAGGACGCGCCAAGGTGCGGGTGCAGTCATTTCCGCTGTCCGTCCCGATGCCTGCGTCCTTGAGGGCAACAGGTTGAGATCGGCCAAAAATGGTTTCCACGCCGACCGCTGGCGTGGTAGCCCTCATATAGAGAGTTTTCTAAAACGATTCCAGACAGAATATCGTGAATTCGGCCCCTTGCGGCGAAATGTTGCGATGCCTTTCCATAGATCTTCCGGGGTTCCGGTTCTATTGGTCTGGCAATTATCTATCGGGGCTTAGAGGGTATAAAATGCGGCTTGAAGCCGAAAATCTGGCGGGCGAGAGAGGCGGGGAAACGATTTTCGCTGGCCTGTCTTTTGCTCTCAGTGAAGGCGAGGCGCTGGTGGTGACTGGCCCGAACGGCTCGGGCAAGTCCACGCTGCTGCGAATCATCTGCGGCCTGCTTCTGCCAGAAGCCGGAAAGGTGGAACTTCGCGAGGATGGCACAGTTTTGCCGGTGCGCGCCGCCTGCCATTATCTCGGCCATCAGAACGCGATGAAACCGGCGCTCAGCGTGCGTGAAAACCTGTCCTTCTGGCAGAAGTTCAATGGTGCTGCGCAAACGGAGATCGATGAGGCGCTGGAAGCCGTCGATCTGCCCGGCGTGGAACATCTGCCGTTCGGCTATCTGTCGACGGGGCAGAAGCGCCGTGTTTCCATCGCCAAGCTTCTGGTCAGTCATCGTCCGCTCTGGATCGTCGATGAACCGACAGCCGGTCTGGACAAGGCGTCGGAAACCCGCTTTGCGGAAATCATGCGCGGACATATGCGGGAGGGCGGCATGATCATCGCTGCAACGCATATTCCTCTTGGCCTTGAAGGTGTCACCTCGCTCGACATGGCTGCCTATTCAGTCGAGGCTGCCTGATGCTGGCGCTTTTCCTGAGAGATTTGCGCCTCAGTTTCCGCGCTGGTGGTGGCGCGCTGATCGGAATCCTATTCTTTCTGGCCGTGATTTCGGTGATGCCCTTCGGCGTCGGGCCTGATCTCAATCTTCTCGCACGCATCGGCCCTGCCATGCTGTGGATCGGCGCGTTGCTGGCAACGCTACTGGGGCTTGACCGGCTGTTTCAGGCTGACCGGGAGGATGGTTCGCTCGACCTGCTGCTGATCGGCGCGGACAGTCACATGCTGGCCTTCACGGTTTTTGTGAAATGCGTGGCCCATTGGGTGGCAAGTGTGCTGCCGCTGGTAATCGCATCGCCAATGCTCGGCCTGTTCATGAACATGGATGCATCGGCAATCGGCGCAACATCGCTGACGCTTCTGGTGGGAACACCCGCCATCGCCTTCATTGGCGCTGTGGGTGCAGCCCTTGCAGTGGCGCTGCCGCGTGGCGGGTTGCTGGTGTCGGTGATCGTTCTGCCGCTCACCATTCCGGTGCTCATTTTCGGTGTATCAGCTTCGCATGGAGCGACCGTAGACAATGCGCCCTTTCTGGCGCCATTCCTTATTCTTGCAGCACTCACCCTGTTCTTTGCCGTCCTCGGGCCTCTGGCCGCGAGCGCGGCACTGAAAAGTTCGGCGGATTGACGCAGTTGATTACGGTCAATTGAACGGCACGGGGGTGGAAGGTAAGTATAGGCCATGGAAAAAGACATGACCAAAGACGCCGTTAAAACCACGAGCTGGCTCGATCTGGCCAATCCCACGCGGTTCCTTGCCTTTGCAGGCAAGGTGTTGCCATGGCTGGCCGTGCTTTCGGTGCTGTTTCTGGCGGCTGGTCTCTTTATGGTCTTTTTCCTGTCGCCGGAAGACTACCAGCAGGGCATGACGGTTCGCATCATGTATATCCATGTGCCTTTCGCATGGCTTTCCATGATGTGCTATTCGATCATGGCTGTTTCGGCGCTGGGCACGCTGGTCTGGCGGCATCCGCTGGCCGATGTGTCGATCCGCGCCGCCGCTCCGCTCGGTGCCGTCTTCACCGCGCTTGCGCTTGCCACCGGTTCGCTCTGGGGCAAGCCGATGTGGGGCACATGGTGGGTGTGGGATGCGCGACTGACTTCGGTTTTCGTGCTGTTCCTGATGTATCTCGGCATTATTGCGCTGTCGCGCTCCATGGACGATCCGGCAAAAAGCGCCAAGCCTGTGGCCGTGCTCACGCTGGTCGGCTTCATCAATATTCCGATCATCAAATTCTCGGTCGACTGGTGGAACACGCTGCATCAGCCAGCCTCTGTTTTCCGCATGGACGGCCCGACCATCGACGCATCCATGCTACGCCCGCTTTTCGTGATGGCCATCGGCTTCTCGCTTCTGTTCTTCACACTGCATATGATGGCCATGCGCAATGAAATCTGGCGCCGCCGCGTGGCGTCGATGAAGAAGCTTGCCGCACGGAATGCCGACCGCAATCGCAAAGCACAGGAGGGTGCAGTATGAACCATCTTGGCTATGTTCTCGCCTCATATGGCATCACGGTCGCGGCACTCGCCGTCACCATCGGCTGGATATTGATCGATCAGCGTATCCAGAAAAACGAACTGAAGCGGCTTGAGGCGCAGGGTGTGCGCCGCCGTTCTGCAAAAGCCCCCGGTAAAGCACAATGACCGAAACGACCGAGAAGCCAGCCGCGCCGAAAAAGCGCTCCACATGGGTTGCCCTGCTGCCGCTGGCGATTTTCGTTGGACTGGCGGCGGTGTTTGCAGTCCAGCTTCTGTCGGGCAAGGACAATACGACGATCCCTTCCGCTTTGATCGGCAAGCAGGCACCGCAGACGAACCTGCCGCCCGTCGAGGGGCTGGTGCGTGATGGCGTGCCTGTGCCCGGCCTCAACAGCGAAGATTTTAAGGGCAAGCTGACACTGGTGAATGTCTGGGGATCGTGGTGCGTTCCCTGCCGTCAGGAGCATCCGCTCCTGATGGAAATCGCCAAGGACGAGCGCGTCCGCGTGGTTGGCCTCAATTACAAGGACCAGCCGGAAAATGCGCGCCGTTTCCTCGGCGATCTCGGCAATCCCTTTGCAGCAGTCGGTGCCGACCGCGCCGGGCGCTCAGCCATCGAATGGGGCGTCTACGGCGTGCCGGAAACCTTCCTCGTCGATGAGACAGGCAAGATCGTCTACAAGCATGTCGGGCCGTTTACGCCGGAGTCAGTGAAGAACGATCTGATGCCAGCGGTGGAGAGGGTGCTGAAAACTGATTAAGAAGGTTTATGGTCGTACAGTTCGCGAAAGAACTCATTATTATCAAATTTCGAGAAAGCTTCTTTTAGTGATGGGATATGATTATTAAAGGTTTCTCTGAATTTAATAGATAAATTGAATGTATCTATCGAGTTCATGCGCTTTTGAATAAATCTTAGGTGTTGATCATTCCTAGCATAAGCGAGTCGTTGACTTGATGAAGCGATCAAACCATTAAATTTGCTTCGGACGGTCTGTGGAGGAGCTGCTCTCAATTGAGTAATTATCTCCTCACTTTGATGTGCAAAGAATAAATGGTGAGGGGAGATCGGGCAGGCCAGCCAACCTTGAGAACTGTTAAAAGGTGCATCGAAAATAACTGGTCTATCTGAGGTTATAAAATCATAGTTACGTACATAAAGTACGAACCATATCATTTTGAGAATTCCATCAATTATTCTTTTGTTGGACATTATCTCTGGCAATTTCAGCATGGCTTCCTGCGGCGCAGATGCAATTATTTCATTGCTAACTTGATCGAATTAATCGTCCGAAGTACGTCGAATACGATCATATAGGGCCTCAAGTGTTGGTATGATTGACTCGTAAAGATCTTTCAACGAGGCCTTAAAAGTCAAAATGTCATCCGGCATTCTCAACATTAAAGTCGCGATATACTGAACCCAAGCATGCCGCTGTGCTGAGGTAAGTGATTGTTCAGACAATAACAGTTTTTGCGCTTCTGCGGCTCGGCTGTCGATAGGAGACAGAAACTCCGTTTCGATTTTTTGCGCAGCGTCATCAGGAAGACCGTCTATAGCATACAAACGATTGATATAGCCCGTTGCTGCTGGGTGAACTCGTCGCGGTTTTACTACGTTACCGTAAGGTCTGCCGAATTCAACGAGAGTATCTGTTTCGCCAGTCCATTGTTTGAGATAAAAAACCGGAAGAAAATGATGCTTCTTTGGGGGTGCCATAGTTTCTATCTAAATCCTAAAAACGGATTTGAATATTCTATTTGAAAGACACTTCCAAAAATAAACCCTTCCCACATGGAGTAGGAAGGGTTTTGTTTTTGTAAACAGATATTTCATCAATCCGGCAATTTTCGCACCGCGCCCTTGGCAGCGCTGGTTGCCATGGAAGCATAGGCCTTCAGCGCGGTCGAAATCTTGCGCTTGCGTGTCTCTGCTGGCTTCCAGCCTGTTTCATTCTGCTCGGCGCGGCGTTCGGCCAGCGTTGCATCATCAACAGCCAGATGGATCTTGCGGTTCGGAATGTCGATATCGATGATATCGCCTTCGCGCACCAGACCGATCGTGCCGCCTTCGGCTGCTTCCGGCGAAACGTGACCAATCGAAAGACCCGATGAGCCTCCCGAGAAACGTCCGTCGGTGATCAGCGCGCAAGCCTTACCCAGACCCTTCGACTTCAGATAGCTGGTTGGATAGAGCATTTCCTGCATGCCGGGGCCGCCGCGCGGGCCTTCATAGCGGATCAGCACAATGTCGCCAGCCTTGATCTTGCCGTTCAGAATGCCGAGCACCGCGGTATCCTGACTTTCAAAGATGCGGGCAGGGCCGGAGAACTTGAGGATGGAATCGTCCACGCCTGCCGTCTTCACGATGCAGCCGTCTTCGGCCAGATTGCCGTAAAGCACGGCCAGACCGCCATCCTGACTGAATGCATGTTCCTTCGAGCGGATGACGCCCTTTTCACGGTCGGTGTCGACGCTGTCGAAACGGCGTTCCTGGCTGAAGGCAACCTGTGTCGGCACGCCGCCGGGCGCAGCCGAATAGAACTTGTGCACCATATCGCTGTTGGTGCGGGTCACGTCCCAATGATCGAGCGCCTTTGCAACCGTTTCGCTGTGCACGGTTGGCAGATCGGTATTGATCAGGCCTGCCTTGTCGAGCTGGCCGAGAATGCCCATGATGCCGCCTGCGCGGTGCACATCTTCCATGTGAACCGTGTTGTTGGCAGGCGCGACCTTGCAGAGCACCGGCACGCGGCGCGACAGGCGGTCGATATCGGCCATGGTGAAATCGATTTCGGCTTCCTGTGCAGCTGCAAGCAGATGCAGAACCGTATTGGTCGAACCGCCCATGGCAATGTCGAGCGTCATGGCGTTTTCAAAAGCCGGGAAGCTCGCAATTGAGCGCGGCAGCACGCTTTCGTCGTCCTGCTCGTAATAACGGCGGGCGAGATCAACAACCAGATGACCGGCTTCGACGAAGAGGCGCTTGCGGTCGGCATGGGTTGCGAGCGTCGAGCCATTGCCCGGCAGCGACAGGCCGAGCGCTTCGGTGAGGCAGTTCATCGAATTCGCGGTGAACATGCCCGAACAGGAACCGCAAGTCGGGCAGGCTGAACGCTCAATCGCCTTGACCTGATCGTCGGTGTAGCTGTCATCAGCGGCTGCAACCATCGCATCGACGAGGTCGAGCTTCTTGACCTGATCGTCCCAGACGACCTTGCCTGCTTCCATCGGACCGCCGGAAACGAACACGACCGGGATATTGAGGCGCAGGGCAGCCATCAGCATGCCGGGGGTGATCTTGTCGCAATTGGAAATGCAGACCATCGCATCGGCGCAGTGCGCATTGACCATATATTCGACCGAGTCGGCGATGAGTTCACGCGACGGCAGCGAATAGAGCATGCCGTCGTGACCCATGGCGATGCCGTCATCGACCGCAATGGTGTTGAATTCTTTTGCCACGCCGCCAGCGCTTTCAATTTCGCGCGCGACGAGCTGGCCGAGGTCCTTCAGGTGCACGTGGCCGGGCACAAACTGGGTAAACGAGTTCACCACGGCAATAATCGGCTTGCCGAAATCCTCATCCTTCATTCCGGTGGCGCGCCATAGGCCGCGCGCGCCGGCCATGTTGCGACCGTGGGTG
Source organism: Ochrobactrum sp. XJ1 (assembly GCF_024701725.1). NCBI lineage: Bacteria > Pseudomonadati > Pseudomonadota > Alphaproteobacteria > Hyphomicrobiales > Brucellaceae > Ochrobactrum > Ochrobactrum sp. XJ1. The sequence goes on from NZ_VDGD01000002.1 coordinate 457,059, forward strand.
GTTGTACGCGAACGATAAGGAGGCATTTTCAAACCTTTTAGGAACTATTCCAATGTGTAACGTCGATATGACAGAACCGTTCCCGCTGAGCAAAGCGCAAATTGCCCCATACTATCGGGGCTGAACCATTCGCAGACTTGCGGACAACGGAAAGGGTTCCGGCGTGCGACAGCTTTCGCAGGCACAGACACGGCAATCTAGCACGTTATTGTTATAATGCAAAAGATATTGCGCTGAAAACGTAAGGAAGTTGCTCAACCTTAAGATGGTGCGTCAGCCATGGCGGCATCCAGCAGGGCATTCGCCGTTTTCATCCGCTGTTCCGCGGCAAGGCGAAACTCTTCCGGCAGGCGGTCTGGATGATTGCTGGCGGCAAAGCTGCGCCGCCGCCGTTGCAGTTCGGAGCGTTTCAGGCCGGAATGCAGGTCCAGCTCCTGGCGGATTGCATCCGGCGACTGCTTCTGCATCCGCGCTTCTATCGCCTGTCTTTCCTGTTCAGGCTCGGGCGCAGCCTCCGGCACGCTCTCAATATCGAACAGGCTTTCAAGATCGTCCGGCTGGCGGGGTGTTGCTGGCGTATCGCCGAAACCCACGGAATAGACGGCGGAAGCAAACCCGAATTGCGGCGGGCGGGTGTTTTCCTCGGGGCTTGCGTCGGCCTCGACTTCCTTCAGAACCGTTGCGAAATCCGGGCGGTTCCGCAGCATCAGGCTTGCTGCACCCTATGCGACGAAAAGGCGGAAGCCAGAGCGCGCGTCAGCCGGGATGGCAGCACAGGCTTCTGAAAGACCGGTATTCCGGGATAACGTGCCGCAAGGCGCGCTGGAAGGCCACCGCCGGTATGGATGACCACGAAGACATCGCGGCTCTTCAACCGGTCCAGCACGGCTTCCACATCGCCATCGGCGAGGTTCACATCGAGAATGGCAGCATCAACTTCATTGCGATTGATGATATCTATTGCTTGCCGGACGGTGCCGACCGGACCGAGAACGGTTCCGTTCGCATCCTCGACAGTCGCGGCGACATCGAGGGCGACGAAAATCTCGTCTTCCACCACCAATACCCGCCGCTGTCCAAGATCGTTCATCACTTGTCTCGCTGCCTCCCTTTTTGAGGTAAGCCCTTCACGCAAGAAATGCGCGAGCGCAAGCAGAGGTTCCCTTCGCCGGCATGATAATTCGTTAATGGTGAATCAAACCTTTACCGGTTTTGGAGGCCGCGATGTCAGAAGGCGGTGAAGGTCAGCGTCGTCAGTGAACGGATGATGTTGGGAATGTTGAGAACATTCTCGTTGATGAACTTGCCGATATCCTGATCCTCGGCAATGTAGATCTTGGCCAGAAGGTCGAATTCGCCGCTGGTGGAATAAAGCTCGGAGACGATTTCGCGCTGAAAGAGCGTATCGGCAACTTCGTAGGTCTTGCCGGGGGCACACTGCAGTTGCAGGAAAACGGGCTTCATGTCTCTTCCTTTCGCGACGGGACTGCGTGGCGGATATCACAGCAGTGTTTGCAGGTTACAAACACGGACAGCCCGCCGAAATCAAGAGCGAAAGCATAGCGGATGGCGATGTTTGGCGCAGCAGGTTTGTCCTCCACGCATGGCTGGTTCACGCGGAGGTTTTAATTTACTCAATTGTAATTTTCTTGAGAGGGCGCAATAAGACTTCTCCCAGAAATTGTAATTTGCGCGTCCGATTTATATGAAATTTGTACTTCCCGCCGTTTTGCTGCTGTTCGCGTTCGCCTTTTTCTCGGCGTGGCTTTCCGATCGCGGTCGCCAGTTTCTGGCGTCCTGCGGCGCTTGTTTCCTGCTGATCGGCCTCGCAATGCTGGTCCAGCTTGGTGATTTCCCTTCGGACGACAATCTGAACACGGTGCTTTCTGCCGCATTTTATGTCGGAGGCACGCTGGTTGGCGGCTATGGCATTTTGCAGCGAAGCGGGCTGCGGCTTACATCTGCCTTCTACATATTGAGCTTTGCCCTCATCGTCGGCGGTGTCTGGTATTATTGCTATATTGAGCCCGATCTTATGTCGCGGGTCTATGTGCTCAATCTGGGCATGGCCACGTTGATCCTTTCTTTCGCATGGCAGGCGCGGCGGCTGTTCAAGGGGCCGCTGGTGGACAAGCTGCTGCTGGTCATGCTCGTTCTGGTGGCATTGCAATTCGTGCCGCGCACGCTTCTGACCGCCCGCTCCCTGCTCGGCGATGTCGATGGCAACGATTTCGCAACGACTGTTTTTTGGCAATGGACGGTGTTTTCCACCGCTATAGCAGCGGTTGTCACCGGCTTCGCCTTGCTGGCCGCTGCCGGTTACGACCGTATCGGCGAACTGTCGCATGAACGTGACAGCGATCCCTTGACCGGGCTCCTCAACCGGCGCGGACTGGAAATGCGCTACGATGCGCTTTCACAGACGAAAAAGGGCGTGCCCGGCTGGGTTGCCGTTTGCGATATCGATTACTTCAAGGCGCTGAATGATGCCTATGGCCATGCGGCGGGCGACGCGGTTTTGAAGGAATTCGCTGGAATCCTGCGCAAGCTCATCGGCGAACGGCCACTGATTGCGCGTACTGGCGGCGAGGAGTTCGTGATCTGTGTCGACGACATGCATGCCGATAATGTCTTCCAGCTTATGGAAGGCGTGCGGCAGAACATCGAGAGGCACCGGTTCCAGCGCCTCGCAAAGGAAGCCAGCGTCACATGCAGCATAGGCTGTGTCCGTCTGCCGGAGCAGGGTGATTTCTGGCAGGCGGTCGATAAAGCCGACAAAATCCTCTACGCCGCCAAGAAAGAAGGACGCAACCGCACCTATGTGGAAGGGTTGAACCCGAACAGCGACGGATAGTTCACAGAGCGGACGAATTTTGGGGATGGCGGTTTTTACGGGTGGCCTTCGATAACTTTCCGGTGATGATCCGCACATTGCCGCAAATCATGCTTATTATCGCCGCCGATAATGTGAGTACCGAGGAGTTCCCGAAAGTCCGATGAAATTCAAATCCCTTGTGTTGCCTGTGTCCGCTGTTGTTGGTCTCCTCTCGTTCGGCCCGGCGGTTTCCCCGTCTTTTGCAATGAATGCTTCCGAAAAGGCCCAGCTCGAGAAGCTCGATCCGGCAACCCGCCTTGAACAACGTTGCGACGTGGAAGCAATGGAACGCATCACGCGGGAACAGAAGTTTTCGGTCGACAAGGTTCTGGCATATGCCTTCTCCGATCCCGTGACCACGAAGAATTCGATCGAGGCCGATGGCGCTGCCTTCCGCAGCCGCGAGCACTGGTACAAGCTGTCCTTTGTCTGCAAGACGGATGAGGAACATATCAATATCGTTTCGTTTCGCTACGATATCGGCGATGAAGTGCCCCAGAACCAGTGGGACAAGCACTACCTCGTCCCATAACAGGGTCGTCTATTCTTCCGAGTCGTCCGAACGGCAGGCTGACAGCAGCGTCACTTCCTTGGCGGTGTGATCGGCCTCGAGATGGCTCAGCACAGCCTGACCGTCCTTGTCGCTCCAGCGGTAGCTGTCCTGCTCATCGATGGCGACATATTTCTTGAGACTGTCATGCCATTGCAGCGCGATCATCTTGCCTTCCGCATCGAGAACCGCAAAGCCGGGTGCACTGCCATTGCGGATATAGGTGACAGGCACGACGACCCCACGTTCGCAGATGTAATCGACCCGCTCGATGGGGTTTGCATCCTGAGCCTGCGCCGAAACAGAAGGCGCGAAGAGCATTGCCGGGCCTGCTATAACCGCGAAAAGGGTGCAAATGGAACGCTTGCCATATGCCATGGTGAAAAATCCTCGGGTCAGCCAATCGATACAGGGAAAATAACTCTTCGGCGGCCCGGTTCAAGAGCGATCATATCGCGCGGTAAAGTTGCAACCCGACAGCAAAAAATAATCAGCCTGCGACCGATTTCCTGCAACCGAAACAGGTTTCGCCCGTTATCAGCCTGCCGGTCGCGAGATTGGCGGAGGCCCGGATGAATACTTGCCCCCCGCAACCCCAGTCCGGGCCTCACTTCCGAGGTTGGAAAGATTGTATCTGAAATTATTGGGATTGTTCGTACTCATAGCAGGCACTTATATCGGGTGAGCTTGATTTAGAAATTTATACTGAAGCCTGGTGATCCCATATGACGCTTAATCTGATCGTGGCTTTTGTTGTTACCGGATTGCTCCTTCATTTTTTCAATTGGCGTAAGACCGGAATCGTTCTGATCGGCCTTGCGGCCATCTTTTACGGTGCAATTGCTTCGGCAATTCTTCCCGACACGCTGATGAGCCGCCTGCAATCGGCCTATTCATCGCAATTGCAGACGCAGCTTGAAGACAATACTGCCTTCATCGTCTTCGGCATGGGAACCCAGACAGTCGATGGCGACGGTCAGAAGGTGGTCGAACCACTTGCCGTCTCCTACGGGCCGATTTTGGCGGCGGTCGCCATGAACCGACAATGTGTCGAGAAGGGTTTTCGCTGCAAGTTCATCGCCAGCGGCGCCGATGTAGCCGGAACGGGTGTTTCCGAAGCCGCATCAATCGCCACGCAGCTGGAAAAGGCCGGTGTCGATCCCGCTTCCGTCCTGCTTGACGAGAAAAGCCGCAACAGCTGGCAGAACTCCAGGAACGTGGCAGCAATCCTGCGCGAGATCAGACCGGCGAAAGTTGTTCTGCTACAGGCTGCGCCGATGATGAAGCGCGATCTTCTTTATCTGGCACATTTTGGTGTGAAGCCTGAGCCGGTTGCGGCCGGTTATCTGACCGGGTCGCATACCAACATGTCTTCGCCGGGCCCGTCTTTCCTCATGACCGATCTGGCGCTTCACGAGGAGATCGGAGTCTGGCGCTATACGCTCTACAACTTCATGGGCTGGAATGAGCCGAAGCAGCCTCCGCTCCAACTGGGGCAGGCCACGAGCAGCCTCCCCACCCAAACTTCACCGGCTGCCGGACCGGTGTCGGCTCAATGAGTTAATGATACTATCACCGGCGTGTTTCGACACGCCGGTGGAAAAATTATCTCCGAATTCTCCGACAAAATGAGTAGATTTTTCGAAGTCGTTTCAAATAACGACCGGCTTGTGGCATCCTGTCTTCAAAGAGCTCTGATACTGTCTTGGCCAGTGAAACATGGAGGCGGTCATGAAGATATCGAGATTCTCGCTCACTTTGGCAGCATTGGTGGCTGCGGCTTCGCTGACCGGAACGGTTCAGGCAAGCTTTGCCGATCAGACACTTCTGAACGTGTCCTACGATCCGACGCGTGAACTTTACAAGGATTACAACGCCGCTTTTGCCGCCCACTGGAAGGCAGAAACCGGCGAAACCGTCACCATTCGCGCTTCCCATGGCGGGTCGGGCAAGCAGGCGCGTTCGGTGATCGATGGCATCAAGGCCGATGTGGTGACGCTGGCGCTTGAAAGCGATATCGATGCTATTGCCGCACTTTCAGGCAAGATCGACAAGGACTGGCGCAAGCGCCTGCCCAACAATTCGGCTCCCTATACGTCAACCATCGTCTTCCTTGTGCGCAAGGGCAATCCGAAGGGCATCAAGGACTGGGGTGATCTGGTGAAGGACGGCGTCGAGGTCATCACGCCGAACCCGAAGACCTCTGGCGGTGCCCGCTGGAACTATCTCGCCGCATGGGCCTGGGCCTACAAGCAATACGGTGGCGACGAGCAGAAGATCAAGGATTACATCGGCGAACTGTTCCGCCATGTCCCGGTGCTCGATACTGGTGCGCGCGGCTCGACAACCACTTTCGTGCAGCGTCAGCTCGGCGATGTGTTGCTTGCCTGGGAAAACGAAGCCTATCTCTCAGTGGCTGAATTTGGCGAGGATGCATTCGACATCGTTGTTCCGCCGCAATCCATTCTGGCTGAACCACCGGTCGCGGTGGTGGACAAGAATGCCGAGGAAAACGGCACCACCAAGCTGGCGCAGGCCTATCTTGAATATCTGTATTCGCCGGAAGGTCAGGCGCTTGCCGCCAAACATTTCTACCGTCCGTCGAAGCCTGACATCATCCCTGCCGACAAGCAGCGCAAGTTTCCGGACTTGACGCTGGTGACGATCGATGATCCGATTTTCGGTGGATGGGCCAAGGCACAGCCCTATCATTTTGGCGATGGAGGAACGTTCGACCAGCTCTACAAGCCGGGAAAATAATCCGGAGTTCGAGAGCAATCAGTAACAATAAGTACTGAAGAGGGAACAAACCAACGCATGTCTTCGCTCCCTGCACGGGCCAGAGCAGGGTCGCACTTCAGAAAGCCGAGCGTCATTCCCGGTTTCGGGCTGACGTTCGGCTTCAGTGTTGCCTATCTGACCCTTCTCATTCTCATTCCGCTTGCGGCATTGGTGCTGCGTTCCACCGAAGTCGGGTTTTCCGGCTTCTGGCGCCTCGTCACCGACGAGCGCACATTGAAAGCGCTTGAAACGAGCTTTGGCACCGCCTTCATCGCGGCGCTGGTCAATGTGGTCTTCGGCGTCATCCTCGCCTGGGTTCTGGTGCGTTATCGCTTTCCGGGGCGCCGCTTCGTTGATGCCATCGTCGATATTCCCTTTGCGCTGCCGACGGCAGTGGCCGGTATTGCGCTGGCCGCGATCTATGCGCCGAATGGCTGGATAGGCAGCCTGCTGGCTCCGTTCGGCATTCGCATCGCCTTTTCGCGGGCGGGCATTATCATTGCGCTGATCTTCATCGGTCTGCCGTTCGTGGTGCGCACGGTCCAGCCGATCATGGAGGAAATCAGCCGCGAGGTCGAAGAGGCGGCGGCAACGCTTGGCGCATCCCGGTTTCAGACCATCTGGCGGGTGCTGCTGCCGAGCCTGCAACCCGCCATCCTGACCGGCTTCGCGCTCGCCTTTGCACGCGGCGTCGGCGAATATGGCTCGGTGATCTTCATTGCGGGCAATACGCCTTATGTCTCGGAAATCGCGCCGCTTCTGATCGTGATCAAGCTGGAGGAATATGATTATGCCGGGGCGACGGCGCTCGCCACGGTGATGCTGGCGCTTTCCTTTGCGATGTTGCTTTTCATCAATCTCATCCAGTCGTGGACACGGAGGAAATATGGTCATGGCGAATGAACCTGTCTCTGCCGCTCCTCGCAACAGCCGAAGCGCTGTCACGGAAAGCCCGGCGACGCGCATCACGCTGATCGCTCTGGCGCTGGCATTTCTGGCCCTGTTCCTCATCCTGCCGGTGATAGCGGTTTTCGTGGAAGCCTTCCGCAAGGGGGCAGGCGAATATCTGGCCGCACTGGTCGAGCCGGATGCCTGGGCTGCGATAAGGCTCACCCTCATGGTGGCGGCCATTGCCGTGCCGCTCAATCTGGTCTTCGGCATTGCAGCTGCGTGGGCAATCGCGAAGTTCGAGTTCAAGGGCAAGGCGCTGCTGACGACGCTGATCGATCTGCCGTTTTCCGTGTCGCCGGTCATTTCCGGTCTTGTTTTCGTGCTGCTTTTCTCAAGTCACAGCCTGCTTGGGCCGTGGCTGTCACGGCACGGCATCGAGATATTGTTCGCCGTTCCGGGCATCGTGCTGGCGACGGTGTTCGTCACGTTTCCCTTCGTCGCGCGCGAACTGATCCCGCTTATGCAGGAACAGGGAACCGGCGATGAAGAGGCGGCGATTTCGCTTGGCGCCAATGGCTGGCAGACGTTCCGCTATGTGACGCTGCCCAATATCAAATGGGGGCTGCTTTACGGTGTGCTGCTCTGCAATGCCCGTGCAATGGGCGAGTTCGGCGCTGTTTCCGTTGTCTCTGGACATATTCGCGGTCTCACCAATACGATGCCGCTGCATGTGGAAATCCTCTACAACGAATATAACTTCGTCGGTGCATTTGCGGTGGCGTCGCTGCTGGCTTTCCTGGCGTTGTTGACACTTGCCATCAAGACAGCGCTGGAACTGCGTTATGGCGATGAACTGGCTGGCAGCGGAAACGGGCACTGACATCTAAACGAGCAATTGGCCGCACGGCGGCAGAAGTAAAGCATAGTCCTGCTATGGCAGACGGAAGGATTGGGAATGGAAGTTCGTGTTGCCGGTGTGCGTAAGGAGTTCGCTCGCTTCCCGGCGTTGCATAATGTCTCGCTGGATATTCGTTCCGGCGAGTTGATCGCTTTGCTGGGACCTTCCGGTTCGGGCAAGACCACGCTTTTGCGCCTGATTGCCGGGCTGGAAACGCCGACCGAAGGTACCATCTTCTTCGGCGACGAAGACGCCTCGCAGAAGAGCGTTCAGGAGCGCAATGTCGGCTTCGTCTTTCAGCATTATGCGTTGTTCCGTCATATGACGGTGGCGGACAATATCGGCTTCGGTCTGAAGGTGCGTCCAAGCGCGACACGTCCGTCGAGTGACGATATTCGCAACCGCGCGCTGGAATTGCTCGATCTCGTTCAGCTACAGGGACTGGAGAAGCGTTATCCGGCGCAGCTTTCCGGTGGTCAGCGCCAGCGCGTGGCGCTTGCCCGCGCCATGGCGATTGAACCGAAAGTCCTGCTTCTCGATGAACCGTTTGGCGCGCTTGATGCGCTGGTGCGCAAGGAACTGCGCCGTTGGCTGCGCGAGATTCACGACAAGACCGGCCATACGACCGTTTTCGTGACCCACGATCAGGACGAGGCGCTGGAGCTCGCCGACCGCGTGGTGGTGATGAGCCAGGGGCGTATCGAGCAGGTCGGTACGCCCGACGAAGTCTATGACAATCCGAATTCCCCGGGCGTCTATGGCTTCATCGGCGAGTCCAGCACGCTTCCGGTACGGGTCGAAAAGGGCGAGATCTGGCTGGTGGATCGCAATATCGGCCTGACAGCCCAGGATGTGGCGGATGGCGATGCGCAGCTCTTCTTCCGTCCGCACGATGTTGAATTGCTGGACGGTTGCGGCGGCTGCATCGCAGGCACGGTGGTGGCGAGCCGTCGCTCGGGCGGCAAGCGGCGTGTCGAACTGGAAGTAGGCGGCGCACGCGAGCGGGTGGAGATCGAAATTCCAGCCGAACATCCAGCCGCGGAAAAGAGTCGCATCGCCTTCCGACCGCGTTACTGGAAGCTTTTTCCTGCCAGTGAAACCGGTTCCTGATCGTCACTTTCCGGTGAAGTGAAATACGAGGCCCGGCAGATGCGCGGTGATTCCCGCAGACCTGCCGGGCTTTTCTCTATCGACGGGCGTGGTGGGGCCGCGCTGAAATTTTCCGGCAGGTTACCTGCGGTAGTATTATTTTTATTTTCAATATGTTAGGGTTGCAGGAAACGGGGTGTTCCATAACGCAACATTAATGGGCGGAAAGAATTGTGCGTTGCGATTCAAACGGTTTGAATATCAGCACATTGCGCCGTCGCATTTTGGCCAAATGCGGTCGACATTCAGGGAACCGATCACGGATACTGCCGTTTCCCTGAAATGAAAATTCGGAATAATGTCAGTATCCACCCGCCGCAGATAACTCATTTCCTTCGGAAAGGCTGTTAAGGCAGATGCCGGAATTGTCTTCTTCGCTCTCCAATTCAACCTCTACCGAGAATAAATCGCCGATGCAGAAACCTTCGATGGAACCCAAATCCAGCGAGCCCGATGCATCGGGCCGGATTCCGCCCGAACAACCATCCCCCATCAGGGCCTTGTACAAAACCGAGGAAGAGCTTGGCGCGCTTGCCGCTGCCGTGGCGCGGGGCGAAGACATTCCGCTGCCGGGCTATATCGCCTTCCCGTTCGACCAACGCCTGTCCGAAAACGGCAAGCTGATCCTGCATGCCTATCGCGCCTCCGATGCCGCATCGCGTGCGGGCGAGACCATCACGCCAGCCGCGCAATGGCTGCTCGACAATCATTACCAGATCGACAAGAACGTGCAGCAGGCCCGCCGCGACCTGCCACGCCGCTTCATCCGTCAGCTGCCGCTCTACAAGGCGCCGGTTGAGAAATATGAGGGCATGCCGCGCATTTTCGCGCTGGCCTGGCTTTATGTCGCCCATACGGACAGCAATTTCTCGCTGAAGACGCTGACGGCCATCGTCAAGGGTTTCCAGACTGTCGAGCCCCTGAAGATCGGTGAATTGTGGGCGCTGCCTTCTGCGGTGCGCTATTTCTTGATCGAGAATGCACGCCGTCTGGCGCTGCGCGTCGACCGCGCGCGCATCATGCGCAATCTCGCCAATACGGCCGCCGACCGCATCGTGGTTGCCACCGACGGTGCCGAACTGGATTCGGTTCTGGCGCAATATGCCGATGCTGCCCGCGACAGCACTTTCGCGACCCATCTTCTTTATCGCTTGCGTTCCTCATCGACCGACACCACGGCTGCTGCCAGCTGGCTGGAACGGATTCTGGAGCAGGAAGGCAGCAATCCGGAAGACGCCATCGTTGAGGAACATGCCCGGCAGTCTACCGGCGGCGTCACGATGGGCAATGTCATCCGCAGCCTGAAATCCATCGATGACGTGGACTGGGAAACCTGGTTCGAAACCGTCAACGAGGTCGATGCGATCCTGCGTGACCACAGCGATTTCGAGCTTCTGGATTTCCGTTCTCGCAATGCCTATCGCGTGACCATTGAAAAGCTCGCCCGCTATTCGGACATGAGCGAAATCGACATCACATGGGCAGCGCTGAAACTGGCCGAAGACGGACATCGTGCGGAAAAGGCCGGTCATCCTGAAGCCGAGGGCAAGGGCGCAATCGCCTATTATCTGTCCGGCGAAGGTCGCAAGGAGCTGGAAAAGGTTTGTGGCTACAAGGCGCCGTTCGGCGTCAAGGCGCTGCGCTTCTATCGTGGTCTCGGTCTGTGGGGGCTGTTCATCCCGACGGCGATCTTCACGATCCTGATCCTTCTGCTCGTCAATTACTGCATGATCCGCGCCGGTCTTTCGACTGATCTGCGCACGCTGTTCACGCTTCTGGCGATCTTCCCGGCAATGGACGCCTCCTATTCGCTGTTCAATGCGCTGGTGCCGTGGTTTGTCCAGCCGACGCGGCTCATCGGTTTCGAATATAAGGAAGGCTTGCCGGAGGAGGCGCGCACGCTGGTCGCGGTGCCGACCTTCATCACCTCGCGTGATTCCATCGACGAGCAGATTCGCAATCTGGAAGTTCATTATCTCACCAATCCGCGTGGTGAAATCTACTTTGCGCTGGTCAGTGACTGGACTGATGCGAAGCAGGAAATCACGCCTGCGGATATGGAAACCTATGAATATGCGCGCGAGGAAATCGCCAAGCTCAACGAGCATTATACCGGCGACGACCAGCCACGCTTTTTCCTCATGCATCGTCGTCGCCTCTTCAACGAGAAGCAGAATTGCTGGATGGGCTGGGAGCGTAAGCGCGGCAAGCTGCACGAGCTGAACCTGCTGCTGCGCGGTGATCAGGATACGAGCTTTTTCCCGCCGGACGAACGCCTGCCGAAGGAAATCAAATATGTGATGACGCTGGACGCTGACACGCGTCTGACGCCGGAATCCGTCACGCATCTGGCCGGCAAGCTCAGCCATCCTCTGAACCGTCCGATCATCGACGAAAAGACCGGCAAGGTCGTGCGCGGTTACGGCATCCTCCAGCCGCGCGTAACGCCCTCGCTCACCACCGGTGACGAGGCGTCGTTCCTGCAGCGCGTCTTCTCCGTCAATCGCGGTATCGACCCTTATGTCTTCGCCGTGTCCGACACCTATCAGGACCTGCTCGGTGAAGGCACCTTCACCGGCAAGGGACTTTACGACATCGATGCCTTCGAGGCAGCGCTGAAGGGCCGCGTGCCTGAGAACACGCTGCTCAGCCACGATCTTCTCGAAGGCGGCTATTCCCGCGCGGCTCTGGTCAGCGATGTCGAAGTGGTCGAGGATTATCCGACCGGCTACAATGTCGACGTATCGCGTCATCATCGCTGGGCGCGTGGCGACTGGCAGCTTCTGCCCTGGCTGTTTTCGACAAGCCGTGGCGTCAGCCACATCACGCGCTGGAAGATGGTCGACAACCTGCGCCGCTCGCTCAATCCGATCCTGTGGCTGATCGCAGCCGTCGTCGGCTGGAGCGTGCTGCCAATCGGGCCTGCTGCCGTCTGGCAGGGCTTCCTCATTCTCTCCATGTTCGTTGCGCCGACATTCGGCATTGTGACCAATCTCATTCCATCGAACATGGACTATTCGCTGAAAGGTCATGCGCAGTCGGTGCTGACTGACATCGCGCTCGGCACGGCCGATGTGGCGCTGCGCACCACCTTCATCGCCCATTCGGCGTTCCTGATGGCGGATGCGATTGTGCGTACCGTCTATCGCCTGTTCGTCTCGCATCGCAATCTTCTGGAATGGCGCACGGCTGCGCAGGCGAGAACCTCGCCCGATACGCTGCTGTTTTATTTCCAGCTGATGTGGCCGGCCATAGCCATTGCGGGTCTGGCGATCTTCATCCCGCTTGCTGCCCAAAGTCATGCGGCAATGATCGCAGCGCCATTTGCCGTCATCTGGTTTGCCTCACCGCTGATTGCATGGCTGGTCAGCCGTTCGGCGAAGCCGCAGGACACGCTGGAAGTGCTTTCTTCCGACAAGTCGGACCTGCGCCGCTATGCACGCCGGACCTGGCGTTATTTCGCCGAGTTCGCAAACGAGGAAAACAACCATCTGCCGCCGGACAACTTCCAGGAAGATCCGGCGCCGATTGTCGCGCAGCGCACGTCGCCGACCAATATCGGCGTCTATCTCCTGTCCGTCGTCGCCGCGCGCGATTTCGGCTGGATCGGCTTCGGTGAAACGCTGGACCGCGTTCAAGCCACTGTCGATACGCTTGAGAAGATGGAGAAGTATCAGGGCCATCTCTACAACTGGTACGAGACCAACACGCTGACGCCGATGCGCCCGCTTTATGTCTCTGCGGTGGATAGCGGCAACCTTGCCGGGCATTTGGTCACGCTGTCGTCGGCGCTGGAAGAATGGGCGGAAGCACCATCCGTCTACATGCAGGGCGACCTCGACGGTATCCTTGATGTCAACGACATCCTTGAAGAGACAATCGCGAAAATCCCGGATGATCGCCGGATTCTGCGTCCGCTGCGCCGCCGTCTGGAAGAGCGGATTGCCAATTTCCGCCGCGCCGTGATTTCCATCAAGGATGAGCCGGAAACGGCCTCCTTCCGCACCATCAACCTGTCGCTGTTTGCAACCGACATCGTTCGCCTGATGGACGAACTCGACGGCGAAATCGAAACCCCGGCAAGCGCTGAAGCCGTGGAATGGGCGCGCATTCTCGTCGATACCTGCAAGGCGCATACTGAGGATTCCATCGGCGAGCACGATACGGACGCGCTGCGTGAGCGTTTGCGCTATCTTGCTACCCGTTCGCGCCAGCTCGCATTCGATATGCAGTTCGGTTTCCTTGAACGGAAGGAACGCCGTCTTCTCTCCATCGGTTTCCGTGTGCAGGAAAACGAACTGGACGAAAGCTGCTACGATCTTCTGGCGTCTGAAGCGCGTCTGGCGAGCCTGTTCGCCATCGCCAAGGGCGACGTTCCGGTCGAACATTGGTTCAAGCTTGGCCGTCTTCTGGTGCCGGTGGGCTGGAAGGGCGCTCTGCTCTCCTGGTCCGGCTCGATGTTCGAATATCTGATGCCGCCGCTGGTCATGTCCGAGCCGCTTGGTTCGCTGCTTGACCAGACCAACAAGCTCGTGGTGCAGCGCCAGATCGATTATGCGACCTCGCGCGGTCTGCCATGGGGTATTTCGGAAGCGGCGTTCAATGCGCGCGATGCGCATATGAACTACCAGTATTCCAATTTCGGCGTGCCCAATCTGGGCCTGCAGCGCGGCCTGTCGCGCAATGCGGTTATCGCACCCTATGCGAGCCTGCTCGCCGCGCAGTATCAGCCTGCTGCCGCTGTCGCGAACCTGAAGCGCCTTGCCAAGCTTGGCGCGCTCGGACGCTATGGCTTCCACGATTCGGTGGACTTTACGCCGTCACGTGTTCGCGAAGGCGAACTCTGTGCTGTGGTGAAGAACTACTACGCCCATCACCACGGCATGGCGATCATCGCGGTCAACAACGTGATCTTTGAAGGCCGGATGCGCGAGCGTTTCCACTCCGATCCGGTGATCGAGGCCGCCGAACTGCTCCTGCAGGAAAAGGCACCGCGCGAAATCCCGATGATCTACGCCAAGACGGAAAATCCGATGCGCGTGGATTCGGGTGGCTTCGACGATGCGCCGATGCGGATTGTCGACAAGCCGTTCAAGGCGCCGCGCACCACGCATATGATGTCGAACGGACAATATGCGCTGATGGTGACAGCAAACGGTTCAGGCTACAGCCGCTGGCACAATTGGGACATTACCCGCTTCCACGCCGATGCGTCGGAAGACCTTCAGGGCACGTTCCTGTTCCTGCGCGACATGGAAAGCGGATACTGGTGGTCGGCAACCGGCGAACCGGTCCGCAACCCGGAAGAGGAAACCAAAACGGTCTTCACCGAAGACAAGGCGGAATTCTACAAGACCGCCGGTGACATCAAGACCGTTATGGAAGTGATCGTGTCGTCGGAATCGGACGGCGAAGGCCGCAGGCTCGACATCATCAACACGTCCGCCCGCGACCGTATGATCGAGGTCACCTCCTATGCGGAGCTGGTGCTGACCGACAGCGACAGCGATGCCGCCCATCCGGCCTTTGCCAAGATGTTCGTGGAGACCGAAATCTCCGATAACGGTTCGACCATCTATGCCAAGCGCCGCAAGCGCGCGCCGTCCGATCCGGACATCCACGTCGCGCATTTCGTGACCGATCTTTCCGGCTCGATCCGCGAAACGGAAGTCGAAACCGACCGCCGTGCCTTTGTCGGTCGTGGCCGCAGCTTGCGTGATGCGGCTGCCTTCGATCAGGGTGCCAAGTTCAACGGCAGCCAGGGTTGCGTGCTCGACCCGATCGCTTCGGTGCGTACACGTGTCCGCGTTCCGGCGCATAAAAAGGTGAGCCTCGTTTTCTGGACCTTCGCAGGCGGCAGCCGCGATGCGGTAGAACACGCCGTGGCGCTGCATCGGCATCCGGAAACTTTCGCCCGCGAATATTCGCTGTCATGGACCAGCTCGCAGGTGCAGCTCTACCATATCGGCATCAAGCCTGCCGAAGCTGCCGACTATCAGAAGGTGGCCGCCTATCTGCTCTATCCGGAGCGGACATTGCGCCAGCCGCCGGAAACCATCGCCAGCGGCCTCGGCAAGCAGTCCGACCTGTGGCCGATGTCGATATCCGGCGACTATCCGATTTTCGCATTGCGTATCGACAACGAAGCTGATCTCGACGTGTTGCGTGGTGTGCTGCGCGCGCAGGAATACTGGCGCTCGAAGGGCCTAACCGTCGATGTCGTGGCGGTCAACGAGCGTGCCTTCTCCTATGCGCAGGACACACAGCGCGCCATCGACTGGATCGTGGAAGGTTTCCGCGCCCGTGGTGGCGGTCAGCCGCACATCTTCGCGGTGCGCCGCGACCAGATGAGCGACGAAAGCTACAACACGCTGCTCGCCTCGGCGCGCATCGTCATGCATGCGCAGAACGGCTCGCTGGCCGAGCAGCTTCGTCGCAGCGAGGAAATCACCGTCGATCTGGCGGCGCGCGATGCCAAGACTGCCATTGGCGGTCAGGCTTCGGCTCAGGGGCTGGGTGCTGCGGGGCTTGCGCCTGTCGCCATCGAACGCGGGACGGAAGAACGCCGTCCTGTGGTCAAGCCTGTAGTAAACCGTCCTGCGCCGTCCGGGGACGATCTTCGTTTCTGGAATGGTTATGGCGGCTTTGCCGAGGACGGCAGCTATGTAGTGCGCGTCAACAACCGCACCAACACGCCGCATCCGTGGATCAATGTGATCGCCAATCCGAATTTCGGCTTCCATGTCTCGGCGGAAGGTTCGGCCTTCACCTGGGCAGGCAACAGCCGCGATTATCAGCTCACCCCATGGGCGAACGATCCGGTCACGAACCGTCCGGGCGAGGCGATCTATGTCCTCGACCGTGAAACGGGCCGCACCTTTGCGCCAACGGCAAGCGTGCTGCGCGATGAGGCCGTGACCTATGAAGCGCGTCATGGCCACGGCTATTCGAGCTTCGGGGCACAGCATGGCGAATTGGCACTCGACCTCACCCACATCGTGGATGCGGACAAGCCGGTGCGCCTATCACGCCTGACCGTGACCAATAACGGGCGTTCCAAGCGCAAGCTGCGCGTCTATGGCTATGTGGAATGGGTGCTAGGCAATGCCCGCTCCAAGAATGTGCCTTTCATTGTACCTTCGCAGGACGAGGAATTGGGCGCACTCTTTGCAGGCAATCCGTATCATCCGGACAAGTCCGGGCAGATCGCCTTCTTTGCGGCAACCGAAAAGCCGCAATCCGTCACTGCTGACCGCAGCGAGTTCATCGGCACCACCGGTTCGGTGGACAAGCCGGAAGTCGTGCTGGCTGGCAAGGCGCTTTCGGGTACGGTCGAAGCAGGCCGCGATCCATGTGCGGCGCTCGCTCTTGATATCGAAGTGGGGCCGGGTGAAGCACGCGAGATCGTCTTCCTGCTCGGCAATGCCGCCGATCAGAGACAGGCGAAGGCGCTGATCGCCGAAACCCGCAAGGTGTCGTTCGGTGACAAGCTTGCTGCTGCCAGACAGCAGTGGGAAGGCCTGTTCGACCGCGTTCAGGTGAAAACGCCAGACCCTGCTTTCGACCTTCTGGTCAATGGCTGGCTGCCCTATCAGGCGATTGCCTGCCGTATATGGGCCCGCGCTGCCTTCTATCAGGCAAGTGGTGCGTTCGGCTTCCGTGATCAGTTGCAGGACACGCTGTCGCTGCTTCTGATCGATCCGACGCTTGCCCGCGCGCAGATACTCAATGCGGCATCACGCCAGTTCCCGGAAGGCGATGTCCAGCATTGGTGGCTGCCAGCGACCGGGGCGGGCGTCCGCACGCTGATCTCGGACGATGTTGTTTGGCTCGGCTATGGCGCTTCGCTTTATGTCGAGACGACGGGCGACCGCTCGATCCTCGATGAAAAGCTGCCGTTCCTCGAAGGGCGCAAGCTGGAGGAGGGCGAACACGATGCCTTCTATCAGCCGGAAATCTCCGAACAGACGGCAAGCCTTTATGAGCATTGCGCCTTGGCGCTCGACCTTGCTGTCGAGCGAACCGGCAAGCACGGTCTGCCGCTGATCCTCGGCGGCGACTGGAACGACGGCATGAATCTCGTCGGCGTGAAGGGAGAGGGCGAGAGCGTTTGGCTTGGCTGGTTCCTCGCCTATACGCTCGGTAAATTCATCCCGATTGCCGAAGGGCGCAAGGACAAGAAGCGCGTCGATATCTGGAAAGCACATCTGGAAAGCCTGACCGAAGCGCTCGACCGCGATGGTTGGGATGGCCAGTGGTATCGCCGTGGTTTCTACGACAACGGCGCACCGCTTGGCTCGAAGGACAGCGACGAATGCCAGATCGATGCCATCGCGCAGTCGTGGAGCGTGTTGTCCGGCGTTGCCGATCCGAAGCGCGCCGAACAGGCGATGGCCTCGCTTGAAAAGTACCTGCTGGATGACG
Organism: Ochrobactrum sp. XJ1; assembly: GCF_024701725.1. Lineage (NCBI taxonomy): Bacteria > Pseudomonadati > Pseudomonadota > Alphaproteobacteria > Hyphomicrobiales > Brucellaceae > Ochrobactrum > Ochrobactrum sp. XJ1. The sequence goes on from NZ_VDGD01000002.1 coordinate 474,627, forward strand.
AGGGTGAATTGCTGCGTCTCTTCACGCCGCCTTTCGACAGGACCATTCAGGAGCCGGGCTACATCAAGGGGTATCCACCGGGCGTTCGTGAGAATGGCGGCCAGTACACCCACGGTGCGACCTGGGCCATTCTGGCGCTTGCCCGCATGGGCAAGACGGCTGAAGCATGGCGTCTGTTCTCGCTCATCAGCCCGGTCAGCCATGGTCGCAACCCGGATATCTACCGCGTCGAGCCTTATGTGATTGCAGCCGACATCTATTCTGTCGAGCCGCGTCGCGGGCAGGGTGGCTGGACCTGGTACACCGGCTCCGCCGGCTGGTTCTACCGCGTTGCGACGGAGGGTATCCTTGGCGTCACAAAACGCGGCGACCGCCTGCATCTCGACCCGGCCTTGCCGCCGGAATGGGATGGCTATGAAGCCGAGCTCCGCTTTGGCGAAGCGCTCTACCGCGTGAAGGTCGTGGTAGGTGCCCCCAGTGCCAAGGACAAGGTGGTGAAGCTCAACGGTCGCAAGGTCGGCAAGCCGGAAGAGGGTGTGCCGATCAAGCCGGACGGAGAACACGAAATCGTCGTAGAGCTTCCCAAACAGAAGTGAACCGATTAAAAAGGGCGGGTGAAAACCCGCCTTTTGCACGACTCGGCGAAGTAAAGCCGGATGTTTGTGCTATCGGAAACATGCTTTTTCTGGAGGCCGTCATGGCCAAGACTGATATTGCGCGCCGCGTCTACAATCACGCATGGAAGCTCGATCCCATTGTCCGCAGCCTTCTGGATACGGACTTCTACAAGCTTCTGATGCTGCAGATGATTTGGGGCCTTTACCCCAAGGTGGACGCAACCTTCTCGCTCATCAACCGCACGACATCGGTGCGCCTTGCCGACGAAATCGATGAGGGCGAATTGCGTGCGCAGCTCGACCATGCCCGCACGCTGCGTTTCTCCAAGAAGGAAATGATCTGGCTGGCGGGTAACAGTTTCTATGGCCGCAAGCAGATTTTCCAGCCCGAGTTCCTGAACTGGCTGCACGATTTCCAGCTTCCGGAATATGATCTGCGCCGCAAGGACGGCCAGTACGAGCTGCATTTCCATGGACCGTGGTCGCACACCACCATGTGGGAAATTCCCGCACTTGCCATCATCAACGAGCTGCGTTCGCGCGCGGCGATGAAGAACCTCGGACCGTTTTCGCTCGACGTGCTTTATGCGCGCGCCAAGGCGAAGATGTGGAGCAAGGTTGAACGCCTGCGCCAGCTGCCGGGGCTGAAGATTTCCGACTTCGGCACGCGCCGCCGCCATTCCTTCCTGTGGCAGCGTTGGTGCGTCGAAGCGCTGAAGGAAGGCATTGGCGATGCCTTCACCGGCACCAGCAATGTGCTTCTGGCTATGGATACCGATCTTGAAGCACTTGGCACCAATGCGCATGAATTGCCGATGGTGCTGGCAGCTCTTGCCAAGAATGACGAGGAACTGCGCTCAGCCCCCTATCGCGTGCTGCAGGACTGGAACCGTTACTATGGCGGCAATCTTCTGATCGTTCTGCCCGATGCTTTCGGCACGGCTGCCTTCCTGCGTAATGCGCCGGACTGGGTTGCCGACTGGACCGGCTTCCGCCCCGACAGTGCCCCGCCCATCGAAGGCGGCGAGCGCATCATCGAATGGTGGAAGTCACGCGGCAAGGACCCGCGCGAAAAGCTGCTGATCTTTTCCGACGCGCTCGATGTGGATACGATCGAGGAGACTTACCGTCACTTCGAAGGGCGTGTGCGTATGAGCTTCGGCTGGGGCACCAACCTCACCAATGATTTTGCAGGTTGCGCTCCGAAGGAAATCGAAGGGCTGAATGCCATCTCGCTGGTCTGCAAGGTGACGGATGCCAACGGCCATCCGGCGGTCAAGCTTTCCGACAATCCGCAAAAGGCGACCGGCGATCCCAAGGAAGTGGCTCGTTATCTCAAGTTCTTCGGAAATGAGGAGCGGGTGGAGCAGCTCGTCCGCGTGTGACGAGCTGCAACGAGCGATTAAAGCGCGTTTCGATCTGACTGGATCAGATCGGCGCCCTAATCTTTTGTTTTGACGCGCATCTTATCCGAAAACCGTTTCACACTTTTCGGGATGCGCTCTATTCCATCAACCGTGCGGTGCCGGAAACGCGGATAGAGCCGCCGCGCTCATTGCCGATCTGGGCGCGCAGATGTGACGGACTGCCCATATCCTCGCCCTGAAAGACTTCGATCTCGCCGCCATGCGGCCAGCCGCTATCACGCAGATAGGCGGCAAAGGCCGCCGTGGCCGCACCCGTCGCCGGGTCTTCATAAACTCCGCCGGAGGCAAACGGGTTGCGGCTGTGGAAGCGCTTCGGCGTCTCGGAATAGATGAGCAGGATCGTCGTCCAGCCTTGCCGCTTCATCAGGATGCGCCCGCGCGCCATGTCGTAATGCATCGAAGCCAGCTTTTCGCGTGAACGAAGCGGAAGCACGATATGGTCCGCCCCGGCATGGATCAGGGCCGGTACCAGACCGGGTGCCAGATCATCCTGTTCGAAACTGAACAGTGCCAGCGCCTGTTCCACTTCCGCATCGTTGGCGGCACGCTGGCGCGTCGGTGGCGATTGCAGGCTGGCCGCAAACAGCTCGCCTTCCTTGCGGCCTTCGACGCTGATATCGCCATTGTTGAGCTTGAGTGCGAAACGTCCATCGCCCATGCGCATGGCCAACGCAGCGCCGAGAGCAATGGTAGCGTGACCGCAGAACGGCACTTCCATTTCCGGCGCAAAATAGCGAACGCGCCAGCTGTCGTCCTCCGGCGCAGCAAAGGCGGTTTCGGAAAAGCCCACATCCTTTGCGATTTTCTGCATATCTTGCGGGGAGGGGAGGCGATCGGCGATCAACACTCCAGCGGGATTGCCGCCCTGATTGCCTTGCGAAAAGGCAGCAATGCGCAATACGTCCATGGTTTCTCCTCGCCAGTCTGATTCGTGTCCCGCCCACCCCTATAAAAGGCGTGAAATGTGGCTGGTCAAGCAGTCTGTCGGCTAGCGGAAACTATCAACAGCATAGGTCGTTCCATCTCCTCCGACAGTGCTGGCCATGCCGCGATCTGCTCTGGCGACGGATGCCATTCCTCTAGCCGGTTGATGGCAAATCCGGCCTCAATCAGCGCATTAACGGAGGTGCTGAGGCGGCGGTGATATTTGATGACACCCTCTGCCAGCCAATCGGTCCGCCTCTCACCTTCCACTGCATAATGATAGACCGGCCAGCGCTTCTGGCCGTTGCCTTCCTCGATCCAGCCCGGCGTAAGCGGCGCCATGAAGATCGGATGCTCAATCGTGAAAACAAAGCGACCTTCTGGCCGCAAAGCTGCATGGATCGCTTTCAAAAGACGCGGGAAGTCGCGGATATAGTGAAAGGCCAAAGAACTGTAGACGAGATCGAAGCTTGCTTCTGGAAGTTCCAGCCTTTCCATGTCGGCCTGAATGTAGCGAATGGCGTCATCCTGTGTGTCACGGCGTGCGCGTTCGAGCATGTTTTCTGAAAGGTCGTAGCCGGTGAGGGAGGCAGCTCCCTGTTCGCGAGCAAAGCGGCAAAACCAGCCGAAACCGCAACCGAGATCGGCAACGTCACGGCCGGTCAGATCGGGCAAAAGTGAACGGACAAGTGGCCATTCAGGCGCGCCTTCCAGCCCAAGCACGGAACGTGGCAACTGGCTGTAAGCGGCGAAGAAGTCGTCGCGATCATAAATATTCTGGGCCATGGTCTATCGTTCGGTCAGTGCGAGTTTTGCCCCGAGCGCGACGAAGGCGGCAGCAAAGCTGCGGCGCATCCATGCAAGCACAGCGGGGCGCGAGATGATCTGGTTACGGACGGCGGCTGCGAACACACCGTAGAACGCAAATACCACGAATGTCATCGCCATGAAGACGAGAGACAGTTCCACCATACGGGCAACCGTCCCGCCCTGCTGCGTATTTACGAACTGCGGCAGGAAGGCAAAGAAGAATATCGACAGTTTGGGGTTCAGCAGATTGACGAGGATCGCCGACCAGATGACCTCACGGTCCGAACGCGGCGCGTCGTTGGTTTCGATCTTCAGTGTGCCATGCTCCTTGAGCGTCATCCACGCCATATAGAGCAGATAGGCAACGCCTGCATATTTGATGACCTCGAAAGCAAGTGCGCTGGTATGGAGCAGAGCCGCCAGCCCTGTCACGGCAGCCAGCATATGCGGCACGATGCCGAGCGTGCAGCCGAGCGCGGCAATGACTGAGGCCCGTGCGCCACGGGACAGCCCTGCCGCAAGCGTTACCAGCACGCCAGTACCAGGCGATGCAACGATGATGAAGGATGTCAGCAGAAATTCGATGCTCATGATGTTCTGGACTCCTGTTCGGACCTTGTCGGAAAAGGTCGACGCAGGCCGGACGCATCATGTCACGGCTTTGCCTTGCGTCAATCCTTCATCTCATGCGCCCATGGCGGGTTTGCACCTGCACGCGAGACGGTGACGGCAGCAGCCCGGACCCCGAGCGCGACGGCGGAATGAATCTGGTCTTCAGTCAGTCCGGCAAGCGCGTCCTTGTCGAGAAGGCCCTGATTGTGAAGGCTGGCGAGAATGCCCGCATTGACCGTGTCGCCGGCGCCAACGGTGTCAATCACGTCCACATTCACACCCGGCACGCGCACGGTTGCCTCGGTCGTATAGGCGTCAGCGCCATGCGCGCCCTTGGTAATGACCACCAGTTTCGGTCCGAGCTTCAGCCATTCGGCTGCGATTTCGTCGTGGCTGCCCTTTTCGCCAAACCAGGCGAGATCTTCGTCTGAAAGTTTCACGATATCGGCGAGCGCGATCATGCGCTTCATGCGCGCCAGATGTTTTTCGCGGTTGGTGATGAAGCCAGCACGAATATTCGGGTCGAGGAACATGACCCGCCTTGGTGCCTCACGCGTCATCAGCGCTTCATAGACGCTGCCGCAGGGTTCGGAAATCAGGCTGATGCAGCCGAACAGCATGGCGTCGATGGCATCATCGACATAGGGCATGTCGCTCTCGGCCAGCATGCGGCCAGCAGTATTTTCATCATAGAAGGCGTAACGCGCCTGCCCATCGACCAGACGCACGAAAGCCAGTGTCGTTGGTCGATCTGAGATTGCGGCAAAGGAATAATCGACATTGGATCGCGCCAGATTATCGCGCAGCACCTCGCCGAAAAAATCGGAGGAAATGCCTGAAAAGAAACCGGTTGGGACCTCAAGGCGTCCAAGTGCGATGGCCGTGTTGAAGACGGAGCCACCCGCGAAAGGCTGGAATGCGGTCTCTCCCGCTGCGGTTTCGCGTGGCAGCATGTCGATCAGGGATTCGCCGCAGCAAAGGATCATGAAGGCACAACTCTGTTGTTAAATCGATTGAAACAGACATAAGCACCAAAGCGCGAAGAATTTCAATCTCCGCGCTTTGTTAAGATGTCAGACGTGCTGGCCGCCATTGATATGAATTTCCGAACCCGTCACATAGGATGAGGCCTCGGAGCAGAGGAAGTAGATGGTTTCCGCCACTTCCGATGTCTTGCCGAGGCGGCGCATCGGAAGCTGTTCCACCAGCTTGTCGGTTCCCGGTGAAAGGATCGCCGTATCGATTTCTCCCGGTGCAATGGCATTGACGCGGATACCGTAAGGGCCGAAGTCGGAGGCCATTTCGCGGGTCAGGGCAGCAAGTGCGGCCTTCGATGTAGCATAGGCGGTTCCGGCAAATGGGTGCACGCGGCTACCCGCGATCGAGGTCACATTGACGACCGAGCCATGTGCAGCCTCGAGTTCCTTGAACAGGCCACGTGCCAGCATGATCGAGGCAAGGAAGTTGACCTGAAATACATCGCGCCAGACCGCCATGGGCGTTTCGATGGAATTCATGCGGCGTCCGCCCTCCGCCTTCGGCGAAATGCCTGCATTGTTGACTAGTGCATGAAGCTTGCTGCCATCGGCTTCGAGACGGCGGCGGATTTCGGCGATTGCCTTGCCGACATCTTCCTGATCGGCGAGGTCGACCTTGATGTGATCTTCCGGACCGGCAGGCCAGGGGCAATTGTCGGAAAAATCCTGTCGCGAGCAGGTGATGACGCGCCACCCGGCCCGCGAAAAACGCTTCACCGTCGCATGGCCGATGCCACGGCTGGCACCGGTCAGGACCAGAGTTTTACGTTCGGTATCCGCCTTGGGAGTATCGGAACCGGCAACGTCTGTTTTGGTGACTTGGGACATGGAAACCTCGCTCTCCAATCTTGAATAGACCAAGCCGCTCAAGATTTCGAGGGGAATTAAAGCGCATCACGAAAAGTGTGAAACGGTTTTCGGAAACTGTGCGTGTTAGCGGAAATAGTGAGAGCGTTGATCTGACTTAATCAGATCGAAACGCGCTCGAACAAGCTTGTATTGAAGCTGCTTCACTTGATCGCGAGTAAAGGCCGCCAGTGGCGGCCTCTATTGATGTTACGGTGAATTACCCATGATGATATCGAGCAATGTCGTTGATTTTCCTGGCTGCTGCGGCTGCCCGCCGCCCACGTCGCCTGGCGGCATCGGGCGGTAATTGTCATTGGCATTGGCCGGGTAAGTCGCAGCGCCGGGCTGTTCGGCGAGTGGGCGGCCCGTCTCATTCGACTGCTGGATACCGCTGCGGGCAGCGGAATCCGGAGCAGGTGGCCAGTAGCCGTCATCACCATTAGCCGCCATCGGCTGATTGCCATAGGAATCCTGAGGCATCATGCCGGGATCGTAAGGCGCATTCGGATCGATGCCGTCGCTGCCACCGGGAACGACGTTCTGGATATCGTAATGGCCGGGAAGCTCGGCAATCGGCACGCCCTTATGTGCTTCCTTCATGAAGTTTTTCCAAGCGGCGACCGGTAGGGTCGAACCGAACACGCGCTTCATGCCCTTGCCGTCATCATTGCCGAACCATACACCGGTTGTGAGGTTGGCCGTATAGCCGACAAACCACGCATCGCGGAAATTCTGGCTGGTGCCGGTCTTGCCTGCTGCGGGCCAGCCGAAGGCGGCGCGCTTTGCCGTCCCGTCTTCCACCGTGCGCCGCAGCATGGCGTTCATCATGCCGACATTGCGTTCATCGATGACACGCGGGCCAACGCCATCTTCCTTCTGATAAAGAACCTTGCCGTCGGAATCCGTCACCTTGGTGATGAAATAGACCGGCGCGCGATAGCCGCCATTGGCAAAGGGCACATAGGCATCGGTCAGTTCCAACAGGGTCACTTCCGACGTGCCGAGTGCCAGCGAGGCATTGGCTTCGAGTTTGGACTGAACGCCAAGCCGATGGGCCGTGTCGATCACGGTCTGCGGGCCGACTTCCATCACGAGCTGCGCCGCAACGGAGTTCAGTGAATGAGAAAGGGCGGTAGCCAGCGTCACCTGTCCCATATATTTGCCGTTATCGTTGCTCGGCGTCCATTTGCCGATACGAACCGGAGCATCGTTGCGTACCGAGTCCGGTGTCCGCCCCTGTTCGAGCGCTGTCAGATAGACGAAGGGCTTGAAGGATGATGCAGGTTGGCGGTGAGCATCGGTGACACGGTCGAACTGGCTTGTGGCATAATCGACGCCGCCGACCATGGCGCGAACTGCGCCGGTACTGTCAATGGAAACGAGCGCGCCCTGACTGGCGTTCATCTTTGTACCGCTCTGGGAAATCTGGTCCTTGATCGCCTCTTCGCCTGCGCGCTGCAGGTTCAGATCGATGGTGGTCTGGACGGTGATGTCTTCCTTCGCTTCACCGATCAGCTCGGGTAGTTCCGCCACAACCTTGTCAGCAACATAGTTTTCCGAGCCCTGCCAGTAGGATGGCGCACGCGTCATCGGTTCGCTTTCGGCGATGGCCATCTGGCTGTCGTCGATCATGCCTTCCTCGCGCATGGCACCCAGCACCAGCTTGGCACGTGCAGCGGCGGCTTCCGGATCACGGGCAGGTGACAGACGAGACGGTGCCTTCAGAAGACCGGCAAGGGTTGCGGCTTCCATCAGGTTCACATCCTTGGCGGGCTTGCTGAAATAACGCCGGGAGGCCGCATCAACACCGAAAGCACCGGAACCGAGATAGACCCGGTTCAGATACATCTCGAGAATCTGGTCCTTGGTGTATTTGTGCTCAAGCCAGAGCGCGAGCATGACTTCCTGCACTTTACGCTCAAGCGTGCGGTCGGGAGAAAGAAACAGGTTCTTGGCAAGCTGCTGGGTCAGCGTTGATCCGCCCTGAACAGCGCGGCCCGAAACAACGTTGGTTACTACCGCGCGGGCAAGGCCGATGGGGTCAATGCCGAAATGCGAATAGAAGCGGCGATCCTCGATAGCGATGACGGCCTTCGGGATAAAGGGCGACATTTCATGCAAGCCCACGGCCTCGCCGCCGGTAGTCCCGCGATTGGCGATCAGGTTTCCGTTGACGTCAACGATACGCACATTCGGTGGACGATCAGGAATGGCCCAATCCGTCGTCGGCGGCATCTTGGCTGCGAAATAGACCAGCATGCCTGCAAAGGCGATACCGCCCCAGAGGCCAAGTACGAGGCACCAGTAGATCGAGCGGCGCAGAAAGCCGAAAAAGCCACGCGGCTTCTTCTTGCCACGTCGTGAAGCGCGTGGTTCCGGTTCTTCTGATTGCCTGCGTCGGCGCTGCTGTGAGCGTGCCATGCGATCCTCCTCGTCGACGCGAAAAACCTCGTCATCTTTTTTCTCTTCGCCACCGAAGGAAGGTTCGATGCGCCGGTTTTTATCGTCACGCGATGTCATGTCAGCCTGGATCCGCCCACCCGTTTGCCGGTCCAATCGTGATGTGGACCGGTCATTCTGAATAATGTCTGCGTGCTTTACGGGATTTTGTGCCGCAAAAGCAAATAAGGGCCTAATCCGGTGCAGGGTAAATGCGGCAGTTTAAAGGGACGTAAATCGTTCACACACAAAAAAGGCTCCGCGGCGGCGGAGCCTTTTCTCAGTTATAAGCCCGATTATGTGCTTATCCCAGGGCGACGAAATGCTAACGCATCATGCCCTGAAAATGCTCAATCGCCGCACAGGCTTAACCAAAACGCGATGAGCCAAACTCATCGAGTTTGGTATTAGAACTTGTAAGCAACACCGAGGCGGATATCGTTGGTCTTGAACGAACCGCGTGTCGCGGTGTTGCCAAGGTCGAAATCCTTGTTGCCGAAATCGGTATAGCGATATTCGAGGCGCAGAAGGACATTGTCGGTCGCAGCGTAGTCAACGCCGGTACCAACAGTCCAGCCGGTCAGGGTCTTGTCGTTGTTATAGTCGCTGCCGCCGACATTGAGCGAGTTCTTCACGCCGCCGAAAGCAACGCCACCGGCGATGTAGGGCATGAAGCGGTCAACGGCATAACCAGCGCGTGCGCGAACAGCGCCCGACCACTGCAGCTTCGTTTCAGCTGAAGTCTGAACAGCGTTGCTGTTCGAAATATAGTCGTGCGACTTCTTCAGGTCGTTGTAGTCGAAGTTGCCGTCAACGCCGAGAATGACGTTGTTGCCCATGTCGAAGTTATAGCCAGCATAGACGCCACCGATGAAGCCGTTCGGCTTGAACTCGTTGGACTGATCCGTGGACTTGTCGTCAAGCTTGGCGCGGCCCCAGCCCCAGCCAATTTCACCACCGATATAAGCGCCGCCCCATGAGAAGGCGGGAGCTGCCATTGGGGCAGGTTCCTGCGAAACGATTGCGTCGGCTGCATAAGCACCGGTGCTGGCGACGACTGCGAGCAGGGAAGCACCAAGTAGAATTCTGAACTTCATCGAAAACTCCTATAAAATATGTTCGATATGGATTTTTAAATAGTATTTCTATGTCATTATGTATGTAACATTATGGCAACATAAATATAGTTTAGAAATAACTAAATATACAATTTGTTATTATTCAATTTTTGCTTTACTAAAAAGCAAACTCCGAATGTTTTTCTTTCTATGTATTTTAGTTATCAATAATTTTATCCAAATAAATTCAGGCCTATGCCAACAAAAAAAGGCTCCGCGATGCGGAGCCTTTTCAGATATGTTTTCAACCAGAATTAGAACTTGTATGCGACGCCGAGGCGAACTTCGTTGGTCTTGAAGTCCTGATTGACATTCAGGCCGCCAAACTCGATGTCCTTATCGCCATAGTCGGTGTAGCGATATTCGAGGCGAACGATCAGGTTGTCGGTTGCGGCATAGTCAACGCCGGCGCCTGCAGTCCAGCCGGTAAGCGTTTTGCTTTCGGAGAAGCTGCCGATACCGTCAATGCTGCCGCTGTTTTTGATGTTGCCGAATGCAACACCACCGGCGAGGTAGGGCATGAAGCGATCAACCGCATAGCCGACACGTGCGCGAACGGCACCGGACCAGCGAAGCTTGGTTTCGAAATCGCCAACTGCGAGGTCACCGCTGTAGACATCGATGTCCTTGGAAACATCGTTGTAGGTCACATCGCCGTCGATACCGAGAACGATGCTGTTGCCGAGATCGAAGTTGTAACCGGCATAGATGCCGCCGAGGAAGCCATCCGGCTTGACGTTGCCAAAGCTATAGACGTCACCGCTGAAATCGGACTTGCCCCAGCCGTAGCCGATCTGGCCACCGATGTAAGCACCGCTCCAGGTAAAGGTTGGTGCAACCACAACCGGAACTGGTTCCTGCTCGATGACAGCGTCGGCAGCCTTTGCGCCTGTAGCGGCCACAAGGGCGACAGTCGATGCAAGAAGAAGGGCCTTGAGCTTCATGATAAACCTCCTGAAGGAAAGTCTCAGAACCAATATTTGTCCCTAATATAAGCGATTGCTGTCAAAAGTCTGTAGCAAACGAGACACATCAAGGGGAATGTCGCCAGAGCGGTACACGTTAGCGTGAGCACCCTGTGAGGAGTCTTGACGTCGTCAGGCGCAATATGGCGCAGGCACACGCAAGTTATACCGGATGTAATTCCGCCGTTGTCGCGTTATAGAAAGCGACAGAACTTGCGGGGGAAACGGAAATGCATGACACGAAGGGCATGAATGGGCGGGTCGACTGGGTCGATATTGCCAAGGGTATCTGCATCATCTTCGTGGTCATGATGCATTCGACGCTGGGCGTGGAGAAAGCAGCCGGCGCCCAGGGCTGGATGCACTATGTGGTCGCCTTTGCCAAACCCTTCCGTATGCCGGATTTCTTCATGATATCAGGCTTGTTTCTCAGTCTTGTGATCGACCGGCCATGGCGGCGTTATCTTGACCGCAAGGTCGTGCATTTTCTCTATTTCTATATTCTGTGGCTGACGATCCAGTTTGCGTTCAAGGCGCCGGGCATTGCCAGCGAAGCCGGAGTTTCCGGTGTGGTGAACGCCTATCTGATGGCTTTCATCGAACCGTTCGGAACGCTCTGGTTCATCTATATCCTGCCTGTTTTCTTCATCGCGACGCGGCTTTTGAAGCACGTGCCGGTAGGCGTGACCTTTACGGCGCTGGCATTTCTCGAAATCCTGCCGATCCATACGGGTTGGATTATGGTCGACGAATTCTGCTCCCGTTTCGTCTATTTCTATGCGGGCTATGCTTTTGCTCCCGCCATCTTCCGGGCTGCGGACTGGCTTCGACAGCGCCCGCTCATCGGTGTTGCCGGACTGCTGGTCTGGGGCTTGATCGAATACAAGCTCGTCTTCATGCCCGTGCCGGAAAGCCTTGTCGCGCTGATATCACCCGCAAGCGACCTTCTGGATGGGCGGGGCGCAATCAGCGATCTGCCGGTCGTTTCACTTCTCCTGGGTCTGGTGGGTGCGCTGGCAATCATTTCCATATCTTCGCTCCTCAGCCTCCTGTCGGCCAGAAACTGGCTGCATCGAGGCTTGAGCTGGCTCGGTGCGCATTCGATTGTCGTCTATCTGGCTTTCTTCCTGCCGATGGCCATTGCCCGCACAGCGTTGCTGAAACTCGGCATTGGCGATATCGGTACAGTCTCGCTCCTGACGACAGCCAGCGGCGTCATCGGTCCGGTCATTCTTTATGGCTGTATCCAGTGGAGCGGTTACGGACAGTTTCTGTTCCGCCGTCCCGGCTGGGCCTATATCGATCAGGCGCCGCAAAAGAAAACGGCGGCTACCGCCGCCGTTTGATCTCATCACGAATGGGCGAAAATGTCGTCCTCGGGCCAGCCCATCAGATCGAGTTCCGAGCGCGTTGGCAGGAACTTGAAGCAGGCTTCGGCCTGTTTCGCACGGCCATCGCGTTCCAGCCGCTGTTCGAGCACGGCTTTCAGACGATGCAGATAGAGCACGTCGGAAGCCGCATATTCGAGCTGCGCAGCTGACAGTGTTTCCGCTGCCCAGTCCGATGATTGCTGCTGCTTGGAAATCGAAACGTCGAGAAGCTCGTTGCAAAGCTCTTTCAGGCCATGGCGGTCCGTATAGGTACGGGTCAGCTTCGATGCGATCTTGGTGCAGAACACAGGTTGCGGCGTGGTGCCGAAAGCCTGCGCCAGCACGGCCAGATCGAAGCGGCCAAAATGAAAGATCTTGGTGATCGAGCGATCCTTCAGAAGCTTGACCAGATTGGGGGCCTTCTTCTGACCGGTTTCAATCTGAATCACGTCTGCCGTGCCGTCACCTGGCGAAATTTGCACCACGCAAAGCCGGTCGCGATGCGGGTTCAGGCCCAGCGTTTCGGTGTCGATGGCGACCGCATCGACCTGATAGTTGTCGAGGTTCGGCAGATCGTTCTTGTGAAAACGGATAGTCATTCAGTTATCCTTACTTCGCGGCGATAGCCGCCATAATACGCGCCCAAGAGCGTTGTCCCTTGTGGAAGGAGTTCAGCTCGTATTTTTCATTGGGCGAATGGATGCGGTCATCTTCGAGGCCAAAGCCCACGAGCAGCGATTCCATGCCGAGGAACTTGTCGAAGTCGCCGACAATCGGGATCGAGCCGCCCATGGCGATCAACACGGCTGGCTTCGGCCATTCGTCGGACAGCGCGTCCTTGGCCTTGGAAACCAGCGGTGAATCATAAGGTAGCTGGATGGCTGGCGAACCGCCATGCGGATGGAACTCCACCGAACAATCGGCTGGCAGACGTTCCTTGACGAATGTGCGGAAGGCTTCGCGGATTTTGACCGGGTCCTGCTTGTGGACAAGACGGAACGAAACCTTGGCGGAAGCTTCTGCTGCAATGACAGTCTTGAAGCCTTCGCCGGTATAGCCGCCGGTGATGCCGTTGACTTCAGCGGTCGGGCGCGCCCATGTCAGTTCCAGAACGCTGCGGCCTTTTTCGCCGGATGGAATGGACAGACCGATCGGACCGAGGAAGTTTTCAGCCGTGCGGCCAAGGCTTTCCCATGACTTCAAAATCTGCGTCGGTGTTTCTTCGACGCCCTCATAGAAATCGGGAACTGTCACGCGCCCGGTTTCGTCGTGCAGGTCGGCCAGAATTTTTGTCAGGATATGGATCGGGTTTGCCGCAGCACCGCCGAAGAAGCCGGAATGGAGATCGCGATCGGCTGCCTTGATGACGATCTCCTCGCCGACGAGGCCGCGCAAGCCCACGCTGATGGCAGGTGTTTCTGCGTCCCACATGGCCGTGTCGCAGACGAGTGCCACATCGGCCTTCAGCTCTTGCTTGTTGGCGTCGAGGAACGGCTTCAGCGATGGCGAGCCGGATTCCTCTTCACCTTCAAACAGGAGTGTCACCTTGACTGGCAGATTGCCATTGATCGCCTTGTAGGCGCGGCAGGCTTCCACAAAGGTCATCAGCTGGCCCTTGTCGTCGGACGTGCCGCGACCGGTCAGGATCTTGCGGCCATTACCCACGTCCTTGATAGCCGGATCGAAAGGATCGTTTTCCCAAAGATTTAGCGGATCGACCGGCTGCACGTCATAGTGACCATAGAACAGCACGTGCGGCGCATCCGGTGTCGCGCCTTCATGATGGGCAACCACCATCGGGTGGCCGGGCGTGTCGCGCACACTGGCATCGAAACCGATTGTCTTCAAATCTTCGACGAGCCATTCCGCAGCCTTGCGGCAATCGGCCTTGTAGGCCGGGTCGGTCGAAATCGACTTGATCCGCAAAAGATCGAACAGGCGATCGAGGCTCTGATCGAGATTGGCGTCGAGATGGCTGAGTACTTTGTCGAGCGATTGCGCAGACGATTGCTGGGACATGGAAACTTCCTGACGAGTCGTAACGTAAACTGGCGGCACACTACAACCAGCGTCGTCAGGATGAAACCCGGTTTGGAAGAAAGAAGAGCCTCGATAAAATGAATTGGCCGTTACGGTGAGGGGGTACCGCAACGGCCATGTCACTACACTCAAAGCGGCAGCCCGGAGAGGGGAATGAGGCTACCGCTAGCATCCGGCATCCAACGGGGGACGGGTCAGAAAACCGGCGACCGACGAACTGTCGATGACTGAGATTTGGCCTTTCAACTGTGGCTATTCAAGGGCACGGAAGATTACAAATCTGTAACAAACGTGTTACCGCGACGTGATGGGTTTTCTTTCACGTGGACGGATGTTTCTCCTGACACGGGAGTGGTTTTCTTTAGGCGTCATTTCCTCTAATTCTAGCTTATGAAAAAAGGCGATCATCTCTTTCTCGTTGACGGCTCGGGCTATATTTTCCGCGCCTATCATGCCCTGCCACCGCTGACCCGCAAGACGGATGGTCTGCCGGTCGGCGCCGTCTCGGGCTTCTGCAACATGCTATGGAAGCTCTTGAAAGATGCGCGCAACACCGATGTGGGCGTGGTGCCGACCCATTTTGCGGTCATCTTCGATTATTCGTCGAAGACGTTCCGCAATGAAATCTATCCTGAATACAAGGCCAATCGCACCGCGCCGCCGGAAGATCTCATTCCCCAGTTCGGCCTCATCCGTCAGGCAACGCGCGCGTTCAATCTGCCCTGCATCGAGAAGGAAGGTTTCGAGGCTGACGACCTGATCGCGACCTATGCCCGTATTGCCGAGCAGGCTGGCGGCGATGTTACCATCGTTTCTTCCGACAAGGATCTCATGCAGCTCGTGACGCCAAGCGTATCGATGTATGACAGCATGAAGGACAAGCAGATTTCGATCCCGGAAGTGATCGAGAAATGGGGCGTTCCGCCGGAAAAGATGATCGACCTGCAATCGTTGACCGGCGACAGCACCGACAATGTTCCTGGCATTCCCGGCATCGGGCCGAAGACGGCGGCGCAATTGCTGGAAGAATTCGGCGATCTCGATACGCTTCTGGCCCGCGCTTCCGAAATCAAGCAGAACAAGCGTCGCGAGAACATTCTGGCGTTTGCCGACCAGACGAAGATTTCGCGCGAGCTGGTTACACTCAAGACCGACGTGCCGCTGGATGTCGATCTGGACAGTCTGGTGCTGGAGCCGCAGAACGGCCCGAAGCTGATCGGCTTCCTGAAGGCTATGGAATTCACTTCGCTCACTCGCCGGGTGGCCGAAGCGACTGACACCGACGCATCGGCTGTCGAGCCGTGCCATGTGGAGACAGACTGGGGCGCGGACGCTCATGGTCCCGATGTCGATATTCCCGCCAAGGCTGATAATGCTACGTCGCAACCGACATCCGCTGTCGCTGCCTCGGATCAGGGCTACACGCCGAAGGCGCTCGCAGAAAAGCGGGCGACAGAGGCAACCGCACAGACAATCGATACGAGCGCTTATACCTGCATTCGCGATATCGCCACGCTGAAACTCTGGCTCGCAGAGGCGGTTGAAACCGGTGTTTTGGCCTTCGATACGGAAACGACGTCGCTTGATCCGATGCAGGCGGAGCTGGTTGGTTTTTCTCTGGCCTTGGCGCCGGGCAGAGCCGCTTATATTCCGCTCCAACACAAGTCTGGCACCGGTGATCTTCTCGGTGGCGGCATGGTCGAAGGACAAATTCCGCTGGATGAGGCGCTGGCCGCTTTGAAGATCGTGCTTGAGGATGCTTCCGTTCTCAAGATCGCGCAGAACATGAAGTATGACTGGCTGGTCATGCGCCGCCATGGGATCAATACAGTCTCGTTCGACGATACGATGCTGATTTCCTATGTGCTTGATGCTGGCACGGGCAGCCATGGCATGGACCCGTTGTCCGAGCGCTGGCTCGGTCATACGCCAATTCCCTATAAGGATGTGGCGGGAAGCGGCAAGAGCGCTGTCAGCTTCGATATGGTCGATCTCGACCGTGCTACGGCTTACGCGGCGGAAGACGCCGATGTGACCTTGCGCCTGTGGCAAGTTCTGAAACCGCGTCTTGCAGCTGAAGGGCTGATGTCGGTCTATGAACGTCTGGAACGTCCGCTGATCGATGTTCTGGCGCGCATGGAAGAACGCGGCATTGCCGTTGACCGCCAGGTACTGTCGCGTCTTTCCGGCGATCTGGCACAGGCTGCCGCTGCCTATGAAGACGAGATTTACGAACTGGCAGGCGAAAGATTCAATATCGGTTCGCCCAAGCAGCTTGGCGATATTCTGTTTGGCAAGATGAGCCTGTCGGGCGCGTCGAAGACCAAGACCGGTCAATGGTCCACGTCTGCGCAGGTGCTGGAAGACCTTGCTGCCGAAGGTCATCCGCTGCCGCGCAAGATCGTCGACTGGCGTCAGCTCACCAAGCTCAAATCCACCTATACCGATGCGCTGCCGGGGTTCATCAACCCCGAGACCAAGCGTGTTCATACGTCCTATGCGATGGCGTCCACTTCGACCGGACGTCTTTCGTCATCCGACCCGAACCTGCAAAATATTCCGGTTCGCACCGCGGAAGGCCGCAAGATCAGGACGGCCTTCATTGCCGAACCCGGCAACAAGCTGGTTTCTGCCGATTACAGCCAGATCGAACTGCGCGTGCTGGCCCATGTGGCCGATATCGCGCAACTGAAGCAGGCCTTTGCCGACGGCATGGACATTCACGCCATGACGGCATCCGAAATGTTCGGCGTGCCGGTAGAAGGTATGCCGTCGGAAGTGCGCCGCCGTGCCAAGGCGATCAATTTCGGCATCATCTACGGCATTTCTGCATTCGGCCTTGCCAACCAGTTGTCGATTCCGCGCGAAGAAGCAGGGCAATATATCCGCACCTATTTCGAGCGCTTCCCCGGCATCAAGGATTACATGGAGGCGACCAAAGCTTTCGCGCGCGAGAATGGCTATGTTGAAACGATTTTCGGGCGTCGTGCGCATTATCCCGATATCAGGGCATCCAACCCGCAGGTTCGTGCGTTCAATGAGCGCGCGGCCATCAATGCGCCGATACAGGGTTCCGCCGCCGACATTATCCGCCGCGCCATGATCCGCATGGAAGATGCGCTGGCGGAGCAAAATCTTGCCGCGCGCATGTTGTTGCAAGTGCACGATGAACTGATCTTCGAAGTGCCTGATAATGAAGTCGAAAAGACCATACCGGTCGTTCGTCACATTATGGAAAACGCGGCAATGCCTGCCGTCTCGCTTGCGGTGCCGCTGCATGTTGATGCGCGCGCAGCGCATAACTGGGATGAGGCGCATTAGAGCGCATTCCGAAAAATGTGAAACGGTTTTCGGGCCAAATGCGCGTCAAAAAGGACCAGAGCGGCGGTACGATTCAATCGGATCGAGTTGCGCTCAGAGGTTTGGCCGGTTGACCTGAGCGGTCCAACCCTATAGGGAAGCATCAATTCTGTTGCTTCGGTGGTCGTCAGGGGAGTCGTGGACAAGTGGGTTCACGACCAATGGGTATACGGCTTGAGAAGCTTTTTTCGTGAAAGTGGTTCATGTCTTTGCCCGAAACCATCGCTCCGGCTCTGTCCGGAGCATTAGCCGCTCGCGGTTATAATACACTCACCGCCGTTCAAAACGCCGTTCTGGCGCCTGAAACGCTTGATGCCGATCTTCTCGTTTCCGCACAGACCGGATCTGGCAAGACGGTCGCTTTCGGCCTCGCAATGGCCAACACCATCCTCGAAGACGAGCTGCGTTTCAGCGATGCCGGTGCGCCGCTTGCCATGATCATCGCGCCGACGCGCGAACTGGCACTTCAGGTTCGCCGCGAGCTGGAATGGCTTTATGCCGATACCGGCGCGCGCATCGCATCCTGCGTTGGCGGCATGGATATCCGCACCGAGCGTCGCGCGCTGGAACGTGGCGCTCATATCGTTGTCGGTACGCCAGGACGTCTGCGCGATCATATTACCCGTGACGCTCTCGACATGTCGGAGCTGCGTGCTGTCGTTCTCGATGAAGCCGACGAAATGCTCGACATGGGCTTTCGCGAAGATCTCGAATTCATCCTCGGCGAAGCACCGGAAGACCGCCGCACGCTGATGTTCTCGGCAACCGTGCCGAAGCAGATTGCCCAGCTTGCCAAGCGCTTCCAGAACGATGCACTTCGCCTCACCGTCCAGAGCGAAACCAGCCAGCACGCCGATATCGATTATGTCGCCATGCCGGTGCCGCCGCATGAGCGCGACCACGCGATCATCAATACGCTGCTCTATTACGATTCACAGAACTCGATCATTTTTTGCTCGACCCGCGAAGCGGTGAAGCATATGGCAAGCCGGCTTTCCAATCGCGGCTTTGCCGTGGTTGCGCTGTCGGGCGAATTGAGCCAGGCCGAACGCAACAACGCCTTGCAGGCAATGCGCGACGGTCGTGCCCGCGTCTGCGTGGCAACCGACGTTGCCGCGCGCGGCATCGATCTGCCCAATCTCGACCTTGTCATTCATGCCGATCTTCCGAACAATCCCGAGACGATGCTGCATCGTTCGGGGCGTACGGGTCGTGCCGGTCGCAAGGGCACCTGTGTGCTGGTTGTACCGTTCTCGCGTCGCCGCACTGCAGAGCGCCTTCTGCATATGGCGAAGCTCGATGCGCAGACGGTTCCGGCACCAAGCATCGCTGCTGTTCAGGCCAAGACCAATGAGCGTATTTTGAATGCGGAAGTCTTCAACCAGCCGGTTGAAGAAGAATATCAGGATCTCCTGAAGGCGCTGACCGAGCGTTATACGCCGGAACAGATTGCCGCCGCTTTCCTCAACCGCGAAGTGGCCTCCTATCCGGCGGCGGAAGAAGTTTCCGATGCACCGGTGCATCCGGTTGGTGGCAAGAAGCCCAGAGATCGTTTTGAAAAAAGCGAACGTTCTGATCGTGGCGACCGCTTCGAACGGGGCGAGCGTCGTGAGCGTGGCGAGCCGGGCGAACGTTTCGACCGCAATGCACACTTTGACGGCGTTTGGTTCTCGGTTTCTGCCGGTCGCAAGCATCGCGCCGATCCGAAATGGCTGCTCCCGCTCATCTGCAAGGCGGGCGATGTTTCAAAGCGCGATGTCGGTTCGATCAAGATTTTCGACAATGAAACCCGCTTCGAAATCACGGCTTCTAAGGCCGATGAGTTCCGCCGTTCGGTCGAAGAACGCGGCACCGGTGAAAAGGGTCTTGTGATCCGCACTGCCGTTGCAGGTGCAGGCGGTGACGCTGCTCCGCGCGAAGGCAAGGGCGGTTTCAAACCACGCGGCGACAAGTCCAAGGAAGGCGGCTTCCGGGATGGCTACAAGAGCGACGGCTATAAAGGCGACCGCTCGAAAGGCGACAAGTGGGACAAGCCACGTGATTTCTCCCGTGGAGACGACTTCAAGAAAGATGGCTTCAAAAAGGGCGGTAAAAAGCCTGAAGGCGGCGGTTACAGCAAGAAGCGTCGCGGCGAGTAAATAACCACGATAAAAGAAAAGCCCGCTAAATAGCGGGCTTTTCTTTGGGTATTATAAAACCCCGAGAAGCTTTCCGGCTTTTCGGGGTTTGTGTTTTTTAAACGTCCAGATTGGCAACGCTCAGCGCGTTTTCCTGAATGAACTCGCGCCGTGGTTCCACATCGTCGCCCATCAGGCGCGAAAAGAGTGAATCGGCATCGGTCGCATCCGTCACCTTGACCTGCAGCAGCGAACGCACGTTCGGATCGAGCGTGGTTTCCCAAAGCTGTTCGGCGTTCATTTCGCCCAAGCCTTTGTAGCGCTGCAGGGTCAGGCCCTTGCGGCCCGTCGCAAAGATTGCGTCGAGCAGGCCCATCGGGCCGGAAAGTGTCTCCACCTTGTCCTTGCGGCGCAGCACAGGCGGCTCGGCAAAGACCTCTGACAAACGCGAAGCCACGCGGTCGATCTGACGAGCATCGGCAGAACCGAGCAATGCCATGTCGAGAATCGCAATGTCCTTTACGCCGCGCACCATGCGCTCAAAGCGATAGCCGCCATCTTCTGTCACATGTGCTTCCCAACCACGTTCGGTTTCTTCCGAGATCATGTCGAGACGCTTTGCAACAGTATCGGCGGAACGCTGTGCGGTTGCATTGTCCCTTGATGCATCCGGATGCAGGAGCCCTGCGATGGCAGCCTGCTCCACCACGCGACGGTCATAGCGCGTGTGAAGACCCGCCAGAAGCTGACGCATGGTGCGGGCATCTTCCACCACCGAACGCAAGTCAGGCCCGGCGCGAACTTCGCCGCTTGCCATTTCCAGCGTGGCTTCTTCAAGACCTGTCTCAATGAGGAAGTCTTCGAAGGCAGCCTCGTTCTTGATGTATTGCGAGGACTTGCCACGCGAGACCTTATAGAGCGGCGGTTGGGCGATATAGATATGGCCGCGCTCGATCAGTTCCGGCATCTGCCGGAAGAAGAAGGTTAGCAGCAATGTACGAATATGCGCGCCGTCGACGTCAGCATCGGTCATGATGATGATCTTGTGATAGCGCAGCTTGTCCGGGTTGAAACCGTGCGTTTCATCCTTGCCGATTGATGTGCCGAGCGCAGTAATCAGCGTGCCAACCTGATCGGACGAGATCATGCGGTCGAAGCGGACGCGTTCCACATTGAGGATCTTTCCGCGCAGCGGCAGGATGGCCTGGTTCTGGCGCGAACGACCGCTCTTTGCGGAACCACCTGCCGAGTCACCTTCGACGATGAAGATTTCAGACTTGGCCGGATCGCGCTCCTGACAGTCGGCAAGCTTGCCGGGCAGGGACGTTACGCTCAGATTGCTCTTGCGGGTGATGTCGCGGGCCTTGCGGGCAGCTTCACGGGCAGCGGCTGCCTGAATGACCTTTTCAACCACGACCTTGCCACCAGCCGGATGTTCTTCCAGCCATGTCGAAAGCGCTTCGTTGACGAGGCTTTCCACAACCGGGCGAACTTCCGAGGAAACCAGCTTGTCCTTGGTCTGCGACGAGAACTTCGGATCAGGAACCTTGACCGAAAGAACGGCGGTCAGGCCTTCGCGGCAGTCATCGCCGGTCAGCGTCACCTTTTCCTTTTTGGTCATGCCCGAAGCATCGGCATAGCCCGTCACCTGACGGGTCAGCGCGCCGCGGAAACCGGCCAGATGCGTGCCGCCATCGCGCTGCGGGATGTTGTTGGTGAAGCACAGCACCTTCTCGTGGTAGGAATCGTTCCACCACATGGCGACTTCAACCGTCATGCCGTCTTTTTCACTGCGGATATAAATCGGCTCTTCCAGAAGTGATTTCTTGCTCTGGTCGATATATTTCACGAACTCCACAAGCCCGCCGTCATAGTGCAACTCATGCTCGACCACGTCCGCATGGCGGCGGTCGGTGAGCTTGATGCGAACGCCGGAATTGAGGAAGGCGAGTTCGCGCAGGCGGCGCTCCAGCGTATCGAAATCGAATTCGACCATGCTGAAGGTATCGGGCGAGGGCAGGAAGCTGACTTCCGTACCCGTCTCCGCACCGGCATCACCGGTTACCACGAGTGGGGCATCGGCCACGCCATGGGTAAAGCTCATCTCATGAATCTTGCCGGCACGACGGATCTTCAGCTTCAGCCAGATCGACAGCGCGTTCACAACCGAAACGCCAACTCCGTGCAGACCACCGGAAACCTTGTAGGAGTTCTGGTCGAACTTACCACCGGCGTGAAGCTGGGTCATGATGACCTCGGCTGCTGAAACGCCTTCTTCCTTATGGATGTCAGTCGGAATGCCACGACCATTATCGGTCACGGTGCAGGAGCCGTCCGGGTTGAGGGCGACGGTGACAAGCGTGGCATGTCCTGCCAGCGCTTCGTCGATCGCATTGTCCACGACCTCGTAGACCATATGATGCAGGCCGGAGCCGTCATCCGTGTCACCGATATACATGCCGGGACGCTTGCGAACAGCATCCAGGCCTTTCAGAACACGAATGGAATCCGCGCCATACTCGGCGGGGGCTTCGGAATTCATCTCGGGCATCTCGCTCATGAAAATCTTTCGAAAAACGCGCTGCGAATGCAGCTTCAAAGATATGTCGAATCACGCGACAAACATGGCTTTAATATAGGTGCTAAAGGCTTTTTTTCCAAATTTTGGCGGTAAATTTGCCGGGGATTCCGGCAGTTGGTTCATATGAGAACAGTACCGGTGCCGCTTGGCTTCTGGAACCGCCACAATTGACGCTTATATCGGGTTTGACGGGGGCGTTCTCGACCTGTTTTATGACGAAAGGAACGCTTGATGGAAATTGCGAACGTCATGAGCGAAAGACCGGTTCCATTTGTGCCGCCCGCACCGCGCCCGCGCGAAAAGCCGGTGGGGCGTTTCGAGATGATGCGCGTCGTCTACAAGAACCCGCTCGAGCTTTGGGGTGAACCTTCCTATAACGAGCGGTGGATTTCCGTCAGCTGGTTCGGCATGAAAACCATCATCGCCAATGATCCGGGGCTGATCCGCCATGTGCTGGTCGACAATGCAGCCAATTATCCCATGTCCGCCATTCGTCAGCGCGTGCTGCGCCCCTTGTTGCGCGACGGCCTGCTGACGGCTGAAGGCCAGGTGTGGAAGCGGTCGCGAAAGGCCATGGCGCCGGTTTTTACCCCGCGCCATATCGGCGGCTTTGCCGAGACCATGCGTAACCGCTCGCTCCAGTTCGTCGAGCGATACAAGACCCCCGGTACGATTACCGATGTCGCCCATGACATGACGCTCCTGACCTATGATATTCTGGCGGAGACGCTGTTTTCCGGCGAGATCGCAGGCGATCCAAACGATTTCGCACATCAGATCGACAAGCTGTTCGAGACCATGGGGCGGGTCGATCCGTTCGACCTTCTGGGGCTGCCCGACTGGTTGCCGCGTCTCACACGTCTGCGTGGACAGCAATCGCTTGGCTTCTTTCGTGAGCTGGTCTCAAACACCATCGGGCTGCGTAAAACGCGCATGGACAGGCAAGAAGACGTGCCGAGCGACTTCCTTACCCTGCTGTTGCGGGCCGAAGGACCAGACGGCCTGAGCCGCTCCGAGATCGAGGACAACATCATCACCTTCATTGGCGCCGGTCACGAGACGACCGCTCGCGCGCTCGGCTGGACGCTCTATCTGCTCGCCAAGGCGCCGCACGAGCGTGAACGTATCGAAACGGAAATTGACGGCTTTTTTGCAAAAGGCGGTCGGGATCTGCCGCCGCAGGAATGGCTGGCATCGCTGCCTTTCACGCGCGCGGCTTTTGAAGAGGCGATGCGGCTTTATCCGCCTGCGCCGTCGATCAATCGCGAGGCGGCGACCGACGATACTTATGACGATCTGAGAATCCCGAAGGGCGCGACCGTTCTGGTCATGCCATGGGTCATTCATCGTCATCGGCTCTACTGGAGCCAGCCGGACGCCTTCATGCCTGAACGCTTCTGGCCCGAAAACCGCGACAGGCTGGACCGTTTTCAATATCTGCCATTCGGTGCTGGCCCGCGTGTCTGCATCGGTGCAAGCTTTGCCTTGCAGGAGGCGGTCATTGCACTGGCCATCCTGCTTGACAGGCATCGTTTCGAGGTGCTGGAAACGACGAAACCGTGGCCGGTGCAGAAGCTCACCACCCAGCCGCAAGGCGGTCTGCCGATGAAGGTGGTGAAGCGTTAACTAGCTCTTGAGGCGTTCGGCGTGCCATTTCAGATGGTCGTCCATGAAGGTCGATATGAAGAAATAGGAGTGGTCATAGCCCTCGCGCATATTGAGCGTGATGGGAATGCCTGCCTTCTTGCAAGCCTCTTCCAGAAGCCACGGACGCAAGCCATCATCGAGAAAACCGTCTGCGGTACCCTGATCGACCAGAAATTCCGGGAACCGATAGCCGTCTTCGATGAGCAGCGTGGCGTCATAGGCGCGCCAAGCCCGTTCTTCCGGTCCGAGATATTTTTCCAGTGCCGGTCTGGACCAGCCTGCAGTAGAAGGTTGGACGATGGGTGCAAAGGCGGATGCTGACTTGAAGCGATCCGGATTCTTGAGCGCAATTGTTAAAGCGCCATGTCCGCCCATGGAATGGCCGGTGATCGCCTGTCGCGACATATCGAGCGGGAACTCGCGTCCCACCAGATCGGTCAATTCCTTCGTGATGTAGCTATACATCTGATAGTTTTTGGCAAATGGCTCCTGCGTGGCATCGACGTAGAAACCAGCACCTTTGCCGAACTGCCAGTTGTCCGGCTCATCCGGAATGTCATCGCCGCGCGGGCTTGTATCTGGGCAAATAACGGCAATTCCCAGTTCTGCGGCCATTTGCCGATATTCGCCTTTGTCCATGACATTCTGATGCGTGCAGGTAAGGCCGGAAAAATACCAGAGTACCGGTACCGGACCGTCTTTTGCCTGCGGCGGCAGGAAGACGGCAAAGGTCATGTCGCACTGGTTCGTCTCGCTTTTGTGGCGATAGACGCCTTGCGTTCCATCAAAGCACTTTGCAGTCGAAATCGTTTCCATGAAAAAATCCCAGTTTTGTTCAGCTTCCGAGCGCCACCGCGACATTGACGGAAGCGGCAACCAGCACGGTGTTGAAGAAGAAGGAGACGATGCTGTGCAGCAGCGTGACCTTGCGCATGGCTGGCGTCGTAACACTTGTGTCGGACGTTTGTGCCGTCATGCCGATGACATAGGCGAAATAGGCAAAATCCCAACCGGAAGGTTCAGCTGTTCCGGGGAATTCGAAGCCGCCGCGATAACGACTGGCATGGCTGGTGTCATCGCCAGCCGGTTCACCCGGTTGCCAATATACGTGCGCATAATGCAAGGCCGTCATCATATGAATGGTGAACCAGCCGAGTGGCACAGACGCAAGTGTCATTACGAGCGAGAACGTATCGGCCTTAGTTTCACTGTTGATGAGAATGAACAGCGAGACGATTGCGACGAGAACTGTTGCAAAGGTCACCAGAAAGATGATCCAGACAGGTTCGTCAGCGCTCGCAGCGTGCTTTTTCAGGAAGCTGGCAGTGAGCTTTGGCAAGGCAGATGCCGCCAGCCCCAGATAGAGCACGAAGAAGCAGTTTGCGCCGATGACCGGGGCAAGAGGGCTTTTGAGAAGCCAGGCGACGATAAATGCTGCGACGCCGCCAAGGGCGCCAAGATAGAACGACATATGGCGGCGCAGCAAAAACATCAGGCAACCGCTTCCCTTGGTTCCAACCTCATATCAACATGCGGAATGCCGTCTTCGAGATATTCGTCGGAAATTGCCACGAAGCCGAACGAGCCGTAGAATTTCCGTAGATGGCTCTGCCCGCCAAGTTCGACCGCCATGCCCGGAAAACGGTTATGAGCGAATTCGACAGCCTCTTTCATCAGGCGCTGGCCGAGCTTGTAGCCGCGATAATCCGGTGCCACGACGACGCGCCCGATTTTCACCGGCTTGCCAGCTTGTTCAGGTGGCAGAACTCGCAGCGATGCTGCAAGTTCCTCGCCGTCGAGAATGCGCAGGTGAAACGCCTCGAAATCCTTGCCGTCGATTTCCGGGTAGGGGCATTTCTGCTCCACCACGAAAACGTCCACGCGCAGCTTCAGCATCGCATAAAGCGCGCGCGGGCTCAGATTGTCGAGTTCATCCCATTGGGAAACGAGAAGCTTTTCACTCATCAGTAGACAATCACCGAACGGATGGACTTGCCTTCATGCATCAGGTCGAAGGCCTTGTTGATTTCATCGAGCGGCATGGTGTGGGTGATCAGATCGTCGATGTTGATCTTGCCGTCCATGTACCAATCGACGATTTTCGGCACATCCGTGCGACCGCGTGCGCCGCCGAATGCGGTGCCTTTCCAGACGCGGCCTGTGACCAGCTGGAACGGACGCGTGGCAATTTCCTTGCCCGCTTCCGCCACACCGATGATGATCGATTCACCCCAGCCACGATGGCAACATTCCAGCGCCTGACGCATGACGTCGGTATTGCCGGTAGCGTCGAAGGAATAGTCCGCGCCGCCATCGGTCAGGTCCTGAATGGCCTGCACCACCTTGTCATTGCCGACTTCGCGCGGATTGACGAAGTCGGTCATGCCGAACTTCTTCGCCATCTCGACCTTGGATGGATTGATGTCCACGCCGATGATCTTGTCGGCGCCGACCATGCGCGCGCCCTGAATGACATTGAGGCCAATGCCGCCAAGACCGAACACTACGACATTGGAACCCGGACGAACCTTGGCGGTATAAATCACTGCACCAATACCCGTGGTCACGCCGCAGCCGATATAGCAAATCTTGTCGAATGGCGCGTCTTCACGCACCTTGGCAACCGCGATTTCCGGCAGAACGGTGAAGTTCGAGAAGGTCGAGCAGCCCATATAATGAAACACTTCGCCGCCATCGCAGGAAAAGCGCGTGGTCTTGTCCGGCATCAGGCCCTGACCTTGCGTAGCGCGGATCGAGGTGCAGAGGTTCGAGCGCTGCGACAGGCAGGTTTTGCACTGGCGGCATTCCGGCGTGTAAAGCGGGATCACATGATCGCCCGGCTTGACCGAGGTCACGCCTGCGCCCACTTCGCGAACAATGCCCGCGCCTTCATGGCCAAGGATCGCCGGGAATTTGCCTTCGGAATCGAGACCCGAAAGGGTGTAGGCATCTGTATGGCAAACGCCCGTCGCCATGATTTCGACCAGCACTTCGCCAGCCCGTGGACCGCCAATCTCGACTGTTTCGATGGTGAGCGGCTTTTTCGCCTCCCACGCAACGGCTGCGCGTGATTTCATGACGATGTTTCTCCCTTTCAGTCTATCTTAGAGCAACGCACTCATTTGAGGTAGGTGCGTAGAATCCGCATGATTTCGTCGATTTGTGTATCGGGATCAGCTTTGGTTTCCTGCCCAAATGTCTCGCGAAAATGGCTTTCCAGCACTTCCGCCATCAACCCGTTGGCCGCACCGCGCAGTGCTGCAATCTGCTGCAACAATGCCGCGCATTCCGTGCCAGCCTCCACCGCACGCTCCAGCGCTTCGGCCTGTCCGCGAATGCGACGCAGGCGAGTCAAGGCACGCTTCTTGTCTTCCGGTGAATGCGGCATGGAAACTCCCGATTTCAGCGAAATCTATATACTCTAGGGGAGTATGTCAATTGTTGGTTGCCAGCCGCAGATGCAGGAGTGGATAGGGGCGTCCCTGGTCGTCTGTCTCCGAACGCCCGGTTTCGACAAACCCCATATGCCGGTAAAAGCCGACACCCTGCAGGTTCTGCTCGTTCACATCGACTGTCAGCGGACTGCCGAGCGTTTTTGCATGCGCTATCATCTGTTTGCCGATGCCTTTGCCGCGCTGATCAGGTGCGATGAACAGGCTATCGATATGATGCTCGCTCATGCCCATGAAGCCGACCGGCTTGCCAACGTCTTCAATAAGCCAGACTTCGACGTTCGGCAGATATTGCTCGGCCACCAGCTTTTCGATTTCCAGAAAATCATCGCGGCTCAGGAAGTCATGCGTAGCGAGAACGCTGGCGCGCCAGATTTCGGTCAACGCGGGCGCATCGGCCTTGTTCGATTTTCGAATATGGATCATGTGCGTTCCCTGTGTGATAAGCACGAAAGTGGAAGCCTTATCTGACGGAAATTATTTTGACGAGCCTGCCTGATCTTCCTGTGACACGAATTCTGCCTCAGCTGGATGAGGCATTGGCGCATCATGCGAGCGCAGTCCTTGTCGCGCCGCCCGGTGCGGGCAAGACGACACTGGTGCCTATTCATATGCTGAACGCGGACTGGCGCAAGGATGGCATGATCGTGCTGCTTGAACCGCGTCGTCTGGCGGCACGTGCAGCCGCTCGCCGCATGGCGCAGCTCCTGGGCGAGGAACCGGGTGAAACGGTCGGCTACCGGATGCGCCTTGAAAGCAAGGTATCAGGGAAAACCAAGATCCTCGTCGTTACCGAGGGCGTCTTTGCGCGCATGATCCTGGACGATCCAGACCTTAAGGGTGTCGCCGCAGTCCTGTTTGATGAGTTCCACGAACGCAGCCTCGATGCCGATTTCGGTCTGGCGCTGGCGCTGGATGTGCAGGCGGCACTGCGCGATGACCTCAAGATACTCGTCATGTCGGCGACGCTTGATGGTGCCCGTGTTGCTTCGCTTCTGGGCGATGCGCCGGTGATCGAAAGTGAGGGGCGCGCGTATCCCGTCGATACTCGCTATCGCGATCGCAAGACGGATGAACGGGTCGAGGACGCGATGGTGCGTGCTATCCGGGATGCGCTTGCAGATGAAACCGGCAGCATCCTCGCCTTCTTGCCGGGGCAGGGCGAGATTGAGCGCACGGCAGCAAACTTGGAAAAATTCCTGCCTGCCAATATCATTCTGGCGCCGCTTTACGGTGCAATGGAAGGCCGTGATCAGGATGCGGCGATCAAGCCTGCACCGACAGGCCACCGCAAGGTGGTGCTGGCGACCTCGATTGCAGAAACCTCTATCACGATTGATGGCGTGCGCGTGGTGATCGATAGCGGACTTGCACGCCAGCCGAAATATGAACCGGCCACGGGCCTCACCAGACTTGAAACCGTGCGGACTTCGCGTGCGAGCGCCGATCAACGTGCCGGCCGTGCGGGTCGTACCGAGCCGGGCATTGCCATTCGCCTCTGGCATCAGGGGCAGACGGCGTCGCTCCCCGCTTTTTCACCACCGGAAATTCTGGAAGCTGATTTGTCGGGCCTTGTGCTGGATGCGGCTGCGTGGGGTGTGACCGATCCGGCAACATTATCGCTGCTCGACAAACCGCCGGCACCTGCGCTCAAAGAAGCCAAGGCGCTGCTTATGCGGCTCGGTGCGCTGGATGAAGCGGGACGCCTGACTGCAGATGGCGAGGCCATGCGTGCGCTGGCCCTTCCTGCACGCCTGGCACATATGGTGGCCAAAGCTGGCAAACGTGGCGAGGCGCAGAAGGCGGCTGAACTCGCTGTGTTGCTGACCGAACGTGGTCTTGGCGGCAATGAAACCGACCTCGACACCCGCATGTCACGGTTTCGCAATGACCGTTCGGATCGTGCGCAGCGTGCAAAAGGACTGGCGAGGCGGCTTGCCGCAAATGTCCCGAACAAGGGTGAGGTGGCAGGCTCAAGCGTAGGTCGTATGCTCATTGATGCTTATCCGGACCGCATAGCCAAGGCTCGCGGGCAGATGGGGCAGTTTCTTCTGGCCAATGGACGTGGCGGCGAGGTCGATCCCGCTATCAGCCTCAGCAGGGCGCCATGGCTGGTGGTTGCAGATATGTCTGGAAGAGCGGGCCGTGCCCGCATTCTTTCTGCCGCGGAAGTTTCGGAAACCGAAATCCGCGCAGCCCTTGGTAACAGGATCGAAAGTGGACGACAGGTCGTCTATGACGCGGAA
Organism: Ochrobactrum sp. XJ1; assembly: GCF_024701725.1. NCBI lineage: Bacteria > Pseudomonadati > Pseudomonadota > Alphaproteobacteria > Hyphomicrobiales > Brucellaceae > Ochrobactrum > Ochrobactrum sp. XJ1. The sequence goes on from NZ_VDGD01000002.1 coordinate 504,238, forward strand.
AAGAACGCCCTGCGGGCTCGTGAGGCTGTGCGCATCGGCGCGATTGCTCTCTCTGAAAAGCCGCTCGCCGCTCCTTCGGGAGCTGCCGCCGACGAAGGCGTGATTGCCGCCGTGCTTGAACATGGCCTCGATATTCTGCCATGGGGCAAGGAAACCGATATTCTGCGTCGTCGCCTTGGCTGGCTTCATCGCGGCCTTGGTGATCCGTGGCCTTCGATGGATAGCGACCATCTCATCGAGAGGCTGGACGATTGGCTGCTGCCCTTCCTGACGGGCGAAGCGCAACTTGACCGCATTCCGGGGCACGTGTTGAAGAACGGTCTGATGAGCCTTGTACCCTTCGATCTGCAGCGTAGTGTCGACCAGCTTGCGCCGACGCATTTCGAAGTGCCGACCGGATCGAATATTCCGATCCGCTATGACGCCGAAGAGCCGGTGATCGCAGTTCGTGTACAGGAGCTTTTCGGTCTTGGGGTGCATCCGGCCATCGCCAATGGCAAGGTGCCGCTCTTGCTGGAACTTCTTTCTCCAGCTCATCGTCCGATCCAGATTACCCGCGATCTTCCCGGCTTCTGGAAGGGATCATGGGCGGATGTGCGCGCCGACATGCGCGGACGCTACCCGAAGCATGTCTGGCCGGAAGACCCGGCCACTGCGGAAGCGACGCGTCGCGCCAAGCCACGCGGAACCTGATTCCAACCTGCGACCGGATAACGCAGTTCCGCTTGCGTTGAGACCCGACCTTGTCTCATAAGGAGCGAGTAGAGGGACTCATGCACGCAGAATTCGAGAATCGCGCTTCCAATCTTTCGCGCCGCCCGCGCCTGACCACGTTGATACGTGTGCGCTGGCTGGCCATCGCCGGGCAGACCGCCGCCGTCATGTTCGTGGCGCTCTATCTGCAATTTCCTTTTGCAGTCGGCATCTGTTTTGCTCTGATCGCCTGTTCAGCATGGCTCAACCTTTATCTGGCCTTCCGCTTTCCGACCAACCACCGGCTCAATCCGGCGGCGGCAAGCCTGGTTCTGGCGTTCGACGTTCTGCAACTGGCAGGGCTTCTTTATCTCACTGGCGGGCTGCAGAATCCTTTCATCATTTTGATGATCGTGCCCGTCATTATCTCGGCGACGTCGCTTTCGGCTCGTCATACGCTGGTACTCGCCTTGCTGGTGGTTGCCTGTACGTCGGTGCTTACCATCAGGCACGAACCGCTGCCCTGGTATCCGGGCGAAACGCTGGACCTGCCGTTTCTGTTCGTCATCGGCATCTGGTGCGCCATTATTTCGGCGCTCGGATTCACTGGCGTTTACGCCTATCGTATCGCCGAGGAAGCGCGTCAGCTGGGCGATGCATTGAGCGCTGCCGAACTTATTCTCCAGCGTGAACAGCATCTGTCGGCGCTGGATGGTCTGGCTGCCGCAGCCGCCCATGAATTGGGCACACCGCTGGCAACGATTGCACTGGTGGTAAAGGAAATGCAGCGCGCCCGCACCACCGATCCGGGCCTTGCCGAAGACATCGCCTTGCTCCATTCCCAGACCCAGCGTTGCCGTGAAATTCTTCAGCGGCTGACCAGTCTTTCCTCGGAGGGCGAGGAACACATGTCGCGCCTGCCGCTCTCCTCTCTCATCGAAGAGGTGATTGCGCCGCACCGCAACTTCGGTATCACGATTGACGTGCAGAAGACGGAAGGTCCGAAACCGGAACCCGTCACCCGGCGCAATCCCGGCCTTCTCTACGGTCTCGGCAATCTGGTGGAAAATGCCGTCGATTTTGCACGTGGTACGGTCAACGTGACCTGGGGCTGGACCGACGGTAATGTAAGCGTGACCATTCAGGATGATGGCGAGGGGTTCAAACCGGAAATCCTCGACCGTATCGGCGAGCCCTATATGACGAGTCGCGACAATACGCGGAACGGCGGCGGACTCGGCCTTGGTCTGTTCATCGCCAAGACTTTGCTGGAACGCTCAGGCGCGCATATCACCTTCCGCAATCGCAACAATCCCGGACAGGGCGCAGAAGTGAAGGTGGTGTGGCCGCGTTCAGCATTCACATCAGGCTGAAGAAGGATGCAGCATGACGATTCCGCTTGAAATCCAGAGGGCGACGGAGGAGTTCGACAAGTTTCTCCATACGGCTCGGGATGAGGCAGGGCTTGCTACACGCAATCAGGCCTATACGATGGTGGAAGCTGTGCTGCTCACCTTCCGCCACCGGTTAGAGGTCGATCAAGCGATTCGCTTTGCCACGATATTGCCACCCGTTCTTCGTGCTGTTTTTGTAGCAAACTGGGATATTGGTGAAGCGAAACAGCCATTTCTGAGCCGACAGGCATTGACCTGTGAAGTGCAGTCTCTGCGCAAAGATCATAATTTTGCACCGGATTCAGCTATTTACGATGTTGCCAAGGCGCTGCGTGCGCATATCGATCAAGTGGAGCTGGACAGCTTTCTGGCCGGGCTATCCGCCGAGGCCCGGCAATATTGGGCCATCTGAGCAAAAGACTGCGGCTTACGCACGATTTTGCTATCAATTCCTTGTGTCCATTTTTAAAAATATTATGAAAATACAATGGCTTGCATTGTTCCTGCGTATGGGCGAATGCTGAAATTGCTTCAACAATTCAATGGCTATTTGACTTTTTGACGCAGGGGTATCAATAAGGAAAGAAAAATACAGGCAGGAAGCACCCGATGGACGACTTGAAGCAGGAAGACACCGAAGCCATAGGCAACGATCCGACCCTCCTTCTGGTTGATGACGACAAACCCTTTTTGCAGCGCCTTGCCCGCGCCATGGAGAGCCGGGGTTTTCAGGTGACAACTGCGGAATCGGTTGAGGAAGGCATTGCTGCCGCCAAGGCCGCCGCCCCGGCCTATGCGGTCGTGGATATGCGGCTCGGGGATGGAAACGGCCTCGACATCATAGAAGCTATTCGCTCGCGCCGTGCCGATACGCGCGCCATCGTTCTCACCGGATACGGCAATATCGCAACTGCTGTGAACGCTGTTAAGCTCGGCGCAATCGACTATCTGTCGAAGCCTGCCGATGCGGATGAGGTCTTCGCAGCATTGACCCGCCGTCCCGGCGAAAAGGTTGCGCCGCCGGAGAATCCGATGTCTGCCGACCGGGTTCGGTGGGAACATATCCAGCGCGTCTATGAAATGTGCGAACGCAATGTCTCCGAGACCGCACGCCGTCTCAACATGCATCGCCGTACATTGCAGCGCATTCTGGCCAAACGCGCGCCTCGTTAACTTGGACAGCTAAATCAATCTATTTCTGTCTCGGGTACATCGAGACCCGCAAGTTCGGCGATTGTCAGGCGGGCGGCGCCCGCCCGCGCAAAGCGCAGCATCAACGCCTTTCGGGTTGCGCCGGGCAATTTATGTTCTGGCGCATCACGCATAATTTCCGCCCCATATCCATCAGAGAGAATGAAGCCGCATTCCTGCGGAAATATTTCGCGCGGCACCGCCGGATGAGTGGCGAAGAACAGCCGGTCGCAGTAAGCGCGATATTCGGGCCATTTGTGATCTGCCTTCCAATCCTCGATCGACGATTTGATCTCCACGATCCAGATTTCACCCTTGCGGTTGACCGCCATCAGGTCGGCGCGCCTGCCGGATGCCAGCGGCAGTTCAGGCAATGTTGCAAGCCCCATTTCCAGAAAAAGACGCTGCACGCCACGCCGCACCAGCATGGCGTTGTCCGACTGTCGGCCGTCGGAAAGAGGATGGGTCTGGTTGGGAATCACGATTGGCATGGGCGCATTTTGTGCGTGGATTCAGATCGAAACAATCGGAAAACTGGGACGAGCCGTACGAAAACCGCGCTACCAAGGCAAACATGGCCAAAAAATGTCTTATTCAAGGAATTTTCAATTTACGGTTAACGCCTGGTTAACAATACTACCGCATCTTCGACAAGAATGAGCGATTCGCTTCTATCTCCGGCCCATCGTGGTCCCATTGACGGAATGAACCAATCTGGGGGAATGCATGAATTCTCGCGTCCTTAAATTGACGACGGCTCTTTTTCTGGCAGGTGCATTGGCAGGCTGCTCGACCGTAGGCGGCACTTTCTATACTGCCTCCTATTCTTCGGTCACCGACGCTGGCTATGTCGTCCCGGCCATCCCGAGTGAAAAGATCCAGGCGCAATATCGCCGCCAGATCGTCAAATATCCAACGGACGAAGCCCCCGGCACGATCATCGTCGATACGCGGGAAAAGTTCCTCTATCTCATTATGCCGGAAGGCAAGGCCATGCGTTACGGCATCGGTGTCGGTCGTGAAGGATTTGAATGGTCCGGTACGGCGCGCGTCGCCATGAAGCGGGAATGGCCGACCTGGACGCCGCCTTCCGCCATGATCAAGCGCCAACCGGAACTGGCAAAATATCGCAACGGCATGGACCCCGGCCTGCGCAACCCACTCGGTGCGCGCGCTCTATATCTCTACAACAAGGGTGGCGACACGGGCTATCGTCTGCACGGAACGCCGGAATGGTGGTCCATCGGCAAGGCAATGTCGTCCGGCTGCATCCGCCTCATGAATCAGGACATCATGGATCTTTACGACCGCACCGAACAGGGTGCCAAGGTCATCGTGAAGCAGTAGGTCCAGATGATGACAGATATGAAAAAGGCCGCTTCAAGCGGCCTTTTTCTTTACAAGTCTCAGTAAGATCAGATCTGTTCGACCTGCTGCACTTCCGGCACGAAATGGCGCAGGAGGTTCTGAATGCCGTGCTTCAGCGTTGCAGTCGACGACGGGCAACCAGAGCATGCACCCTTCATGTTCAGGAACACGGTACCGTTCTCGAAACCGCGGAATGTGATGTCGCCACCATCCTGTGCAACTGCCGGACGAACGCGGGTCTCGATCAGTTCCTTGATGATCTCGACGGTTTCGGCATCGGCTTCATCGAAAAATTCTTCTTCGCCATGAGCGGGGGCAGCGTCTGCATTGCTGTTGCCAGCCATTGCAGGTGCGCCCGACATGAAATGTTCCATGATCGTGCCAAGAATGGCGGGCTTCAGATGCTGCCACTCGCCGTCTTCCTTGGTGACGGTGATGAAGTCATAACCGAAGAAAACACCGGTCACGCCCGGAACCGAAAAAAGCTTGGCTGCGAGCGGCGATGTGTTGCCCGCGGTGGAGGCATCGCGGAAATCGGCGGTACCTTCCGGCATCACGACCTTGCCGGGAAGAAACTTCAGGGTCGCCGGGTTGGGCGTGGTTTCAGTCTGGATGAACATGCCAGTTGTCCCGCTTTCAGATTTTGGAACGATTCTCGTAAGCGCAGATACTCATGGACGCAAGTGCTGTCCCGATGCTGCGTGTATCAGTTGTCATCAATATAGGGTGATTAGGTCACCGCATCAATGTCATCGTCGCTCATACCTGCCGGAATGACCGTAACCGGGATCGGGAACTGGGAGCGGCTGGCCAGCGATTGCACGAGAGGGCCGGGGCCTTCCTTGCCCGAACCGGCAGCCAGAACCAGAATGGCGATGTCCTGATCTTCTTCGATGAGGCTAATCAACTCCGAGGCGGTTTCGCCCTCACGGATGTTGATTTCCGGCTCGATGCCCTGGGCTGCACGCACAGTTGCGGCGAATTTTTCCAGCGCTGCGCGAGCACGTTCCTGCGCTTCGGAGCGCATGATTTCGCCGACGCCCAGAATTTGCTGGAAATCAGAGTCATCAATCACGAAAAGCAGGATGAGAGAGCCGCCCGTATTTTTTGCACGGCGCGCGGCATATGCAACGGCGCGCCCGCATTCGGGCGTCTCATCGATGACGGCAAGAAACTTGCGGCGGTGACCGGCTTCCCGGCTAAGTCGTTTTGATACCATGGCCGCAATTTGCCATCGGGATTGACCGTCTGCAAGCTGACATTTGGTAGGTACTTGAAGATCGGATGATGATTTTCAAGTGAAGAGCGGCGGCAGCAAAAATGTTGCCGCTCGCTTGATCATTGAGAAGTTTAGTTCTGCAGCCAGCCGACGATGTCGCGAACATGGCGCATGGTCTGTTCGGCAATCACGCCAGCCCGCTCACCACCGTCGCGCAGAACGCTGTCGATGTAAGCCGGATCAGCGACCAGACGGCGCATCTCATGAGTGATCGGCGAAAGCTTTGCCACCGCGAGATCGGCAAGCGATGCCTTGAATTCGGAGAACTGGCGTCCGCCGAATTCGTTGAGCACGTCTTCCTTCGATTGAGAGGAAAGTGCTGCATAGATGCCAACCAGATTATCGGCTTCCGGACGACCGGCGAGACCGTCGAGCTCGGTGGGCAGGCCGTCCGAGTCGGTCTTTGCCTTGCGGATTTTCTTGGTGATGGTCTCTTCGTCGTCGATCAGGTTGATGCGCGACAGATCGGACGGATCGGACTTCGACATCTTCTTGGTGCCGTCGCGCAGCGACATGATGCGCATGGCAGGGCCGGAGATCATCGGTTCCGTCATCGGGAAGAAGCCGGAAACCTGCTCGTCACCAACCTGCATATCCACGCCCACGCCGAGCGAAGCGATGCGATCCGAATAATCGTTGTTGAATTTCTGCGCAATGTCGCGGGTCAATTCCAGATGCTGCTTCTGGTCCTCACCCACCGGCACTGCGGTGGCGCGATAAAGCAGGATGTCGGCGGCCATCAGACTTGGATAAGCGAACAGGCCGAGCGAAGCGTTTTCGCGGTCCTTGCCTGCCTTGTCCTTGAACTGGGTCATGCGGCTCATCCAGCCGATGCGCGCGATGCAGTTAAATACCCATGCCAGCTCTGCGTGCTGCATGACGCGGCTCTGGTTGAAGACGATGCTTCTCTTCGGGTCGATACCGGCAGCAAGGAAAGCTGCGGTGACTTCACGGGTCGATTGCATCAGCTCAGCCGGATCGGGCGAAATGGTCAGCGCGTGCATGTCCACGACGCAATAGATGCATTCCTGCGTTTCCTGAACCTCGACCCACCGCTTGATCGCCCCAAGGTAATTGCCGAGGTGAAGATTTCCGGTCGGTTGGACGCCGGAGAAGACAAGCGGTTTGAACGTGCTCATGGCTTTATCCTAAAAAAGTTAGCCCCGCCGGTGGAGAGCGGGGATTTTGAATGCTGGTCTTTTCGCAGAGACGCAGCCGCCTTTCAAGCTTGAATTATTGCTCGCTTTCAGGGGCTTTCTTTGCCGTACCGCGCTTGATGTTGCGACGGATCATTCCCGTATTGGCGCCACCCAGACCGAATGCCAAACCGAAATAGACCACCATTGCCGCAACAACGATTGCGGTGACGGTTCCCGCCCGCAGGGCAAATGGCGCTGCGGAGGAAAGCTCGTAGGCAAAATGGCCGATGGCATAGTGGATTCCGAATGCCATGATCGCGGCAGCGATGAGGAGACGCGGAATACGGGTGAGCAGCGGAATATCCCGTCCCCAATGGCCGCGCTTCACGAGCATGGCGAACAGCAGGATAGCGTTGACCCATCCGGCAACGATTTCAGCCGTGGCGATGCCGGTCGGACCGAAATGCGGGAAAAGCGTGATGGCGAGCGAGACGTTCACCGCCACCGAAATGGCAGCGAAGATCATCGGTGTGCGGGTGTCTTCGCGGGCAAAGAAACCGGGAATGAACGCCTTGATCAGCACGAACGCGGGCAGGCCGAGGCCGTAGATGGCCAGAATATTGGAAACGACAAGCGTGGAATCCGGGCTGAACTTGCCGCGTTCGAACAGAAGCCGGACGATAGGTTCCGACATGACCAGAAGAGCGGCAGCGGCTGGCAACGTCAGAAACAAGGTGAACTCGACTGAGCGGTTTTGAAGGTTCGACGCTTCTTTCATGTGCCCGCCACGCAGCGCGCGTGACAGTTCCGGGAGAAGCACGGTTGCGACGGCGATGCCGACGACGCCGAGCGGAAGCTGATAGATGCGGTCCGCATAGACGAGCGACGATACCGCGCCTTCCATGCCGGATGCGATATTGGTGTTGATGAGCAGGTTGATCTGCGTGATGCCGCCGGTGATCGCTGCGGGCAGTGCCAGCACGAGAAGCCGTTTGACGTTCGAGGTCAGGCGTGGACGGCGGAAGCCGATCTTGATGCCTGCATTGCGCACGGCAATCCACACGATGGCAAGCTGGACCAGACCTGCAGCCATCACGCCCCACGAAAGGCCATAGCCGACCGAAAGCGCGTCATAGCCACGCCACCACGCGAAAGCCAGAACCCCGATCAGGATTATATTGAGGAATACCGGCGCAATGGCCGCTGCAAAATAGCGATGCAGCGAATTCAGCATCCCGCCCATCATCGCCGCCAGCGACATACAGGCGAGATAGGGGAACATGATAACGGCGAGACGCACCGTATTGTCGAACTTCACCGGATCGTCGGTGAAACCCGGTGCAATTATCGTCCGTACGATGAAGGGCATCGAAAGTTCCATCACGATGGTCAGGAACAGAAGCACCGTGAAGAGAACGCCGAATACTTCTTCGGAAAAACGGCGCGCGCCGTCCATGCCGTTCTTTTCGATTTCCTTGGCAAAAAGCGGCACGAAGGCTGAATTGAACGCGCCTTCGGCAAAGAGCCGGCGAAAGGTGTTCGGGAACCGGAAAGCGGCATTGAAGGCGTCGGCTACCGGACCGGTGCCGAGCGCTGCCGCCATGAACATCTCGCGTGTGAAGCCGAAAATGCGGCTCATCAGCGTTCCGGACGCGACCGTGGCGAACTTTTTGACCAAACTCATTTACTGAAAAACCTATGCTGCGGCCTGAGATGAGCGGCCGTTTGTCTTGCTGCCATTTTCGCCGCTGAGAACACCAAGCAGCTTGCGCCTGATATTGCCCTGACGGGTGGCGTTTGAAATCTTGTGGCCCACAAGGTCAGTCACATAAAAACTGTCGATCACTTTCTCGCCGAAGGTGGTGATATGAGCCGATGCAATATCCAGCGAAAGGTCGGAAATAAGGCCAGTCAGTTCTGAAAGCAAACCGGGCCGGTCCAGACCTTCCACTTCAATGACGGTAAACTTGTTCGAAAGCGTGTTGTTGATCTCGACTCGCGGTTCCACCTTGAACGCCTTGGCGGCCCTCTTCGGCTTGGTGCGCTTGGCCAGCACGTCGGGCAGATGGGCCTTGCCGGACAAAACATCCTCAATGACCTTGCCGACGCGTTCGGCACGGCGGCGCTCGTCGTCATCAGTGTCGAACTCGCGGCTGATGAGAATGGTATCCAGTGCGCGTCCATCGCCAGTGGTGAAAATCTGCGCGTCGACGATGTTGGCGCCAGCCGCTGCGCAGGCGCCGGTGATGATCGACAACAGACGCGGATGGTCAGGCGCCAGTACCGTGATTTCCGTAACCGCCTCGAAAGTATGCGGCTTGGCCATGGTGGCCAGCGCCCGCTCGTTGCGGTCGGCTTCGCGAATGAAATGGGCGTGCCGGACCTGATCCTCGAGGCTGACAGTCAGGAAATAGTTGGTGTAATGAAGCGCCAGATATGCATCGCGCTTGTCCTTCGGCCAATCAGAGAGCCGGTCCGCCAGCGCCTCTCGCGCCTGATGGTCGCGGTCGGCACGGGACAATTCCGAAAAGCCACCGGTCAGGACCAGTTCGGTTTCGTAGAAGAGCGTACGCAGAAGCTGGCCCTTCCAGCCATTCCACACGCCGGGACCAACCGCCTTGATATCGCAGACGGTCAGGATCAGGAGGAGCTTCAACCGCTCCATGGTCTGCACGGTGTCGGCGAAGTCGATGATGGTCTTGCGATCGTTGAGATCACGTGACTGCGCGACCATGCTCATGGTCAGATGTTCGCGCACAAGCCATTCAACGGTTTCTGTTTCGGTAGGGGTAAGACCCAGCCGTGGTCCCAGCCTGCGGGCGATGCGTGCACCAGCAACGGAATGATCTTCCGGGCGCCCCTTGGCGATGTCGTGCAAGAGCAGCGCCACATAAAGCAGGTTGCGGTCGCGCTTGACTGTCGTGATGAGGTGGTTTGAAAGCGGGTGCTCGTTTTCAAGCTCACCATGCTCGATTTCCGACAGCACGGCGATGCAGCGTAGCAGATGCTCGTCCACCGTATAATGGTGGTACATGTTGAACTGCATCATGGCGACGATCTTGCCGAAGTCAGGAATGAATTTTCCAAGCACGCCGGATTCGTTCATACGGCGCAGGATGAGTTCGGGGTTGCGCGGCGAGGTCAGGATTTCGAGGAAAAGCTTGTTCGCTTCGGGATTTTCACGCAGATCGGAATTGATGAGTTTCAGTGAGCGCGTGAGGCTCTGCATTGCTTCGGGGTGAAATTCCAGCCCGTGTTTGTCGGCCAGATGGAAGAGGCGGATGATATTGACCGGGTCTTCCTTGAAAACGTCTGGCCGTGCGATGTTGATGCGGTGATTTTCCGAAACGAAGTCGCCGTCAGCGGAAAGCTTACGCTTGCGTCGCGAGAACGTAAGGAAAATGCGGTTGAAGCCCGGTACATGCTTGGCCTGCTGCTCCTCCAGCGCTGCGCTGATGATGCGGGTGAGATCGCCCACATCCTTGGCCACGAGGAAGTAATGCTTCATGAAACGTTCGACATAGTTCTGGCCGGGATGCGCCGTATAGCCAAGGCGTTGGGCGATTTCCGGCTGGATGTCGAAGGAAAGGCGTTCTTCTGCCTTCAACGTCGCGAAATGCATATGGCACCGCACCGCCCAAAGAAAATCTTCCGCCTTGTTGAACAGCTTCAGCTCGGCTCGTGACAGAACGCCGAGCTTGACCAGCTCTTCTTTCGTTTTGACACGGTAAAAATATTTGGTGATCCAGAACAGCGTATGCAGGTCGCGCTGGCCGCCCTTGCCTTCCTTGACGTTCGGCTCAACCAGATAGCGGGTTTCGCCTGCCTTGCGGTGGCGCTGGTCGCGCTCGGCAAGCTTGGCCTGGATGAATTCCGGGCCGGTATCCTTGACGATTTCCTCGTCGAAGCGGGTAACAAGCGTTTTGAAGAGCTCGCGATTGCCGGTGAGAAACCGCGCATCGAGAATTGCCGTGCGGATCGTCATGTCTTCGCGCGAAAGCCGGATGCACTCATCGATATTGCGCGTGGAATGGCCGACTTTCAGTCCCATGTCCCACAGCATGTAGAGCATGTATTCGACAACCTGCTCGCCCCAGGGGGTCTGCTTGTAGGGCAGCAGAAACAGAAGATCGATATCTGACCCCGGCGCCAGCCCGCCACGCCCGTAACCGCCGACCGCGACGATAGCCATGTTCTCGGCCTTCGACGGGTTGACCATCGGATAGGCTTTGGTGGTGGCGAATTCGAACAGCGCCTCGATCAGCGTATCCATGAGAAAGGACAGGCGTTTGGCGCAGAGCGTGCCGCCGCCATCCTTCATCAGCATGCCTTCGGCATTGGCGCGACCGCGCACCAAAGCGTCCTTCAGAGCCTGAAGCACCACTTTTCGCACGGTAGGACTGGTGTAGTTTTCGTCCGTGGAATCCGCCAGTTCGTTGAGCTTGCGGCGTAGCGTCTCGGGATTGACGATCTCTTCCAGCTTAAGGTCGTGTGCGCTCATGCGGCATGTAGATCCGGTTTGCGGAGAAAAGGATAGTGGACGATGGCTATCCTATAGCCGCTTTTGTGGATGATGAATATCCAAAAGCAAAGGCCGGGAAAACCCGGCCTTTGTATTACTCTTCGCTGATCTTTCAGTTCGTCGCGTTATAGGCGGTAATTGCCGCCATATTGACGATGTCGGAATCCTTCGCTCCGATGGTGACGATCTGCGCTGGCTTGTCGAGGCCGACGAGCAACGGGCCGATAATCGTTGCGCCACCCAGTTCCTGCAGCATGTCGGCGGCAATCGAGGCCGAATGATTGTCCGGTGTGACGATCACATTGGCCGGGCCCGACAGGCGGATGAACGGATATTGTTCCATCAGCTTCGGGTTCAGCGCCACATCAGCACTCATTTCGCCGTCGAATTCGAAATCGACATGACGCGTTGCCAGAATGCGGACGGCTTCCTGTATGCGCGCGGAGCGTTCACCGCCCATATGACCGAAGGTCGAGAAGGCGGTCAGTGCGACACGTGGTACATAACCCATGCGGCGCGCCATGCCCGCAGCTTCAACCGCAATATCGGCAAGTTCCGCTGCGGTCGGCATTTCATGAACGGCGGTATCGGCGATGAACACCGTGCGTCCACGGCAAAGTGCGATGGAGACGCCAACCATGCGGTGGCCGGGCTTGGAATCGATCACGCGACGCACATCGTCGAGACCCGTCGCGTAATTGCGGGTCACGCCCGTTACCATACCGTCGGCATCGCCGAGCGCCACCATACAGGCCGCAAAATGATTGCGGTCATTATTGATGAGGCGGTGGCAATCGCGCGTCAGGTAGCCCTTGCGCTGCAGTTTCTCGTAGAGATAGTCGGCATAGGCCGCATTGCGGCTCGAAAGGCGCGCATTGATGATTTCGATGCCGGGACGGTCGAGATCGAGACCAGCAGCTTTGGCTGTATCCCTCACCCGTTCTTCGCGGCCAACCAGAATAGCGGTGCCGAGGCCCTGATTGACGTAGGAAACGGCGGCACGCATCACCTGTTCTTCTTCACCTTCGGCAAAGACGATGCGCTTCGGCTGACGACGCACGCGCTCATAGATGCCGCGCAGCGTCGAGGCGATCGGATCGCGACGTGCCGACAGTTCGCGCTTGTAGCCTTCGATATCGGCAATGGCACGCCCGGCAACGCCGGTTTCCATCGCTGCCTTGGCGACGGCAGCCGAGACGGATGCAAGCAGACGCGGATCAAACGGCACCGGAATGATGTAACTTGAGCCGAAGCGCGGACGGCTGCCCTGATAGGCGGCGACCACATCGTCCGGCACGTCCTCGCGGGCAAGTTCGGCCAACGCATTGACGGCTGCGATTTTCATCGCATCGTTGATGGTGGTTGCACGTACGTCGAGTGCGCCACGGAAGATGTAAGGAAAACCAAGGACATTGTTGACCTGGTTCGGATAATCCGAACGACCGGTGGCAACGATGGCGTCATCACGGATGCGCGCCACTTCTTCGGGCGTTACTTCCGGGTCGGGATTGGCCATGGCGAAGATGATCGGGTTCGGCGCCATGGAACGGACCATGTCTTCGGTGAATGCACCTTTGGCCGAAAGGCCGAACACGACATCCGCGCCGTTCATGGCATCTGCGAGGGACCGCTTGTCGGTTTTCACCGCATGGGCGGACTTCCACTGGTTCATGCCCTCTTCACGGCCCTGATAGACGACGCCCTTGGTGTCGCACAGGATGACGTTTTCCGAGGCAAAGCCCATCGCCTTGATAAGCTCGATACAGGCAATACCCGCCGAGCCCGCGCCATTGCAGACGAGCTTCGTCGTCTTCATGTCGCGGCCGGTCAGATGCAGCGCATTGATCAGGCCGGCAGCGGCAATGATGGCCGTTCCATGCTGGTCGTCATGGAAAACCGGAATGTCCATCAGTTCGCGCAGGCGCTGCTCGATGATGAAGCAGTCGGGCGCCTTGATATCTTCCAGATTGATGCCGCCGAACGACGGTCCGAGATAGCGCACCGCATTGATGAAGGCATCGATATCGGTCGTATCGACCTCAAGATCGATGGAATCGACATCGGCGAAGCGCTTGAACAACACAGCCTTGCCTTCCATCACCGGCTTGGATGCGAGCGCACCCAGATTGCCGAGGCCGAGAATGGCGGTGCCGTTGGAAATGACGGCGACGAGATTGCCCTTGGCCGTATAGTCATAGGCGCGGGCGGCGTCTTCAGCGATTGCCTTCACCGGCACGGCAACGCCCGGAGAATAGGCGAGCGACAGATCGCGCTGCGTGGTCATGGGCTTGGTGGGGTTGATCTCCAGCTTGCCCGGGCGACCCTGCGCGTGAAAGTCTAGCGCTTCCTTCTCACTGGCTGTGGGTGCGCGTTCTGATGTGTTGCCCTTCGGCGTCGAGGCTGGCATGTTCCCTCCGGTTTCATCTGCGGGAGAACCTCGATAGCGCCAGTCACGCATCGTGTAAACAGTGCTTCGAGGAATAGATATTCATCCAAAAACGATGGAATACGAAATTTTATAACTTTAGCCTCGCCGGCTAAGCAATAAATGAAGGTTTTTAGATGGAAACGACGGCTAACGAACACGGCTCGGAAGCGGAAGAAAACACCGCCGAGGCAGCGCCCGTTCGCCTGACGCCCATGATGGAACAATATATTGAGATCAAGGCGGCGAATGTCGATTCGTTGCTCTTCTATCGCATGGGCGATTTTTACGAGCTGTTCTTCGATGATGCAGTGGAAGCCTCTGCGGCACTCGGCATCACGCTCACCAAGCGCGGCAAGCATCTGGGCGAGGATATTCCCATGTGCGGCGTGCCGGTCCATGCCGCCGACGATTATCTGCAGAAGCTGATCGCCAAGGGCTATCGCGTCGCGGTCTGCGAACAGGTGGAAGACCCGGCAGAGGCGAAGAAGCGTGGCTCCAAATCGGTGGTGAAGCGCGATGTGATCCGTCTCGTCACACCGGGCACGCTGACCGAAGAAAAGCTGCTGGATCCGTCCGAAGCCAATTTCCTGATGGCGATGGGGCGTACGCGCGGCGATGGTGCGCTGGCGCTCGCCTGGATCGACATTTCAACCGGAACTTTCCGTGTGGCGGAAACCACGCCGGACCGGCTTTTCGCCGATGTGATGCGGGTCGACCCGCGCGAACTGGTCGTGGCTGACAGCGCCTTCCATGATGAGGAGCTACGCCCGGTCTTCGATCTGGTCGGCAAGGCGGTAACGCCACAACCGGCGACCCTCTTTGACAGCGCGGCTGCGGAAGCGCGCATCCAACGCTATTTCAACGTCGCGACATTGGATGGTTTCGGCCAGTTCAGCCGTCCTGAACTTTCAGCTATTTCCGGGGCAATCGCCTATATCGAGAAGACGCAGATTTCCGAGCGCCCACCCTTGATGCGGCCCGAACGCGAACATGAGGGCGGCACGCTTTTTATCGACCCGGCCACACGCGCCAGTCTGGAACTTGCCCGCACCATGTCGGGCAATCGAGATGGCAGTTTGCTGAAGGCGGTTGATCGCACGGTGACGGGCGGCGGCGCGCGACTCCTTGCCGAACGCCTGACTGCACCGCTGACCAATCCGAAGGAAATCGCGCTGCGGCTCGATTCCGTTTCCTGGTTCCTGAGCGAGCAGTCGCTCTGTGAAGCCATGCGCGCGGAACTGAAGGGCGTGCCGGATATGCCGCGCGGTCTCTCGCGCCTTGCCGTCGGGCGCGGTGGTCCGCGTGATCTGGGCAGCCTTGCCCGAGGCTTCGAGGCTGCGCATGTCATTGCGAGCCTGCTGGAAAGCGCTTTGCTGCCCGACGAACTGGCACATGCCCGCGATGCCGTCAGTGCCATGCCCGCCATCTTTACCGCCCATCTCGACCGGGCCTTGGCCGACGAATTGCCGCTTCTGAAACGCGATGGCGGTTTTGTGCGCGGAGGCTATAATTCCGAACTCGATGAAATGCGGGCTTTGCGTGATCAGTCACGCCGGGTGATCGCCGGTCTGCAGGCAAATTATATCGAAGAAACCGGTATCAAGTCGCTGAAGATCAAGCATAACAATGTGCTTGGCTATTTTATCGAGGTGACGGCCAACAATGCCGGGGCGATGACGGATACGGATGAAGCCAAGAGCCGTTTCATCCATCGCCAGACCATGGCCAATGCCATGCGCTTTACCACGACCGAACTGGCGGAACTGGAAAGCAAGATCGCTAATGCTGCCGACCGCGCATTGTCAATCGAGCTTGCCGTGTTCGAGGAATTGACGGCGGAAGCGGTCTCCCATGCTGATAGCATCCGTGCCGCCGCATCGGCGCTTGCTGTTTTCGACGTCTCGGCAGCGCTTGCTGTGCTGGCGGAAGAGCAGGGTTATTGCCGTCCACAGGTCGATGACAGCCTGTCCTTTAACATTGTTGCGGGGCGTCATCCGGTCGTAGAGCAGGCCCTCCGGCGTCAAGCGGCCAATCCGTTCGTCGCCAATGATTGCGATCTCTCGCCGCAAGCAGACGACGGCAATGGCGCGATTTGGCTTCTGACCGGCCCGAACATGGGCGGTAAGTCAACCTTCCTGCGCCAGAATGCGCTGATTGCGATCATGGCACAGATGGGCTCCTTCGTGCCTGCGGGTTCTGCACAGATCGGTGTCGTGGACAGGCTGTTCAGTCGTGTCGGTGCTTCCGACGATCTGGCACGCGGGCGTTCAACCTTTATGGTTGAAATGGTGGAAACGGCTGCGATCCTCAATCAGGCAGGCGAACGCTCGCTGGTGATCCTCGATGAGATCGGGCGCGGTACAGCCACTTTCGACGGATTGTCCATTGCTTGGGCAGCGGTTGAATATCTGCATAAAAAGAACCGTTGCCGGGCTTTGTTTGCCACGCATTTTCATGAAATGACTGCACTTTCAGAAAAGCTTGAGCGGCTTTCCAATGTCACCATGCGGGTCAAGGAATGGGACAATGATGTCGTCTTCCTGCATGAGGTGGCGAAAGGGGCAGCTGACCGTTCCTATGGCGTGCAGGTCGCGCGTCTGGCGGGGCTGCCCGAAGCGGTTGTCAATCGCGCGCGCGATGTGCTGCACCAGCTTGAAGCGGGCGAGACCTCGGGCAAGGCTGACAAGCTGATCGATGATCTGCCGCTGTTCTCTGTCGTCTTGCAGCAGGAAAAGCCGAAGCTGCAGGTTCAGGGGAAAGATAGTGAACTGACCAAGGCTGTCTCTGCAATCAGTCCAGACGAACTGACACCGCGAGAAGCGCTGGACCTGATCTACAAATTAAAGGAACTGTTAGGCAGGGCGTGACGGGTTCTGGCCAGGTAGGGTGCCCCAGTCTGTTTGAGATTCTGGTTATGACGAGCCGAAAATGGTGATGTTTGCGACCCGAAGCGGAGTGTACTTTTGCGTACATGAGCACTGGAAGCGCAAAACAGCGCCATTTGTAGGCCGTCAGAACCGGAATATCTACAGACTACACAAAGCGGTTCGCTTCCGCGCCGTAATAGGTGATGTAGCGGCTGGAAATGCGCTCAATCGGCAGGATGATGAAGACATCGGTTGTGCCGAATGCCTCGTCGATCACTGCGCCGTCGCCGATCATTGCGCCGAGACGCAGATAACCCTTGACCAGTGGCGGCATTGAGAACAGCGCAACCTTGTTGTTGATGGCTTCCTTCGGCATCAGGTCCATGGCCTGATAACGATTGGGCAGGGCACGAACGTCCCAGTCATCGGTGGCACGGCAGTTGTGATGGAGGAACGACAGGCCGAGCGCGTGCGCTGCAGGCACCGCGCCGTGGAATGAAGCACAGCCGAACATCACATCGATGGAATGGCGGCGGCAATAGGCCCAGGCACCTTGCCAAAGAAGCTCGACAGTGCGCTTGGAGCGGTATTCCGCCTTCACGCAGGAGCGTCCTAGTTCAAGCAGGCGGAGGTTCGGGCGTGAAAGGGCCAGACGCTGCACGTCATATTCATCGGCAGAATAAAAGCCGAGCGCCTGTTCCGCCTGATCGCTACGCATCAGACGATAGGTGCCGACAATCTGCTGATGCTCCGGCACGGGCAGGGCGGTGTCGTAAACGAGCAGATGATCGCAAATAGCGTCGAAACGGTCAGCGTCTCGAAGCTCCACCGCTTCGATGCTTTCCCTGCGCGCGCCCATTTCGTCGAAGAAGACGCGGAAACGCAATTCCTGCGCGGCTTCTACCGCCTCGCGTGAATTTGCAAGCCGTACTTCCAGCGATCCGATGCGTCCCAGAACGATGGGATCGCCGTTGGACGCGAACAGCGCCTGTTGTGCTTCTAAGCCTGACATGACCGTATCATCAATGATTTGCTGGTCCATTCCAAGCAGTACTGTCATGATGATGGCTCCTGATTTGTCTATTCACGTATTCCTGAACGGCTTTCCCACGGATATTTCAGCGAGAGCTAGCCAATTCCAATCCTTGTTCAGCCGATTGCATGGACAGGGTGTCCAGTTCGACCGAAGCAGTACAGATTCAGTGCTACGCGACGATGACAGAAGCATGTCACCAATGTGTCAATTCGGATGACTGGACCTTATCCTCTTCAAAAAGCTTTTAATTTTAAGAGATCAAATTATGCGAAAGGCAGGGACTGTTCAACCCGGCGGGTTAGCGGGCAGCCCGTTCGCGCCGCCAGCCGAGGAATTCCTCCAGAATTATGAGACCTGCACCGATTGTAATGAAGGTGTCGGCGAGGTTGAAAACTGCGAATGACCAGGTTGGCAGGTGAAACAGAATATAATCCACGACGTAACCGTGCATCACGCGGTCGATAAGATTGCCGATGGCGCCGCCAACGACAAGTGCAAAACCGTAGCGTGCGAAGATGCGGTCCGGCGCGTTGGTCCACCACAGATAAAGTACGAACAAGATAACTGCTGCGGTGATTGCGACCAGTCCCCAATCATGCAGCCATGCCAGCATGGAAAAGGCGATGCCCTCATTGTGCGTACGAAACAAGGCAAGGAACGGTAGCAGGTCGATCTGCTGGCCGTAGCCCATCCGTGTTTCCACCAGATGTTTGACACCCTGATCGATCAGTATGGTGAGGACAACGACGAACAGTGAGGACCAGACTGCGTGTCGCTTCATCCGGAAACCCTTTCATCGAGCGTGAGTGCGTCGCGACGAATTTCGTAGAGCATGACGCCGGTGGCAATTGCAAGATTGAGGGAATCTGCACGGCCTGCCTGCGGAATGCGTGCGAGCTTGTCGCAAGTATCGGCCAGACTGTCCGGCAGGCCCTGCTGTTCGTTGCCCATCATCAGCACGACCGGCTTGTTGGCATAGGGAATGGTGCGATAGTCGACCGCACCTTTCAGATGGGTGCCGACGACAAGGCCGGAAATGCCCTTGCGCCAGTTGAGGAAGTCGGCTTCCGTCACTTTATAGAGCGGCATGGAAAAGACCGAGCCCATCGTGGCGCGCACGGTTTCCAGCGAATAGGGGTCGGTGGTGTCGCCGATCAAAATGATGCCCTTGGCGCCGACCGCATCGGCGGTACGGATGACAGTGCCCAGATTGCCGGGATCGCGCACGCGGTCGAGCGCGATATAAACATCGTTGTTCTTCGGCTTGAGGTTTGTGAGCGGGCGATATTGCTGTTCGAAAACACCAACCACCATTTGCGGGTTGTCGCGGCGGGTAATGGCAGCCATGATCTTTTCGGTCACTTCCAGCACCAATCCGCCCTTGGCGAAGGTGCGGGCGGCAACCTGCTCGACCATCTTGTTGCCCTTGCCGGATTTGGCGAAGACCAGCGTCTTGATGCGCCAGTCCTGTTCCAGTGCGTCGATGACGAGCTTCAGCCCTTCGGCCAGAAACACGCCCTGCTGGTCGCGGAATTTTTTCAGCGCCAGCGAGCGGAGATCTTTCACGATAGGGTTGGTGAGGCTGGTGACTTCCTTCACCTGACCTACCTTGGAATATTCGGCACGAGAGCCGCCTTTGGAAAAATCGTCGTCACGGCTCATTTTGCTACCCAGCGGCTGAACATGGATGTGGAAAGCGCGCGTCCTCCCGACTGATCGGCGGAACGTTCGCGCAGAATAAGTTCGCCCGATTCGACCGTACCACCAAGGCCGGTGAAACGGTCGCGCATCAGTTCGTGAATGGCGAAGAAGGATGCGCGGATCGAATAGGCAGTCAGGATGACGGCGAGCGGCTTTGGCGTCAGGATGGACCGGCATGTATCGACCATTGCGGGCAGATGCTCGAACAACTGCCAAACCTCGCCGCTCGGCCCGCGCCCGTAGGCAGGCGGATCAAGCAGGATGATGTCATAGAAACTGCCGCGCCGTTCCTCACGCTGAACGAATTTCATCGCGTCTTCACAGATCCATCGGATTGGCTTGTCCGAAAGCCCGGCCATTTCCTGATTTTCACGCGCCCAGAGAATGGCCTTCTTGGAGGCATCCACATGGGTCACTTCCGCACCTGCACGTGCCGCTACCAGTGAGGCGACGCCCGTATAGCCGAAAAGATTGAGCACCTTAACGCTGCGTCCGGACTTTACCCCATCTCGGATAAGCCCATCCATATAGGACCAATGCGCGGCCTGCTCTGGGAACACGCCGACATGGCGGAACGAGGTGAAACGGCCATGAAAGGAAATGCCATCGTGCTGCATTGGCCATGTTTCGCCGAGCGGCACTTTCGGAAAGGCCCAGCGTCCCATGCCTTCCTCGTCGGTATTCCCGGTGAAGACGGCGTCGGCCTGGTCCCATTCCTTCTGCGGCAGGCTCGGCAACCAGATTGCCTGACCTTCCGGGCGGACGATCCGATAGGGACCATATTGCTCGAGCTTCAACCCGTTGCCGCTGTCGAGAAGCGCATAATCGGGCGAGGGTTCCGTTTCGAGGATGAGTGGCAGTTGTTCTCCCGGGCGTGCACCGGCATAAGGCTTGATTTCGCGAAGCGGAGTAGCGGGCTTGTCGTCTACGGGCTTGGGTGCGGCCTTGGCGAATTGGGGGCGCGGCTTTTTGAAAGACGAGCCTTTATTGTCAGACTTGCCATCAGATCGGCCTTCAAATTTGCTTTCTGAACGCGGCGCATCATGTCTTGCGCGCTCGAAACCACGGTCCTGTTTGCCGCCCGACGGCTTTTTGCCTTTTCCCTTTGGCGCTTTCACCCGAAACTCCAATCATCATGATTGGGGTCTAGGTAGGATAAACAGGGCCGGTGTGAAAGGGGAAAACGACGTTCAATCGCGCTTCGACCATGAAAACCCGGAAGTTTTGCCTCCGGGTTTGAGAATAGCAGGTGTTTCAGGAGTTCACGACCGGCATATTGCGCTTTTCGGCGGCGGTGCTCCGTTCAAGCAGGCGCGCAGCTTCCTGCTTGTACATGCGCTCCTTGCGGCGGTGCTTGCCTTGTGTGAGCCACGTCACCAGTGAGCCGATGACAACGCCGAGAAGAAGCGCGCCGAACAGCCACAGAAACAGAGGCGCATTATAGGACAGAGCGGGATTGCCCGGATTGAACGGATCGATCGTAAACTGCACCGATGCGCGATTGGCAACCGACAACGCAATCAGAGCCACTGCAAGCGGCACGAGAACGATGATGGCGATGATGCGTTTTGCCGCCATGATGTCTATCAGACTGCGCCGTTGAGACGGTCGCGCAGTTCCTTGCCGGTCTTGAAGAAGGGAACCCACTTTTCTTCCACATCCACCGTTTCGCCGGTGCGCGGATTGCGACCGCTGCGAGCAGGGCGGTTCTTCACCGAAAAGGCGCCGAAGCCGCGCAGCTCAACACGATTGCCTTCGGCAAGAGCGTTTGTGATCTCGTCGAATACCGCGCCCACGATGTTTTCGACATCGCGCTGAAAGAGATGCGGATTACGGCTGGCGATAATCTGAACGAGTTCCGATTTGATCACGGCTTTAAACCCCTGTTCTTCTGTTTGTTTCATCCGGTATCTACCGGATATTGTGTAAGTTTACCTGGCTGGCGTCAATTCGCTTCAGGCGTACCGTCAACGTGCCAAACCGAAAGAAGTCCGTCAAGAAAGATGCGTTCCTTGGCGATCTGCTTCAACATGCCGTCTGCTTCCTGCGGCACGCCAAGAAGGCGTGCACCGGCATGAATGATAAGATCGCGCAGCGAGAAACCCGTTTCACTGCTGACCGGCTTCCATTCCAGACGCGGCAAATCTTTGGAAAGCCCCTTGCTCGCAAGCCAGGCGACCGCTTCCTCTTCACCGCCCAATCCGTCGATCAATTTTTTATCGAGTGCCTGTCGCCCTGTAAAAACCGCGCCATTGGCGAGGGCCAGCGCCTGTTCATGTGTGAACGAACGGCGTTTTTCGACAATGTCCACGAACCATGCATAGGAATCCATGATCATATTGCGGATCATGCCCTTGGCTTCTTCGCTGGCCGGGCTGAAATAATTGGGTTCCGCCTTGAGTGGTGAGGACTTGATGGTTTCGACCTTCACACCGATCGTATCAAGCAGCTTCGAAACATCGGGATACTGGAACAAGACACCAATCGAGCCAACGATGGATGTCTGTCGTGCCACGATGTGGTCCGAAGCGCTGGCAATCATGTAACCGGCGGAAGCTGCAAGGGTCCCTACCTGCGTGACGACCGGCTTTTTCTCGGCAATCTTGCGCACGGCTTCGAAAATCGCTTCGCCGCCCACCGTCGTTCCACCGGGCGAATCGAGAACCAGAATCACGCCTTTGACGGCGTCATCCTTGGCGATCTTGTCGAGACGCTTCAGCAATTCCTCATTCTCGAAGATGGTGCCTTCGATACGAACCTTGGCAATGTGCGGCTGGTTGAAGTTGGTGCCGCGCATGGACCATGAAGCGAAGACGGCAATCAGGGCGGCGATCAGAAGCAGGAAGGCCCCACGCCAGATCGTCAGCTTTCTGCGCAATTTCCGGCGTTCGATAATTGCTTCGGCGTCTTGAGCCATTCCCGTCCATCCGTTCGTTCAAATCGCGCGGCTTGCGCCCCGCAGTTCACCTTGTGCCCCGAATGAGGGCACGCGGCAAGTATCTTCGAAAAATAGGTCTGGTTAGAGATAGTGCCTGAAATACATATTGTAATGAAGCTGTCCGAGATTCTTATGTTCGTTGCCGGATCAGCCCTGGCGGTTGCATTACGCACAGCTGTAATTTGACCGAGTTTTGTGGTATCAAAGAGTTGAATAGCATCCTGCTTAATTCGGTGGGGTGTCAATTGGGCTGAATTATCAAAGGCATAGGCCGTTCCTGCTTGCTGTTTGCGAGGCGGGTGCGGTGTTTTGCGCGGTATAAAGCTATTGAGCGACCGACTATTTCACCCCAAATAAACCTTATTGAAATGAAAAAGCGCGACACACACGCGCTGATTATCGAGTTTTACGAAAGCCGTTGAGGAATTGAACGCCACATGACCGCCGACACCACAGATAGCCATGCGCCGCAGAACGCGACCGCTCAAGGTCGCGGCACGGGTGGCATGCGTTTTGGTGCGTCGGAGAAGGCCGAGACGCTTTTTCATGCTGCACAGCGCCATTCGATCCGCGTTCGCGTTCTGAAGACAGCCCTCCCTGTCGCCGCAATCATCGTGGGAGCGGTATTCTCTTGGTATACGTTTCTTGCGACGCCGAACGCGCCCGTTAAGGTCGAAGTGAACAATGGCGGCGAAAGCGGAAAGCTTGTCATGACGAGCCCGCACCTGAATGGATATACCAAGGATAACCGCCCCTATTCGATGACCGCTTCCAAGGCGACGCAGGATGCAAAGAACAGCGGTGCGATTTCGCTTGAAGGCATTTCCGCTGAGCTGCCGGTTGGTGACAAGGGCACGGCCAAGGTCGAGGCAACGTCCGGTGTTTACGACAATGCCAATGGGCGTTTGCAACTTGATAAGGACTTTACTGTTACGACAGACGACGGTTTACGTGCGGTGCTGCGCTCTGCGGACGTAAATCTCAAGAGCGGGCAGATCACCACTGATAAGCCCGTGGATATCCGCAGCGGCAGCACGCACATTCTGGCCGACAGCATGCAGGTCAAGGACAACGGCAAGGTTCTGATTTTCGAGAACAAGGTTCGAATGACTGTTGACGGCAGCGTTGTTTCGCCCAACAAGGCTCCCTGAAAAGGGAGCCTGATTTGAGGATAGGGGAAGCGTTCGGACCGATTCATATCTGTGCGACGCGGTTGAGTACATTCTGAAACCGGTCCTCGGATCGAAATGTGCTCGAAAACAGATTGTTAGAGCGTGATTCTGATGCAATCGGAATGATACAGGCTCTAAGCCGCTTTTTTGATCGCATTTTGCGATGCTGAATGTTCCCATTTGGCCGCAAAGTGCTTAATGTTGCGTCTGACCGCATGTCGACCCAGGGATGGTCGAATGCTTCGGGGAGCTGAAATTATATGGAACGCGAGACGGGCAAGATGAACAAGGGTACGATGGCCCGCACTTTGCGGATGGGATTTGCAGTTCTGGCGCTCGGCATTGTCGCGGCTCCGACAGTTTCACTGGCGCAGGAAGGCGCAGCCGTGAACGGCCTGAAGCTTTCCAACAGCAAGGCGCCCGTCAAGATCGACGCTGACAAGCTGGAAATGCGCGACAAGGAAGGCATTGCCATATTCACCGGTAATGTTGCCGTTTCGCAGGGCGACGCCCTGCTGAAGGCAGGCCAGATGACAGTCTATTACAACAAGGCCAAGAAAGACGGCGAAGCACCGGCCCCGGAACCGACAAGTGCTGGCGTGGGCGGCCTCGATTCATCGAGCATCGATCACATCGACATTTCGGGGAAAGTCTATCTCAAGTCCGGGACGCAGGTCGCAACTGGTGATACCGGGCGTTATGATGCGAAAAACCAGGTTATGGTTCTTCAGGGGCAGAAAGTGGTTCTGACCGATGGCGACAATGTCGTGACCGGTTGCAAGCTGACGGCGCATCTCGATACGGGCCGCGCCAATGTCGAAAGCTGCAAGGGCCAGACCAAGGGTCGCGTATCGATTATCATGGCCCCGAAAGATCAACAGCAGGGCGGTGCTGCGCCCAAGCAGAACTGACCGGAGCAGGCGTGGGATTGTTCTGGAACAAGAAGGCTGACGGGCCGCAAGACGCATCGCAAAATGTGAACGCACCATCCGATGTCGCGGGCGCTATGCCCGGCCAGCCGGGTAAGTCGACGCGTCTCAAAGGGACGCTGGTGGCACGCGGTCTCTGCAAGAGCTATCGCGGCCGGCAGGTCGTCAATGGCGTATCGTTCGGTGTGCGTGCTGGCGAAGCTGTCGGTATTCTGGGGCCGAACGGCGCAGGCAAGACCACTTGCTTCTATATGGTGACAGGCCTCGTTCCGGCTGATGCCGGTTCCATCGAGATCGACGGTTTCGACGTCACGTCTATGCCGATGTATCGCCGTTCCCGTCTTGGCATCGGCTATCTGCCGCAGGAAGCATCCATTTTCCGTGGCCTTTCGGTGGAAAACAACATCAAGGCTGTGCTGGAAGTTGTGGAGAAAGATCGCTCCAAACGCGCTTCCGAGCTGGATGCGTTGTTGGAAGAATTTCACATCGCTCATCTGCGCAAAGCGCCTGCCATTTCGCTGTCCGGCGGCGAGCGCCGTCGTCTCGAAATTGCGCGTGCGCTGGCATCACGCCCAAACTTCATGCTGCTCGATGAGCCTTTTGCTGGTGTCGATCCGATTGCCGTTTCGGATATCCAGCAACTCGTTCGCCATCTGACAAGCCGCGGCATCGGTGTTCTGATTACCGACCATAATGTGCGTGAAACGCTCGGCCTTATCGACCGCGCCTACATCATTCACGCCGGTCAGGTGCTGACACATGGTCGTCCTGCCGAAATCGTCGCCAATCCCGACGTGCGCCGGCTTTATCTCGGCGACCAATTCACACTTTAATATTCGGCATTTTCATATCGTCTCAGGCTCCTATGGAAATGCCTTCATTCTGACCAGCCATCGGTTTGAGCCTGTTATGTTCTGTACAAAGTTACAGAAAGTGTCGCTGAACCGCGACTATTTCCCCTTTTGTCCCCAAACCGCACATTCTGAATTGACAAGCAAGGTTCATACCAGTTTTCATTCAAATGCGCTTTCAGCCTGAAACGGCTGCGAGCGCACGGCTTATTCCTCTGTATGGACTCAGGTCCCATGTCGATGAGTGCCGTCTGAAGGCCAGATTGCTGTCAAGGATATCTCGCGCGTTGACCATGTGTTCCGCGGTTATTGACAGGGTTTAACGGGGGAGAATAATGCGTCGCATGGCTCTGTCGCCCAAGCTCGATTTCCGTCAATCGCAATCGCTGGTGATGACCCCCCAGCTGATGCAGTCGATCAAGCTGCTGCAGATGACGCATATGGAGCTGGAGCAATTTCTCGACATTGAAATCGAAAAAAATCCGCTGCTGGATCGAATTGAGGCAGCGAATGATGATTTTTCAGGCGCTGAATCAGCACGAGACGGTGCTGAAATCGGAGGAGAGGATGCGGCGTCGGACGACTCGCCGGATGGCGACTGGTTCAAAACAGGCGTTTCGGATAATGCCGAAAATCTCTCATCTACCTTCGACAGCTCGCTTGAAAATATCTTTCCGGATGATCCGGGTCGCTTCGACGAGATCGGTCCCGATCTTGCCGCGCAATGGAAATCGTCTGTCGGTGACGGATATGTTTCAGGTGGCAGTTACGACATCGATCAGGTTACGGCCAGCCGGATTTCATTGGGCGAGCACGTAGCGGAACAGATCTCGCTGACTTTTTCCAAAGCGGCAGACCGGTTCATTGCGACGGCGCTCGCCGATGCACTGGACGAGAGCGGCTATCTGCGTGTCGATATTGTCGGTCTGGCCCAGAATCTTGGCGTGGAAACCGTCGAGATCGAGCGCGTTCTTGGAATGATGCAAGGCTTTGATCCGGCAGGACTTTTTGCCCGTGATCTGCGGGAGTGTCTGGCGATACAGCTGCGTCTAAAGGATCGGTTCGATCCAGCTATGGAGGCGTTGATCGACAATCTCGATCTTCTTGCACGGCGGGATTTTGCGACGCTCAAGAAGCTGTGCGGTGTCGATCAGGCCGATATCCTCGATATGCTGACCGAAATCCGCATGCTCGATCCGAAGCCGGGTGCTTTGTTCGAAATCTCCGTGGCCGATGCCATTGTGCCGGACGCACTGGTTACACCGTCGCGTGACGGTGGCTGGACTATTGAACTCAACGCAGCCGCAATGCCACGTCTTATCGTCAACAATGAATATTATGCAGAGGTGAGCACCTCGGTCAAAGCCGAAGAAAAAGCATTTCTCTCGGATTGCATGCAGACCGCGAACTGGCTCGTACGCAGTCTCGACCAGCGCGCGCGCACCATTCTCAAGGTAACGCAGGAAATCGTCCGGCAGCAGGACGGCTTTCTGCGCCACGGCGTGACCCACTTGAAGCCGCTCAACCTGCGCACGGTTGCCGACGCGGTCGGTATGCATGAATCGACCATCAGCCGCGTGACGGCGAACAAATTCATGGCCACGCCGCGTGGCGTGTTTGAACTGCGCTATTTCTTTACGGCCTCCATTGCCTCATCCGAGGGCGGCGACGCTCATTCGTCGGAGAGCGTGCGCCATCGTATTCGGCAGATGATCGACGCCGAAAAGCCCGATGACGTGCTGTCCGATGATGCCATCGTGGATGCTCTGAAGAAGGACGGTGTGGATATCGCGCGAAGAACGGTCGCAAAATATCGGGAATCGATGAATATTGCTTCATCGGTTCAGCGCAGGCGTGAAAAGAAGGCAAGATTGTCAGCTTCCTGACTGCGTAGAGCATTTTGCATTCAGGTGGTATCACCTGACGTTGCATAAATGCGGTAATACAAACAGATAGAGCGGAAGCGCGAACGAATGTGAGCGCATTTCGCTCTAGCCAAAATGGTTCCACAGATTGCGCTGGGAAGGGACCGTTTTAAATTACCGATTGTACCTCTAGGGCCTTATTCCCGTATTCGAATAGGGGAGAATGCTCTAAAATTTTGGATCTGTAGCGCTGCTCTTTCAGAAAAATTCGATCTCGATTTGTGGAAAGATCAGCATTGCAAGAGGACCAACTGGCAGGAGGACCAATTGACAAGCGCCATTTCACCCAATAGAAGCCCGGCTCGCGTTGCGGCACGTGTCTGGACGCCCTCATTTCCAGGGCTTCCTGATAAGTCGTCAGCGTGAATTGGCGAGATGTCAGCAGAAGCACTTGTGTTTCTACGATCGAAAATACGCCAAAGCAGAATTGAAGCTTGTCTCCTCAAAGTAGAACCGGTTTGGGGATGAAGACATGGGTTGGACGTTTCCGCCGAATGCGTTTTGCAGACAACGTCCGATAATATCGCTGTAATTTCTGGAAGAAATTGCGGTTGTCCATATGTTTGAAGGAAGGGCAATGTGGCGCTCCGGGAAAATCGGGCCGGGAAAACCGGGCCGGAAAAATCCGGGCAACGGACCAGCTACTGGGGCGTTACTTAAAAGAGCAATGTGCGGCAACCATCCCGTAAAGGGGCTATTGATTGGAGCAGTCACGAATTCGACGGCTTTTCGGAAGGTGTTTCAACGCCTCATCGGAAAGCGCGCCTGGCAAGCGTGCATGCACCATGAATTTAGTTGGAAAACGCACAGGACGAAAAGCATCTTTGATGCTGGTTCGCTTTGCGCTTCGCTCGCCTTGTGATTAGACTGAGTCCTGTGGTGTAACGCAAATGAGGTGTGCCAAATGACTCTGCGTGTATCTGGAAAGCATATGGACGTCGGTGAAGCTTTCACAACCCGGATCATTGATCGGGTGAATGAAGCAGTCGGCAAATATTTCGATCATGGCTTTTCCGGACAGGTTACGGTCACCAAGTCCGGTTCGCGTTACAGTGCGGATTGCACCTTGCACCTCGATAGTGGTGCAACTCTGCAAAGCACTGGCGACGCGCAGGATCCGCAGCTGGCTTTTGAAGCGGCCGCGGACAAGATCGAAACCCGCCTTCGCCGCTATAAGCGTCGTCTGAAATCGCGCCCGGCTACGCAGCCAGATGCGATCTATGATGACGTTGCATATCGTGTTATGGCACCGCTGTCGGAGGAAGAGGAGGATCTTCCGGCGGATTACGCGCCGACAATTGTTGCGGAATCGTCCGTCGCCCTGCGCACCATGTCGGTGGCGTCGGCGGTCGTGGAACTGGATCTGATCGAGAACCCGGTTCTGGTATTCCGCAATGCCGGCAATGATGAAGTTAACATCGTCTACCGTCGCGCGGACGGCAATATCGGCTGGGTCGATCCATCGATGGTCACCCGCCAGGCCGCGCCACGCGCCTGACGGCAAACCTGAAGCGCACGCAGCAGATCGCGATTAGGCGGCCGCGTGCGCTTCCCAAAACCGGGCCGCAAAGGCCTGATTGAAGAAGGAACGGAGAGAATGGATCTTAGTGATCTGATTCAGCCTGGGGCGATTATCCCGGCGCTGAAAGCCAGCTCCAAAAAACAGCTTTTGCAGATTCTGTCTGAAAAGGCTGCGGAACTGACCGGTCTCCCTGAGCGTGAAGTTTTCGAAACAATTCTCCAGCGTGAGCGCCTCGGTTCTACCGGGGTGGGCAATGGCGTTGCCATTCCGCACGGCAAGCTGGCGAACATCAACAAAATAGCCGGAATCTTCGCTCGTCTGGAAACCCCGGTCGATTTCGAGGCGCTGGACGATCAACCCGTCGATCTTGTTTTTCTGCTTCTCGCGCCGGAGAATGCCGGCGCGGATCACCTGAAGGCACTCTCGCGTATCGCCCGTATGCTGCGCGATGCCGATACGGTTGCCAAATTGCGCGGCACACATGACGCGCAGGCGCTCTATTCATTCCTGACAGCTCAGCCTGCTTCCAACGCCGCCTGAGTTCAAATAGTTTCTCGTAGACAAAACCGCCGTTCGGCTTGAACGGCGGTTTTGTTTGTTTGCTCGCAGAAACGAATTGGCAGGGAAGGAAAAACAGTCCGAGCAGAAGCATATTTCTTCTGCCTCAAGACGACTTGCGGCATTTGTATACGCCACGATCTTCCGTACTGATTTCATACGGAAGCGCGATACCGGCGATGGCCGGTATCGCGTCTATCCTTAGTGCAGCATTACCGTGCGCAGTTCATGGTCTTGCGCGCCTTGTAGCGCGGTGGCGCGGACATCGGAGAGCACGATTGGCTCGCCGCTGGCGCCAAAAAGCGCCCAGAGTTCAAGGCCCGGCTCTATCGGTGGGAGGGCAGGGAAGCTGCGGGCAAGGTCATCTGAACGGATCTTGCGCACATAGGCAACTTCACCTTCGCCGAGATGGGCGAATTCATTTTCGGTGAATATATGTCTGTTCATGGTCTTAGCCTCCATTTCGTCGGCATGTCATTTGCGACCATGCCGCATCAGAGCTTCACATTTTCAGTATAGCGGTATTGTGCTGAACAAAAACTGAACAAGCTCAGTCTTTCACCGCTATGCTGATTCGTTTAACCAGCCGTTCGGGTTCGGGGCGGTCGAGATCGATGGCCAAAAGGCCGTTTTTCAGGTCGCAACCGAGAACCCGCATACCGTCTGCCAGGACGAAAACGCGCTGGAACTGTCGGGCAGCGATGCCACGATGCAGAAATTCCCGTTCGGTATCGTCGGTCTGGCGTCCGCGGATGACGAGCTGATTGTCTTCCGTCATGACTTCGAGGTCTTCGCTGGCAAAACCGGCCACCGCCAAAGTGATGCGCAGACGTTCGGAACCCGTCTCGCCGCGCAGGCGTTCAATATTGTAGGGCGGATAACCGTCGCCGGATTTTGCGATCCGTTCCAGCGTTTTTTCCATCGTGTCGAATCCGAGCAGCAAAGGGCTCGAAAACGGTGTCATTCTTGTCATTGCATCAGTCCTTGATGAGAAGCGACCGTTATGAAGAGAACCCTTACGGCGTGTCTCCTCGCTAACTGATATGGCTTGTGAAAAGCCTGACTTCAAGGGCCAATCCGGATTCCTTCGTTTCAACTTAAAACGAAGGAGAGGTTCAGGATACCCGGCAATATTAGGGTCAGGACCTATTAATCTGGTGAAAATGGTGTGAGGCCATCCATTCGGATACGAGGAGAAAAGGCGAAGGAAATGTGGTTCATTTTCGAGCTTTTTCGACAAAGTAGCCGGGTGGATGGACCACATCCTCTGGACACCGAAATGACTGGCGATCTGCTGCGTCGAACCGCTTGACCGGGGAAACCACCCCGTTCTTCGCGTCTCTCCTAGCAGCCCTTGTCATTTCAGGTGCCATTTCCATCAAATTAATAGGTCCTGACCCTAGGATGAGGACTCATTTAGGTCCATGCGATTACGGCTGAGACAAGTGCGACGGCTGCAAGGTAGTTTGAAGCCAGCCTGTCGTATCTTGTTGCAATACGCCGCCAGTTCTTGAGGCGACAGAAGAGGCGCTCAATGACGTTCCTGCGTCGATAAGCTTTTCGATCCAGAGGGTATGGCGTCCTGCGTGTGGCAGACGAGGGGATCACGGCCTTGATCTTTGCCTTTTCCAGCCACTGCCGCAGACTGTCTGCATCATAGGCTTTGTCCGCCAGCAGGCGTTTTGTGGGACGTGCGACTGTCAGTAGCGGGATGGCCATTTTAATGTCCGCAACATTGCCGGGCGTTAAGCTGAAGGCGACCGGTCTGCCGCAATCATCGGCCAGACAATGGATTTTGCTTGTTCTTCCGCCACGCGACGTGCCAATCGCTTGTGCCCACGCCCCCCTTTTGAGCCTTGGGCAGAGCGGTGTGCCTTGATGTGAGTGCTGTCGATAGAAAGCTCTTCCGGCACAGGGCCAGATGCTGCCATTTTCTCGAAAATACGATGCCAGATACGCCTTTGCGACCAACGATGGTAACGATTGTAGACTGTCTTTGCCGGACCATATTCGGCTGGAACGTCACGCCAGCGGCAGCCGACCTTTAATACATGCAAGATACCCGATATCACCCGCCGATCATCGACACGTCGTGCGCCGGGCTGGTTTCTAGGCAGGTGCGGCTCAAGTGCCGTCCACGCCGCATCCGAAAGCCAGAACAGGTCAGCGTTCATGATCTCCTCCATGCTTGAAACTCAAGCACACAAAGAATCAGTCAATTACGACAATAACTTGATCAAGTCCTCATCCTAGGGTGTTGCTATCGTCGTGCTTCTGAAAGCGCTGCGCCGAAAGCTGTCGCAAAGCTTTCGCGATCATCCGGGGAGAGGAAGTTTCCGATCACGACACTCGCTTCACGGCTTTCGATGCTCATACCGGTAATTCCGATATCCGGCTTTCGGGCAACCTTGAATCGCGTCCAGAATGGATTGAAACGATGCGCAGTCATCTTACCGGACGCTGCATATTTGCGAATATGCAGGGCAGAGCGGGACACGGAGATTTCCTCACGCGCGCGAGCAGACCGGTAATTCCAGCGAAAAGCCAGATAGATCAGCAGTACATCGAGACCGAAAAATCCGAAGATCGGCCATGCACCGATGGACCAGAAAAGAATACCGACGAACATCCAGCAGCTGATCAGAGCGCTCATCAATATGGTGAAGCCCGTACGTCCCAGCGAACGATAGGGGGTGAGGAGAGCTTCGAAAATGGGTTTGTCGAACCGGTCAGGTTCTGCGCCGTCTGGGTGATGCATAGCATTCAGGTCGTCTGGCAGATTGTCCCGGCCTATACTGGCCTGCGGCAAGCTGCTGATTGTTTTGTCGATCAAGAAACTATTATAGAGACGGAATGGAAAAGGCCAAAATCAAATCGCCTGTGAACGTCTCTGCCGCCACCCGCCCTCAACGTCGGGTGGGTGGTACGCTTTATACAGCAGACGAAATTCATGAGATATTTCGCCGTTTCTCCATTCAGAGACCGGAGCCGAAGGGCGAGCTTGAGCATGTGAATGCTTTTACGCTTCTTGTCGCCGTGGTCTTGTCGGCACAGGCCACCGATGCCGGGGTCAACAAGGCGACGCGCGGGCTCTTCGCAATTGCCGATACGCCGCAGAAAATGCTGGCGCTGGGCGAAGAGAAAGTCGGCGACCACATTCGCACCATTGGTCTTTGGCGGAACAAGGCAAAGAACGTCATTCTCCTGTCCGAAGCCTTAATCCGCGATCATGGCGGAGAAGTGCCGGGGGACCGGGACGAACTGGTAAAGCTGCCGGGTGTTGGCCGCAAGACTGCCAATGTGGTGCTGAATATGGCTTTCGGCCAGCCGACAATGGCGGTGGACACGCATATCCTGCGTATTGGTAATCGGATTGGTCTTGCGCCGGGAAAAACGCCAGAGGCCGTGGAAGCCATCCTCGTTCGGGTCATCCCCGCAGAATATATGCTTCATGCGCATCACTGGCTGATCTTGCATGGGCGTTACGTGTGCAAGGCGCGCAAGCCGGAATGCGAGAAATGTGTGATTGCCGATATCTGCAAATATCCGGCGAAAACCTGCGACATTCCTGCGCCGCTTATCCCCTTGCCGCCGCAGGCGTGAGCCGGGCTTCGCGTTGCGAGACAGCCTTGTGCAGATGGACCATCATCGTTGCCGCGAAAAGCGGTGTCAGCAGATTGACGATGGGGATAGCCATGAAGCCAGCAATCAGCAGCCCGGC
Organism: Ochrobactrum sp. XJ1; assembly: GCF_024701725.1. Classification (NCBI taxonomy): domain Bacteria; kingdom Pseudomonadati; phylum Pseudomonadota; class Alphaproteobacteria; order Hyphomicrobiales; family Brucellaceae; genus Ochrobactrum; species Ochrobactrum sp. XJ1. The sequence continues at coordinate 537,472 of NZ_VDGD01000002.1, forward strand.
CAGGAAGACGGTTACGCTATAATGCGACCGTAGCGCCTTGGCCTCGGCTTCGGAATGATAACGCATAGCGGCAAACTCGAAGAATTCCCGCCCGAGTAGATAGGCATTGATGACAAAGAAGGCGATCAGATTGACGCCGGGTATGAACAGCATGAACAGGGCGACGATGTTGCCGAGGATGACGATACCGAGGAATTTCAGCGAAACAACGATAGAGCGGCCGGTCGGCAAAGGCGTACCGGGTGGATCGTTCGGATAGTCTTCACGCTCGACCACTTCGGCGACGTCATCGAGAAAGAGACCTGCCACAAGTGCAGTGACAGGTGCGATCATCAATGCGAGAACAAGCGCCAGACCGAGGCCTGCGACAATGGCTGCAACAATGCCGAGCCAGCCTGCCCATTCCGGCATGCCGGGCAGTATCTGCTCCATCCACGGCCAGGCAAAAGTAAAAAAGATTTGACGAACTGCCGCCCAAAGACCGATCAGCAGCAACAGCGTCAAACCGAGGGTCTTCCAGAAAACTGCACGCAATTCTGGCGTGGTCAGGCGTTTCAGAGCTTTCAATGCAGCATCTAAGATCATTTTCGACCCAATTCCGACTGTGGACGAAGATGGAAATAGGTATGCCTTCATCTTGGCGCAAGCTGCACTACCCACAATGCGGGAGGCTTGCAGGGTAGCCAAAGGGGTTTCAAACCGCTAAACCGGCACCCACATGACTGCCGCATATCCGGCCCAACGCATGTCGCGGAAAAATGCATAGCGACTTTTCCGATGACGATATGTTTTGCCGGATAGGAGACTAATCAAAAGGGGAGCTTCTCGCGCTCATGGCCACATTCGACGTTCTTTGCATCGGCAATGCCATTGTCGATATTCTTTCGCGCACTGATGACTCTTTTCTGGAAACGAATGGAATCGTCAAAGGCGCGATGAACCTGATCGATGCAGAGCGTGCTGAATTGCTCTATGGCCGGATTGCAGGTCCGGCAACAGAAATGTCGGGTGGCAGTGCCGGAAATACGGCAGCCGGCGTCGCGAGCCTTGGCGGACGCTCGGCCTATTTCGGCAAGGTTGCGACCGATCACCTGGGCCGTGTTTTCGCGCATGATATCCGCGCGCAAGGCGTTGCATTCGACACCCGTCCGCTGGAAAAGGGATCGCCGACTGCTCGCTCCATGATTTTCGTGACGCCGGATGGCGAACGCTCGATGAACACCTATCTCGGTGCCTGCGTGGAACTCGGACCGGAAGATGTCGAAACCTCCAAGGTGTCCGATGCGAAGGTGACCTATTTCGAAGGCTATCTGTGGGACCCGCCGCGCGCGAAGGAAGCCATCGTCATGGCATCGAAGATCGCGCACGAAAAGAAGCGCCAGATGGCGATGACGCTTTCCGATCCGTTCTGTGTCGACCGGTATCGCGAAGAGTTTCTGGAACTCATGCGCTCGCGCACGGTCGATATCGTTTTCGCCAATGAGGATGAGGCCAAGTCGCTCTATAAGACGAAGTCGCTTGAAACGGCGATTGCCTCCATGCGTATGGACTGCGCGCTTTCGATCATCACCCGTTCGGAAAAAGGTGCGGTCGTCGTCACACCTGACCAGACCTTGACCGTCCCAGCCATTGAAATCGACGCGCTGGTCGATACGACCGGCGCAGGCGATCTTTACGCAGCTGGTTTCCTTTACGGTTATACGAACGAGCGTTCACTGGAAGATTGCGCCCGTCTTGGTTCATTGGCGGCGGGGCTTATTATCCAGCAGATGGGGCCGCGTCCGCAGCTCAGCCTGCAGGCTGCTGCAGGTCAGGCTGGCCTTGTTTAAGATTTATTCCGGCCTGATGATCCGGTCGCGCTGAAGCTCTTCTTCAGTGCGTCCGGGGCGGCTTTTATAGACGGGCAATGTCCAGCCGAAATAAAGTGCGCCGCCGCGAATGAGAAACGCGGTCAGAGCCGCTGCAATCGCACATATAGCTGGCTCGACCTGCAACCAGGCAAGCAGGACATAGAGACACGCACCGGCAAGCGAAGCCGTGACATAGATTTCGCGACGCATTAGCACGGAAGGCTCGCCCGCCACCATATCGCGCAATATGCCGCCCAGAGTGGCTGTTGAAATGCCGGTCACAATGGCGACGGATGGTCCGAAACCGAGCGCCAGTCCCTTGGCTGCACCTATTACGGTATAGGCGGCCATACCAATGGCATCGAGCCAGAGCAGGACGCGATAGCGCGATTCGACCATGTGTGCGGTGAAATAGACAAAGATGGCCGCCAGCGTACCCGCCAGCAGATAAGTCGGCTCGACAACCCAGAAAACCGGTGCACCGAGGACGAGATCGCGGAACGTTCCGCCGCCAATACCGGTGATATTGGCAAGGAACAGAAAACCGATGATGTCGAGCTGGCGTCGCGATGCTGCAAGAGCGCCGGTCGCAGCGAAAACGAAAACGCCTGCGAAGTTCAAAAACTCAGGAATCGTCACGCTGCAGGTCTCCTCCACACTTCCAGTGACAATTTTTCACCGGTTCGCGCCAATAGCAATATGCACATTAGAGCATAATCCGACCGGAGTGAAACGAGGATCGATAAGATTATGATTAAAATAGAATAGGTTAGACCGCTGATCCGATCCAGTTAGATCGAAATGCGCTTTATCGCAAACTGGACTGCAGATATGAAAAGAGCGGCAGACAAAGCCGCCGCTCCAATACTCATCCGTTATTGCTGAAATAATCAGCCATTGCCTTCGGAAGCGCCATTGTCGGCAGTCGCCTTCGGGCCGCCTTTGGAAACACCGACCATGGCCGGGCGCAGAACACGGTCGCCGATGGCGTAACCATCTTGCACGACCTGCACGACGGTGTTGTTCGGCAAATCCGGATTAGGCACTTCGAACATGGCCTGATGGAAGTTCGGATCGAACTTCTCGCCTTCCGGTTCAAGTTTCTTGACGCCGTGACGCTCCAGAGCCTGCAGCATGGCGCGTTCGGTCATTTCGACGCCGTCTGCGAGCGACTTCAGGCTGGCATCGGTCGCCAGAGCATCAGCAGGAATAGCGTCGAGCGCGCGGCGGAGATTGTCAGAGACCGACAGCATGTCGCGAGCGAAGTTGGTCACGGCATAGGTGCGCGCATCTTGCACATCGCGCTGGGTGCGCTTGCGAAGGTTTTCCATCTCGGCTGCAGCACGCAGGAGCTGATCCTTCAGCTCGCCATTGTCAGCTTCGAGCATCGCGATCCGGTTTGCGGTTTCATCTACCGCCGCCTCAGCTTCATCCTCGGCAACTTCCGCACGAGCTTCAGCCTTGCGCGCTTTCAGAAAATCGTCGGCAGCTCGGTTCAGCGCCTCACGATCCCGGGGATTGTTGATGTCGCGCTGCTCAAGATCGGGGTTCTGGGATTTGTTTTTTTCGTCAGCCATAATGCTACTTCCGTCTTGAATATCTTCTGGGGCGGATATCGAGTTTCATGCCAGTAAAATCAAGGTCTATTTTCAGGGACTTGGTTTGTCCCGGCAAATCTCACAGTTACCGCAGGAGCCGGGAAACGATCTGAGCGGTGTAGTCCACCATGGGAACGATCCGCGCATAGTTGAGCCGTGTGGGCCCAATGACTCCCAGAGCACCAATAACCCTTTGCTCGCTGTCGCGATAGGGGGCGACCACCAGCGATGAGCCGGAAAGGGAGAAAAGCTTGTTCTCCGAACCAATGAAGATGCGGACACCCGAACCGGCTTCGGCGAGATCGAGAAGCTGGACCATGCCGTCCTTGGTTTCGAGATCATCGAACAGATGGCGCAGGCGCTCGATGTCTTCCTGCGCATGGATGTTTTCCAGAAGATTGGCGCGACCGCGAACGATCAGCCGCGCCGGTTGATCCGTTCCAGCCCCGCTCCAGACCGCCAGCCCTTGGGCAACAAGTTCCTGCGATAACTGATCGAGTTCCTGCCGTGTTTCTTCCGTCAGCTTTTTCAATTCGGCTTTGGCTTCGGAAAGCGTGTGGCCATGGATGTGTGCGTTGAGAAAGTTCGATGCCTCGACCAGCTGCGAATTGCTGATGCCGACGGGCAGATTGACGACGCGGTTTTCGACATCGCCGTTCTGCATGACAAGAACAGCCAGTGCCCGTGTCGGTTCGAGACGAACGAATTCGATGTGTTTCAGCGCACCTTCCGCCTTGGTGGCAAGCACGAGGCCCGCGCCGCGCGACAGACCTGAAAGAACCTGACTTGCTTCGGTCAGAACGCTTTCGACGGAATTGTTCATGCCGGCGGAACGAACCTGCGCCTCAATGGAGGAGCGTTCCTCCGGCGGCAGATCACCCACTTCGAGAAACGCGTCGACAAAGAAGCGTAGCCCGATCTGGGTCGGCAGGCGTCCGGCTGAAACATGCGGTGCGTAGATGAGACCCAGATGCTCGAGATCGCTCATCACATTGCGGATCGTGGCAGGTGAAAGCGTGTGTGGCAGCAGTCGTGAGAGATTGCGCGAGCCAAGCGGATCGCCATCGTTCAGATAGGTTTCCACAATCAGCCGGAAAATATCGCGCGAACGCTGGTCGAGCGAACTCAAAAGCTGGTGTTCCGGCGTTTTCATCATAATATGGTCGCGAACCCTAGTGTGGCTTTGAATCCGAAATTCGTTCACAGCGCTGTTCCCAGGTGATGCGAATTTCGGATTCGCCACACTGGAAATAGCATACGCCAAATATAAGGTCGCAAGTCAAAGCGTCAAAGCCTTTAGGCTATAGTGACAGGCCTCTCAACATCTCTGACGGTTTTTCGGGCAGAATGGCTTTCTATTTGCGACCGGGAAGCCTAAAAAGCCGCACCGGAAAAATGAATCGAGGAATTTTCTATGCGTCCATCCAAGCGTGCGGCTGACGAAATGCGTGCCGTTTCTTTCGAACGCGGCATCTCCAAACATGCCGAGGGCTCCTGCCTCGTCAAGTTTGGCGATACGCATGTGTTGTGCACCGCAAGCCTTGAGGAAAAGGTGCCGGGCTGGATGCGCAATACGGGCAAGGGCTGGGTCACGGCGGAATACGGCATGCTGCCGCGTTCGACCGGCGACCGCATGCGCCGCGAAGCCGCTGCCGGTAAGCAGGGCGGACGCACGCAGGAAATCCAGCGTCTGATCGGACGCTCCTTGCGCGCTGTCGTGGACATGCAGGCGCTTGGCGAAGTGCAGATCACGGTAGATTGCGATGTCATTCAGGCCGATGGCGGCACGCGGACGGCAGCCATCACTGGCGGCTGGGTAGCGCTTCATGAATGCCTGCGCTGGATGGAAGCACGCCAGATGGTGCGCGTCGAGAAGGTTCTGAAAGATCATATCGCGGCGATTTCTTGCGGCATCTATGAGGGCGAGCCGGTGCTTGATCTCGACTATGCCGAAGACTCTGTCGCCGAAACCGACAGCAATTTCGTTATGACCGGCAAGGGCGGAATTGTTGAAATTCAGGGAACGGCGGAAGGTGCGCCTTTCTCGGAAGAAGAGTTTGCCAATCTGATGAAGCTCGCTCGCGGCGGCATTGATCGCCTTGTGTCCTTGCAGAAGATGGCTGTCGCCTGATAGGAACGAGGGCTGCTCCATATATCGAGGAGACCTCTTCCATGCGCGCAGCACGCATCCTTGAAACCGCGCTCTATGTCCGCGATGTCGCGGAGGCTATAGAGTTCTATCACGGCATTATGGGTCTGGAGCCGGTTGGGAAAGTCAGCGAGCGCAACGCATTTTTCCGGTGCGGCGACGGCATATTGCTTCTCTTCAGGGCCGAAGAGACATTGAAGCCGCCATTGCCAGAGCACTTGCCCGTGCCGTCCCATGGCACAAGCGGTCCCGGCCATGTATGTTTTGCTGCAAGCCGCGAGGAGATGGAACGCTGGCGCAACCATCTGGCAAAACATGGCATAGCAATCGAGGCCGAGTTCGACTGGCCGAATGGTGCGCATTCGATCTACTTCCGTGATCCATCCGGCAATTCATTGGAGATTGCCGAACCCAAACTGTGGAACTGAAAATGAGAAAACTGGAACAGGGCAAGCTGATCGTCGCTTCGCACAATGCGGGCAAGCTGAAGGAGTTCGACGGTCTGATCGGCCCGTTCGGCTTTGAGGTCAGTTCGGTTGCCGCTCTTGGCCTGCCAGAACCGGATGAAACCGGTACGACTTTTGAGGAAAACGCCTATATCAAGGCGCTTGCGGCGGCTGAAGCAACGGGGCTGCCAGCGCTTTCGGACGATTCCGGCATGATGGTCGATGCGCTTGACGGTGATCCGGGGGTCTACACGGCAAACTGGGCCGAGACGGAAGACGGCACACGCGATTTCGACATGGCGATGCAGAAGGTCGAGAACCTGCTGCAAGAAAAGGGCGCCGTTGCGCCACAGCAGCGCAAGGCGCGTTTCGTATCGGTCATCTGCCTTGCCTGGCCCGATGGGGAGGCTGAATATTTCCGTGGCGAAGTCGAGGGCGCGATTGTCTGGCCGCCACGTGGCACTACGGGTTTCGGTTTCGACCCGATTTTTCTGCCCGATGGCTATGAAAAGACTTTCGGCGAAATGACTGCCGATGAGAAGCACGGCTGGAAGCCAGGTGATGCTTCGGCCCTGTCGCACCGTGCCCGTGCTTTCAAGCTTTTCGCCGAAAAAGTGCTTAATGTGGAGCCAGCATCCGCAAAATGAACAAGCTGTTTCCCCCTTTGCAGGCAATAGATGCTGCTCGCGCAAATGCCGCCGGGTCGATCCCGATCGCGCGTGCAAATGGGGAAAATGCGTTTGGCGTTTACCTGCATTGGCCATTCTGTCTGGCCAAATGCCCTTATTGTGACTTCAACAGCCATGTTCGTCACAAGCCGGTCGATCAGGCGCGTTTTTCGGAAGCATTTCTTCGCGAGATGGAAACCTTGCGTGAGCGCACCGGCCCACGCACGATCACCAGCATATTCCTGGGCGGCGGCACGCCGTCGCTGATGCAGCCGGAAACCGTGGGTGCACTTCTCGATGGGATCGCGTCCCATTGGTCGGTAGCGCCCGATATTGAGGTGACGCTGGAGGCCAATCCGACCAGCGTGGAGGCAGACCGTTTTCGCGGCTATCGCGCGGCAGGCGTTAATCGCGTGTCGCTTGGCATTCAGGCACTCAACGATCCCGATTTGCGCCGTCTCGGACGCATGCATTCGGTCGAGGAAGCCAAGGCGGCCATTCGGTTGGCACGTGAGATTTTCCCGCGCCTGTCCTTCGATCTGATCTATGCACGCCCGAACCAGACAATCGAGGACTGGCGGGAGGAACTGAAAGAGGCCATCGGGCTTGCTGCCGATCATCTGTCGCTCTATCAGCTGACGATCGAGGAAGGCACACAGTTCTATAATCTCTGGAAGGCTGGCAAGCTGACGACGCCCGAGCCGGATCACGCCGCAGCGCTTTATGAGGAAACGCAAAGGGTCACGGCAGAGCACGGCCTTCCTGCCTATGAAATCTCCAACCATGCGGTGCCGGGGCGCGAGTCACAGCACAATCTCGTCTATTGGCGTTACGGGCAGTATGTCGGCATTGGTCCCGGCGCACATGGGCGTTTCGTGGAAAATTATATTCGTACCGTCACCATGACCGAAAAACATCCGGAAACCTGGCTGGATAAGGTCGAACGCAATGGCCACGGCATTATCGAAGAAGAATATCTCGATGGCGGACAGGAAGGCGACGAGTTCCTGATGATGGGCTTGCGTTTACGCGAAGGCATCGATCTTGCCCGCTATGAGCGACTTTCTGGCCATGCAGTTGATGAAAAGCGACTTGCGAAACTGATCGCGGAAGGCATGATCGAGCCGATGAGCGGCAGCATCATTCGCGCAACGCCGGATGGTGCGCTGGTGCTCGACGCGCTGGTTGCCGACTTGGCGGCATAAGGAACTTATAATGACGGACGAAGCAGGCGAGGGGCGACGGGAATATGTGGTTGGCGGCACGACAATGCGCGCCCGGCCACTGGAGCCTGCTCTTTATATCGTCTCGACCCCCATCGGAAATCTCGGCGATATGACGCTGCGCGGTATCGAAACGCTGGCGTCCGTCGATATTCTGGCTTGCGAAGATACGCGCGTAACCCGCGTTCTGCTCGACCGCTATGGTATAGCGCGCCGCCCCATCAGCTATCACGAACACAATGCCGCCGAAGCCGGTGAAAAGCTGATAGCGGCTCTGTCAGCGGGCAAAAGCGTTGCGCTGGTGTCCGATGCCGGAACGCCGCTCGTCTCCGATCCCGGTTTCCGTCTGGTGGGCGAAGCGCGCGAGGCGGGCATTCGTGTCGTACCTATTCCGGGTGCTTCCGCCGTTCTGGCCGCACTTGCCGCTTCGGGCCTGCCGACCGACGCCTTCATGTTCTGCGGCTTCCTGCCCCCCAAGCATGGGCAAAAACAGTCGAAGCTTGAAAGCCTCAAGGGCATCGACGCAACGCTGGTGTTCTATGAATCGCCAAACCGGACAGCGGCAACGCTGGCGGAAATGGCCGAAGTGTTCGGGCCGGATCGTATGGGCGCGCTCTGCCGTGAACTGACCAAGGCCTACGAGACCATTCGCACTGCGCCGCTGGGCGAGCTTGCAGCCGAGTTTGACGGCGAAGATCGCATTCGCGGTGAAGTCGTTCTGCTAGTGGGGCCGCCAACGGGCAACGCCGTTCCGCAAAGCGAGGAAGACATCGACAAGCTGCTGCTGTCGCTTGCCGCCGAACTGCCGCCATCCAAGGCCGCAGGCGAGGCAGCCCGCATGACCGGCGGACAGAAATCGGTTCTCTATCAGCGTCTCATGCAATTGAAATCGGATCAGCGATGACAGACCTCCGCGAGAAAAAGCGAACTGCTTTCTTTCGCGGACACAGCGCCGAACGTTTTGCTTCAGTGCTTCTTCTTCTGAAAGGTTTTCGGATCGTCGCCCGGCGCTATCGGACAAGGCTCGGCGAAATCGATCTGATCGCCCGGCGTGGCAATCTGATTTTGATTGTTGAGGTCAAGGCGCGGAGCAGTCTGGAAGCAGCACACCTCGCTGTCACGCCGCAGGCCATGCGCCGCATCGAAGCCGCAGCCGATCTCTGGCTGCAACGCCAGCCCGACCATGCCCGCCTGTCGCTGCGTTTCGATCTCATTGCCGTGCTGCCGCGACGGTGGCCCAAACATATTCCGGCATTCTTCACGAGCGGCAACTACTGATAAGTCTATGTAAATCCTATAAAAATTGTGGGGTATATTCCGGCATTACGGGAAATTAAAATCCCGTATTCCTCTGTTTTGAGGAAAAGTGATGCTCGCCGTCATTTTCACGCGCAAGCCCATTTCTTATAAAATCACGTCGCTCAACGGATAATGGCGCCAACTTTTACAAGACGCATTTCCGCACGCGAAACTAGTATCCACTTTCGCTGGAAATGCTCCCAAGGATGGCGCCGTGTCTCTATCGCAAAAGCGTTTACTGGCTGATTTTCCTGCCTTCTTCCGGGTATCGGAAGAGGTGGTTGTCGTCGTTGGCGGCGGCGAGGAAGCTTTGAACAAGGCGCGCCTTGTGGCGCAGACTTCGGCGCGACTTCGCATCGTTGCCGAAGAAACAGAACATCATCTGGCCGAGTTCATCGCAGGCCACGGCGCGGAGCATGTGGCTGCACCTTTCGCGCCTGAGCATCTCGATGGCGCAAAGCTGGTTTTTGTCGCAACCGGCGATGAAGCGCAGGATCGCGCCATTGCTGCCGTGGTCAAGGCCGAGAAGGTTCCGGTCAATGTCGTTGACCGTCCAGCACTTTGCGATTTCCTGACGCCCGCCATCGTCAACCGTGCGCCGGTCACCATTGCTATCGGTTCGGAAGGCACGGCCCCGGTTCTGGCGCAGATGGTGCGCGCGCGGATTGATGCCGCGTTCTCGCCGCGTCTGGGCGAGCTTGCGCATTTTGCCGAAAGCTGGCGTCCGCTGGTCGAGCGCGCCTTGCCCAAGGGGCTGGCACGCCGCAGCTTCTGGCGCGGGTTCTTTTCGGGCCGTGTCGCCCATGCCATCGAGAATGGCGACCGGGAGGAAGCGCAGAAAGCCGCGAACGACCTGATCAAGCAGCGCGACAATGTCGCCGGTTATGTCTGGCTGGTCGGTGCCGGTCCGGGTGCCGAAGACCTGCTGACCCTGCGCGCCCATCGCGCCTTGATGGAAGCCGATGTGATTGTGCATGATGCGCTGGTGCCGGAAGGTGTCATCGCCATGGGTCGCCGCGATGCGGAGCGTCTTGCCGTCGGCAAGCGCAAAGGCTGCCATTCCAAAAGTCAGGAAGAGATCAACCGCCTGCTGGTTGCGCTGGGCCGCGAAGGCAAGCGCGTTGTGCGGCTGAAATCGGGCGATCCGCTGGTGTTCGGACGTGCAGGTGAAGAAATGGCCGCACTGCGTGCCGCCGGTATCGGATTCGAAATCGTTCCCGGCATCACTTCTGCCTTTGCCGCCGCAGCCGACATGGAACTGCCGCTGACGCTGCGCGGTGTCGCCTCGTCGCTGGTGTTCACTACCGGTCATGACATGACCGGCGACGTGCTGCCGGGCTGGGCGAAGCTCGCCGTCTCCGGCGCAACCATTGCCGTCTATATGGGCTCGACCGTCGCGGCATCGGTTGCCGCGCGGCTGATGGGTGCGGGCCTGCACGAAGATACCGCCGTGGCGGTGGTGGAAAATGCGAGCCGGCAGGACAAGCGCCTGTTCCACGGTACGCTGAAGGATTTGCCGGATCTGGAAAGCCGCAAGGAGCTTTCCGGTCCGGTCATGGTGATCATTGGCGATGCGGTCGCCGGTGCCGCAATCGACAAAGCCGAAGCGCTGGCCCTCAAGCCGGTATCCGTCGCAGCCTAAACCTGCGGGATGCGCGGTTAACAAAAGTTTGGAGTTTGGAAATGGTTGTAAAAGTTCTCACTGCAAACCGGCTGATCGACGGACAGGCTGTTTGGCTCGGTGCTGACGGGTCGTGGCAGGAGACCATCGACGGCGCGCTGATCGCCCGCCATGCCGAAGCTGTCACGGCGCTTGAAGATGCGGGCAAGCTTGCAGCGAAAGCCAATCTGGTTGTCGATGTGAACGTGATCGATGTCGAGGAACGCGAGGAGGGGCTTTACCCGATCCGCCTGCGCGAGCGCATCCGTCTTTCCGGTCCGACCATCGTGACCTTCGGCGATTTTCCGCTCGAAAAGCCTGAATTGAAGCGCGCCTCCTGATTGTGGATTTGGACCTAGCCTATGTATCGTTACGATGAATTCGACCGCGATTTTGTTGCGGCCCGCGTTGCCCAGTTCAAGGATCAGGTCGAGCGCCGTCTGGCCGGAGAACTGACGGAAGACCAGTTCAAACCGCTGCGTCTGATGAACGGTCTCTATCTGCAACTGCACGCCTATATGCTGCGTGTGGCAATTCCCTATGGCACGCTGTCGAGCCGCCAGCTACGCAAGCTCGGTCACATTGCCCGCGTCTATGACCGCGGCTTCGGCCATTTCACCACGCGCCAGAATATCCAGTACAACTGGCCTGCCCTGAAGGACGTGCCGCGCATTCTGGAAGAACTGGCGGAAGTCGAAATGCACGCCATCCAGACCTCCGGCAATTGCATTCGCAACGTGACGGCTGATCATTTCGCGGGCGCTGCCGCCGACGAAGTGGCCGATCCGCGCCCATTCGCCGAAATTTTGCGCCAGTGGTCGTCGCTGCATCCGGAGTTTTCCTATCTGCCGCGCAAGTTCAAGATTGCCATCGTCGGCTCGGACCACGACCGCGCCGCCATTCAGGTGCATGACATCGGCTTGCAGCTGAAGAAGAACGAGGCGGGCGATCTGGGGCTGGCTGTCTATATTGGCGGCGGTCAGGGCCGCACGCCGATGGTGGCGAAGAAAATCCGCGACTTCCTGCCCATCGAGGACATGCTGACCTATGTGACGGCCATCGTGCGCGTTTACAATCTGCATGGCCGTCGCGACAACAAATACAAGGCGCGCATCAAGATTCTCGTCCATGAAACGGGCGTTGAAGAGCTGACCCGTGAGATCGATGCCGAGTGGGACGAAATCCGCAATGGCGAATTGAAGCTGCCGCAGCGCGATATCGACGCCATCGAAAGCTATTTCCGCATGCCGAACTTGCCGCAACGGCCGGAAGGTTGGGAAATTCTGGCTGTCACCCAGAAGGCCGATGCGGAATTTGCAAGTTGGGTGGCGCGCAATGTCACGCCGCACAAGAACCCGGATTATGCGGTCGTCACCATTTCGCTCAAGCCCATTGGCGGTATTCCGGGTGACGCAAGCGCTGAACAGATGGAGCTGGTGGCGGATATTGCCGAGACCTATTCCTTTGATGAAATCCGCGTCAGCCACGAGCAGAATCTGGTTCTGCCGCATGTGGCCAAGGCCGATCTCGCAGCCGTCTACGATCTGCTGCAATCGGACGGTCTGGTGACGCCGAATGCCGGTCTCATCACCGATATCATCGCCTGCCCCGGTCTCGATTATTGCGCCCTTGCCAATGCACGCTCCATTCCGGTGGCGCAGCGCATTTCGGAGCGCTTCGGCGACCAGCAGCGCCAGCTTGAGATCGGCGATCTCAAGATCAAGATTTCCGGCTGCATCAATGCCTGCGGTCATCACCATGTCGGCCATATCGGCATTCTGGGCGTCGAGAAGAAGGGCGAAGAGCTTTATCAGATCACGCTTGGCGGTTCGGCGGACGAGTATTCGACTATCGGTGACATCACCGGTCGCGGCTTCTCGTCGGAAGAGGTGGTTGATGCCATCGAAACAGTTGTGGACACCTATCTGGGCTTGCGCGAAAGTCCGGAGGAAAACTTCCTCGCCGCCTATCGCCGGGTTGGCATGGAGCCGTTCAAACAAGCGCTTTATGGAGAAATAAGCCGTGCAGCTTGATGCGGAAGAAAGTGCTGCCGCCGAAGCCCGCCTTTTGGAGGCAAGCCACGGTGCGTCTTCCCCGCATGATGTGATCGCGCTCGTCACGCGTGAACTCTATGAGGGGCAGATCGCGGTCGTGTCTTCCTTCGGCGCGGAATCGGCTGTGCTTTTGCATATGATCTCGCAAATCGATCCGGCGACGCCGGTTCTGTTTCTCGATACGGGCAAGCATTTTCGGGCGACACTTGATTATCGTCATGATCTGGTGGACCGGCTGGGATTGACCGATGTGCAGGATATTCTGCCGCTGGAAGACAGTGTCAGGACGGAAGACCCGTTTGGCGCTTTGTCGATGACCGACAAGGATCGCTGCTGCTTCATCCGCAAGGTCGAGCTGATGGCGCGCGCCGTGGCCCCCTATCGCGCCTGGATGACGGGCCGCAAGCAGTTTCAGGCATCGACCCGCGAAAGCTTGGCCGTATTCGAATCGGTCGGTTCGCGCATTCGTATCAATCCGCTGGCGCGTTTGCAGGCAGCCGATCTCAAGGCCTATGCCGAAAAACACGACCTGCCGCCGCATCCGCTGATCGCGCAGGGCTATCGTTCCATCGGCTGCATGCCCTGCACACGGCCCGTGGGCGAGGGCGAGGATCAGCGAGCCGGACGCTGGGCCGGATCGGAAAAGACAGAATGCGGCATCCATCTGTCGGGTCTGTCCGATAGTTTGAAGAATTTGGGAGCAGGTGACCGGAAATGAGCGATATCAACGAAACCAAACTCTGGTCTGCCGAGGGCTTTCGCGAGGACGACTATGTCTTTGCCGACGATCTTGAAATGGCGGGCGATGCCCCGGCAATCATCATTCCGCTGGCCGTCTGGCTCGGACTGGATGAGGAGCGCCGCCGCGCCTCCAATCGCCGGATCGGCGTTTCGGTGGCGCCGGGCGAAGCCATTGATCCGCTTCTGGATGATCTGGGCAGTGTGCCGCTGATCGCCTTGCAGTTTCCGGCCTTTAATGACGGGCGTTCCTATTCCAAGGCGGAGATTTTGCGCCGCGAAGGCTTTGCGGGTGAGTTGCGCGCCGTTGGCGACGTGCTGATCGATCAGGCCGCCCTGATGCTGCGGACCGGTTTCGACAGCCTTCAGGTGACCAACAAGGTGGCGCAGGGCCGTCTTGGCGAAAATCGTCTGGTCGATACGCCCGGCTATTATCAGCCAGGACGCGGTTCTGTGCCGGAAGAGGCTGGGTTCGCCTGGCGTCGCGTCAAGGCAAGTTAGGCACATCACTCAAATTTGCCATTTTTCTGCGGGCCTTGATGCGCTAGACACGCCTCACCAACTTCAGGGAGTCGCGGTGTGATCCGGCATATTGTTTTCTTCAGTGTCAAAGAAGGTCAGGATATAGAGACTGTCAAAAAGGGGCTGGAGCAACTCGGCACCATTCCTCATGCTGACCTTTTTGAAGTTCTGCCGAATTCCAGGGTCGATCCGATGTGTGACCGCATTGATCTCGTGGTCTATGCCGAGTTCAAAGATGAGGAAGCGCTTTTCGCTTTTAAGAAACATCCGACCTATGACGCGACGACGCAACTGGTGCGTCCGATGCGCGAATTGCGCTTTTCAGCCGATGTTTTGACAGACAAGCGTTAAAGCATTTCCAGCAAAAGTGCGAAGCGGTTTTGCGTTCGGAAATGCGTAAAAATAACTACCAGTCGGCCTGTGGTCTTTCCTGTAACGGCAGGCCGCCGAAAAGATCAGGCTCGCTGGACGTTCTCGCTCGTTCGATATTGAGGAGCTTGAGTTTTGTTGCCGTTCCGCCTGCTGCGGAAAAGCCGCCGACCTTGCCATTGGCACCGAGCACCCGGTGACAGGGCACAATGATTGGAAACGGGTTTTTGCCCAGTGCATAACCGACAGCCTGCGAGAGACTTACGTCACCGATCCGTCGGGCAATCGCACCATAGGTCGTTGTCTCGCCCGGTTTCAGCTCAAGGATAATTTCATAGACCTGCCGGTTGAGATCGGGCTGGGCATCCAGCGCCAGCGGTGTACCTGAAAAATCGACATCGGCGCCTGCCAGAAGCGCGCGCACACCTTGGATTGCATTGCTGACGAAGGAGGGCTCGTTGATATCTTCGGCACCGGGGAACCGCTCGCCGAGCCGATAGCGGGTTTCCTTCTCGTCAGCATCCCCGATCTCGACGCCCACAATCTTCTGTCCGCGCCATGCAATGCCGCACGGTCCGATCTCTGTTTCGAAAATGGTGACGCCTGACGATTCCATGGAAGTCATATTAACATGGTTTTGAACGGGACAAATGCCGGTTATCGGGCAACGATAGGAACGTTCACGTGAAAAGTCGTAACAATTGCGAAAAATGGCGCAGCGAAATGGTTGAAGAACGACACAAATAATGATTGTGTGATGGCGACCGGCCAATGCCCTTAAATGGCCAAACGGATTGACGAGAGTTTCCGGCACCTGTCACGGCGGGCGCGGAACCAAGGAATTTAAATGGACGATTACGAGCGATATGCCACAGGGTTGATGATCGTTTTTGGCGCGCTGATTATCGGCGGCCTCATGGCGGCCAACCTGTACCACGGCGACAAGCCGGGCTTTTTATTCGCGCTGGGCGCTGCGGTTGTCAGCTGGTTCGCGGCTTTCGCCGTCCTGTTTGACAAGCCACGCGTTTATGGCGTGATGATTGCGGTTGCGATCGGTCTGGTTGCGGCTTCAATCGGTGCTTATGTCACCTGATTTTTGAACCGTATGATTAAGAAAAAAGCCCCGGTTTTCCGGGGCTTTTTCGTTCTAGAGATATGGCGAATAGCACTGGCGCCGTGGCCCATAATTGGGCTGGAACGTATTATCGTAGGCTCGGTAGGAACGATAACGGTTGTAGCACCACCGCACATGCGGGTTGCCGCCGCGATAGACCGGTGCCGGACGGTAGCGATAAGCAGGCGGCGGCCCCCAGTAACGGCGATCATAGCGATAGTATGGACGGTAACGCGGGCGATCATGTCGCCAGTGTCGACGATGCTCCCGCCAATAGCGGCGGTCACCACGATAGTCGTAATACTGAACGTTTTGAACATTAGGTGCAGGAGCCTGGGCGGACGGTGTCGCCATCAAAGACGGCTGCGCCGCATTCGCAGTTCCGGCAGCAGCGGATAGTCCCATGCCGAGTGACAAACATGCAGCAAACAGGGAATAAGCAAACCTTTTCATCGGCCTCTCCTCACAGCGCATACCGAAAAATGTGAAACGGTTTTCGGATAAGATGCGCGTAAAAATAAACAACACATATCGTCCCTGCCGTTATTTTAGGCCGGACATTGTGGCGGAGCAGTGGCCCTGCGAAGTCACGATTTCTTCGTTGCGGCAACAGATCGGTGATGCTCTGATTTTGGGGTAGGAATTAGTCGCCCCGAATTGACATAAAGATATGTTTATGTCATTAAGCGACTTCCGTGATGTGCGTATAAAGGGCAATTCAGGTTTATGTGTCCGAACAGACCTGCTGCCTGGTAACAGATTGAATATAGGCGGTGTTTTATGGCCTCTTCCCTCGATGGTCTTTTTGGTGCAACGGCTGCGCAGCCGGATGGCTCAGAAGTACTCGCAGCTCTCACCAAGGCAGCGCGTGAGCGCATCCTGATCCTCGACGGCGCGATGGGAACCCAGATTCAGGGGCTTGGTTTTCATGAAGAGCATTTCCGCGGCGAGCGTTTCGGCGCCTGCGATTGCCAGCTTCAGGGCAATAACGACCTTCTGACGCTGACGCAGCCCAAGGCTATCGAGGAAATCCATTATGCCTACGCCATTGCGGGCGCGGATATTCTCGAAACCAATACGTTTTCGTCCACGACAATTGCCCAGGCCGATTATGGCATGGAAGAGCAGGTCTATGAATTGAACCGCGACGGCGCGCGCCTTGCCCGCCGTGCAGCCTTGCGCGCCGAGCAGAAGGATGGCCGCCGTCGTTTCGTTGCGGGCGCTCTGGGGCCGACAAACCGCACCGCTTCCTTGTCGCCGGATGTCAACAATCCCGGCTACCGCGCCGTTACCTTCGACGATCTGCGCATCGCCTATGCCGAGCAGATCCGGGGGCTGATCGATGGCGGTTCCGACATCATCCTGATTGAAACCATCTTCGATACGCTCAACGCCAAGGCTGCCGTATTTGCCTCGGAACAGGTGTTCGAGGAAAAGGGCATCTTTCTGCCGGTGATGATTTCCGGCACGATCACCGATCTTTCCGGCCGCACCCTGTCCGGCCAGACGCCAACGGCATTCTGGCATTCGCTGCGTCACGCCAAACCATTTACCATCGGCCTCAATTGCGCGCTCGGCGCCAACGCTATGCGTGCGCATCTCGACGAATTGTCGACCATTGCCGACACCTTCATCTGCGCCTATCCGAATGCCGGTCTGCCGAACGAGTTTGGCCAGTATGACGAAACGCCGGAAGCGATGGCTGCCCAGATCGAAGGCTTTGCCCGTGACGGCATGGTCAATGTGGTCGGCGGCTGCTGCGGATCGACGCCCGAACACATCCGCGCCATTGCCGAGGCTGTTGCGAAACACCCGCCGCGCAAGCCTGCCAAGGTCGCGCCGCTGATGCGCCTTTCGGGCCTTGAGCCCTTCACGCTGACCGAGGATATTCCTTTCGTCAATGTCGGCGAACGCACCAACGTGACCGGCTCGGCACGCTTCCGCAAGCTGATCAAGGCTGGCGATTTTGCTGCTGCGCTCGACGTCGCGCGCGATCAGGTTGTCAACGGCGCCCAGATCATCGATATCAACATGGATGAAGGCCTGATCGATTCCGAAAAGGCCATGGTCGAATTCCTCAATCTGATTGCTGCCGAGCCGGATATCGCTCGCGTGCCGATCATGATTGACAGTTCCAAATGGGAGGTAATCGAGGCTGGCCTGAAATGCGTTCAGGGCAAGGCGGTGGTCAATTCCATCTCGATGAAGGAAGGCGAGGAAGCCTTTATCCATCACGCCAAGCTCGTCCGTGCTTATGGCGCGGCGGTTGTCGTCATGGCTTTCGATGAAACCGGGCAGGCCGATACCGAGGCGCGCAAGATCGAAATCTGTACCCGGGCCTACAAGATCCTGACCGAACAGGTCGGTTTCGCACCGGAAGACATCATCTTCGACCCGAACATCTTTGCAGTGGCGACCGGTATCGAAGAACACAATAATTACGGTGTCGACTTCATTGAGGCGACACGCAAGATCATGGCGACCTTGCCGCATGTCCATGTCTCGGGTGGCGTGTCGAACCTTTCTTTCTCGTTCCGCGGCAATGAGCCGGTGCGCGAGGCGATGCATGCCGTCTTCCTCTACCACGCCATTCAGGCGGGTATGGATATGGGCATCGTCAATGCCGGTCAGCTGGCGGTTTACGATGCCATCGATCCGGAACTGCGCGAGGCCTGCGAGGATGTGGTGTTGAACCGCCGCTCCGATGCGACCGAACGTTTGCTGGAAATCGCCGAACGTTTCCGCGACTCCGGCTCCAAGGAAGCCAAGGTGCAGGATCTGACCTGGCGCGAATGGCCGGTGGCAAAGCGCCTCGAACATGCGCTGGTCAACGGCATCACCGAATATATCGAAGCCGATACGGAAGAGGCGCGCCAGTCTGCCGAACGTCCGTTGCACGTCATCGAAGGCCCGCTGATGGCTGGCATGAATGTGGTCGGCGATCTGTTCGGTGCCGGCAAGATGTTCCTGCCACAGGTGGTCAAATCGGCCCGCGTGATGAAGCAGGCCGTGGCCGTTCTCCTGCCATATATGGAAGAAGAAAAGCGTCTCAATGCTGAAAAAGGCATTGGCGGCGGTGAACGTCAGAGCGCTGGCAAGGTGCTGATGGCGACCGTGAAGGGCGACGTGCACGATATTGGCAAGAATATCGTCGGCGTCGTGCTGGCCTGCAACAATTACGAGATCATCGATCTTGGCGTGATGGTGCCATCGCAGAAGATTCTGCAGGTAGCGCGTGACGAAAAGGTGGATATCATTGGCCTTTCCGGCCTCATCACGCCTTCGCTGGATGAGATGGCGCATGTGGCAGCGGAAATGGAGCGCGAAGGTTTCGATATTCCGCTTCTGATCGGCGGCGCGACCACGAGTCGTGTCCATACGGCGGTGAAGATTCATCCGCGCTATGAACGCGGACAGGCGGTCTACGTCATCGATGCCAGCCGTGCCGTCGGTGTGGTTTCGAGCCTGCTGTCGCCGGAAGGCAAGCAGGCCTATGTTGACGGTCTGCGCGGGGAATATGCCAAGGTGGCAGCCGCTCATGCGCGCAATGAAGCGGAAAAGCAGCGCCTGCCGATCGCTCGTGCCCGCGCCAATGCGCATAAGCTCGACTGGGATAATTTTGTTCCGGCAAAGCCGACATTCACTGGCACGAAGACCTTCGACGATTACGATCTGGCCGAAATCGCCCGCTATATCGACTGGACGCCGTTCTTCCAGACCTGGGAGTTGAAAGGCCGCTATCCGGCAATTCTTGAAGACGAGAAGCAGGGCGAGGCAGCCCGGCAACTCTGGGACGACGCTCAGGCGATGCTGAAAAAGATCATCGACGAAAAGTGGTTCACGCCGAAAGCTGTCGTCGGTTTCTGGCCCGCCAATGCGGTCGGCGACGATATTCGTCTTTTCACCGATGAAAGCCGGAACGAGGAACTTGCCACTTTCTTCACGCTGCGCCAGCAATTGAGCAAGCGCGATGGTCGTCCGAATGTGGCGATGTCCGACTTCGTCGCACCCGCCGAGAGCGGAAAGCAGGATTATGTCGGCGGCTTCGTCGTCACGGCAGGCATTGGCGAAGTGGCGATTGCCGAGCGTTTCGAGCGCGCCAATGACGACTATTCCGCTATTCTTGTGAAGGCGCTGGCCGACCGTTTTGCCGAAGCCTTTGCGGAACTGATGCATGAGCGCGTGCGCAAGGAATTCTGGGCCTATGCGGCGAATGAGACCTATTCGCCGGAAGAACTGATCGGTGAACCCTATCAGGGTATTCGTCCTGCGCCGGGCTATCCGGCCCAGCCCGACCATACCGAAAAGACCACCCTGTTCCGTCTGCTCGATGCAACGGCGGAGACGGGCGTGGAATTGACGGAAAGCTATGCGATGTGGCCCGGCTCTTCCGTATCGGGTCTCTATATCGGCCATCCGGAAAGCTATTATTTCGGCGTGGCCAAAGTCGAACGGGATCAGGTCGAGGATTACGCGAGCCGCAAGGGAATGACGATAGAGGAAGTCGAGCGCTGGCTCGCACCGATCCTTAATTATACCCCAGGTGCAGCTGCCGAAGAGGCTGCGGCGTGACAAATGCCGCAACTCGATTAGCTTAATCTCATATACTCGTATTTCTGACAGATGTATTGGCCGCGTTTGACTGGTTTGTAGTTGCTTGTCGACTACAAACCAGCAGACGTAACTGCGTCGGCTCGGCATTCCATGTTCCAGAACCGTTGATTTATTTGGCGTTTTAGAGCCTGAATCATAATGAATGTAATGATATCAGGCTCTTGCGATACGCCGTGTGAGGAAGCGGATATTTGCGATGT
>NZ_VDGD01000030.1:0-21531 GCF_024701725.1 Ochrobactrum sp. XJ1
GAGGGTTCCACCCCCGTCACCTTGCCGGATGGGACGCAGACGCACCGCAACACATGGAAGGTTCAGGACGCCGGCGAGCTGGCCTATAGCCAGCTAGAGCGCCGCCTGTCGCGGTCGGGCGTGAAGGAAACGACGCTCGACTATACCCGCGACTTTGCCGAGCGGCGCGGGATCGCGGAGCAAATGGGCGTCCGCAGCGAGATCGAGATTCCGGCCGAGCGCACCGGGCTACGTGCGGAACGGGAGTCGACGGCCGGGGATCATGCCCTTGATCGGAGATCCTCGCAAAAAGTTCGCGCGGATCTCGCGCAGGATCTTCGTGCAGATCCGCGCGAGGATCTCGCCGGCGATCGACAGCAGCGCCAACGGCCGTTCGAGGGCCTGAAACTCGGCCGCCGCGCCGCGCCCGAGAGCCGCGAGCCAGACCGCGCCGGCGCGGACGGCCCGCAGATCGACCAGAAACGGCCGCAGCAGGCCGAGAAGCAGCGGCGCGGTATGTTCGCCGGCCTCAAGCTCAATGCGCGTCCTGCCCCCTCACAGGAGCGCACAGAGCGGCCGGAAAGGGAAGGGAGCTTGCGGCAGGCGCCTGCGCCCGACCGGCTGGCCGAGCGGGCGCGGGGGCAGTCGCCGCTTGAGGCCGCCGTTGACCGCTATTCGCGGGCCTATCAGTCGATCGACCAGCACCGGCGCGAGGGCTTGCCGGTCCTCGACATGCAGCGGCAGGAAATAGGCGATGCCGGCCGGCAGCTCGACCAGGTGCAGGGCGGCATGAAAGATTTGCTGCGCTCGACGTTGCAAAACGACCCGGCGACGGTGCGCGCCATGACCGAGCTTTCCGGCCGGGAGCGTGTCGCGCAGGTTATCGACGGGATGAAGCGCGAAAACGCGGCGCTGCAAGACCCGAATATCAGGGCCGAGCGGTTCGTTGAACGCTGGCAGGAGCTACAGGGCCAGCGCCGGGAGCTTCGCGGCTGGCAGCACGACGATGCCCGCGCCAAGGTCGAAAGCCAGATGAACGGCATGACCAAGAGCCTTGAGCGTGACCCGCAGGTAGATTCCATCCTGCGCAATCGCCGTCAGGAACTCGGAATCGGGCAGCAGCAGCGCCGGGGGCAGAGCATCGCCCACGAGCTGCAAGAGGAAATGTCACGCAGCCGGCAACTTAGCCGGGGCATCGGTTTGGGAAGGTAGGCACGGAGAATATGGCGGAGCTGGACGACGACAGGGAAGGAATCGAGCCGGAAGCACTGGACGAGGACGCCGGCGACCCGGCCGCCGCGTTCGACGCGCTCCGGCGCACGATCGAGACGCAGGGCGCGCAGATCGGCGCGGAAATGACCGTGATGCGGCGCGGGCTGGAAGCGGCTTTCGACCAGCTCGAAAAGATCGAGCCGGCGCAGGACTACAAGCCCCAGCTCGCCCAGCTCGTGCAGGCGCTCGACAATGTTGCGGAGCGGCTGCACGGCGTAGAGCAATCGCCTATTCTCCGGCAGGGTGCGACACACTATGCGGCGCTCCTCGAGCGCAGCGGCGAGGCCCTGATACGCACCGCCGCGCAGCAGCTCGAGCGGCAGGCGTCCGACCTCGAGCGCGCCGGCCGGAACCTCGCCGCTCATACGAAAAGCGCCTACGACCGGAAAAGTCAGGATTTCCGCATATGGATGGCCGGCCTTGTCGGGCTGTTCGTCGGCATATTCCTGATTTTGCTGTTGCCGCGTTTCCTGCCCTTCTCGGCCGACACCCATGTTGCGGCGACCGTCATAGGTCAGGACCGATGGAACGCCGGCGTCACCATGATGCGGGTGGCCGATCCCCGAAGCTGGCGCGGCGTGGCCGATTCCTCGCAGCTCGTGCGCGACAATGCCGAGGCGATCGGGCAATGCGCCGAGGCCGCGCGCACGGCCGGTTCAGATCAGCAATGCACCATCACCGTGAAAGCGCCGGCAGCACCGGCGCAGTAGGGTTGTGGGGGGACACCAGTTATTTCGGGAGGTTTTCTTCCGCCTCAACAGGTCCGGCGGCCATCGCGACGAGGCGCGCCGCGATACGCTTGCGCAGTTGCTCGGGGAGCGGGCGCGACGACAGCGCCTCGTGAATCCACAGCCCATCGGCGGCAAGGCGCGAAATGAACCTGTCCAACTCGGCAGCGTCGTTTCCAATCGGCGCAGGAGGTGCCCAGCGGTCGATGACCTGTTGCCACAGATCGCCAAGCTGCCGATTGTCGGAGCTTTCCAGCATGAGCAGCAGTTCGACCCGCCGGGCAGCTCTTGCGCAGGTGTTGATGTAGGCGGCGTGTCGTTCGGCGTCTGTCGCCCTGTCCGAGGTGTTGCCGGCGCTCGCTTCCAGCTCCTGTTCCCATGAGCGAGTCAGATGCTCATGGGTGGCGAGGATCAGGGCTTCGCGCGACGGGAAATGATACAGAAGGCCGGCGCGTGTCATGCCGGTTTCGAGCGCTACGGCGTCGAGGGTGACGGCGGTGAGGCCGTCACGCTCGATGATGCTCACAATGGCTTCAAGCACTTCGAGGCGCTTGCTGGCTCTCGCCATGTCGGCTTCCTTAGTGTTGTGTGGGATAGGCTGACGATTGCGAGCCGGGACCGTAGCGCCGCAACAGGATGCCGGTGATCAGGGCACCCACGGCCAGAACACCCGCCGCCACGTACATGACGACCGTATAGGCGTGGTCGAATGCGATTCCTGCCGCTTGACGCACGACAACACCATCGGCCCCCGCCTCGTTGGCAAAGACCAGCGCCGACGCCATGCTGTCGCGGGCCGCTTCCGAGGTTCCGGCGGGGAACACGACGTTGACCGTATAGAGGTAGGCCAAAAGACTTCCGAGAATTGTGACAGCGAACAGACTGCCAAACTCGTAGGACACTTCCTCGACCGACGACGCCATGCCGGCGCGATGCACAGGCACATTGCCCACAATAGCCGTTGATGCCACCGACATTGTTGCACCTACGCCGGCACCGGTCAGCGCCAGACCGGCGATCAGCCAGCCAAGGCCATGAGTGATGCCCCATGTCGCAAGCAGGACCGCCAGCGATCCCGCCGCAAGCCCGCCAGCTATAAGGATACGTAGGCCAATACGATGCAGGAATGCACCACCGAGCAGCGCAGTCGGCAATGATCCGAGCGCCGCCGCCGAAACCAGCATCCCGGCTTCCAGCGGCGTGAAGCCCGCAACGAGCTGGAAGCGTTGCGTCGTAGCAAGCTGAACACCGCCGATGGCGAACAGGGAGAACGCGGCCGCTAGAACGCCCGATGTGAACGCGGCATTGCGGAAGATCGAGAAGTCGAGCAGCGGGAACGGCAGGCGCAGTTGCCGGCGGACGAACAGCGCTCCGGCGAGGATGGCAACCAGCAGCGAAATAGCGGGGACGGCCCACGACTGCCCGGCATGGGCAGATTCCTTGATCGCGATCACAAAAGCCGACAGCGCCACCAATGCCTGAAACGACGACACCACGTCCCAAGGCTTGGTCGCATCGCCGGCCACCTTCGGCGCAACGATCAGCGCCGAAATGAAGGCAGCGACCACTACCGGCACATTGATGAGGAACACCGACCCCCACCAGAAATGGCCGAGCAGAAAACCGCCGATGATCGGTCCGAGCGCAGCGCCGACGACCGACAACGACCCCCAGATCGCAATGGCGATGTTGCGTTCCCGGTCATCCTCGAAGGTGACGCGGATGAGGGCGAGTGTCGCGGGCATCATCGCCGCCGCGCCGACCGCCAGAAAGGCCCGCGCCCCGATCAGGATTTCCGCTGTAGGCGAATAGGCCGCCACAATCGACGCGACACCGAACAGCACGAGGCCGATGAGGAACATGCGCCGGTGACCGATCCTGTCACCCAGCGTCCCGGTGCCGAGCAGCAGGCCGGCCATGACGAGGGGGTATGCGTTGATGATCCACAACCCTTGCGTTGCCGTCGCGCCAAGCTCGCGCGTCAGGGTAGGCAGGGCCGTGTAGAGGACCGAATTGTCCAGAACGATAAGCAGGAGACCGGCGGCGACGGTCACCAGAAGAACCCAGCGGTTCGAGTGGGCGGCAGGCATGATAGCACCATTCAGTGAGAGTAGCCAAACTTTACAGACAAGTTAGTAAAGTATCAAGCGCCTGCCCGTGAGGAACTTCAGACAATGGCCGACAGCGGGGCTTCGCATTCCGGGGCGCGATCAATTTGTCGCGAAATTCCTAAGTTTTGCGACACGCCCTGCATGTCGTTTTCAGAAGGCGACTGCACCAGTTCACTGGGCTGGCCGCCGTGTGTGCATAGAACTTCTGACCGGGAACGGTCAGAAGTTCTATGCACGAAGCGCCGCGAGAGATCGGAATTGCTCAGAACTCTTGTGCACGGCGCGACAAAGCCGGAACCGCCGAAAATTCCGGCGATCAACCGGCAAGCTGCTTGATGCGCTCGGCCAGGCGGCCGAAAGCCTCGTTCACGTATTCCAGCACCTTGGGTTCTGCGCCCTGCGTGCGCAGCGAGTCTTTGAAGGCTTCCAGGTCGGACAGCCATTGCCGATGCAGGCGGCCCAGCTCGTCGAGCTGAGGCCGGAAGTCTTGGAGACTGCCGCTCGCACGAAACGCCTGGTAGCCACGCTCAAGCGTGGCCGCCGTGGTCAGCAGTTGCGCGCCCATTTGCTTGTGCTGTTCGGAGAACTCGGCCATGCCGTCATAGGGCCGCGAAGCCTTGCGGCGCTCGGCTTCGGATGCCTCTTCCATGATGCGGGCGTAGCGGTAGAACCCTGGGAACTCGCGGGACAGCGCCATGAGCTGCTGATCGGATGTGCCGACCCAAATCCTGTGCAGGTCAGGCCCGTACCCCATCATGCGATTGATGATGGCATGGGCCTCGCTGACACCCTGGGCGGCAAGCTGCTGCATGTGTTGGTCGATCTTCGCGGCCAGTCGGCGGAATTCGTTCATGCTCATGTCCGTCACAAAAGGCGCGTTGATTGCCCTTGCGCCGTGAGAAGTGCCACCGCCTTCTTATCGAAGGAAACGAAGGTTTCCCCGCCAAGCCAGTTGCCTTCGTAGGCAATGACGCCATCGGCAAAGTCTCCGCCCGCGTCGAGCACCAGCAAGCCAGCCTCCACGGCAGGCCGGTTCACTTCCACATTCGCGGCGGCCAGTAGTGCCCGGATCGCGCTGGCCGCGTCGGCTTGCTGGAAGCCGTAGACACGCAGCAGCACCCAAACAAATTCGCATAGGCACGGCAGCGCGACCGCGATCAACTCGGCGTCGGTCAAGACTGCGGCGGCAACGTCCGCTTGTGCGGGATCGTCACGCACAACCGCACGCACAAGGACGTTGGTATCGACTGCGACCTTCATTGCTTACCTGCCCAGCCTTGCGCCGCCGCCTCGTTGATTTCTTCGATGGTGGCAACCTTCTGCGTCTTGCCCGCGAGCAGGCCGACAAAGCTGGCTATCGTCCCTGCGGGCCGTGCCGCCTTGAGCACGCCCCGACCGTCTGGCAACAAGTCCAGCTCGATCTTGTCGCCTGGCCTGATGCCGAGGTGTTGCAGTACGTCCTTCCGAAACGTCACTTGTCCCCGTGCGGTAACGGTCAATGTGGTCATGGTGGTTTGCCCTCGCAATCAAGGTTGATGCTTCACATAGTAATGCAAAAATGCCTTACCGTCAATGTCCGTCAAACGATCATTAGTCGGCCATGCCGGACACTGTCCAGCAAAGTTATTGCACAACGGGTTGTCGGACATTAAGATAGGCGGACGGAATGACGGACAAGAGAGGCGGCAAATGGCACTGATCGGCTATGCGCGGGTATCGACGGCGGAACAGGACACCGCCTTGCAGACGGATGCGCTACGCAAGGCAGGCTGCGAGCGCGTTTTCGAGGACACGGCTTCCGGGGCCAAGGCCGACCGCCCCGGCTTGGCTGATGCGCTGGCCTACCTGCGCGACGGCGACGTGCTGGCCGTCTGGCGGCTGGATCGGCTCGGGCGCTCTATGCCGCACCTAATCGAAACGATAGGCGCGCTGGAAGCGCGAGGCGTCGGCTTCCGTTCTCTGACGGAAGCCATCGACACCACCACGCCAGGCGGGCGGCTCATCTTCCACGTGTTCGGCGCGCTGGGCCAGTTCGAGCGCGACTTGATCCGCGAGCGCACCAAGGCCGGGTTGACTGCCGCCGCCGCTCGTGGGAGGAAGGGCGGGCGAAAGCCGGTTGTCACCGCCGACAAGTTGCAGCGAGCGCGGGAGCACATCGCCAACGGGCTTAATGTCCGAGAGGCCGCTACACGGCTCAAGGTGAGCAAGACGGCCCTGTACACCGCGCTGCAATCCACCAGTGCAGCCGACTCCTGATATTCCGTGCAGTCGTCTTCTGAAAATGACAGCTCACGCGCAGGTAGATGCGTGCGACTTTCATGCGGGCCTCCTGGTCATTTTGGGTATAGGGAAAATGACCATTGTTTCACGCCTAGCCAAAAAGGGAAGGTTCCCGGTTCAAATGTCGTTTTCAGAAGACGGCTGCACTGAACGTCAGAAGCCGACTGCACTATAGCAGCGGAGGGGTTGGATCCATCAGGCAACGACGGGCTGCTGCCGGCCATCAGCGGACGCAGGGAGGACTTTCCGCAACCGGCCGTTCGATGCGGCACCGATGGCCTTCGCGCAGGGGTAGTGAATCCGCCAGGATTGACTTGCGCTGCCCTACCTCTCACTAGTGAGGGGCGGCAGCGCATCAAGCGGTGAGCGCACTCCGGCACCGCCAACTTTCAGCACATGCGTGTAAATCATCGTCGTAGAGACGTCGGAATGGCCGAGCAGATCCTGCACGGTTCGAATGTCGTAACCGCTGCGGAGCAAGGCCGTCGCGAACGAGTGGCGGAGGGTGTGCGGTGTGGCGGGCTTCGTGATGCCTGCTTGTTCTACGGCACGTTTGAAGGCGCGCTGAAAGGTCTGGTCATACATGTGATGGCGACGCACGACACCGCTCCGTGGATCGGTCGAATGCGTGTGCTGCGCAAAAACCCAGAACCACGGCCAGGAATGCCCGGCGCGCGGATACTTCCGCTCAAGGGCGTCGGGAAGCGCAACGCCGCTGCGGCCCTCGGCCTGGTCCTTCAGCCACCATGCCCGTGCACGCGACAGCTGCTCGCGCAGGCTGGGTGCCAAGCTCTCGGGTAACATCAAGGCCCGATCCTTGGAGCCCTTGCCCTCCCGCACGATGATCGTGCCGTGATCGAAATCCAGATCCTTGACCCGCAGTTGCAAACCCTCACTGATCCGCATGCCCGTTCCATACAGAAGCTGGGCGAACAAACGATGCTCGCCTTCCAGAAAACCGAGGATGCGAACCACTTCATCCGGGGTCAGCACCACCGGCAAGCGCCGCGACGGCCGAGGTCTTCCGATCTCCTGAAGCCAGGGCAGATCCGTGCACAGCACCTTGCCGTAGAAGAACAGCAAGGCCGCCAATGCCTGACGATGCGTGGAGACCGAAACCTTGCGCTCGTTCGCCAGCCAGGACAGAAATGCCTCGACTTCGCTGCTGCCCAAGGTTGCCGGGTGACGCACACCGTGGAAACGGATGAAGGCACGAACCCAGTGGACATAAGCCTGTTCGGTTCGTAAGCTGTAATGCAAGTAGCGTATGCGCTCACGCAACTGGTCCAGAACCTTGACCGAACGCAGCGGTGGTAACGGCGCAGTGGCGGTTTTCATGGCTTGTTATGACTGTTTTTTTGTACAGTCTATGCCTCGGGCATCCAAGCAGCAAGCGCGTTACGCCGTGGGTCGATGTTTGATGTTATGGAGCAGCAACGATGTTACGCAGCAGGGCAGTCGCCCTAAAACAAAGTTATGCAGCCAAATCCCAACAATTAAGGGTCTTAAAATGGTAAAAGATTGGATTCCCATCTCTCATGATAATTACAAGCAGGTGCAAGGACCGTTCTATCATGGAACCAAAGCCAATTTGGCGATTGGTGACTTGCTAACCACAGGGTTCATCTCTCATTTCGAGGACGGTCGTATTCTTAAGCACATCTACTTTTCAGCCTTGATGGAGCCAGCAGTTTGGGGAGCTGAACTTGCTATGTCACTGTCTGGCCTCGAGGGTCGCGGCTACATATACATAGTTGAGCCAACAGGACCGTTCGAAGACGATCCGAATCTTACGAACAAAAGATTTCCCGGTAATCCAACACAGTCCTATAGAACCTGCGAAC
Source organism: Ochrobactrum sp. XJ1 (assembly GCF_024701725.1). NCBI lineage: Bacteria > Pseudomonadati > Pseudomonadota > Alphaproteobacteria > Hyphomicrobiales > Brucellaceae > Ochrobactrum > Ochrobactrum sp. XJ1. The sequence continues at coordinate 8,215 of NZ_VDGD01000030.1, forward strand.
CCTTGAGAATTGTTGGCGTTGTTGAAGACTGGGAGGGGCATCCTGTTGAATTAATAAGGGGAATGTTGGATTCGTTGGAGGACTTAAAGCGCCGTGGTTTACACGTCATTGAAGACTAGTCCTTTGCATAACAAAGCCATCAAACCGGACGCCAGAGATTCCGCGCCTGTTGCGCATGGCTTCGCCATTTTATGCGCAATAGGCGCGCCACCCTGTCGCCGTTTATGGCGGCGTTAGATGCACTAAGCACATAATTGCTCACAGCCAAACTATCAGGTCAAGTCTGTTTTTATTATTTTTAAGCGTGCATAATAAGCCCTACACAAATTGGGAGATATATCATGAAAGGCTGGCTTTTTCTTGCTATCTCAATAGTTGGCGAAGTAATCGCAACATCCGCATTAAAATCTAGCGAGGGCTTTACTAAGCTTGCCCCTTCCGCCGTTGTCATAATCGGTTATGGCATCGCATTTTATTTTCTTTCTCTGGTTCTGAAATCCATCCCTGTCGGTGTTGCTTATGCAGTCTGGTCGGGACTCGGCGTCGTCATAATTACAGCCATTGCCTGGTTGCTTCATGGGCAAAAGCTTGATGCGTGGGGCTTTGTAGGTATGGGGCTCATAGTTAGTGGTGTAGTAGTTTTAAACTTGCTTTCCAAAGCAAGTGCCCACTAATAAACTCAGTCATCTAACAAGTCGTTGCAGCACCGCTCCAGCACTTCGTGCCTGCGCTGGACAGTTTTTAAGTCGCGGCTTTATGGTTTTGCTGCGCAAAAGTATTCCATAAAATCACAACTTAAAAACTGCCGCTGAACGACCGAAATGAGCCGCCAGCGAAAGCGCAGCTGTAGCGGGTCGCGCTCGATTAAATAGTTGGGCGTAACGCTTGAAGGAGATGCAAATGCTGTACCCGGAAACTCATACGAAATTCAAGCACGGTCAGACCGTGCGCAAAACGAAGGGCTCGATGTGGCACGGAACCATCGTCGGCTGGTACTCCACGATGCTCACGCCGGAAGGGTACGCGGTCGAGTCCACAACGGAGCGCGGCAGCGTGCAGATTTACCCGGCAGCAGCACTAGAGCACTGGTCGTCCAACTCGGCGTTGAACGACAGCTTTCCCAAAAGCTCTACGGCTGCTCTGGGTCGACACCGGTAATCGGATCGTTGCCGCACTGAACAGCGCCCCGTTCCAGGTCGCCTCCATTTATGCGGCTGAACCGAGGGAGAGCAGCTTTACGCCGTCTGGCCGCAGTTCGCCCTTGGGCGACACGTGCCGGTAGAGCGTCTGCCGGGTAATCCCGAGTTCTTCGCAGAGATCGCCCACCTTGGTTTCCGGTTGCCCCATGCTGGCCATCGCCAGGCGTAGCTTGGCGGCGGTCATCTTGAAGGGGCGCCCCCCTTTCCTGCCGCGAGCGCGCGCCGAGATAAGTCCAGCGACTGTTCGCTCGGAAATCAACTCACGCTCGAACTCGGCCAGCGCGGCAAAAATACCGAACACAAGCTTGCCGGCGGCAGTCGTCGTGTCGACCGCCGCACCGTGACCGGTCAGGACCTTCAGGCCCACGCTACGCGCAGTTAGGTCGTGCACGGTGTTGATCAGGTGGCGCAGATCACGGCCAAGCCGATCGAGCTTCCACACGATCAGCGTGTCCCCTTCACGAAGCGCCTTCAGGCAAGCAGCCAACCCTGGGCGATCATCGCGCCTGCCCGAGGCCAGATCCTCGTAAAGGTGCGCAAGGCTCACACCAGCGGCGATGAGCGCATCGCGTTGCAAATTGGTGGACTGGGATCCGTCCGCCTTCGATACCCGCATGTAGCCGATCAGCACCTTTTCACCCGTCACGTATACGTTCGATTATGTGACAGTGTGCGCCGGAAAATTCTGGCCGTCAAAATTTGTCACTTAACCCGTCATTCTGTCTAAGACATGCAAAGGGTCCATCAGGCTCGTAATGTGACAGAAATTCCGGGGGGATGCCTTCCTTTGCAAAGGTGGCTCGCAACTGTTCCAGGGAAGCTGGGTCGCGCCGACCATAGGAAGCCAAGGCGAACAGCGAGCGCGCCGTCTCGGGGTTGTGCCCGTTGCCAGTGATTGACGGGTTCGGGCTTCGGCGCTTTCGCCGGCAGACCACTGGTGAACCCGGTTTGGGGCTCGGACCAGAACAGCTTTGCATGCTCGCCTGGCGGGCTTATATCCCTCACCTCAATCAAGCTGATTGCCGCTGCCGCTGCCTCCAGCATCTGCAACCGTACTGCCGGGTTCAGGGTTTCATACGGTCGCCACAGACTTTGCCCAGCACGCAGCGGATGCCCGCAGCCTTGCCAGACTTGGCGGAGATACCCCGCGTAGGTTCCGCACGCCGAAAGCGGGGTGTTCAGCTCATCGAGCAGCGTGCGTAGCAGCCGAAACCACAATCCAGCGTGGATGCGTCGGCGCGGCAGCTCCACGTGACCGGTTGTCAGTGCCTGCCAGGTACGCTGGTCCATCGCCGCAATCGCGTCGCTGGCGGTGCGCGGCGCAGTGTCGGCGTTCTCCCAGCCGAGAAACCGCCCAGGCACGCCCCAATAGGATTCCAGCCAGCAGCCATGCAGCGGGCAGCTCAGCATCAAGGGCAGCTTCCATGCAAGCAGTACGGCTTGGTTTGCCGGGTCGTTCAGACAGAGCGGACAGGCGCGATGTATCGGCTGGCTGGGCAGCCAGGCACGCCAGCTCGTGATGGATCGCGTCCTACGGCGGAGTTTCGGCAGCAGCACCGAGAGCTGGAACGCATAGGTTTCCAATGCATCTGGAATCTGATCATCAAGACTGTCCAGTAGCCAAGGCACCCAGCCGGCGAAACTCATGCAACGCAGCCGATCCGGCTCGATGCCGCTCCGCAGGGAGAGCATCTCCAGCAGCGCCAGTGGTGGCGCGGTGTCCAGGTCATCAACCTGACCGTGACCAAGATCGTGCTCCAGCAGCTCGGACACCTCCATGTGATAGCAAAGGGCCACGCGGTTGAGCCACGAAGACAAGGCTTCGCCTTCCCTGGGAGCCGGATGCAGTGGCCAGCGTGGCGCTGGCTTCACATCAGTTCCCGCTCGAATTGCCGCCGCCGCTCGCTGGGACCGGTGTAATCGGCCATGCTGAGCGTGCGATGGTTGATCGCTTCCTCGCAGCTCTCCACGGCGACGATGGCCGCTGCCATCAGCAAGTGCGCCAGTTCGCCTATGGTGCCCTCGCTGCGTGTGAGCAGGTAGCGGGCCATGTCCAGCGTGGCAATCGACGAGGGTCGCCGCAGAGGAAGCGAAGCGGCGAAGCTGGCCAGCAGTGAGCAGCAATCGTCGTTGGCCTCCCACAGCGGCAGCATCATCGGCTCGAAGCGGTTTTCCAACTGGTCATCCGAGCGGATGGCCAGATAGGCGTCGCGCGTGCCAACCCCGACCAGTGGGATGCGCAGTTCGTTGCCGAGGAAGCGCAGCAGATTGAGGAATTCCCGGCGGTTGACGCTGTTACCAGCCAGGACGTTGTGCAACTCGTCGATCACCAAAATGCGCACGCCGACCTTGCGCAGCAGTGCCAGCGCCAGTTGCTCCATTTCCGGCAGTCGTGGGCGCGGTCGCAATGGCGCACCCATCGCCGCGAGCAGCGCGACGTAGAAGCGGATCACAGACGGCTCGGACGGCATCTGCACGACCAGCACCGGGATGTGCTCCTGGTCGGCATCGGCGCTGGCCAGATGCGTGCGCCGGAACTTCTCGACGATCATCGACTTGCCGTTGTTGGTCGGGCCGACCAGCAGCAGGTTGGGCATGCGTTGCTTGTTTGGCCACGCATACAGGGTTTCCAGCCGGTTCAGCGCCTCGACCGCGCGGGGGTAGCCGATCCAGCGGTCGGCGCGAAGGCGTTGGATGCGCTCGTCCGCCGGCAGCCGGGCCAATCCCTGCGCCGCCGGCAGCAGGTGGGACAGCTCGATGATGGGATATTCTTCCACGGCTACCACTCCTCAATCTGGTCGAACGGTTTGGCGGGCGGCTGGTTGTCCGCCTGCTGGTCATCCATGTCAGCGTCCGGTGGTGGCGTGGCTTTGACAGGCGGTGCCGTTGCCTTGAGATGCTGGCGTCGATCTGCGTCGCGCCGCGCCTTGCGCGTGGTCTTCTGCGCGGTGGTCACGATTTTGCGCATCTGGTCGATCATGCGGAACAACGCCGACTCATCCACCTGTTCGCGCCCTTGCTGCCGCAATTTCATCAGCGCCTGCCGTTGTTCCCAGAGGGTGACAGCCGGGTGCGACAAGGTACGGTAGGGAATTTCCAGGTAGTGCTGTCCCTCCGGTTCCAGGACCCAGATACGGCTGATGTCGCGCGGATCGCGCCGGATCAGAAAGGACGGCCAGCGTTCACGCCGCGCAATCCACGGCTTGAGCGCATCGGCGTAGTAGTGGATGTGGTCGATGACAAAGCCGGTGCGGGTCAGCGTGCGCCGGAGGATCGGCAGAAAATCGACCAGGAACGAAGTAGCGCGTGTGACGACGGCCGGTACGCCGACACGCGCCACGGCCTCGGCCCAGCGCGCGGCCGGCGGTTGGAGCAGGCCGTTGTGCACCGAACCGTGGTAGGTGCCGACCGCCAATGTGAGCCAGCGCTCTAGCTCGCGCAGCGTCAGGGCGGCCTTGTTTTCGGAATCGTAGTCGCCGCGCTGGTCAGGGTTGGAGAAGGTCGTTCCCGGCAGTTCGTCGTGAATCATCTGCATCGCCGTGCCGATGATCCGTTCCACGATGCCGCCATAGTGCGGCTGTCCCAGCGGGCGATAGTCCAGCCGGATGCCATGCTGCTCGCAACCCCGGCGCAGGGCCTCGCTCTTGAACTCGGCCGCGTTGTCTAGGTAGAGCAGCAAGGGCTTGCCGCTCATCTGCCAATCCATTTCCACGTTCAGTCCTTCCAGCCAAGGGCGCTTGTCGCAGGCGACATGCACGAGGCACAGGCCAACCGAAACGGCAGACGGCGCTTCCAGCGTGACGACCATGCCGAGCACGCAGCGGGTGAACACGTCGATGGCGAGGGTCAGGTACGGGCGGCCAATAGGTTGCCGGTCGCGGTCATCGACCACGATCAGGTCGATGACCGTATGGTCTATCTGCACCTGCTCCAGCGGCGCGGTCACGGCAGGAGGCTCGCCGCCCACACCTTGTAGGTCACGAGCGGCATCCTGGCCTTCCCGCCGGCGGATGACCTTGCGCGGGTCAAGGCTAGCGATCCGTAAGGCCACGGTATTGCGCGCCGGCACTCGCAGTTTTTGAGCCTTGCACACCTGAGTGACTTCGCGGTGAAAGGCCGCTAGGCTGCGCTTCTGCTTGGTCAGGAACCGCTTTTGCAGTAGCTCGTGGATGACGCGCTCGACCGGTTCCGGCAAGCGCCCCTTACCTTTACCTCCACCGGACTGGCCGGGCACCAGATCCGTCACGAGGCCGCTGCCTTGCCGGGCACGCCGGATCAGAACGTATACCTGGCGCCGAGACAAGCCCAGCGCCTGAGCCGCCATATCGGCCGCTTCGTGCCCGACCGTCTCCGACTGCGCCAACGGACTGATGATCTCCGCACGACGGCGCGCACGCTCCCAAGCCTCATCAGGCAGAGTGGCCACGCCTTGTTCTGGAATCCGTGGGGTGTCCGTCGCCATGCTCACCTCGCTTTGGTGCACACGAGTATTGAGCATAGTCGAGATTGGTGCAGATCACTTCTGATATTGAACTGTCAGGAGCTGGCTGCACAACAGCCATTACGCCCAATCAACTGGTGCAGTCGTCTTCTGAAAATGACAGCTGCGGACGTGGTGCAGGTTTCAGGATTTGCGCGACATAAGGGGCGCGAAGGAATTTAATTCTGGATCACCAGATCAAAAGACCTTGGCGGGCAGACGCGCTCGAAATAGTAGCTTTCAACATCGTCCCAAACAGCGTGCCACGCGGCTAAAAAGCCCTCCGCGCCCTGTTCGCGCGCAGCAGTCCGTTCATGCCGCACTTTGGTCGGCACATCCACGATCACGGCGAGGTCGATCAAATCCCGAAGGAACGGAGATGCGGAATAAGCTCCTTCGAGCAGAATCGTGGGCGCTGGCGCGACTTCGGTAAATTCGTTCTTGAGGCTGTAAGTGCCATCCGGGCCTAGTCCCTGCATGAAGTCGAAAGCTCGCCACTGTGCAGGTTCCCCCTTGCGTAGAGGCTCTATTGCCTCGCGAACGCGGTCCCACTCAAAAACGCGATTCAACCGCTCCGCCACGGTTTTGTGAGGCCACTCGGATTCGGGAACCTGCGTTTGATAGAAATCATCGAGCGTAACCAAGGCTATGTCGGTCAGCTTCGCCAACCTTGCCGCAATCGTTGACTTACCGGAGCCGCTTCCCCCGTCAAGCGCCACGACAACAGGACGTGCGAGTTCGGCGCGGAGGGCTTCTATTCTCTCAAGTATGTGGAGTTCAGGCGACTTCATTGTTCAACCAATTTCGATGATGCTGCGTTGTCGCAAAAATTCCAAAACCCGCGACAGCTTTCTTGTCGCATAATAGGGATTTCCGCGACGGTTTGCACGAGGTAGATTCCGGGCATGTCGCCCACGAGGAAGCCCCTGCCCTTGCTTATCGGATATGCCCGCGTCTCGACCGACGGCCAGACTCTCGACCAGCAGCGCGCGGCGCTGAAAGCGGCCGGCTGCAAGCGCGTGTTCGAGGAAAAGGCATCCGGCGCGCAGCGCGGCCGCCGCGAGCTGGCGAAGATGCTGGACCATTTGCAGCCCGGGAACGTGGTGACGGTGACGCGGCTTGATCGCCTCGCCCGATCGACGCGCGATCTTCTCGACATTGCTGAGCGGATCGGCCACGCCGAGGCCGGCTTGCGTTCGCTGGCCGAGCCGTGGGCCGACACGACGACGCCGGCCGGGCGCATGGTGCTGACTTTCTTCGCCGGCGTTGCCGAGTTCGAGCGCAGCTTGATCCATGAGCGCACGAGCGCCGGCCGCGCGGCGGCGAAGGCGAAGGGCGTTCGGTTCGGCCGCCCCCCTGCCCTGTCGGCCGAGCAGATCGCACACGCCCGCCAGCTCATCAGCGAGGACAAGAAGCCGGCCGAGGTTGCCCGGCTCTTGGGTGTGCATCGCTCTACCCTCTACCGGGCCATAGAACGCATTGACGTGGATACGCATTGACGCAACTACGTTTAGTCGCCCGGCCCTAGAAGTAGTGCCTTTCTCGCCCCCTTACGCAAAGGGTTGCAGAATCGGGCGATTTCGTCTCTTCATGTAGACATGGCGAGTCGCACCCGAGAACAAGTTAAGCTGGAAAGTGTCCGAAACCTGCGCGCCCGTTGGCGCGCGGAGGGCCGGATTCTTGTGCAGGCCGATCTGCCCGGCGAGCTGGTCGCGGCGATTGACCGCCTGAAGGACGACGCGGGCTTGCGAGGGCGCGCGCCGATCATCGAGGAAGCGTTGAGGTTCTATATCGAAGCGAAGCAAGGGACATAACGGCAAAACGCCCGACCGTTGGCGCGGTCGAGCGTTTTATAGGCCGTCAGACACACCGTAGAGCCGGGGCCATCAAAGTCTCCCCTTATCTACGCTAGAGCACTCCAATTCGCAAGATTGATTCTTGCGGAAACGGGGAAAGCTGTGCCTGCCGTCCGCGCTGTCATGTCCTTCAAAAGGAAGGACGAGGGCATATGTTGAGGACGCACTACGCGGCCGCGATCGGCTGCGCGCGCGGGAACGCGCTTGATGAAATCATGCGGGAGGTTTGGACTCGATACGGCGCGGGCCAGCTCACCGACGACGAGGCCGGCGAGCTTACGACGCTCGCCCATGAGCGCCGGGCCGCCCTGCGGGGATCGGGACAGACCGCGCTAGGGTTGATCTTTCCGCCCCCTGCCCCACGCTGCCCGACACCAGTTCGCCGGCATAGCCATATCCGGGGACGATCGGAGGGCCGCATATGGCGGCCGACGACGCGCAAGGACGTGCAGGCGATCTTGAAGGCGGCCGAAATCTACAACGAGGCCGGCTTGCACGAGAAGGGCGAGCGCAGCGGGCCGCTAGGATCGGTGGCGCTGGACGTGCTGCGGCTGTTCGTCAATCTCATCGACTTCCGCACCGGCCGGCTTGAGCCGTCAATCACCACGATCATGGATCGGCTAGGCCGGTCGCGCGATACGATCGTGCGGGCGCTGAAGAATCTGCGGGCGCATGGCTTCATTGACTGGCTGCGGCGCTATGAGCCGACCGGGAACGAAGGGCGCGGCCCACAGGTGCAGCAGGCCAGCAACGCCTATCGCCTGTCCCTGCCGGAGAAGGCCCGGCAGTTCCTTGGACGGTTCGGCAAGGCTCCACCCCCGCCCGCCGATCATGGACAGGATCAGCGGGCTTGGAGCGAGGCAATCGACGCCTACAAGACCACCCTGCCCCTCGATGAGCGAACGCAGATCGACGCCGGCGATAGCCCGCTAGGACAGGCCCTTGTGCGCATGGCGAAAAACTTCATGAAACGTGAGTCCGATAACCAGACTGAATCCCCATCTGATCTTTATCTAAGAGGCAAAACATAAGCGGTCGCCGCTGTTCGGGCTGCTTACGCAGCCCTGCGGCGGTTCCGGCCCGCGTATAGGCGGGCCGGGAAACGGCACCCCCACTACCTAATCCGCACCGCTCGCGCCTGCGACCAGCGTCCTATGGCTTTCGAGAGGGAGTGAAGGGCAAGGTCGGCGCTTAATTATTTACGTTAATACGTATTGACGTGTAAACGTATTACCTTGATAGAAGGCGATGGCGGCGGCCGGGAAAACGTGCTAGAGTGTACACAATTCAACACACGGAGGCGATTCCATGACCGCCAGCACCACCATGACGATTCGGGTTAGGCCCGATGTGAAAGAAAAGCTCGACCGGATCGCGAACGACACGCAGCGAAGCAAATCCTTCCTCGCCGGCGAGGCCGTCGCCGCCTATGTCGATCGCGAGCTTGAAATCATCGACGGTATCAAGCGCGGCATGGCTGATGCAGCGGCCGGCCGAGTGATCCCCCATGCGCAGGCCGTCGCGGAAATGCGTGAGGTTATCGAGGAAGCGAAGCGCCGGAAAGCCGCGCGCGGATGAGGCCGGTTGTCTGGTCGATTGAGGCGCAGCGGGATAACCTCGAAATCCTGCGCTATATCGCAGAGGACAACCCATTCGCCGCCGAACGGGTCGTGGATGCGATCGAGGACGCCGGGAACAAGCTCGGCGAATTTGCGACCGGCCGGCCGGGGCGGGTGAGCGGAACCTATGAAAAGTCCCTCGCCCGTCATCCCTACATCATCGCCTATGAGCTGCGGGACGTGGGGGGCCGGGAAAGCGTCGTGATCGTGCGCGTCATCCACACGTCGCGCGACTGGCCGGCCGAGGAATGGCCGCACTAGCTTAAAGACGTAGTAACGTCCTTAGCTATATGCTTCAATACGTATTCACGCAAAGAAGGATTGACGCATGAACGTCATTGCGTTTTTGAGCCAGAAGGGCGGGAGCGGAAAAACCACGCTTTCGGTTCATACCGCCGTGGCGGCCGAGGCGACCGGCGAACGGGTTTGCGTCATCGACGCGGACCCACAGGAGAGCGCGACCGCATGGGCGAGCGCGCGGGAAGCCGGAACGCCGATCGTCGCCACGGCGCAGGCCGGGGAGCTGGACGCCGCGCTTAGGGCGGCCGAGGGCGAGGGCATGACCTTGGCCGTAGTGGACGCCCCGCCCCATGCCGCCCCGGCGGCCGGCCAGATCGCCCGAAGGTCGGAGCTGGTCTTGATTCCGGTCAGACCGTCCGCGTTTGACCTCGCTGCGGTCCCGGCCGCCGTCGAGATCGTGGCGGCCGCGAAAGTGCGCGGCGCGTTCGTCCTGTCTGCCTGCCCGTTCCGTGCGCCCGAGATCGGGGAGACGCGCGCGGCGCTGGAAGCCTACGGACTGCCGATCGTTCCCGGCGAGATTACCGACCGGCGCGCGTTCGCCCGCGCCGTCACGACTGGCAGCGCCGTGACGGAGTTCGAGGCCGAAGGGAAAGCAGCGGAGGAAATCCGGGCTTTGTGGGCGTGGATTAAAGGCACGTTAGAACGTAAATAGCTAAATACGTAAGCGCGTATTGAAGGAGCGAAACCTATGGCAAAGAAAGCAACCGGCCTCGCGGCCTTCACCCGCCCGAAGGCCGGCGCGGAGGCCACCAGCCTTGCAGCGATCGAGGACGATCGCCCGGCCGTGGAAATCCCGACGCCGAGGCGAAAGAGGGGAGGGGGCGAGACTGTCGCGCTTACGGTCAAGGTCCGGCGATCGGACTGGCAGCGCCTTCGCCAGCTCGCGGATGCAGAGGGAACGACAATTCAGGCGATGGCCGAGGCCGGGCTTTCGGCGGTTCTGGCACAGCACGGATTGCCGCCGATCGAGCCTTATGCACGTTGATACGTAAATAGCTAAATACGCTAATGCTTGCGCGCGTGGCCCGCCCCCCGGCCGTCCCTACGGCCCTAGATGATGAGAGCGGGCCGGCCGGGGGGCTATCGTCGCGGCCGTGGCGTTTCCCTGAATAGAGCTTGCACCAGGTCGGCGGGTGGATCGCGGCGCAAGCCGCGCCGGCCCGGAGGCGAACGCGCTCCCCAATAGCGCCGTAGAGAGCCGGAGGGCCGTTCGTAACAAAGTCCCGGCGCTATGCGCCGGGTCCGCTTCTTGTCACGTCAGGCAGCGTCATACAGCCCCCGGAACTCTGCATCGGCATAATAGGCGAGCTTGCCGGCGACGATCGGCCGTTGCCCGGCGAGGAACAGCAATTCGACATGCTGCGGCAGGTTGCGGACCTCATCGGGGGTCAGCAGCGGGCGGGCCGTGTGTTGCTCGCCGTAGGAGATGCCGGATTTATCGGAATCGAGCGCCCGGCTCATGGTCTGGAACACAACGGTTTCCTGCCCGAGCAGATCGGAGACAAGCCGGGCGCTGTCGTGATCGTTGACGCCGAACACCTGTAGGACGCCGGCATTTGACAGGAAGGTGCCGGCGCGTTGCCCGTAGGTGGCGCGGAGCTGGTGAACGTCTTGCAGGATCGGCCAGAGCTGGACGCCGTAGCCGGCCATGAGGCCCATTGCGCGCTCGACGGGGGCCAGATGGCCGAGGGCGGCGAACTCATCGAGCAGATAGAGGACCGGCACGGCCGGCTTGGCGGGATCGCGGGCCATGTCGGTGAGGCTTTGCGCGACGAGCAGGCGCAGCCAGCGGGAATAGGTGGCGAGCCGATCGGGCGGCAGGACGAGGAACACCGAGACGTTGCGGCGCTTGAGATCGGCAAAGCCGAAATCGGATCGGTCGAGGACGGCGACCATGCGCGGGCTGTCGAGGAAATGGGTATGGCGCTGCGCGGCCGAGAGGACGCCGGCCGCCTCGCGGTCGGATTTGCCGAGGTGGCGGTTTGCAGCGCGGGCGATCAGGCCGGAGGCGGCCGTTGATGCCTGCATGTCCTTCAGGAGCGCCGCGAAGGCTTCAGGGGCGAGGGTGAGATATTCGCGCAGGGTGGCGAGGTTCCGCCTGTCGCGCGGCGCGCTGGCGGCAATATGGAGGATCAGGCCGGCAATGAGCGCCTTGGCTTCCTCGTTCCAATGCGCTTCGCCGGCCATGCCCGGTTCATCGAACACGAGGGCGTCGGCCAAGGTGCTTGCATCTTCCGCGACATCGAGGCCGGCCGGGTCGAGCTGGTCGAGGGGATTGAAGGCGGCCGAGGGCTGGCCGGTGACGCCGAAGGGGTCGAGGACATGGACCGGGCCGAATTGCTGGCGGGCGCGGCCGGCGATCTTGGCATTTTCGCCCTTGGGGTCGATGCAGATCACGGAGCGGTCGGCGGTGAGCAGGTTGGGGATGATGGTTCCCACCCCTTTGCCGGTGCGCGTCGGTGCCATCGTCAGCAGATGGGCCGGGCCGTCATAGCGCAGGAGCTTTCCGGTCTTGCCGTCGCGGCCGATCAGCAGGCCGGAATCGGCGCGGGCGAGGGCGGCGGTTTCCTTGTCGGTGGCGAAGCGGGCCGAGCCGTGGGTTTCGCCGTCCATATCCCCGAAATGGATAATCAGCGGATTGGTGAGGAAGCGGAAGGCGAGCGCCAGCAGCACCAGCAGCGTGACGAGATCGAGCAGGAGAACCGGAACCGAGCCGACGCGAAAGCCGATTTGTTCGAGAGCGAAGCGGCCGCCGAAGCCGACGACGAACAGGACGATAACAAGGAGGAACAGAAGCCCGAGAAGCGGTTTCCAGATGCGGAAAGGTGCGGCGAGCAGAGCGACGAACGCCCATAGCGGATCACGCGCGGCCTGCCGCACCATGTTCTTGAACGCACCCCATGCAAGTCTCGCCTGACTCATGCGGCCGTCCCCCCGGCGCTGCCTGTCGTCTCCCCGGCCGGCGCGTTGTCGATCAGGTCGGCAAACAGTTCCTTGTCACCGGGGCGCGTCAGGAAGTCGGGCAGCTCACGCTTGAGCCATTCGCCCAAGCGCCGGGAAAATTCTTCATCCTTGCCGTGTTCGAGGCGATGCAGGACGAGCGCGCCGAGCAGCACCTTGCGGCGCGTGTCGTTGGCGCGTTCCTGCTTCGACAGACGGGCCTTGAGCGTGGCGCGCTGCGCATCCAGTTCGGCCAAGCGTTGTTCGATCGTTTTGCGCGCCATTCCTCAAATCTCCTTTTCCGGTTGTTCGCCTAGACTATCATTCCCGACCGTCTTTTCCAGCGTTTGCCTGTTGCGCTTGAGTTTTCAGCGGTTTTGCAGCACAATTCCGGCCTCAGTTCATTGCATCGACCTTGCCGCGAGCGCCACACCGATCAGCGAAAGAGCGTAGCGATTGAGTTGAGAAGGGCGCACTTACGAGTTACTGCGTAACTCAGCGCGCCGCCAGCTTGGAGGCTGGCGGGAAAGGCGGAAACGGGATCGAGGCAACGGGTTGGCAATCTACCATTTCAGCATGAAGCCAGTTTCGCGGGCGGGTGGCCGTAGCGCCGTCGCCTCAATGGCTTATCGTGCCGGGGAGAAGCTGACCAACGAGCGCGACGGGATCACGCACGACTACACGGCCAAGCAGGGTGTTGAACATGCCGAGATCGTCTTGCCGGAAGGCGTGAACGCCGATTGGGCGCGGGATCGGTCGGACTTGTGGAACGCCGCCGAATTTGCCGAGAAGCGGAAGGACGCTCGCGTTGCGCGGGAGTTCGAGATTGCCTTGCCGCATGAGCTTTCGGCCGAGCAGCGGCTAGAGGCGGCGCGGGAGATGGCGCAGGAGCTGGCCGACCGCTACGGCGCGGCCGTGGACTT
>NZ_VDGD01000031.1:0-21155 GCF_024701725.1 Ochrobactrum sp. XJ1
TGATCTCCATCGAATGTAAGCAATCCGATTGGATCATAACCTACTGTAATCGCTCAACCCTTTTTGGAACAGGCTCTAAGATTGCATACCGTTTTAAAGTCGATCTCGCGACAATTATTTCGGGTTGTGTGCTTTTTTAAGTATAAATCGCTCAGCCGCCGGTAAGACTCATGTGGCGAGCAACCGCCGGGCGATTATGATCGCGGTCGATGATGAAATCATGGCCTTTCGGCTTGCGCGAAATAGCTTCATCAATGGCCTGGCTGAGCAGCAGGTCGCTTTCGCTTTCCCGCAAGGCCTTGCGCAGATCGGCGTCATCATTCTGGCCTAGGCACATATAAAGCATACCGGTGCAGGTAAGCCGGACGCGGTTGCAGCTTTCGCAGAAATTATGCGTCATCGGCGTGATGAAGCCGAGCCGTCCGCCGGTTTCCTCAATCGTAACATAGCGGGCAGGGCCGCCTGTGCGGTAAGGAATATCTGAAAGCGTGAATTGCTGCGACAGGTCCTCGCGCAGCTGCGAGAGCGGCAGATACTGGTCCGTACGGTCGAACTCGATCTCGCCCATCGGCATTGTTTCGATGAGCGTCATGTCCATACCGCGGCCATGAGCCCAGCGGATCAGTTCGGGAATTTCGTGATCGTTGAAATCCTTCAACGCGACCGCATTGATCTTGACGCGGATACCGGCGCGTTGTGCGGCTTCAATACCCTCAAGAACCCGGGGAAGATCGCCCCAGCGGGTGATCTGGTGGAATTTTTCAGGATCGAGCGTATCCAGCGAGACATTGATACGGCGTATGCCGCATTCCGCCAGCTCGTCGCCAAAGCGTGAAAGCTGCGATCCGTTCGTGGTCAGCGTCAATTCATCCAGCGCACCTGATTTCAGATGGCGCGACAGCTGCCGGATCAGGTGCATGATGTTTTTGCGCACCAAAGGCTCGCCACCGGTCAGGCGCAGTTTCCTGACACCCTTGTCGATAAAGGCGGTGCAAAGCCGGTCCAGTTCCTCAAGCGTCAGCAAATCCTTCTTGGGCAGGAACGTCATGTGTTCCGCCATGCAGTAGGTGCAGCGGAAATCACAACGATCCGTCACTGAAACACGAAGATAGGTAATGGCACGCCCGAAAGGATCAATCATGGGTCCAGTCGGGGAAACAAGTGGCCGGGCTTGGTTTGTGTACATCATTAAGCCGTTGTTTCCACAGGATGCGGAGGAATATCCGCGTCGTCTACCTAGAAATAGGATCTGCGAGCCTCAATGTCCAGTTTCACGCACGCGAAGCTCTTTCAATAATGACCGCGACTATTGCGATATTTTAACGCGGGGCCTATCAAAAGCTGGCGAAGAACCAAGCTGGAGAATGGTGATGAGTGAGGTCTGGCCGACTGAGTTGCGTGTTTCGCACGATCGCAAACTGCTGACTGTGGCGTTCGATGATGGCCAGAAATTCGAGCTGACCGCCGAGTTGCTGCGTGTCCTGTCGCCTTCGGCAGAAGTGCAGGGTCATTCGCCGGCACAGCGCATCACAGTTGGTGGCAAGCGGACCGTCGAAATCATGAAGATGGAGCCGGTCGGCAACTACGCCGTCCGCATAACGTTTGACGACATGCACGATACCGGCCTGTTTTCGTGGACCTATCTCCACAAGCTCGGCACCGAGAAGGACACGTTATGGCAAACTTATCTCGATGAGCTTGCCGAAAAAGGCCTGAAGCGGGATCGTTGATCCCGCCTGCCGGTCAGTCTTTCTCCAGCATTTCGGATATGCGCCGCATCACATCGCCCATCGCGTTGCATTGCGCGTTCGTCGATTGCGCCATGACGCGGTCGATCAGGTCGGTATAGACTGTCAGCGCATGCCCCAGAAGCTTTTCGCCCTTGGCAGTTAGCGTCAGTCGTATCACACGCTTGTCTGCCGGGTCGCCCTCGCGCACCAGCAAGCCGCGCTTTTCAAGCTTTGGTAGCAGCATGGTGATGTTCGAACGTCCGACGAGAATGCGGCGCGCAAGATCATGCTGGGATTCGCCGGGATGACGATAAACATTCATCAGCACATCGAGATCGGCGATCTTGAGATCGAAGGTCGCCAGCCCCTGGGCGAGGGCGCGTTCCACCGCTTTGCCGGCACGTGCAACGGCAATCCAGTTCTTGAAGCGCGGATTGTCCCACGGCAGTTTTTGAGTCTTGTCTTGCATTTTGTTCATTCTTGTACAATTATTTGTTCAGGATTGAACATAATTGAGGCCCTGTCATGACATCGATTTCTTTGCAGGTTACGCGTTTCGGTCTGGGTGTGCTTGGCCGCATTGATGCCGACAAGGCAGGTCGCGCCGCGTTCAGGATTTTCTGTCGAACGCCAAGCCGCAAGCCGAAGACCAAGGCCTATGCCGCGCGGCTTGAACAGGCGAGCAACGAACTCAGTCAGGCAAAGCGGCTCGATCTGATTATCGATCGCGGGCTTATCGCAACCTATTTGTTCGAACCCGATGTTTATGTGGGAAGAACGTCGCTTGTCGTTCATGGCTGGGGATCGCGCACAGCGGATATGATAGCGATCATTCGCGAGCTTGTTGCGCGTGGGGAACGAGTTGTCTCCATCGACCTGCCGGGGCATGGCGCATCGGCAGGCCGCACCCTCAACATGATACAGGCAATCGCCGCCGTTGATGTTGCGTGGCGCCAGTATGGTCCGTTCGATGCGATGATCGGTCACTCATTCGGTGGTGCGGTCATCGTCAATGCCGCAGCGGGTTCTCTCGGGTGCTACCAGTCACATCGCCCGGCAAAGCTGGTGACAATTGCTTCCCCGCACTCCATGGCAGGCGTCTTTGACGGTTTCGGCAAAGTGCTTGGGCTTGGTCGTGACGTGCGCAACGCAATGAAGGAGCAAGTCCGTCATCTCGCAGCGCGCCCGATCACGGATTTCGATACCGACGTTCATCTGCGCCGCATGACGATCCCGACGCTGGTCATCCACGCGCATGACGATAAGGAAGTTCCCGCCATCTGCGCGGAAATGGCCGGCAAGGCAGGCTCTCATGTCAGGGTGCACTGGGCGGATGGCCTTGGGCATCGCCGCATCATTGCGAGCGCTGAAGTGGCGTCCCTGGTAGCGGATTATCTTGATGACGGTCCGCGATTAAGGCTGGTTGCCTGATGATGTTTCGGTGAGAACAAGTTTCTCCCAACCTGCCAGGGCGCCCAGTGCCGTTGCGGTGAGATCTTGCCGCGTTCCACCATCCCGCGCCAGAATGGACATGCCGTTCTGGACTGTCGCGTAAAAGGTCGCAACCGCTTCGCAATTGACGGATGCGGGAATATTGCCGTCACGAATGCCGCGTTCGAGCCGCTTTTTCAGGATTTCGATATTGGTCTGGCGGCGATTGCGCAGCACGTCGTAGACTTTGTCGCTTGAATGCGTCCGATGCAGCGCATCCAGAGCAATCATGCAGCCCCGCGGCACGGATTCCTCGCAGTAGGCATCTATCGTGGCAAGCAGAAAACGCTCGAAAGCCGCGCGAACATCCGGCGTTTCATCCAGTGTCGACCAGATTTCAATGCCCACTTCACCCGCATAAAGGGTGAGGGCTTCGAGATAGAGTTCTTCCTTGCTTCCGAATGCTGCATAGAGGCTTGGCGCATTGATGCCCATAGCCGTCGTCAGATCGGCCAGCGACGATCCGTCGAAGCCTTTCTCCCAAAATATCAACATTGCAGCACGAAGCGCTGTTTCGCGGTCGAAGCTGCGGGGCCGTCCTTTTTCTGCCACGTGCGAACCTTTCTGTATCGATCATTAAATAAATTGCTTGACGGTTCTGTGCAAGCCTGTCAGCAATTATGTATCAATCGATACAGAAAGGAAATGGTATGTCAGCCGAAGCTTTGAACGGAAAGGTTGCCTTCATCACCGGCGGAAGTCGCGGCATCGGTGCAGCGATTGCACGACGGCTCGCGAAAGATGGCGCGACAGTTGTCGTCACTTATGTGAACGGCAAGGAAAAAGCTGAAGCTGTGGTTTCCGAAATCGTAGCCAATGGTGGCAAGGCTCTGGCGCTGAAGGCCGACAATCGCGACGCGAGCCAGATTGCTGCGGCAATCGAGAAAGCGGTCAAGGATTTTGGTCGTCTGGATATACTGGTCAACAGTGCTGGCATCTGGCATGCGGCCCCGCTCGAAGAGGTCACACTTGCCGACTTCGATGAGGTTATGGCTGTGAACTTCCGGGCTGTCTTTGCCGCCGTTTCAGCGGCCACACCACACCTTGGTGCTGGCGGACGCGTCATAACCATCGGCTCCAACCTCGCCGAAAGCGTGCCGTGGCCGGGCATCAGCCTTTATGCGGCAAGTAAGGCGGCGCTGATTGGTTTGACGAAAGGTCTGGCGCGCGACCTTGGTCCAAAGGGCGTCACGGTCAACGTCGTTCAGCCTGGCTCCACCGATACGGATATGAATCCGGCGACTGGAGAACATGCCGAACAGCAGCGGGAGCTTATCGCAACCGGCAGTTTCGGTTCGCCTGACGATATTGCAAGTCTGGTGGCCTGGCTTGCCAGCCCCGAAGGGCGTTTCGTGTCTGGAGCTACGCTCACGATCGATGGCGGCACAAATGCCTGAAACAAAAAGGGCGGCTTGCGCCGCCCTTTTTACTTTTTAACCCAGATTGAGTTCCTTGAAGAAGTCATTGCCCTTGTCATCGATGACGATGAAGGCCGGGAAATCTTCCACTTCGATACGCCAGATCGCTTCCATGCCGAGTTCCGGATATTCGACAACCTCGACCTTCTTGATGCAATCCTGGGCCAGACGGGCAGCCGGGCCACCGATGGAGCCCAGATAGAACCCACGGTGCTGGCCGCAGGCTTCGCGCACCTGACGCGAACGGTTGCCCTTGGCGAGCATCACCATCGAGCCGCCAAAGGACTGGAACTGGTCCACATAGGAATCCATACGGCCTGCCGTGGTTGGCCCGAACGAGCCGGAAGCATAACCGGCAGGCGTCTTGGCCGGGCCAGCATAATAGATCGGATGGTTCTTGAAATAGTCCGGCATGGCTTCGCCGTTTTCAAGCCGCTCGCGAATTTTGGCATGGGCCAGATCGCGCGCCACGATGATTGGACCGGAGAGCGACAGGCGCGTCTTGACCGGGTGTTTCGACAATTCCTTGAGAATGTCCTGCATCGGCTGGTTGAGGTCAATCTTGACCACATGCGACGACAGTTTTTCCTCGTCGATATCCGGCATGTACTTGGCCGGGTTGGTTTCCAGCTTTTCCAGAAAGATGCCGTCCTTGGTGATCTTGCCCTTGGCCTGACGGTCGGCCGAGCAGGAAACACCGATGCCGATTGGCAACGAAGCGCCGTGGCGCGGCAGGCGAACGACGCGGACGTCATGGCAGAAATATTTGCCGCCGAATTGCGCGCCGACGCCGAAAGACTGTGTCAGTCTATGGATTTCAGCTTCCATTTCGAGATCGCGGAAAGCATGTCCGGTTTCGGAACCCTCGGTCGGCAAGCTGTCCAGATAGCGCGTTGAGGCAAGCTTGACCGTCTTGAGGTTCATCTCAGCCGAAGTGCCGCCGATGACAATTGCCAGATGGTAAGGCGGGCAGGCGGCTGTTCCCAGGCTCAGGATCTTGTCCTTGAGGAAGTCGATCATGCGGTCATGCGTCAGGAGCGACGGCGTTCCCTGATAGAGGAATGTCTTGTTCGCCGAACCGCCGCCCTTGGCAACGAAAAGGAACTTGTAGGCGTCTTCGCCTTCTTCATAGATATCGATCTGGGCAGGCAGATTGTTCTTGGTGTTCTTTTCCTCGAACATCGAAAGAGGCGCCAGCTGCGAATAACGCAGGTTCTTCTTGTTGTAGGCGTCGAGCACACCAGCGCCAAGCGCGTCGGTGTCACCGCCTTCGGTCCAGACACGACGGCCCTTCTTGCCCATGATGATGGCCGTGCCGGTATCCTGACACATGGGAAGCACGCCGCCTGCTGCGATATTGGCGTTCTTCAGAAGATCGTAGGCGACAAAACGGTCGTTATCCGTTGCTTCCGGGTCTTCAAGAATATGGGCAAGCTGCTGCAGATGGCCGGGGCGCAGCAGATGGTTGATATCGGCAAAGGCCGCTTCCGAAAGCAGACGAAGCCCTTCCGGATCGACAGTCAGGACTTCCTGTCCCTTGAACGTATCGACAGAGACATGATCGGAAGTCAGCTTGCGGTAAGGGGTGTCGTCTTCACCAAGAGGAAAAAGATCGGCGGCGCTTGCTTCTGCCATCGCGGTACCTCGCTTGCTTGCCAGCTGCGCCAGCCGGAGGTCGTCATCGTTTCCGGCTCGCGCGATATGTGTTGATCGAAGTTCCGAAGAAATGCTTCAGAACCATAGTCTGTGGGGCTTTTAGCGCGATGCGGAGTGGATGCCACTGCGTCACTTTGTTCATTAAGGTATTCCGGGTTTGTCTCCCGAGAAGAAGCCTCAAACAATTGTGATGAACGCAAAACAGAAAATTGCTTCAGGAAACAATAGCGTTAAAAGTTTCTATACGAGATTGGTAAATTCTACGGGTGAGATTCGGACGGATTCGCTTTTGAGCGAACGCATTAACTTTGGCGGTTTGAAATGCAGTTTTCCAGACACTCGCAGATGGATGAAAAGAGCAGCGCCGCACGCGGACAAAATATCCGCCGCGCAGCCGCGATAGCTCTGGCAGCTTCGGTGTTTCTCCCCACGGCACAGGCTCAAGCCGCAAATTCGTTGATGGAACTTTTCCAACAGCGTCGCCAGCAGCAGGTGCAGCCAGCCCAGCCTGTTCAGCCGCAAGTCACTCCTCGCGCACCTGTAGCACCGAAGGCCGTTTCTGCTCCTCGTGCCGCTGTGCGCAGCCTTCCGCCAGTCCAGCGCGTGACCGTCAAAGGGCCGCAGATTTACGACTACGAGCCGGATACTCTGGTCAATATCGATTTCAGCGCGCTCGATATGCAGGTAACTGCAGCAACCGAACCAGTGACCGTCGATCCGCTGACATCGGGCATGTCGCCGATCCGTCCGCAGATTCGCGAAGAAACGCCGGGGCAGCGTGCCTTCGATGCAGCGACGAATTATCTGAAATCCGTGAATGTCAAAGCCGAGAAAGAGATCGCTCAGGCGATCGTCGACTATTATTCAAGTCAGCGCTCTTTCATGTGGTCGGCCGACGATAAAGTGCTCGACCGCGCCAAGAATGTTGCGGCTTTCTTTGCCCGTGTGGACGAAGATGGGCTCAACCCGGATGAATATGCAGTCACGATCCCCGCTGACAATTTCGATGGCGCTGCTGAATCTGAGCGCCAGCAGAAACTCGCAGAATTTGAAATTCGCATGTCTGCCCGCGCGCTGCGCTATGCCATCGATGCGGGTGAGGGACGTGTAATCGCGGACCGCCTCAGCGGTTTCCACGATCTGCCGCGCAACCGCGTCGATCCGAAAGCCGTTCTCGAAAAGCTGGCATCGGAAAGCGATCCGGCTGCCTATCTGCATGGTTTCCAGCCGAGCAATGAGCAATATGCGGCGTTGAAGCGCGAGCTTGCGAATACCGAGCCGCCATCTGCCGAGCCAATCCGCATCTCGCTGAATGGCATCATCAAGCCGGGCGATACCAATGACCAGCTCAGCAAGGTGGTTGCGCTGATTTCGAGACATGCGCCTGCTGGCTATCTGGCACAGCACAAGCAAGTGCTGGACACGCATGCAAGCGGCGACGTCTATGATCCGGAACTGGTTTCTGCAATCAAGGATTATCAGAAGCTTTCGGGCAGCACGCCGGACGGCGTCATCGGTCGCAATACGCTTTCCGCACTTCAAGGCGAGCAATCTTCCATCAAACGCGACCGTATCCTTTATTCCATGGAGCGCCTGCGCTGGCTGCCGCATGATTTCGGCACGCGTTACGTGATGGTCAATCAGCCGGCTTACCGTGCCGAATATTTCGAGGACGGAAAAGAGAAGCTGGCCATGAATGTGGTTATCGGCTCTCCAACCCATCAGACCTACTTCTTCTACAACAAGGTCCAGACGGTCGTTTTCAATCCGTCATGGGGCGTGCCGCGCTCGATCATCCTGAACGAGATGCTGCCCAAGGTCATGCGTGATACGAGCTATCTCGACCGCAATGGTTACGAGGTCTATGCAGGCGGCAAGAAGGTTTCCGCCAGTGCCGTCAACTGGAGTGCAGTTGCCGCGGGTAAAGCCCATGTCGGTATTCGCCAGAAGCCGAGCCTCGACAATGCGCTGGGCGAGCTCAAAATTCTGTTCCCGAATGCGCATGATATCTACATGCACGACACTCCGGCCAAATCCTATTTCAGCCGCGATATGCGTGCCCTGAGCCATGGCTGCATTCGTCTGGAACGCCCACGTGACATGGCGGCGGCGGTTCTGGGGACATCGGTGACGGATCTGGAAAAATATTTCGGCAAGAATGAGCGCGGCATCAAGGTCAAGGAACCTGTGCCTGTCTTCATTTCCTATTTCACCGCATGGCCGGAAGCGGATGGAAAAATCCATTATTACGGCGATGTTTACGACCGTGATTCCGGATTGCAGAAAGCATTCGACAAGACGGCAGGTTCACGCCTCGCAGCGCTCTGAAATCCCTCCCGTATCAAAACAGAACGGTAATCATCGATGGGTGATTGCCGTTTTTCTTTGCGATCAGAAGCTGTTGGGGAGAAGATCGAAATCTCTTTGGAAACAGGCTTGCAAGACGCTTGACTTATGCAGCCGCTGGCCAGTATATCCGCACCACCTTGATCGAGCTTGGCTCATCGGGCGTGTAGCTCAGCGGGAGAGCACTCCCTTCACACGGGAGGGGTCACAGGTTCAATCCCTGTCACGCCCACCATTCACTTCATTGAAATTAAAGAAAAATCCCTATCCATCAAACTTTCTAACTCGGCAATGGTTGGAAATCGATGCCGCCTGATTTTATCAAAGTACCAATGGCACAAAAAAGAAGATGCCGAGGCAGCGGTTCTGAGGTAATGCTCCTCGCGATTGATAGCTGTATGGAAATATTCAGAAGATGGAATGGATTCCGATATTCTTCGTGGTGTTCAAGGTTCTCGTGTTAGGCGTGGCCATGTTCTTCGCCATCAAGTGGCATTACGATGAAGATAAAAAGAAAAAGAATAACGAAATGAGCGGGTCGTAAGAGCCCGCCTCATCACGTACAGCCACCGCACTTATTGCCTAAACAAAAACCCGCCGAAGCGGGGTAGTGACTGCTGATCCTGCGTCAGCAGCATCGGATCGGTTTTCTTCTGCGCCTCGATAACGACGTGTCTACGCCAAAACCAGTTGTGAAGGCGAATATCAGTTCCAGAACAGATAACGATCCTGCCAGACAACTCGGCACTGAGTTTCTATTTCGGCAGTGGATCGATGTGGGAATTCGTCGTGTAGTCGTTCGGCAATCGGATTTAGCGAAAGGGTCTTGGGTATAATCAATTCGGCCCGGTCGGCCTGGGCGCTAATAGCATTCAGCAACAGAGCGTCTTCTGATCTCATCATAGAGTATCCTTATGGTGATGGGCATAAGCCAGTCTTGAAAAATGCAAAGCAGGAAATGTTCGCAAAGGAATTGGCTGAAGGTCTGACAGCAGACGGGCATATCAGCGAGCCGGATTTGAGCCTAATCTTGGCAATAAAATGCGTCTGAAAGCAAATGAAAACATTTTGAAGCGAATTGATGAAATACGCGCCAGGGTGACTGAAAAAGCCGAATGGAAGGCCGTGGGCAGGCTGCGCATGCTCGCTGACATTGCCGAAAAAGTGAAGACGGAAGCTCCACGCATCATCGTATCTGCAATCGCGGAAGCGAACAAAATGCAGGGCAATCAACCGAAGTAGGCCAGGCTATTATTGGATTCGACTGTCGAAGTAGGCCAGTCGCCACGCCCACTCTTTCTGTGGGAAATTTCAGGGACGTTCATATCTCCAAAGCATGATGCACGCCGCAATTACCACCGCAGACGTCAGCACGCCTATGACAATAGAGAATAGAACCATTGCATTACCCCTGCTGCCTTCGTTTTCTTTATTGGGTCAGAGAATGACCGAGGAAATTCACTTCGTCAGGTCGACAATGACGAATCAACATTCCATGCATTTGAATTGACGAGTCGCGGTTTATGGCTTTCCAGCGTGAACTGGAAAACACGCGCAATTATCCGCCTCGCGACGTATATTTCTTGTTGCTGTTATAAAACTTTCACCGTTGCCGGATAGGCGAGGGCGTCCGCTCGTTACGCGGATTGGAAGGGCATAAGGGGCTGAATAAAATTATCGCTGATATGGTGGATTCGTTGCGTGGAGCGGCGATGACAGGAATTACTTTATTCTTATTCTGAATAATTTTGTATTTATAAAATATATGAAGTAACTTTTATATCACATATAAATAATTCACAAAACATACATTGAATAAACATTGATCAAGTTATTGTGAGTAAATATAGCGGTGGCGTCTAACTCATCTACTGGAGACGCATTTATGAATATCAGAAAAGTTCTTCTCGGTTCGGCAGCATCGCTCGTAGCGATTTCTGGCGCGCAAGCAGCCGATGCGATCGTGGCACCTGAGCCGGAAGCAGTCGAATATGTCCGCGTATGCGATGCATATGGTGCTGGCTATTTCTACATTCCGGGAACGGAAACCTGCCTTCGCATTCATGGTTATGTTCGCTACGACGCAAGCGGTGGCGACAACAATTATGCTCGTACTCCCGCACAGCTGGAGCGCGACACCTGGAACAAGCTGGCCCGCGTCAGCCTTCGTTTCTCGACCGCTTCCGAAACAGAACTCGGCACGCTCAAGACCTATAGCGAACTGCGTTACGACTGGAACGGCGACGGCAACGGCAAAGCCAACAATTACAATAGCGGCTCCACCAGCACCTCGCTGCGTTACGCCTATATCCAGCTTGGCGGCCTGCGCGTCGGTCTGGATGAATCGGCTTTCGTCACTTTCACCGGTTACCTCGGCAACGTCATCAGCGACGACGTGATCCTCGCTGGCGGCTACCGTACCAACCTTATCAGCTACACCTTCAAGGGCGGGAACGGTTTCTCGGCCATTGTCTCCTTCGAAGAAGGTGGCAACACCGACTCGAACGTAGACGTCACCATCAAGGATTACATGCCGCATGTGGTCGGTGGCCTGAAATACGAGCAGAGCTGGGGCAAGATCGCCGGTGTCGTCGCCTATGACGCCCGTAACGAGGAATGGGCCGGAAAGGTCCGCGGCGATGTTAACATCACCGATCAGTTCTCGGTCTGGCTGCAGGGCGCTTACAAGTCCAACGACGATCATTATGGCACGTCGGGCGGTTATCGCGTCCGTATCATCGACTCGTTCTACGGTACCTGGGGCGGTGACTGGGCAGTCTGGGGCGGCGCAGCTTACAAGGCAACCAGCAAGGCCACTTTCAACGTACAGGCCGCTTATGACGACAGCGAAACCTTCGCTGCAACGGCAAACGTTGCCTACCAGATCGTTCCTGGCTTCACCATCACGCCTGAAGTTTCCTACACCAAGTGGCAGGACAAGAACACGAGCATGGACGGCAAAGACGCCTGGCAGGGCAAGATCCGCTTCCAGCGCTCGTTCTGATATTCTAGCTGATACGCTGGCTAATAGTGCCCGCTTCAGCACACGCATTGTCGTAGAACTATGATGACCTCCAGTCCATGTTTCTAGCGACAGAGGCGGCGGCCCATTCGGCCGCCGCTTTTTTTGTTTTATAGTGAAACACCTGTTTCGCCATCTTGCTTCCGCCTGACAAAAACCTGTTCGAACTCTGCCTGTCCGGACAAGCTTGGCTTGCTGTCGAGGTTCTCATCACTATCTATATCCAAAAAGGGAGCATAGATGACGGTGAGAATGATGAGCATGGATGCCTATAGTTCGATGACGGAAAAGAAGCCTTTTTCGGTTCCTGCCAATGAAGTCGAGCGACTTGAAAGCGTCCGTAGTCTTGTTTCCGTGTCCAGCCTTGGACTGCCCGAACTGGATACCCTTGTATCGCTTGTGAAAGACGTTTTTGACGTCAGCACATCTGCTCTCAATATCATTGACGAGGACTGGCAGCGTGTTGCTGCCAATGCTGGCGAAAAGGTCAGCAGTTGTCCCCGCGAGTTGACCGCCTGCACCTTCGTGGTGGAAAGCGGTGAGCTCTTCGTGATTGAGGATATGGTCGAGAACGATTTCTTTTGCAGCATGCCTTATGTGACCGGCGAACCGCGTTTCCGCTTTTATGCTGGTGCACCGGTGTCTGTCGATGCCGGATTGACGGTCGGCTCCCTGTGCATTGTCGATAGCAGGCCGCGAAAGATTTCCGATACGGAACGTGCCAAGCTTGAGGATTTTGCCCGCATTGCAAGTGGATTGCTGCGGTTGCAAAAGACCAACAAATTCCTCACTGACGATTCCACCGCTCTCAAGCGCCTCGCACTGACCGACCGCCTGACCAAACTTTATAATCGCGGGGCTCTCACCGAACTTGCCATTCCGATGATCGAAAAAGCCTTGCAGCAGGGCAAGCCGATTGGTGCGCTGCTGATCGATCTCGATCGGTTCAAGGCGGTCAACGACACCTACGGTCACCTGATGGGCGACGCGCTTCTGATCGAAGCGGCTCAACGTTTGCGTTCCGCCTTAAGGGAAACAGATATTCCGGTGCGTGTGGGAGGTGACGAATTCGCCGTCATTCTTCCTGATGAAGATTGCATGGAAATCATCGAGACGGTGGCAGGAAGGGTGGTTGAGGGTTTTCGTGAACCTTTCCTCATCCACGGCGTCAATCTGGATGTTTCGGCAAGCGTCGGGGCAGTTCTCGCACCGCGCGACGGCACAACGCCGGACACGCTCGCCCGCAATGCGGACATTGCGCTCTATGAGGCAAAGGGCAAAGGTCGTAACTGCTATAGTATTTTCGGTGAAGCTGGAAACAAAGTATAATAAAAACAGCGTGATATGTATATTCTCGAGATTCTGTATTAACTAGATAGAAAAAGCCCAGACTGATCAGTCCGGGCTTCTATATTCTTACGTCCGGCTCTTAATCGAGTACGTAGCAGGCTTTAGCCTTACCGCGTGCGGGATCGCCGAAGGCGCGATTGTCACATTGGACGCCATTGCGGAAGACGCCTTCCGTGAACCGGCCGTTTGCGCCGTAGCGGACGCGCTTGCGACCGTAAAAGTCGCAGAACTCGCCTTCCTTCGCACAACGGCTCCAGTCGCGGTCGCGGTCATCGTAACGGTCATACGGATCATACCGATCCGGGCGTCCGGGGCGATCAGGGCGGCCCGGACGGCCAGGCCTGTCTTCCCAGCGATCCTGAACCACGAAGGAGCAGCTTTTCTTTTTGCCCGGCGCCGGGTCACCGAAGACGCGGTTCGAACAGGTGACCTGTGGCCGATCAATGAAGCGCGACGTATTTTGTCCGCCGGTGCCATAGACCACTTCAGCCGGGTAGGGCAGCTGGCAGACTCCGTTCTCGCTTGCGCAGCGCTGCAACTTGGCTGCGGACGCCGGCGTTACAAGCGGGGAGAGGACGGCCACCAGGCCGCCAAGGCATAGTGAAGCAACAGTCGTCTTGAGTGCAGGTGTCATGATGAGTCCCTCTGATATCGATGAAATATGCTTTAGTTCCGATATCTTGAACAGAGGATGAATGCGCAGTTCACAAAGAGCTGCAAGCTTGCAACGCCTGACAGGAATTTTGCGGGTGTCGAAGAGCTGGAACGAATGTGGGGTCGACAATCATTTCCTGCTCTGGTTTGCTTGGAGCTGGAGTGAGGACCAGAAATGCACCATCTGCCGTTCAGTTTCAAATCGATTGTCGTTGTTCTGGCGGCCATGATTGCCACTGGATTCTATGTCGGCCACAAGACCAAGGAAGTGCGCCAGACCTCGCTTGATCAGCACGTCGCGCCTTCTGAAGCTGGAATATAATCCATCGACCACTCCTGAACCGCTTCCTTTCCCGCAGCTTTCATGAAATGAGAGTGAAACACTCACGTTCACTCTTTGGAAGGCTGCCCATATGCACGGCGAATACAAAGTCCACGGCGGAAAACTTGTCGTTGTCGATCTGGATGTTCGTGACGGGCGCCTGAGCAATGTGCAGGTGGCGGGCGACTTCTTCCTGGAGCCGGACGAGGCTCTGGAGGATATCCGCAACGCTGTCGAAGGTCTCTCTGCCGATGCGTCGTCGGAGCAGATTGCCGACGCTGTGAAGGCAGGTCTGCGGGCTGACGCCATGATGCTCGGCTTCAGCCCGGAAGCGGTTGCGATTGCCGTCCGGCGGGCTTTGGGTGTTGCCCGCACATGGCGGGATTTCGAATGGCAGATCGTTGAAATGCCTGCGGTCTCACCTGCCATGCATCTTGCACTTGACGAGGTTCTGGCGCAGGAGGTTGCCGCCGGACGCCGCGCGCCAACATTACGCTTCTGGGAATGGGAACGCCCCGCCATCATCATCGGCGCATTTCAATCGCTGCGCAATGAAGTCGATATGGACGCAACGCGGGAATTCGGCGTCGAAACTGTCCGTCGCGTTACCGGTGGTGGCGCGATGTTCGTGGAACCCGGCAGTACCATCACCTATTCGCTTTATGCGCCGGGCGAACTCGTAGGGGATATGGGCTTCGCCGATTCCTACGCATTTCTGGATGATTGGGTGTTGAAGGCGCTCAACTCGCTCGGCATCGATGCTTTCTATAAACCGCTGAACGATATTTCGAGCTCCAAGGGCAAGATCGGCGGCGCGGCGCAGAAGCGCTTCTCCAAGGGGACGGTTCTCCACCATGTCACCATGGCTTATGACATGGATGCCGAGAAGATGGTGAAGGTCCTGCGTATCGGGCGCGAGAAGTTGAGTGACAAGGGCACAGCCAGCGCAGTCAAGCGTGTCGACCCGGTTCGCAGCCAGACAGGACTGCCGCGCGAAGAAGTCATCAAGCGCATGAAGGATATGTTCGTGTCGCTGAATGGCGGCGTGAGCAGCAATATTACGCCGGAAGAATATGCAGCTGCGGAAAAGCTTGCGGTCGAGAAATTCTCGACCCAGCAATGGTTACGTAATATTCCCTGAGCTTTCCATCCGACACTTGATCGCGAAGCGGGGTGACTTGCCCGTGCTGTCATGGCATAGGGAGGCCGCAACGCGACAACCTTACGCTCCATTCCACTCAACAAAGTCCTCCCGTTCCATGATCCGCATCGACAATATCAGCAAGTCCAACAGCCATCGCATTCTCTATATCGAGGCTTCCGCCGCTTTGAACCGTGGCGAAAAGATCGGCCTTGTCGGTCCAAACGGTGCGGGCAAGACAACCCTGTTTCGCATGATCACCGGCGATGAACTGCCGGACGAAGGCCAGGTTTCCGTCGAAAAAGGCGTGACGGTCGGTTATTTCGACCAGAATGTCGGCGAAATGGGCGGTCGATCAGCCGTTGCGGAAGTGATGGAAGGTGCGGGACCCGTCAGCGTGGTTGCGGCTGAACTTCGCGAGCTGGAAGCCGCGATGGTCGATCCGGCCCGTATGGACGAGATGGATGCGATCATCGAGCGCTACGGTGAAGTGCAGGCGCGCTACGAAGAGCTGGATGGCTACGGTCTGGATGGCCGTGCGCGTGAGGTTCTGGCAGGCCTTAGCTTTACGCAGGAAATGATGGATGGCGATGTCGGCAAGCTCTCCGGCGGTTGGAAAATGCGTGTTGCGCTGGCGCGCATTCTGCTGATGCGCCCGGATGTGATGCTGCTCGACGAACCAAGCAACCATCTTGATCTCGAAAGCCTCATCTGGCTGGAAGCATTCCTCAAGAACTACGACGGCGCGTTGCTGATGACTTCGCACGACCGTGAATTCATGAACCGCATCGTGACCAAGATCATTGAAATCGATGGTGGTTCGCTCACGACCTATTCCGGCGACTATGCCTTTTACGAGGGCCAGCGGGCGCTGAACGAAAAGCAGCAGCAGGCGCAGTTTGAACGCCAGCAGGCCATGCTTGCCAAGGAAATCAAGTTTATCGAGCGCTTCAAGGCGCGCGCGTCCCACGCTTCGCAGGTTCAAAGCCGCGTAAAGAAGCTGGAGAAGATCGACCGCGTGGAGCCGCCACGCCGCCGCCAGACCGTCGCTTTCGAGTTTGCCCCGGCGCCGCGTTCGGGTGAGGACGTTGTTAGCCTGAAGGGTGTGCACAAGACCTATGGCAGCCGCACGATCTATGACGGTTTTGACTTCATGGTTCGCCGCCGCGAACGGTGGTGCATCATGGGCATCAACGGTGCAGGAAAATCGACGCTGCTGAAACTGGTTGCAGGCGCTGCCGAGCCGGACAAGGGCAACGTCAATGTTGGCGCCAGCGTCAAGCTCGGCTATTTCGCGCAGCATGCGATGGATGTGCTCGACGGCGATGCAACGATACTGGAATGGCTGGAAGAGCGCTTCCCGAAGGCAGGGCAGGCCCCACTTCGCGCACTGGCTGGCTGCTTCGGATTCTCCGGTGACGATATCGAAAAGAAGTGCCGGGTGCTTTCGGGCGGTGAAAAGGCACGTCTGGTCATGGCGGCCATGCTGTTCGATCCGCCGAATTTCCTGGTCCTGGACGAGCCGACCAACCACCTTGATCTCGATACGAAGGAAATGCTCATCAAGGCGCTTGCTGCCTATGAGGGCACGATGCTGTTCGTATCGCACGACCGGCATTTC
The DNA here is from genome assembly GCF_024701725.1 of Ochrobactrum sp. XJ1. NCBI lineage: Bacteria > Pseudomonadati > Pseudomonadota > Alphaproteobacteria > Hyphomicrobiales > Brucellaceae > Ochrobactrum > Ochrobactrum sp. XJ1. Next base: position 16,752 of record NZ_VDGD01000031.1, read on the forward strand.
CTCGGCGCTTTGTCGAACCGGGTTCTGGAGCTGACACCGGAAGGCATTCACCAATATGGCGGCGGCTATACGGAATATGTGGAGCGGACGGGGCAGGAGGCTCCCGGGTTGCGTTCATAGGGCGCTTCAACTGTCTGTTCCGGCGCGCATCTTATCCGAAAACCGTTTCACACTTTTCGGGATGCGCTCTAACGGCAAAATTTGCGCCGCTTAATCAAAATAAGCCATTGATGCATATGCGCGGTTCAGTTAGAAACGCGCATGTAAAGGCTTCGAGCCTTCCGGCAATGCACCCGTAGCTCAGCTGGATAGAGTGCTGCCCTCCGAAGGCAGAGGTCACAGGTTCGAATCCTGTCGGGTGCGCCATAAAAATCAATAAGTTAGCGAAATTATCGATTTGACCTAGGTAGCAAATAGGTAGCGCCACGGCGGATTTCGTCCCGGCTTTGCGGGTGATTTGCCTAGCCACGTTCCGACTCGATGCCGGAAAAATGTGAGGGAGTCGGAAGCCGCACCTGCGCCGCTGGGAGTCTTTTGATGCTTAATAGTGTCTGAGTCTTTGAGACATACAATGGCACAGTGCCATTAGCCATATAAACCTGAAGCCACATTCTTTTCGGACCGGTCTTTTCAACATTTGCCGTCACATGGGCCTTTGGGCCATACAATAACAAAATGTTAGCGGCCATATAAACCTGATCGCGCGTTTCCTTGACCAAAGAGTTATCCGAATGAGCGCGTGGTTCGAATCTCTCGACCATACAATACGCCTCGCGGATGGACCATATGAACCTGAAGGCCCTTGCCTTGACCAAGGATTCATAAGGCAACTTTTGGCGGTCGAGCCTTTTGCGCACTTGCCGCCATCATCTGCCTATCCCCTCCCAAGTATATCCAAAATATCTACCTCGCCTTATGGGTTGAACTCAGCTTTAATTTGCTTGTAATTACTGGTTTTTGATCCTGATTAACATTGTTGACTAAGTATTAATGACAAGTCATGGTTGTTGAATTCAAGTGATATCGAAGCAACATGAGCCATACAGGTAGGTCTATTATGGAAAAGGAAACACTTTTACTAAGGCGAGATGCTGCGACGGCACTAAGCGCCGCAGGATATCCCGTAAAGCCGACAACGTTGGCGAAACTTGCTTGCCGAGGTGGCGGGCCAAAGTTTCGTAGGTTTGGACGAACGCCGCTCTATCGATGGGCGGACCTTCTGGAATGGGCCGAGGCGAAATCCTCCCCAGTCGGTACAACCACCACCGAATGCGAAACCCTGCGCAGCGCCGCTGCCGCGTAACCCCACGGAGGCGAAAGCCATGAACTACATTTCAGACGACAAGATCGAAAGCGCTCGGCTGGAGGCCAAGCTCGGAAGTTTTCGATCCGGCCCCGGCATTTCAGCGAACGATCATTTGAACGGCCAGACGGTACCGGAGTACGACAAGGCCTCGGACACGGTGGCGCTCGGCATCAGCGATTGCGCCGCAATGCACAAGCGGGAGATGGAACGGACGAAGGCTCGCGAAGCTGTGCGGGCGTCGGTCTTTGCTGCTTTCCCCGAAGCCCCGCAGGAACTCCAGTCCATTATGTACAATCACCAAAAGGTCGAGGCGTGGCTCGCCGCGCTAGCTGAAAAGGAGCAAGCCCGATGAAATCCGAAGACTTTTATCACGCCGCCAGCGCGCGCCTCTTCACCCGCCAGCAACTCGACCAGATTGCGTACCGATACCAGCAGTCGGCGGCGCTTTACCCAGAAGAGCACGAGCGCGTTGCCCGGTACATTCAGGACCATAAGCTGGTCGGACACCGGGAAGTGCTTGAGCACTATCTGCGCAGCAATCTGCCCATGTCCGAGCATTCTCTCAATGTCATCAACGCTTTTGCCGACTCCACCGCTACGGGCGCATATGATCGAGGGGCGGAGCGTGGTGCGCCGACGCACGGGGTTGAAACTTACGGGGGCGTGGAGTCGGCAGCGAGCCGCCTCTTTACGAGCACCGTGAAGCCTGATGAGGGGGATAGGTGATGGCCGCGACCGCCGAAGAAATGCTCCGGGAACTGCGGTTTAGCCGGGGTGAGCCGGATGCTGTGGCGCGACAGGTTCTCCGCCATCTTGACGATACAAACTGGACCGAGGTGATGCGAGCGCTGGAAATGCTGGCTTCTGCAGGATGGACGGACGCCGAGGCCGCTTTCCGTGGGCTGGTGCTAGCGCGGGCTGAGGACTGGCTGGCGGAATGCAAGGCGTTACCGTTGGTTGAGCGGCTAGTCGTGACAATGACCACGCTGCGGGTGCTGGGCGAGCCGACGCCGGATGTGTCGGATTTGGCGGCAAAGGCGGAAGAAGCCCTGCGGAAACGGCGAGCGAATTGAGGCTGCGCCCCTAGTCCGTGGGTGCGCGCCGGGGCCGAACCGATGAGTGCCGGATTGGTTCGGCCCCTTTACTTTTCTCAAGCGAGGTAGAAGCCCCGGAGGTGACATGATGAATAATATTGTTTCACTGGATGAAGCTCGGGCGCGACGCAGTGGCTCGCAGCCGGTCGATGATGCATTCGCCCAAGCATGGATGCTGATTTTCGATGCGTTGGAATTGGTCGAGGACATACCAACGTCCTCCTACGGCTCAATAGCCTACTTCAGGGAGGACCACTTTTCAGGGGGCAGACCAATATTGTTGAGCCGTGAGAAAGGTGCGCGTCATGGGTGACGAAGGGAAGAGTGAAAAGCCGCTGCGCTTGGAGGATTTGGGGTTGGGCGAAATTCTTCCGCCTGCACCCGCGAAGCCGAGGGCGGTTGACGCGTTTGCTACGCAACTGACCCGGAAACAGACGCCGGGCGCGAAAAACGGTCCGGGTTTTATTCGCAGGGGCAATGCAGAGGATTACGAGCCGTCGCTCGCAAATGCAAAGATCGCGATCACTTCCCTCGGCGTTCGCCCGAAATATGATGTATTTCACGACCGTATAGAATTCGAGGGGTATGGGAAACCGAGCGGAGAGCCGTTTTCCGACACCGCGCTGAAGATGCGGAATGCCGTGGTGGAGCGGTTCGGGTTCGATCCGAGGCAGGGCTTCATCGAGGATGCAACTCGAGTTCTGGCACTGGAGAATTCGTTCGATCCGGTGCGGGAATATCTCGATGGGCTGACGTGGGATGGGACGCCGAGGCTAAATACTTGGCTTTCGGTATATCTCGGTGCAGAGGATGATGAACTGACAAGGGCGATTGGTCGCGCGGTTTTGATTGCCGGGGTGCGTCGTGTGCGGCGTCCGGGCTGCAAGTTTGACGCGATGCTCGTGCTGGAAGGGGATCAAGGGCTGGGGAAGTCTGCGGTAGTAAAGGTTCTGGCGGGAGGGGATGATAATTTCACCGACGCGTTGGATTTCCGCCAAAGCTACAAGGAGCACATGGAGATACTTGGGGGGAAATGGATTGTGGAAGCGCCGGAAATGAGCGGACTAAGTCAAGCAGCCGTCCAGTATGCAAAGCAATTTATCTCCAAAACCCACGATCGGGGCCGTAAAGCCTATGGTAAGTCAACGGAAGAGGTGCCGCGCCGTTGTATCCTAATCGGTACGACGAATGACGCGACATATCTGAAAGACCCGACCGGGAACCGGAGGTTCTGGCCAGTGCGCGCCGGGAAAATTGACCTCCCCGCGTTGCGCAAAGTGCGTGATCAGCTTTGGGCCGAGGCGGCAGCAGCGGAACCCGGCGAAGCTGATCCGGTAACTATCCCCGCCCATCTTTGGGCGGTTGCTGCCGAGCGGGCGAAGGCGCGAGTTGAGGCTGACCCGTGGGAAGATACGCTCGCGGCGTTCCTGCCGAGGTTCGCCAAGGTTGCCGAGGGCAAGCAGCGTATCACGACGCAGGCAATCTTCGGGCAAATCCTCATGAAGGATATGCGTGAGGTGGCGATGCGGGAGAATAAGCGGGTGGCGGCATGTATGCGCAGGCTGGGGTGGGATGGGCCGAAGCCGCTTTGGATCGGGGGGACGGCGGTAAAGGGATATGAAAAAGACAATTAAATCAATGTTTTAATAAATCCTAACCGTATAACCGCACATTACCCGTTAGACCCATAGTTCTAAAAAGTCTATCGCAAAACACAATACCATTAATCAACTGAAGTTAGAGCGGTTAGGGGTTAGGATTGTGGTCTATATAATTGAAAATGTTATAGTTTTTATCAACCCGACCGATTTGCTCTAACCGGGTAGCGCACGAAATCGCCCTTGGCGTCAGCTTGGTATGGTTCAAAAAATAGGGCTGTTTGCGGCGCGAGCGCACCAGTTTGCCGAAAACGAAGTGCTCGCGCCGCCTGACCTTGCCCCCAAGTTTTATCCAGTTTTGAGTTCGCTCCAGCGGTTTTGGGTTGCTGTATTTGGGGCGGTAGCG
>NZ_VDGD01000032.1:0-17240 GCF_024701725.1 Ochrobactrum sp. XJ1
TCTCCATCGAATGTAAGCAATCCGATTGGATCATAACCTACTGTAATCGCTCAACCCTTTTTGGAACAGGCTCTAAGGCATTTTTGCACCACCAGAACAAGGCGAACACAAGATAGAAGAACAATTCGTAGTTCAGCGACCAGCCGAGTTTGAAGATCGGGCGCCAATCGCTTGGGTCACCCGGTGTGGCGGCGGGTATGAAGAACAGCGATTTGATGAAATAGCCCACATCCGGAACCGTCGTCTTGAACAGTGACGGCAGATAAAGAGCGCAGATGAAAACCGTGATCGTGCAGAGCCAGTAAAGCGGCACGATGCGGAAAACGCGGCGCAGCAGAAAGTCACCGGGCCTGAACGGGCCGTCGGCATTGACATAGGCGATGATGAAACCGCTGATGACGAAGAACAGTTGAACGCCGAACACACCCAGCATCGTGATGGCATTGTTTGTTTCAGCGCGCGGATGCTCGATCGTATGGGCGATCAGCACGGCCGTTGCCGCAAGACCGCGCAATATCTGGATCGAATAAAGCTGTTTTCGATTCTGCATCGTCTATGCCCCCATTGACAGAGCATGCTTTAGCGAATGCCGCGCATTTCCGCAATTACTAGCGTATAGATTGTGAAGGCTTCGCCTTCATGTTTGTGACATTGTGAAGGAAGCCGTCAATTTTTCTAGGATCCCTTCCATTGATGCTTGTTTTGACAGGTTTTGTCTATCGAAGCGGAAAGGGATTTCTATTGTCCAAACTATTGCGAAAGAGTCTTCGTTTGTGATTGACACTGCCATTTACTTTTTATGTTGCCGTGCCAACTCTTTATGCGACAATTACATGTATAGTTTGGTGCTGCTTCGTCGAGAGCGGCACGGTGTAGGGGAGTTGGTCAATGCGCTGGCAAGGCCGTAGGCAAAGTGACAATGTGGAAGATCAGCGCGGGGCGCAGGGCGGTGGCATAGGTGGCGGCTTCGGTCGCGGCGGGGGCCTTGGCGGTCCCGGCTTTCGAATCGTTCGCGGCGGCGGCATTTCCGGTATTCTCATTCTGGTGGTGATGTTCTTCGTGCTGCGTGCGGTTGGTATCGATCCGCTGCCGATCCTGTTCGGCGATGGCAGCATGGGGCCGAGCGTAACCCAGCAAGCCGGTCAATCCGGACGGACCGCTGCCGAGGGGGGCGCGGTTGCCAATGATGAGACAACGCAGTTCGCCCGCACCGTACTGGCTGAGACGGAAGACGTCTGGAGCGGCATTTTCAAGTCACGCGGCCAGACCTACACGCCGCCGACCATGGTGCTCTTTTCCGGACAGGTTCGTTCGGCCTGCGGCTTTGCTTCCGCGGCGTCCGGGCCGTTTTATTGCCCCGGCGATCGCAAGCTCTACATCGATCTGAGCTTCTATAAGGAACTGGCAAACCGTTTTGGCGCTTCCGGCGATTTCGCACAGGCCTATGTCCTTGCGCATGAGGTCGGGCACCATATCCAGAACCTGCTCGGCATTCTGCCGAAATTCAACCAGATGCGTCAGCAGATGAGCGAAGCGCAGGCCAACCAGATGTCGGTTCGTGTTGAGCTTCAGGCCGATTGCTTCGCCGGTGTGTGGGGTTACTACACGGAACAGAAGGGCATTCTGGAGGCGGGCGACCTTGAAGAAGCTCTGAATGCGGCACACCAGATCGGCGATGACACGCTGCAGCGCCGTAGTCAGGGTTACGTTGTGCCGGAAAGCTTCAATCATGGCACATCCGCCCAGCGCGCCAAGTGGTTCCAGCGCGGCTTCGATAGCGGCAAGCTGGAATCCTGTGATACATTCAGCGGTGATGTTTAAAGTCGTTCTGATACTTTAGAAAAAGGCGGTTTCGACCGCCTTTTTCTTTGTGGAGGAAAAACGCCCGTTCTTTTTGTCGAAAGCCCGCAATATTCGCCTTGTCGTGAAATAATTTTCCAGATAAATGCATTCGCACCGGCGCGGCCTTTTTCCGATTTGCAAGCGTGACGCTCAATTTTGAGCGGCGATGGTGCGCGAGTTCTCCAATCAACACAATTTATGAATGTTCCACCTTTTCAGTCGTGGAGCATATTTCAGGTGTCCCATGCATGATCCCCAGTTTGTACGGCGGGGCTTGTTACTCGTCTTTATGACACTGTTCCTCGACATTATCGGCATTGCGATCATCATGCCGGTTCTGCCGACTTTTCTCGAAGAGCTGACCGGTGCGGATGTCAGCACCGCAGCCGTCGATGGTGGCTGGCTTTTGCTGGTCTATGCCGGAATGCAGTTCCTGTTCGCGCCGATGATCGGCAATCTGAGCGACCGTTTCGGGCGACGGCCGGTGCTGCTCGCCTCGATTTTCACCTTCGCGCTCGACAATCTGATCTGTGCGCTCGCAACCACCTATTGGATGCTGTTTGTCGGCCGTGTGCTGGCAGGCATCAGCGGAGCAAGCTTCGCGACGGCATCCGCCTACATTGCCGATGTCAGCGATGACAGCAATCGTGCGCGCAATTTCGGCCTGATCGGCATTGCTTTCGGTGTCGGCTTTGCGCTTGGTCCGGTGCTGGGCGGCTTGCTGGGGGAGTTCGGTCCGCGCGTTCCGTTCTACGGAGCGGCGTTCCTGTCTTTCATCAACTTCATCCTCGCCTATTTCCTGTTGCCGGAGACGTTGACGCGCGAAAACCGGCGCACCTTCCAGTTCGCCCGGGCCAATCCGCTGGGCGCGCTCAAGCAGATGCGAAACTATCCCGGCATCGGCTGGGTGGTGCTGGTCTTCTTCCTGTTCTGGCTGGCTCATGCCGTCTATCCGTCCGTCTGGGCCTTCGTCGGTGCTTATCGCTATAACTGGAGCGAAGCCCAGATAGGTCTGTCGCTGGGGCTTTTCGGTATCGGCGCAGCGTTCGTGATGGCGCTGGTTCTGCCAAGGGTCTTGCCGGTGCTTGGCGAGCGGCGCACAGCGATCACAGGCGTGCTGTTTTCCTGTCTTGGCATGATTGGATACGCCATCGCATGGGAAGGCTGGATGGTTTATGCCGTCATCTTCCTGACGGCGCTGGAAGGTCTGGCCGATCCGCCGCTGCGCAGTATTGCGGCAGGCAAGGTTCCGCCTTCCGCGCAAGGCGAATTGCAGGGTGCACTGACAAGCGTGTCGAGCATTACGACCATCATCGGCCCGCTCATCTTCACGCAGCTATTCGCCGTGTTCACCGGCATGAATGCGCCGTTCGTCTTCGCTGGAATGCCCTATGCCGTCGGAGCCGGACTGGTTTTTCTGGCGCTGGTCATCGTGGTGGCGCGGGTGCGTCCAACGCCCTCGGCCAAGCCCTCAGAGGTTTGATCGATACGGAAAATGAAAAGGCCGGAGTTTTTACTCCGGCCTTTTACTTCGATAATTCTTTTAGAGGGCTTAAGCCGCCTGTTCGCGTTCCGGAAGCGGCGTTTCGCCCTTCTTTTCGCGGATCAGGTTGATGAAGCGGCGGAACAGATAGTGCGAATCCTGCGGGCCGGGCGATGCTTCCGGATGGTGCTGCACCGAGAATACCGGCTTGCCGACGACGCGCAGGCCGCAATTGGTGCCGTCGAAGAGCGACACATGCGTTTCCTCGACATTTTCCGGCAGCGAGTCTGAATCGACCGCGAAGCCGTGGTTCATCGATACGATCTCGACCTTGCCGGTCGTGTAGTCCTTCACCGGATGGTTGGCGCCGTGATGGCCCTGATGCATTTTCTCGGTGCGTCCGCCAAGTGCGAGCGCCAGCATCTGGTGGCCGAGGCAGATGCCGAAGACCGGAAGGTCGGTTTCGACAAGCTTCTTGATGGTTGGAACGGCATATGCGCCGGTCGCTGCCGGATCGCCAGGACCGTTGGACAGGAAGACACCATCCGGGTTGTGGGCCAGAACGTCCTCAGCCGTTGCCGTTGCAGGCAGCACGGTGACCTTTGCGCCGAGGCCGGTGAGCAGGCGCAGAATGTTACGTTTCACGCCGAAGTCGAGCGCCACCACGTGATATTCCGGGGTGTCCTGTTCGCCATAGCCGTCTGCGAGCGTCCATGGAGTTTCTTTCCATGTGAGGCTCTGGCCAACCGTGACGTCCTTGGCGAGATCGAGATTTTCAAGACCGCTCCATGCGGCGGCGCGTGCCTTGAGTGCTTCGAGGTCGAACTTGCCGCTCGGATCATGAGCAATGACTGCGTTCTGTGCGCCGCGCTCGCGGATGAGCGAGGTCAACGCGCGCGTATCGATACCGGCCAGTGCAATGACGCCGCGGTGCTTCAGCCACGCATCCAGATCTTCCGTTGCGCGGAAATTCGATGGTGACGTGATGTCAGCCTTGAAGATCGCGCCGACTGCGCCGTGGCGATTGGCCGGCGTCAGGTCTTCAACGTCTTCGGCATTGGTGCCGACATTGCCGATATGCGGGAAGGTGAAGGTTACGATCTGACCGGCATAAGACGGGTCGGTCAGGATTTCTTCGTAACCGGTCAGCGCCGTGTTGAACACGACCTCGGCTTCAATCGCACCGATTGCACCGAGGCCTTTGCCTTCGATCACGGTTCCGTCCGCAAGTACGAGGATGGCGGTTCGCTTCTCAACAGTCCAGGGTGCTGTTTTCGGTGTGGTTTCTGTCATGGTCTGCACTCCTGATTGTTAGCCGCGCGCCAGCGTGTGCTGTTATTTCGTTGCCAGCTAGAGCGTCGAACTGATGGAATCAAATCGACGCTCTAACTGTTTGTTTCCATGCATGCCGTTGTCCCAAAACCGGTTCCCACTTTTGGGCGGCATGCTTTATGCGGCACGCGTTCGTGTTCCAACGGCCACCGGTAGGGTGGCTTGAAAGATGAAGCGTCAAGGGTCATATATGCGCCAAAAGGCAGCGGGGATTTTAAACCTCCCGCCGCGAGCACGTGCCGATGTCCTGCTAAGCCTTGAGCAATAGAGAAACTTGGACGCCGGGTCAATCGTCCGAGGCCATGCTTTCCTGAAATAATGACGATAATCGTCGTATTATTATTTCTCGGGATGGTGGTTCGGACAGCTCGGCGATTCTATTCGCTTGTTGTATAGATGCAGGAAACGAACAACAAAGAATTTACACCGTCAGGAGAGACGTTATGCTTCGCCAGGAGATTTCCCAGGCCCTCACGACCGCGCTGAAAGCACAGGAGAAGCGTCGCATGTCGACGCTGCGTTTGATCCTGGCTGCGGTAAAGGACCGAGATATCGCCAACCGTACTGCTGGCAAGGACCCGGTCGGGGATGAAGAATTGCTGGGTATTCTCGGCAAGATGGTCAAGCAGCGCGAAGAATCCGCCCGCATCTATGAAGAAGGCAGCCGTCTTGAGCTCGCTGAAGCCGAGCGTGAGGAAATCACGATCATTTCCGAATTTCTGCCGCAGCAGATGAGCGAGGATGAGGTCAAGCAGGCCTGTGCGGATGTGATTGCCGAAATCGGTGCTCAAGGTCTGCGCGACATGGGCAAGTGCATGGCCGTTCTTAAAGAGCGCTATGCAGGCAAGATGGATTTCACCAAGGCCAGCGCCATCGTGAAATCGCTTCTGCAGTGAAAGCGTGAGGCATAAGTGCCTTTCGCTTTTGTTTCAGCCCCCGCTCTGGCGGGGGCTTTCTATTGTTTGGGCGCTATACTCAGCCCTGCTTGACGGCTTTCAGTCGCGTATCGCTGAGGAGGCCCTGTTCTTCGAGGACCGGATAGGCCATTGAGGCGAGAAGCGAGTTGATCTGCTTGAGGTCGCGGATCGTGTCGAGATGGATGCTGCTGGTCTCGATGCTACGGGTGGCACCTTCGCGCAGTCGGCTGAAATGGCGCATGCTGGTCTGCTTTTCCAGTTCACGCAGCTGGTCCTTTTCCTGCACTAGCTGACGGGCCGTACGGCCATCGCGTGAGACAATCACATTGAATGCCATGTGCGCATTGGCCAGAACCATGGCGTGGAAATGGCTGAGCTCCTTCCAGCCTTCGTCAGTGAATTCCAGCTTGTGATCCATCTTCTTTTGAACATGCGCCAGCATGTTGCGCACGATGATGTCGCCGACCTGCTCAAGCTTCACACATGCGCCCAGCAATTCTTGCATGCGCAGCGACTCGAAATCGCTCAGCTCATGGGTTGCAAGTTTGGTCAGATAGAGCTTGATGGCAGCATGGCGCTTGTCCACGCGGTCATCGAGAGCTTCAAGTTCATCGATCCGCACCTGATCGGGCTTCTCATAAAGCTCGATGATCCGCCGCAGCATGACTTCGATCGTGTCGCAGACGCCGACCACTTCGCGGGTTGCATTGGCAAGCGCCTGTGAGGGCCGGTCGAGCACGGCAGTGTCGAGCGCGCTATATTGCTCGATCTCGATGGGCTGCTGTGAAGCCGGGGTGCCCTTGTCCGCATTGAGATTAACCAGAGCCTCTGTTGCGCGCAGCACGAGGCCAGAAAGCGGAATACCGGCAATCATCACGATGACATTGAACAGGATATGCGCATTGACCACCTGCGAAACCGGATCGGTGCCGAGGAAGGCAACCGACGGTTTGAAGGTCTGGTAAAGCACGAGCATGATGAGTGACCCGGCGCCGCGCATCAAAAGATTGCCGAGTGGCACGACGCGGGTTTCAGTTGGCGCATGCCGGGTCAGGATCGGGGCGATGATCGAAGACCCCAGATTGACGCCGAGAACCATCACCACGGCGAGCTCTGGATGGATCAGCCCGCGCGAGGCAAAGGTCGTAAGCAGGATGACGGCGGCAACGCTGGAATGAAACAGCCATGTCATGAGTGCTGCGAGCAGATAGGCAGTGATCGGGTCGCTTGACAGATAGTCGACGATGACCGGCAGCAATTCACTTTGCCGCAGCGGCTCGGTGGCCTGTCCGGTCATTTCCAGTGACATGATGAGCAGGCCGATACCGACCAGAATGCGTCCGATCTGCCGCCAGTCGCGGCGCTCGGTGGTCATGAAGATGCCTGTGCCGATGACAAGGCAGAGCGGTACCAGAAGCGTGAGGTCGTAGCTCAGGATCTTGACGACGAGGGCGGAGCCAAGCTCGCCGCCGCGCACGGCCATGAGGCCTGCAACGCCGCTTACGAAACCTGAACCGACAAATGAACCGACGAGAAGCGTAACCGCTGTCGAGCTTTGCAGGGCGACAGCAAGGGCAAGGCCGAAGGCGACGGAAAGCAGCGGGTTCTGCATCTGGTTGCGCAAGCGTCTGCGCAGCCGGTCGCCATAGGCACGCTCCACCCCGGTCCGAACCATGCGTGTCGCCCAAAGCAGGAGCGCAACTGCACCGGCCAGATGCAAAAGGACCAAAGAACCATTCACGGCAAAATCCCTTCGGGTTGGAGGTTGACATCTGTGATTAAGCTAACGCAACAAATGAAGAAAAAATATGTTCCGGCTAATCAATTCTTCAAGAGATATGGGCTTGTTCGCAATTAAAAGCAATCCATTCCCGCAGCGTCATGACGGATATATGACAGTTTTGTGACAGCGGGCTTGTTTGGCAGCGACATGTGATTAGCGGGGAGGGACATGCCTGCACGATGGACTGTCAGAACGGGCGCGCCTATATACTCTAAGGAATACACTCCCGCTGTCTGAACGAACTGAAAGTGAAATCTGTAATGCGTTTTCCGCCCTCCTTTCTCGATGAGATCAGAGACCGCGTCCCGATCTCGACGCTGATAGGAACGCGCGCTTCGTTCGACCGCAAGAAGAGCAATCCTCCGAAGGGTGATTTCTGGGCCTGCTGTCCGTTTCATGGCGAGAAGACGCCAAGCTTTCACTGCGAAGATCGCAAGGGTCGCTATCATTGTTTCGGCTGCGGCGTAACCGGCGACCACTTCAAGTTTCTGACCGATCTTGAAGGCCTGAGTTTCCCGGAAGCAGTGGAGCGTGTGGCCGATATGGCAGGCGTTCCGATGCCTGCGCGCGATCCGGAAATGGAAAAGCGCGAGGCACAGCGCGCGACGCTTTATGATGTCATGGAGCTGGCTGCGCAGTTCTTCGAAAACCAGCTGCAAAGCGCCGTTGGAGCCAAGGCACGCGCCTATCTGCGGGATCGCGGACTTTCGACCGCAACGCAGCAGTCGTTCCGCATTGGCTATGCGCCAGAGTCGCGCAATGCCTTGAAGGAGTTTCTGGCTGGCAAAGGCGTGTCGCGCGAGCAGATCGAGGCGTGCGGTCTCGTCGTGCACGGCGAGGGAATTGCCGTTTCCTACGACCGTTTTCGCGATCGTGTCATGTTCCCGATCGAGGATTTGCGCGGGCGGATCATTGCTTTCGGCGGGCGTGCGCTTTCTGCGGACGCTCCGGCCAAATATCTGAACTCGCCGGAAACCGAACTCTTTCACAAGGGGCGGGTTCTCTATAACGGATTGCGGGCGCGCAAGGCCTGCCAGCCGCAAGCTGGAGAACCGGCCAAATCCATCATCGCTGTTGAAGGCTATATGGATGTGATCGCGCTTGCGCAGGCGGGTATCCATCAGGTGGTGGCTCCGCTCGGTACGGCGCTGACGGAAGAACAGCTCGAACTTCTCTGGCGCATCAGCCCTGAACCGGTTCTGTGTTTCGATGGCGATGGTGCGGGGCTTCGCGCCGCCTATCGCGCCGTCGATCTTGGATTGCCTGCCTTGCAGCCCGGCATATCGCTGCGTTTTGCACTATTGCCGGAAGGGCAGGACCCGGACGATCTGGTCAAGGCGGAAGGCCCAGCCGCATTTCATGCGGTCCTGCGTGACGCCAGACCGCTGGTCGATATGGTGTGGACGCGGGAAACGACGGGCGGTGTGTTCGATACGCCGGAACGCCGCGCCGAACTGGAGGCGCGGCTGCGTGAAATTACCAGCCGCATCGCGAATGAGGATATCCGGCGCCACTACAGTCAGGATATGCGCGACCGGGCACAAGCCTTTTTTGGCCAGGGGCGTCAGGGGTATCAAGGCGGCGGACAGCGCAATTCGTCTTTCAACCGCAGGAATGATGGCGGACGGGGACGCGGCGGACCGGTGGGCGGCAATGGCCGCCTTGCGATTTCCGACAGTCTGGTGCGCTCCACGCTGGTAAAGGGCGGCAGGCCGGGCGCTGGATCACATGCCCCCTTGCGCGAAACTGCCATCGTGCTGACGCTTCTCAATCACCCACGGCTGATTGAAGAGGATTTCGAGACGCTGGCTGCACTCGATCTGGGACATGAGGCACTCAAGTCGCTGCATCTGGCCATGCTGGATGTGCTGGCTGCCGGCCATATGGAAGATGGTCACGCCATGCGGCACGCACTGGTCAATGCCGGTCATGGCGAGCAGATTGAAATGCTCGAACTCGTGGTGAAGGGTGCGAAACTCTGGACTGCGACGGCTCTGGCCGCAGAAGACGACGCGCGCGAAGCCCTTCGTCAGGCGCTTCACTTGCATCAGCGTGCGCGCACACTACATAAGGAGCTGCGGGCCGTTGAGGCCGCACTTGAAACAGACGAGACAGGCGAATTGTTTGCACGTCTCAGAGATATACAAAATCAGATTTTGAAAGCTGATGCGACTGAAGCTCTGATCGACGGTTTTGGACTGTCTTCGGGGCGCCCACCCGGCGGTTTCTGATTCGGATTTCCGAATCAGTTCTGCGAGAACAGCCGGAAATGCGGGGTTGCGATCCGGAAAACGTGCTCTATCTGGCCAACGAAGAGGTCGCGACAACAAATGATTCGCTTTTTAAGCCCGAATCATGTGAGTCGCTCTTGACGTGTGGCGTAAATGACGGAATCACGACAGTTCGAATAAGGAAAAGAACAGAAACCGGTGATATCCGATGCTGCAAGGCAGCAAGCCGGATTTGGGCCGGAAAAGTGGCCCGGAAAGTGGCGTTGTCTGGTTGACCGCCTGATCTGCCCACAAGAAATCGGAGATGAAGAAGCCCGATACCGATGGCAAGGTTAATCCGCCATTAACAGGAAATCGGCTACTCGCAGAATCAACTGACGGATTGCGACCTCGCAAAACTGTCCGAGAACTCTATATATCTTAGAAGCGACCGGGGTCGCCTGGAGAAGAACATATGGCAACGAAGGTTAAGGAAAACGAAGAAGCCGAAGTCGAGCGCGAAGGTGCTGCCGACGGTCCGCTTCTCGACCTTTCTGACGATGCTGTCAAGAAGATGATCAAACTCGCGAAGAAGCGCGGCTACGTCACCATGGACGAGCTGAACGCCGTGCTGCCTTCCGAGGAAGTGACATCCGAGCAGATCGAAGACACGATGTCGATGCTTTCCGATATGGGCATCAACGTCGTTGAAGATGACGAGCAGGACAACGACCGCGAAGAAAACAACGACGACGACTCGGAAGAGGGCGGCGATCTGGTCGAATCCGGCGGTACGGCTGTTGCCACCACCACGACCAAGAAAGAGCCGACCGACCGTACCGACGATCCGGTGCGCATGTATCTGCGCGAAATGGGGTCCGTCGAGCTTCTGTCGCGCGAAGGCGAAATCGCGATTGCAAAGCGCATCGAGGCTGGTCGCGAGACCATGATCGCCGGGCTTTGCGAAAGCCCGCTGACCTTCCAGGCGATCATCATCTGGCGTGACCAGCTGAACGATTCCAACATTCTGCTGCGCGAAATTATCGACCTCGAAACCACCTATGCCGGTCCGGAAGCCAAACAGGCTCCGGTGATCGAGCGTGTGGAAGAGGAAAAGCCGCGCGATGACAAGCCTCAGCGCCGCTCGCGTGATGACGACGACATTACCAATGTCGGCGGCGACATGCCCGCGGAAGAGGAAGAAGAGGACGAGGACGAAGCCAACCTGTCGCTGGCGGCCATGGAAGCCGAACTGCGTCCGCAGGTCATGGAAACGCTCGACCTTATCGCCGACACCTACAAGAAACTGCGCAAGCTGCAGGACCAGCAGGTCGAGGGCCGTCTGGCCGCGACGGGCGAACTGTCGTCGAGCCAGGAGCGTCGCTACAAGGAACTGAAAGATCAGCTCATCAAGGCAGTGAAGTCGCTGTCACTGAACCAGAACCGTATCGAACAGCTCGTCGAACAGCTTTACGACATCAACAAGCGTCTGGTGCAGAACGAAGGCAAGCTGCTGCGTCTGGCCGAATCCTTCGGTGTGCGTCGTGAGGAATTCCTGAAGGAATATCAGGGCCACGAGCTGGACCCGAAATGGGTAGAGCGCGTGAGCACGCTTTCAGCCCGTGGCTGGAAGGAATTTGCAGCCAAGGAAGAGCGCGCCATCGACCGTCTGCGTTCGGAAATCCAGATGCTGGCGACCGAAACCGCGATCTCCATCGGCGAATTCCGCCGTATCGTCAATCAGGTGCAGAAGGGCGAACGCGAAGCGACCATCGCCAAGAAGGAAATGGTGGAAGCCAACCTTCGTCTCGTCATCTCGATTGCCAAGAAGTACACGAACCGTGGTCTGCAGTTCCTCGATCTCATTCAGGAAGGCAATATCGGTCTGATGAAGGCGGTCGACAAGTTCGAATATCGCCGTGGTTACAAGTTCTCGACCTATGCGACATGGTGGATTCGTCAGGCAATCACCCGTTCGATTGCCGATCAGGCGCGCACCATCCGTATTCCGGTGCACATGATCGAAACGATCAACAAGATCGTTCGTACATCGCGCCAGATGCTGCATGAAATCGGTCGTGAGCCGACGCCGGAAGAACTGGCTGAAAAGCTCGCCATGCCGCTCGAAAAAGTGCGCAAGGTGCTGAAGATCGCCAAGGAGCCGATCTCGCTCGAAACGCCGGTTGGCGACGAGGAAGATTCACATCTGGGCGATTTCATCGAGGACAAGAACGCGCTTCTGCCAATCGATGCAGCGATTCAGGCTAATCTGCGCGATACGACGACCCGTGTTCTGGCTTCGCTGACGCCGCGTGAAGAACGTGTTCTGCGTATGCGTTTCGGCATCGGTATGAACACCGACCACACGCTGGAAGAAGTCGGCCAGCAGTTCTCGGTTACCCGCGAACGTATCCGCCAGATCGAGGCCAAGGCGCTGCGCAAGCTGAAGCATCCGAGCCGTTCGCGTAAGCTGCGTTCGTTCCTCGATAGCTAGGGCCTGGATAGCTGAACTGAACAAACACATACGGGAAGGGGAGGCGATATGTCTTTTTTGAAGCGTCTTTTCGGTGGAGGCTCTGCCTCCGAGACACCGGCAGAGCCGAAAGAGGCGGGTCGCCTTGAACACAAGGACTTTCTGATCATTGCCACGCCCTATAGCGAGGGCGGGCAGTATCAGGTCTGCGGCGTCATTTCCAAGACGATCGATGGCGAAGTGAAGGAATATCGCTTCGTTCGCGCCGACCGTTGCCCCGGCATCGAAGATGCCGCCAGCATTTCGCTGAATAAGGGACGGCAGATCGTGGATGAACAAGGCGAAGCTATTTTCCGCTGAGCCGCCTGCAAGAGAATTGAAAAAGCCGCGCATCAAGATGCGCGGCTTTTGCTTTTTTAGAGCATAATCCGACCGGAGTGAAACGAGGATCGATAAGATTATGCTTGAAATAGAAGACGTTAGAGCGCCGATCTGATCTTATCAGATCGAAACGCGCTCTAACTGTTAATGCGGGTCGCACACCATGGCGACCATTCTGCGCACGATGGGCAGAATGGCGAGGAGAACCGGAAAGGCGACCACCCACGAAAGGGCCCATGCCGTCATCCAGCTGGATGCGAGATTGGGATGGGCAATGCCAAGGGTCTTGGCGGTTGCAATCAACGACACAATGAACGTCATCATGATCGATAGGATGAACGGCATCACAATAGATGCATAGCGTGCAGGCAGCTTCCTGCGGCGTGCGCATTCAAACTGAGACATGTGTATTCCTGAATATTATGCAGGGAAGGCGCAACGAAACATCAATGCGAATTGCCGTTCCCGGCGAGATTGATGCGTTGCCTAACGTAAGACGCTTACGGTCATGATGATGACGCGGGTCTAATAGCCCGATCCGGATCGAATATCAAGTGTTCTGAAATGGCGGCGATTTGTCCACGCCATTCCCGACATAATTCCATTATACGCTGCGTTATGAACGACAAACCATTCTGGCGCACCAAGACCTTGAACCAGCTCACCCGCAGCGAGTGGGAGAGCCTGTGTGACGGTTGCGGCCAATGTTGCCTGCATAAATTGCAGGATGACGACACAAACGAGATTTACTGGACCAGCGTTGCCTGCACGCTGCTCAACCCGGACAGCTGCCAGTGCCGTGATTATCCGAACCGCAAGAAGACGGTGCCGGACTGCGTTTTTCTGACGCCGGAAATCGTTGACGAGGTGGACTGGCTGCCTGTGACGTGCGCCTACCGTCTGGTTGCAGAAGGTTCGGATCTCTATTGGTGGCATCCGCTTATTTCGGGTTCACCCGAAACGGTGCACGAGGCAGGTATTTCCGTTCGCGGCAAGGTGACGGCTTTCGATCACGATCTGGAAGATGACGACGATTATCTCGATCATATGGTGATGCCGAGCCACCGCTGATGGCTCGTTTGCGTTTTTCAAACATTGCGTAAATTTAATCTATGCTTCAAATATAGCAGCGCGGATTTTGTTTCCTTATAACGCATTGAATTTATTAAGTTTATAAAAGCAGTGCGCAGGCATTCCTTCTACTTCATATGAAGCTGAACGGCACATGAACGTTGGTTTTTCATTCTGTTCATCTATAGGGCGCTACTTCTCGGGTGCCTCAGGCAAGACCTGAAAACAAATCGAAGAGGTTCAAAGATGTCTGCTATTTCGCTCAAGTCGTTCGTCGTAACCGCCGCTCTTGGTGTTGCCGCCATCTTCACGACGGCAGCTTCCGCCAGCGCCGCATCGCCGGTTGTCGCTCCAACCATCAGCACGTCGGCAAGTTCTGCCATCGTGAATATCGATTACCGAGGCTACCACCATAGCCGTCCAGCTTATCGTGGCCGTGCCTGCTCCATCGAAGGCGCCAAGATGAAGGCTAATCGCATGGGCATCCGCAATGCGCGTGTCGTCTATCGCGGCAAGTCGGTTCAGGTTCGTGGCTTCCGTCATGGTCGCCCTGCCGGTGTCGTGTTCGCAAATGTTCGTGGTTGTCCGATCATTCGCTAAGGCGCACGGCTTAAGTTTCAAAAGCTCCGGCCTGAGTAAATCAGGCCGGAGCTTTTCTTTGTGGCGGGTAAAAGAAAAGGGGCGCTGGAGCGCCCCTTCGCAATTGCCAACCAGGTTGCCGTTATTCCTTGATCTCGAAAACGACGTTGACCGAAACGTTATAGCTGTTCTCGCCAGCTGCAACGGGCACCGCGTCTTGCGGCGCTTCGGCAGCCATGGTCTTATACTGAGCACGAGCGATTGGCATCGGCATGGGTGGGCGGCTCTGCTCGTTGATCTCGACAACGCGGCCAATGCCTACACCGGCAGCATCGGCAAGGGTCTTTGCCTTGGCGATGGCGTCGGCAACGGCACGCTTGCGCGCTTCATTGATCGTGGCTGCCGGGTTGTCGTTGACGAAGCTCAGATCGCCACCCTGATTGACGCCGAGTGTGACGGATTCATCAAGCACATTGCCGACCTTGGCCAGATCGCGCACGCGTACAGTCAGGCTGTTCGAAACCGTATAGCCGGTGATGCTTGGTTCTTTCAGACCATTCTTGTCGTCCGGATAGACGTAGCGTGGCTGGATGTTGATGCCGCCGGTCTGAAGATCGCGATCTTCGATACCAGCTTTCTTCATGGCTTCGAGTACTTTCGCCATGGCTTCGTTGTTGGCGGTCATAGCTTCGCGAGCGGTCTTTGCCTCGCGCAGTACGGAGAGATTGAGGATGGCCATATCGGGCGAGGCGGTCATGGTGCCTTCGCCAGTGACGGCGATACGCGCAGGCTGCTTCGTCATCTGATTCTCCTGTGCCAGAGCTGGCAGCGTCAGCGCGCCTGCGAGCATGATTGCAGAAAAGGAGGTTGCAAGAAGAGTGGTAGCGCGGTTGTTCATAAAATCTCCTGTAGAGAAAGTTGAGGCAGCTCTGGCAAAGCTGGTTACACCGGAGCGGGTGGCCACTTTGCCTTTGAAATCGCTTATTTCTTAAGTTCCCTCTTATGTATGAAGCCGACGATATCAGATTCGAATTGCGTGCCAATTACAACTGCTGGTTCAAATCAGAAATACCGTGGTTTTAGAGCGGTTCCAGTTAAAGCGGAGTCGCTGGAACCGCTCTAACTATCTGTTTCGTCGCATTATCCTACGCAAAACCGCTTCGCACTTTTGCTGGAAATGCTCTAGGTTGTATGCATCGCAACTGAATATGTGCGCATTAGGGCAACTGATGCATTTGACAGCTTGTATCCCGGCTTTCTTTAGGGTAGGTCAACGTTGCGTGGGGCCTGTAGCTCAATTGGTTAGAGCCGGCGGCTCATAACCGCTTGGTTGGGGGTTCGAGTCCCTCCGGGCCCACCATTTTCTCCCTCAGTAATTTATTTGGCTTATCTTTGGCGAGTTCGCCGTTCTGTGCGTTCGTTTGCAACTCTAAACGAGACTCAGCCGAACCATGTCCAGTTGGTGCAAGTAAAGCGGCTATTCAAGTTGATATTTACAGCAATTAGTTTTTGCATATGATTGAGCATATTCAAGCTCTTTTAAAGAGTATTATGCTGGACTGATACGGATGCCGAATAATCGTTTTCGCTGATCCCGCAGATTCGTATGAGAAGCACTAATTTCGTTGAAACAGACAGATGAAACATCCGTTCTGATTAGCAAAGTGGCTTTGGGTGACAAAGACGCTTTCGCCTCACTTTATAAGGATACTAGCCCGAAACTATTCGCGATTTGCCTTCGTATATTGAAAGACAGATCGGAGGCAGAGGAAGCCCTTCAAGACGTCTATATCAAGATTTGGAAACGTTCGAGTACGTTTGGGATTGGTGAAAGCGTGGCTTCAGCTTGGTTGGCAACTATCGCCCGCAATCATTCAATAGATGTCATTCGAGCAAGAAAACCTGTTACGGAGGATCTTGACGAAGTTCATGATCTGGCTGACGACGTCAATCCAAGCCCCGAGAAGGAGGTGTTGGCAAGAGACGAAGGACGCCGGATAGATGATTGCATGCGAGAGCTCGATCAAGTTCATGCGAAAGCGGTTCGGCAAGCTTATCTGGAAGGTCTCAGCTATCTTGAGCTCGCCAAGGAATTACAAGTGCCTTTGAATACTGTACGCACTTGGTTGCGACGCAGTCTATTGAAACTGAGAGAGTGCATGCAGCGATGACATCAAGCGAGCAAAATCATGGCAAACGCGGTCAGGATGACGTGCTGGCTGGTGAATACGTGCTCGGCGTTTTGTCAAATGAGAAGCGTCGCCAAGTGGAGCAAAGGATGCTTCATGACAAGGAGTTCGCGTTACTAGTTGAGCGATGGCAGATCAGTTTCTCGCATTTCAATGACGACTATCAAGAATTGCCAGTGAATGAAAATATATTCGGAGAAATAGAGAAGCGATTGTTTGGATCGACACAGGATGCAGGGCATACTGTGTCGTTATGGAGTTCTGTTATCTTCTGGCGATGGGTTTCTTTGGCAACAACAATCGCTGCCGGTGTAGCGATTATCTTCGCTTTCGGCGGTAATCTAACGTCTAAGAACAGCGGTCCTCTGGTTGCCGAACTGTCAGCAACAGACGTACGTGTGAATTTGCTCGCTTCCTATGATCCGGCCAGCGGATATCTTCAAGTCATCCCTGTTGCAGCTGGAGCCTCCGGCGAGAAATCGCTTGAACTTTGGTTGGTACTGCAAAAAGGCAACCCGGTTTCGCTGGGCATCTTTAAGCCAGGCAAACAAGGGGAACTTACCATTCCGCTTGAACTACGCGACGATATTACAGCGGGTACGACACTCGCCGTCAGTCTTGAACCATTTGGCGGGTCTCCAACCGGGGTACCATCTGGCCCAATCGTGGCTAGTGGTATTGTGCGCCCATTGTAAGGTGCCACAAGTTTGGCTTGGCTCCTGAAACTTTTCTCTTTCTAATCTCGTCTTCCTCATTGGCTACCTTTTCAGGAGCTTCTGGGCAGGTGTTATCTCCCAGAATTGTTTGCTTTAGGAGGAGACAGACTATGAACCCCTTTACGTTCCGTGCACTTTCAGCAGCAACTGTAATGCTGGTTGCTGCCACATCTGCTTATGCCGAAAATATAGCGCGACAATCAGGATGAGACGCTTGCGACAATCTGGATGAGATTCTTAGGTCGCGGTCGGGATCAAATTATC
>NZ_VDGD01000033.1:0-16450 GCF_024701725.1 Ochrobactrum sp. XJ1
GAGGGTTCCACCCCCGTCACCTTGCCGGATGGGACGCAGACGCACCGCAACACATGGAAGGTTCAGGACGCCGGCGATCTGGCCTATAGCCAGCTAGAACGCCGCCTGTCCCGGTCGGGCGTCAAGGAAACCACGCTCGACTATACCCGTGACTTTGCCGAGCGGCGCGGGATCGCGGAGCAAATGGGCGTCCGCAGCGAGATCGAGATTCCGGCCGAGCGCGCGGCCGGGCTACGTGCGGAGCGGGAGTCGACGGCCGGGGATCATGCGCTTGATCGCAGATCCTCGCAAAAAGTCGGCCGAGATCTTGCGCAGGATCTTCGTGCAGATCCGCGCGAGGATCTCGCCAGCGATCGACAGCAGCGCCGCAATCCGTTCGAGGGCCTGAAACTCGCGCGCGGCGCGGCGGCCGAGGGGCCGCAGCAGGACCGCGCCGGCGAGGACGGCCCGCAGATCGATCAGAAACGGCCACAGCAGGCCGAGAAGCAGCGGCGCGGTATGTTCGCCGGCCTCAAGCTCAATGCGCGTCCTGCACCCTCGCAGGAGCGCAGCGAGCGGCCGGAAAGGGAAGGGAGCTTGCGGCAGGCGCCTGCGCCCGACCGGCTGACCGAGCGGGCGCGGGGGCAGTCGCCGCTTGAGCAGGCCGTTGACCGCTATTCGCGAGCCTATCAGTCGATCGACCAGCATCGGCGCGAGGGCTTGCCGGTCCTCGACATGCAGCGGCAGGAAATGCGCGATGCCGGCCAGCAGCTCGACCAGGTGCAGGGCGGCATGAAAGATTTGATGCGCTCGACCCTGCAAAATGATCCGGAGACGGCGCGCGCCATGACCGAGCTTTCCGGCCGGGAGCGTGTCGCGCAGGTCATCGACGGCATGAAGCGCGAGAACGCCGCGCTGCAAGACCCGAATGTCAGGGCCGAGCGGTTCGTGAACCGCTGGCAGGAACTGGACGGCCAGCGCCAGAAACTTCGCGGCTGGCAGCACGACGAGGCGCGGGGCAAGGTCGAAAGCCAGATGAACGGCCTGACCAAGAGCCTTGAGCGTGACCCGCAGGTAGATTCCATCCTGCGCAATCGCCGTCAGGAGCTTGGAATCGGGCAGGAGCTTCGCCGGGGGCAGAGCATCGCCCATCAGTTGCAAGAGGAAATGACACGCGGCCAGCGGCTCAGCCGGGGCATCGGCATGTCAATGTAGGTTAGGGAGTGACCATGACGGAGCTGGACGACGACAGGGAAGGTATCGAGCCGGAAACACTGGACGAGGACGCCGGCGACCCGGCCGCCGCGTTCGACGCGCTACGGCGCACGATCGAGACGCAGGGCGCGCAGATCGGCGCGGAAATGACGGTCATCCGTCGCGGGCTGGAAGCCGCCTTCGACCAGTTCGAGAAGATCGAGCCGCAGGCCGACTACAAGCCCCAGCTCGCCCAGCTCGTGCAGGCGCTCGACAGCGTTGCGCAACGGATGCACGGCGTTGAACAGTCACCCATTCTCCGGCAGGGCGCGCAGCACTATGCGGCGGCGCTTGAGCGCAGCGGCGAGGGCTTGGTGAGGACGGCCGTGCAACAGCTCGAGCGGCAGGCGTCCGACCTCGAGCGCGCCGGCCGGAATCTTTCGGCGCACGTCGCCAGTGCGCGGGAGCGCAAGCGACAAAATTGGTGGCTTGTCGCCGCGTTCGCTCTCGGCCTGATCGTCGGCGCGCTCGTGATGCTGTTTCTTCCGCGCCTGTTGCCGTTCTCGGCCGCGCCGCGTGTCGCCAGTGTCGTCATGGGCGAAAGGCCGTGGCAGGCCGGTATGAGCCTCATGGCGTTCGGCAGCCCGGAAGCATGGCAGCGGGTGGCGTCGGCCGACCAGCTCATTGAGGCGAACAGGGACTCGGTAGCGGCTTGTTGGGAGGCCGCGCGCACGTCCGGAGGATCAGCGTTGCACCATCACCGTGAAAGCGACGGAATGATCGGCGTTTTCACTCGGCAAACAAGTGTAGAGATCACTTAGGCTCCAAGTCACCGTTCGATTAACTGACCATCATCCGTTAGATACATACCATCTGATAGGTAAACTAGCCCATCTTCGTCGGCGGCATCGGAAAGCTCCGCCCATATCTCAGCCATATCCGACAGTTCCAAGCCGAGGGCATTTGCCAAGGATTGCCCTCCTTGCTCGATTTGGGTTTGGCTCAAGCCAGTAAATTCGACGTAGCGCCTGCCATGGAGGTCGCTTGCATGTCGGGCCGACGCCCCAAATGCGGAAAAGATGCTGGCCGCATGTTCGATGAGGCGTTCTTGATTTGGATATGGGGCTTTACTTCTGTCGTCTTCTCCGGCTGTCGCTGTCATAACAGTATAGGATGCTTGGAACCGAACTATTCTCAGAAGCACAAAACTATCTGACGACAAGCAGTATTGAGCCTGACTAGAATCAAATTTGTCCGACGAAGAAATTGTAGCCACAGGGTTTTCTCTTACGTTGCTGCACCTCTGCAAATGCAGGTGGGTGAGTTTTGTCTCGCTCGCTTGCAACAGCGCCTAGCGTCCCTTGTCGGAAAGGTGTCCATCGGGCGATATCCACAGACCATCCGAAAGATAGGCGTCGTCGCGGCCGTCTCCCCCGATCGCGTTATACAACGCATCCGTACGTTGTCCTAGAATAGGGCTGGCGCTCCTCCGGCTAGGTTTTCGATCTGAAATCGAGACGGCCATTTCGAAGAGGCGCTGTTCGGGATCGGAGCGATTGGTGCGTAAGAGGCGGCCGGCAGGATCAATCAACTCTCCTAACCGAGATGGATCAGATATCGAGGAGCGAACGGCTTCATGATCGTGCCCCAGGCTGACGAGATGTTGCGTTAGCCGCCCGAGCGCGCTCCTGGTTTCTTCTTCTGACGGCTCAAAGTCCTTTGTGATCACACGCAAGATTTTACCGCTCTGACCATCAAAAACGACTTGTCCTGCCTGCGATAGGTCGAACCGGCATGTCATGCCGCGAAAAGATTGCAATCCAGAAAGCACCGCAAGAATGCGCGAAAGCGAGGTGTTAATCGGCCAGTTCTCACGTTCGAAGAGCAAGGGTTTGTCGCTCTTCTGTTCAACTACGATCCAGGATCGGTGGTGAGAGGAAGCGAATGTGAGCCGCCCTGCCAGGAATTCGGGCCAAACAGCGGCCATGATCATAACGGCTTCTTGGACCCCGATGTACTGGTCTTCAGTCCATGAGCGGAGCTGCCGAACGAGCGGCCGCTTTTGATGATAATCTAGCGCCGCAGCGGTCAGAATATCGAAATTCGAAGCGACTCCTTGATTGTTACGGTGTTTTTCGAGCCAATTTTGCTCACTGTCGGCTCGATCTCTCATAAGAAGACGACGAGAGACGCCTATAACGTCCTGATTTGATCCGCCGTTGGCGAATTCTTCAATTATGAGCGGATTTCGAAACCCATCCGGAAGCGTGGTAATATAGCTGTTTTCCGGGTTATCCTCATCTTCATATGGAATGCCGAAGTGGCTTCGGAGGTAATTCTCGGCAACCTCATTCGACCGCTTCTTGCGTTCCTCCGGTGTTAGGTCTTGCTCGTCATCATCCCAGAATTCCTCACTATCCTGGTCGTCCTCTTCACCGTGTATTTCATATAATGGCTCGTAGATCGCCTGAAACGGACTGCCGCCAAAACTTGCCAGAAGACCTCTTGGTCGAACGAGAGCCCAAGTAGGGCCATGCGAACCATTCCCGTTCGAAGGCGAGGAATCACAAATTAGCAGTCCTATCCAATCCGCATGACGGAGATAGACCTTTATTACTTCTACGACATCGTTGGTCGTCATATGTCGTGCGTTGACGACATGCAGAAATATTTCGAAGAAAACGCGCTCTTGCACTTCGGACATGTGCCATGGGACGCGATCACCTTTCAAGCGATCCCATTCGGCAACAAACCTGTCCGATATCTCCTTGGCGACGGAAAATATTTCGTCATCACTCATGATCGCCCCTCTCACTAGCTGCCGCTACTTCTCGGCGCGGCCGTATTCGTATTGTTGTCGGATCAGACCAGAGCCGCTTGCGGATCGAGCGGCTTTCCCTTGAAGGGCGCGACGTTGATCTCCCCTTCCCGCTTGCGGGCTTGGGCAATGTCATAGCTGTTCTGCATCCGCATGAGCGTATCCATCGACACGCCGAAAGCCTTTTCGACCCGGAGCGCCATTTCCGGCGAAAGGTGCGCGCGCTCGTTCAGCACGGCCGACAACGCCGCCCTCGTAACACCGAGAACTTGCGCGGCGCTCGTGACCGAAAGGCCAAGCGGCTCGATGATCTCACTTTTGACGAAGCCGCCGGGGTGGGCGGGATTTTTCATACGGATGCCCTGCATCGCACTCATAGCCACCTCCTAGTGGTAATCTTCATAGTCGAGGTCGATGATCTCGATTTCGGTTTGGTCGATCCGGAACGTGATCCGCCAGTTCTTGGTGACGAACAGGCTCCAGGTGCCTTTTCGATCGCCGGTGAGCTGATGGGCCTTCCAGCTCGGGACCGTGCGCAGCTCGTCTTCCCGCTCCATATCTTGGAGGAAGGTGGCGATGCGACGGACTTTCGGCACTACGGCCACCTCCAAGTCGGTGGCGTCATCATCTTCGATGAAGCGGCGTAACCCCTTATGGACCACGTTTCGGATTCTCATGTGCCGTCACTATCAAGCTAAACGTATAGTGTCAAGCGACGCTATACAGTTCATCACCTCATAGCCTTGTCGCGCAAGTCCTAAAACCCGCGACACATCGGCCGCCCCCGGAAAATCAGGGCTTTTCGTGTCGCATGTCTTTGTCGCAAGTGGTAGAAAACTTGCGACATGATTTGCGACAGGGGGAAGCCGTGAGCAGCCGACCAGATTCCGACGCCGGCCGCGTGTTCATCGGCTATGCCCGCGTTTCGACTCGCGGCCAGGACCTCGATGCGCAGCGGGCCGCCCTGGGTGCGGCCGGCTGCGTCCGCATCTTCGAGGAAAAGGCTTCCGGGGCGAAGCGGGATCGGCCCGAGCTGGCGCGGATGCTCGACCATCTGCGTGCCGGCGACGTGGTGACGATCACCAGGCTAGACCGCCTCGCCCGATCGACCGGCGACCTTCTGGCGATCGCGGAGCGGATCAAGGAGGCCGGCGCTGGCCTGCGTTCGCTGGCCGAGCCGTGGGCCGATACCACGACGCCGGCGGGGCGCATGGTGTTGACCGTGTTCGCCGGCATCGCGGATTTCGAGCGCAGCTTGATCGTGGAGCGCACGAGCGCCGGCCGGATCGCGGCGAAAGCCCGAGGCGTGAAGTTCGGCCCCTCCCCTGCCCTGTCGGCCGAGCAGATCGCCCATGCCCGCCAGCTTATCCATGACGACAAGAAGCCGGTGGCGGAAGTCGCCCGGCTCTTGGGCGTGCATCGTGCCACGCTCTACCGGGCGCTTGAGAACGCATTGACGTGAATACGCATTGACGTAACCACGTTTAGTTGCCGGCCCTAGAAGTAGGGGTCGCAACAAGATTAGTTCAAAATCGTACGTTTAGGTCGAACGAATAAGGAACGCGCTATTCTGCTGACTTCAAACGTTGCCGCCACATATGATCACCCAAAGCCTGCGATACTGCCTCGGAAGTTCACCTTCAGAAATTGCAGCTAACGCCAACGCGCCGCTTGGCTCCGCCTTTATGCCTGTTTCACGGGCCATAAGCGCTTGCGCTTCGATGACGCCTGCGTCCGATGCTGCAAGTGTACGGACCCCGATTTTCTGAAGAATGCTAAAAGCAAGCGAGCCTATTTCGGTAACTCTCAGAGCATCACAAATCGTCTGCTCTTGAGCAACGATCTCAACGGGATGCGACACGTTAAGAGCTGCATACAGGCGTGGAAAATGCTCAGGCTCAGCTACATAAATATCATTTTCGAGTCCACTGATCCGTAGTCCCAGGGAGGTTCCTGCCGCTAAACCACCGCCGCCGCAAGCAACGACAATGGCATCGTCGGGTGAACCTTCAACTTTCATTGCGCGGGCGAGTTCCACACCAAGGGAACAGCCACCGACAAGCATCGAAGCATCCCTAAACGGATGAAGCAATGGTAATCCCCGCGCTTTTGCTTCCAGTTCCGCACAGTCAACAAAGTCAGATCGTGGTACGAGTAGGACTTCCGAACCAGAATTCAGGGCCATTTCTCGTTTTGCAGCAGGTGCGTCGTCAGGCATTACCACCGTCGCAGGAATGCTAAGCTTTGATGCAGCCAGCCCCACAGCTATTGGGAAGTTTCCGGAACCGCAAGCAACAACGCCTTCCGGATGTTTGCTAACTCCGAGTATGGCTCCCCTATATTTGAAGGATCCTGCATGTTGTCGGGATTCATCTACCAGCCGGACTTCCTTGGAGTTCTTTGCTACGGGAGTCAGATCGGCAAACTGGACGGGCGCGCTGTGGCTTAGAACAAACTCGATATCGGTTTCCAAGTTTTCCGAGAGCTTTTGTGCGCTTAGCGAGAAGTGATCCATTTGCTGCTAACTCTAATGTTTGTGGAAGATAAATCAATGATCGGCGAGATGGCCCAAAAATTAGGTTTTTGACCTTTCCATTTCGAAAAAGGTGCACAATTCATCTCGGTCACGAGCAGGCGCAAAGACAAGCTGCTCGCCAGTCCTGTGCATTCCCAGTTTCATCAGGAGATTATGAGAAACGGTATTTTCGGTTTGGGCGCCTGCTCGCATAGAGTGAGTTTTCAATTCTTCAAAACAGACCGCAATCAGGCCTTGGGCGGCTTCATACCCCAATCCCATGCCGTGAACTTCCTCAGAAAGCCAGTAGCCGATTTCGCCAGTTCGTTTTCCGTCACATTCTTCAAAATCGACCTTGATCCAACCTATAACCTGATTATCGGCTTGGTTCACGATTACCAGTGGAAGCGTGCGTTGTTCTGTATGTCCAACAAGCGCTTTATCAATAATCCTGTCTGCTGCTTGTTGCGTAAGCGGGAATGGCCAAACTGCTACCCATCGGCTGATCGCAGGTGTCATTAATTTTCGAAGTGCAGCGCTATCTGACATCTTTACCAGACGCAGTTCTAAGCGCTCGGTTAGCATTTTGAACGATTCCAACGGTTCACCTGTCATTCATTTTCCCAACGTTTTTGGCAGCCTGATCCCGAATGCGCATGATCGTTTGCCGACTGGTGGCAAATTTTCGAGCAATAGCTGAAATACTTATTCCTGCTACCAGCTCGGCGTGCACGTCCAATTTTTGTTTATCGCTAAGTGTCGATGGGCGCCCCAGAGATTTCCCCTCTGACTTGGCTCGCTTGAGGCCAGACTGCGTGCGCTCAATCAGCAGATCGCGCTCGAATTGCGCCACAGCATTCAGCACATTCATGGTCATCGTACCGGCTGAACTGGTTAGATCAGCGCCGCCCAATGCGAGGCAGTAAACCCTGACGCCCATTTCTGCGAGCGCTTTGACAGTGCTGCTGACATCGATAGCATCACGACCAAGGCGGTCGAGCTTGGTAACGATCAAAATGTCACCGGCCTCCATCTTATCCAACAGCTTTGAGAAGCCACGGCGCTGCGCAATGGCCGTACTGCCGGAAACCGTCTCGGTGACGATCCGGCGGGGCTCCACATGAAAGCCGGCGGCTTTTATTTCCTGAATCTGGTTTTCAGTTGTCTGTCCGGTCGTCGAGACGCGGACATAGGCAAAGGTGCGTGGCATGAGCTCGATTTCGTCCGAATAGGATGTCCGAAATATCTCTGCTGTTCGAAACTGTGTCAAGATAATTTGTGGACAGGGTGTTTTGCCCCTGTACGCAATCGGACGATTCCGTACAGGGGTGAGCAAGTAGTGCAGAGTTGCGAGAGTAAAGAATGGCCAAGCGGACGCTTCTAAAAATCCAGGATCGACATGAGCTTTTCGACATTCCTACCGATGAAGATAGTTTGATCAGACATTATTCGCTTTCACCGGCGGATCGCCTGGAAATAGAGCTTCGTCGGCGCAAGCAAAATCAGCTTGGCTTTGCGGTGCAACTTTGTCTGATGCGTTACCCTGGAAGAGCGCTTCTGCCGAACGAAGTTCCCCCACCGATGCTGCTCAACTATATTGCCGAGCAGATCAACGTCGATCCACGGTTATTTAATTTATATGCAACGCGTGAGGAAACCCGACGCGAACATATCGGACACTTGCAGCGTTATCTCGAGCTGCGGAGTGCAACCGCTGAAGACCGTCGCGCCGCTTTGCGTGCGGGCATTGAAGCAGCCTCCCAAACAGATAAAGGCTTGCCGATAGCAAAAGCGATTATCGCCACATTCCGCGAACGATGCGTTCTCCTACCGGTAGTGAATATGATCGAGCGTATGGGGCTGGCAGCACGTTCCATCGCTCGCCGTCGCGCAGAGGGTGTGCTCATTGCTGATCTCAGTGATAAAAAACTGGAAACCCTGGATAGCCTATTGGACGTTGACCCGGCGATCCGTCAGACGCGGTTCAATTGGTTGCGGTCCGCTCCTGACGCCCCGGGAGCAGGAAATCTGATTGGAATGACGGAGCGCATAGCGTTCCTACGCCATCTTGAGATCGATCCCCAGCTGCAACTTCGCATTCCCGCCGGTCGGTGGGATCAGATGATCCGCGAGGGCGATGCCACTCCGGCCTGGCTTGCCAGTGACTTCAGTTCCAGTCGTCGTCGCGCTACAATTGTGGCTCAGCTTATCAAGCTCGGCCAGAAGCTCACCGACGATGCGGTAACAATGTTCATCAAGCTGATCGGTCGGCTGTTCTCAAAAGCCAATAACAGGAAAAAGCAGCGGCATATGAATGCTCGGATGGAAACATCCAGAGCGCTCAAATTATTCCTCGACACAATTGTCGCCTTGCAGAACGCCAACGATGCCGATGAAGATGTTATGAGCGTAGTGAATAGGCAAGTCGGCTGGCATAAGCTGCTCCAGATCAAGCCTAACCTTGAAGCTATGGTCGAGAACGCGGACACATCGCCTTTGGTGATGGCGGCAGAACAGTACGCCAATGTTCGAAAGTTTGCGGGCGGTTTCATCCAGACATTCATGTTTCACTCACATCGAAGGTATGATCCGCTGCTGGCAGCGATCTCAACCCTGAAAGGGCTTTATGCGGAAGGGAAGCGCATTCTGCCTGATCGTGTGCCGGTCGGTCATCTCGGATCGTCGGAGAAAAAGCTCATCTTTGATGGCGGAAAGCCGGATCGGCGACTTTATGAGATTGCAACCCTGGCCCATTTGCGCGATCGGCTACGCTCGGGGGATGTCTGGGTTGATGGCAGCCGATCATTCCGACCGATTGACGAACATCTCTTACCTAAGCCTGCTTTCGTCGCCATGAAAGATGAAGGCAAACTCGGTCTTGGAGTTCATGGCGATGGGGCTGCATGGCTCGCGGAAGTCCGGCAGATGATGGACTTTAATCTCAAGCGCCTGGCTTATCGCGCTCGCAATAGAAAGCTCGATCACGTCAGGCTGGAAGCCGGAACCCTGATTGTGACGCCGCGTGCGAGCGATATTCCCGCAGCAGCGGATGGACTGAACGTCGAAATCAGCGAAATGTATCCGTTGATCGAAGTGCCGGACCTTCTCAGGGAAGTGCATGACTGGACCAGATTTGCCGATCAGTTCACGCATGTCCGAACAGGAGATGCGCCGCAAAACATCTCCGCTATGCTCGCCGGCGTTCTGGCGGACGGTACAAATCTCGGACCAAAGCGTATGGCAGGAGCGTCAAAGGGGATCAGCGCCCACCAGATCGGATGGATGCGCACCTTTCACGCCCGATCCGAAACCTACAGGGCGGCGCAAGCTTGTGTAACAGACGCTCATACGCGCCATCCACATTCGCTGCTGTGGGGAGATGGATCGACCGCATCATCCGATGGGCAATTCTTCCGTGCCAGCGACCGGGCCGCCAAGCGCGGTGACATCAATCTGCATTATGGCAGTGAACCCGGTTCGAAATTCTACAGCCATCTCTCCGATCAGTACGGATACTTTGGCATATTGCCAATCAGCCCGACTGAAAGCGAGGCCGTCTATGTCCTCGACGGTCTGTTCGATCACGACACGAGTCTGGAGATCGAGGAGCATTTTACCGATACCGGTGGCGCGAGCGATCATGTCTTTGCGCTCTTCGCCCTGATCGGCAAGCGTTTTGCGCCGCGACTTCGAAACATCAAGGACCGGAAATTCCACACATTCGAGAAAGCCGACGCCTATCCGGCGCTGGACAGCCATATCGGCGCACAGATCAACACCGCGCTCATTCTCGAACATTGGGATGACCTTCTACGTCTGGCAGCATCGATCACAACAGGCACAGTTGCGCCATCAACAATCCTGAAAAGGTTCTCTGCTTCCTCGAAATCCAGCGAACTCGCAAAAGCTTTGCGTGAACTTGGCCGTATCGAGCGCACACTGTTCATGATCGAGTGGTATTCCAGCTCGGCGCTGCGCCGACGTTGTCAGGCTGGTCTCAACAAGGGCGAAGCCGCCCACAAGCTGAAACGCGCCGTCTTCTTCCACGAGCGCGGTGAAATCCGTGATCGCTCCTACGACAGCCAGGCATTCCGGGCTTCCGGCCTCAATCTGGTCGTCAGTGCTATTGTTTACTGGAATACCGTCTATCTCAGTCGCGCCACTGCACATTTGCGGCAACAAGGCCGGAATATTCCAGACGAGTTATTGAAACATGTCTCGCCACTCAGTTGGGAACACATAAACCTCACCGGGATCTATTCCTGGGATGCAGAACAGCAAATGACAGACGGCTTCAGGCCGTTGCGGCGCACCGGTCGATTGTTGCATGCTGCATGATTTTGGAGTTAACTCCGGCTAGGGGGGAATGACAACGTAAGTGATCAGGGTCGTGCCCGTGCGGATGTTGCCGTAGTATCGGACAGGCAGTAAGAAGTGTGCAAACTCCTGTTTGCACGAAGGGGTGCAGTTTGAAGGCTTTATCAATTGTCGCGCCAAGCGGATCGAAAATCGTAAGCGGTCTCAAAACGCTTGAGGTGAGGCGGTGGTCTCCAAGCCTTCGGCCCGACGAAGATCTACTAATCGTTGAGAATGATCGTTTCCTACGAGCAGATGGCGAAGAGGATCAAGACGGTAGAGCTGTTGCCATCGTGAGGATCGCATCTGTCAGGCCGTTTCTGCATTCGGATATGGCCGCAGCTTGCGCGAACTATTTTGAAGAGGGATGGTTAGCGTGGGAACTTACGAACATACGGCAGATTACTTATTCAAAGCCGGTGCTCGCTGCACGAGGCATTTATGAATTCTCTATAGATATTTAGTATCCATCATAACCCGCGTGGTCAGCGCACCTGCAAAGCAAGCCATGAGGGTCAATTCGGACAGTGTAAGTAGCCTTATTGTGTCGTTTCAATCCGAACCGGAACTGACCGCAAGTTCATCGTTTGTTCGCGCTTAGCGTACGATTTTTGACTGCTCTTGTTCTGACCCCAAGTAGTGCCTTTCGCGGTTCCTTCCGCAAGGGATTGCAGAATCGGGCGAGTTCGTCCTTACTGCTAAGAATGAAGCGCGACTCGGAAAGGATTCGGAAGGACGTTGCCGCCCATCGGGCGCGGCAGCTTGCGGCCGGCCGTATCGCGCTGACCACGTATGTTCCGACTGATCTTCTCGCCCAAATCGACAAGATCAAGGAGCAGCGGGGCGTGCTTGGCCGCGCGCCGATCATCGAGGAAGCATTGAGGCTCTATATCGAAGCGAAGCAAGGGACATAACGGCAAAACGCCCGACCGCGCCAACGGTCGAGCGTTTTTGTAGGCCGTCAGACACACCGTAGAGACGGGGCCAAAGCTCTCCCCTTATCTACGCTACAGCACTCCAATCCGCAAGATTGATTCTTGCGGAAACAGGAAAGCCGTGCCTGCCGTCCGCGCCGTCATGTCCTTCAAATGGAAGGACGACAGGCATGTTGAGGACGCAGATCGCGGCCGCGATCGGCTGCGCGCGCGCAAGCGCGCTTGATGAGATCATGCGGGAGGTATGGACGCGCTACAGCGCCGGCCAGCTCACCGAGGAAGACGCCGGGCAGCTCTCCACGCTCGCCCATGAGCGCCGCGAGGCGTGGCGGGGATCGGGACAGGCCGGGCTTGGCCTGGTCATGCCCCCGGCCGAGCGATGCCCGACGCCAGTTCGCCGGCATAGTCATATCCGGGGCCGATCGGAGGGCCGGATATGGCGGCCGACGACGCGCAAGGACGTTCAGGCAATCTTGAAGGCGGCCGAAATCTACAATGAGGCCGGCTTGCACGAGAAGGGCGAGCGAAGCGGCCCGCTAGGATCGGTGGCGCTCGACGTGCTGCGGCTGTTCGTCAATCTCATAGACTTCCGCACCGGCCGGTTAGAGCCGTCAATCACCACGATCATGGATCGGCTAGGCCGGTCGCGCGATACGATCGTGCGGGCGCTGAAGAACCTGCGGGCGCATGGTTTCATCGACTGGCTGCGGCGCTACGAGCCGACCGGCAACGAGGGGCGCGGCCCACAGGTCCAGCAGACGAGCAACGCCTATCGCCTGTCCTTGCCGGAAAAGGCCCGTCAGTTTCTCGGCAGGTTCGGCAAGGCCCCGCCCCCGCCTGCTGATCATGGACAGGATCAGCAGGCATGGAGCGAGGCAATCGACGCCTACAAGACCACCCTGCCCCTCGATGAGCGGACGCAGCTCGACACCGGCGATAGCCCGCTCGGTAAGGCCCTCGTGATGCTGGCAAAGAGTGTGATGAAACGTGAGTCCGATAACCAGACTGAATCCCCATCTGATCTTTATCTAAGAGGGCAAACATAAGCGGTCGCCGCTGTTCGGGCTGCTTGCGCAGCCCTGCGGCGGTTCCGATCCGCGTATAAGGCGGATCGGGAGGCGGCACCCTCACAGCAAAACCGCCACGTTCGCGCCGGCGGCAACCGTCCTACGGGCTTTCGAGAGGGAGCGAGGGGCAAGGGCGGGGCTTAATATTTGCTGTATTGCCAGCAATAAGGCATTTAAGCAAAAATTCTTGCCGTCAATGCGGTTTGCTGCTATGCCAGCAATATGAAAACAATCGCCATAGTCAGCCAAAAAGGCGGGGCTGGAAAAACCACCCTCGCCTTGCACCTTGCTACGGCCGCCGAGGCGGCCGGGCTTCCCGCCGCTATCATCGACCTTGACCCCCAGGCAAGCGCCGCCGGATGGGGCGATAGCCGACGAGGTGAGGCCCCGGTTGTCGTCGCGCTTCCTCACACTCGTTTGCCGCAAGGCTTGCAGGCCGCGACCGATGGCGGGGCCGAGCTGGTCGTGATCGACACCGCGCCGCACTCGGAAGCGGCCGCAATGGCGGCAACGCGATCGTCCGACATGGTGTTGATCCCGTGCCGAGCCGGAATCCTCGATCTTCGCGCGATCGGAAGCACGGCCGAGCTGGTGAAACTCGCCCAAAAGCCGGCCTTTGTCGTTTTGAACGCCGTGCCGCCGCGTGCCACGCAGCTTCTGGCCGATGCGCGGGAAGCCGTTCAGGTTCACGGCTTGGAGGTTGCCCCCGTCGCCTTCCAGCAGCGGGCGGCTTTCGGACATGCGCTCACGGCCGGCAAAACCGCTCCGGAGTATGAGCCGGCCGGCAAAGCCAGCGAGGAAGTGTCCGAATTGCTGACCTGGCTTAGAGGCCAATTGCTGATTTGACGGCAAGCTGTATTGCCAGCAATAAGGCATAATGGTATTGCTGGCAAACTGGCAGTTTGATGGGATAAAACCATGTCGAAAAGACCGAGTTTAGCCGCGAGCATGAAGGCCGTGGGCGCGCAGACCACGCCGCCTGTTGCGCCTATCGCGGAATCCGCCCCCGCGCCGACCCCGGATCGTGCCGAGGGTAAGCGTTACCATGCCGCCACGCGGGCCGGAATGAAGCGGGTGACAGTCGTGGTCGAGCCGGAGGAACATCGCCGGGTTAAGCGGCTGTCAGCCGACACCGACCGCTCCATTGAAGACCTCATGCGCGAGGCGCTTGCTGACTTGCTGGCAAAACATAGTGCTTGATTGCCAGCAAAGCGGCGATGCGGTAAGGGCCTTGAAGTGTAACGCTATGTGTCATACATTCAGGGGCGAGGAAGTCGCGTGAGGGTTTTCAAAAACAGCCGTTTTCACAAGTTTGCCCGAAAGGAGAAAATCTCTGACGCGATGCTTTGTGAGGCTGTAGAGCGGGCTGAGCGCGGCCAGATCGACGCCGATCTAGGGGCCGGCCTTATCAAGCAACGAGTAGCGCGGCCCGGCGCTGGAAAGTCTGGCGGCTTCCGAACGCTGGTTTTCTTCCGCGCGGAGACGAGGGCGGTTTTCGCGTTCGGGTTTGCCAAGAGCGATATGGCGAACCTTGATGATGCGGAAGAAGCCTACTTGAAGAAGGCCGCAAAGCTGGTCTTGGGGTTTGCAGATGCGCAGATGGACGCGGAAGTTGCTGCGGGTCGAATGTTCGAGGTGAATTGCGATGAGCAAGACTTACAAGAGTGAAGCTCTGGCGGCCGTCCATGAGATGATGGAAGGCTTCTATGAGTCCGGCGCGATCGACAAGCAGACGATGCGCGAATTTGACGAGGGGTGTCTGACAACCGTTGAGCCGCTGACCCCCGAGGAAATCCGTTCTATTCGTGAGCGTGAGCGTATCTCGCAGCCTGTCTTTGCCCGCTATCTCAACGTGAGTAAGGGGCTGGTGTCAGATTGGGAACGTGGGGTGAAGAAGCCCGGCGGCCCGGCGCTGCGGCTGCTGACCGTTATTCAGAAAAGGGGCCTTGAGGCGATTGCCTGATTGCTGGCAAGTTGGCAAACAAGCAATTTGGCAAGTTGTCTGCCTGCATCCCGCCCCCGGCCGTCCCTACGGCCCTAGATGATGAGAGCGGGACGGCCGGGGGCTAGCGTCGCGGGTGTGGCCTGGTTGAGCGATGCCGGCGAGCAGCCGGCCCCGGCCCGGAGGGAACGCGCTCCCACATAGCGCCGAAGTGACCGGAGGGCCGCAAGAGAGAAGCCCCGGTGCGTCAGCGCCGGGACCGCTTTTCCCATCTGGCCGGCTCGGGCAGGGGGGCTTCGCGCTTTTCGCGCAGTAGGGCTTTCATTTCTTCCATCGAAATACCCGGTCGGGAATCATCGGCCGCCACCTGTATGCGGCGCTTGAGTAGTTCCCGGCGCAGATCGGCATGGGGTGCCAGCTCCTTATGCTCGCCCAGGATCACGAACACGGCTTCGGACGGATCAAGGAACGTGTCCTGTTCGATCAGATCGAGCAGCCACAGGGCCAGCGACGGCGGCAGATAGGCTTCAAACCGCAAGCCGCCCTTGGCGGCCTGGTCACGGAGCTGCTTGGCCTGTTCAACGGCATGGGCCTTGTCGGCGGGATCGGGCCATTCGGGCGCATCGGTGTCGGTCATGGTTTCATCCTTTATGCCTGGTCGAACAGCCCCCGGAATTCTGCATCGGCGTAATAGGCGAGCTTGCCGGCGACGATCGGCCGTTGCCCGGCGAGGAACAGCAATTCGACATGCTGCGGCAGGTTGCGGACCTCATCGGGGGTCAGCAGCGGCCGGGCCGTGTGTTGCTCGCCATAGGAGAGGCCGGATTTTTCGGAATCGAGCGCCCGGCTCATGATCTGGAACACCACGGTTTCCTGCCCGAGCAGATCGGAGACGAGGCGGGCGCTGTCGTGATCGTTGACACCGAACACCTGTAGGACGCCGGCGTTTGACAGGAAGGTTCCGGCGCGTTGCCCGTAGGTGGCGCGGAGCTGGTGAACGTCTTGCAGGATCGGCCAGAGCTGGACGCCATAGCCGGCCATGAGGCCCATTGCGCGCTCGACGGGGGCGAGGTGGCCGAGGGCGGCGAACTCATCCAGCAGGTAGAGGACCGGCACGGCCGGCTTGGCGGGGTCGCGCGCCATGTCGGTCAGGCTTTGCGCGACGAGCAGACGCAGCCAGCGGGAATAGGTGGCGAGGCGATCGGGCGGCAGGACGAGGAACACCGAGGCGTTGCGGCGCTTGAGATTGGCAAAGCGGAAATCGGATCGGCCGAGGACCGCGACCATGCGGGGGCTGTCGAGGAAATGGGTATGGCGCTGCGCGGCCGAGAGGACGCCGGCCGCTTCCCGGTCGGATTTGCCGAGGTGGCGGTTTGCGGCGCGGGCGATCAGGCCGCCGGCGGCCGTTGACGCCTGCATGTCCTTCAGGAGCGCCGCGAAGGCTTCAGGGGCGAGGGTGAGAGCTTCGCGCAGGGTAGCGAGGTTTCGCCTGTCGCGCGGCTCGCTGGCGGCAATATGGAGGATCAGGCCGGCAATGAGCGCCTTGGCTTCCTCGTTCCAATGCGCCTCGCCGGCCATGCCCGGTTCATCGAACACGAGGGCGTCGGCCAAGGTGCTTGCATCTTCCGCGACATCGAGGCCGGC
>NZ_VDGD01000034.1:0-14132 GCF_024701725.1 Ochrobactrum sp. XJ1
AAATTTGCCTATAAGTTGGCGGCGAAACGTGAACAGGTCATGCTGGACGGTCGCCGCTACATGAAAAAGATCACCGATTACTAAGCAGCCCTGAGCGCCGGTCCATCTCTGTTGAAGCTGGGCCGGCGCTGCACTTAATTCTCACGCGATTACATGATAGGGTGACGTCACGTTGCACTTGATGTTACCTTGAAAATTCTATCAAAATTTCCATGCTGCAAAGTCCTTGAAGCCATGACCGGTTACGATGCAAACGACAACCGCATCCCGCGCGATATGCCCTTGGGCAAATAGTCTGCGCACAGCAGCAAGCGAAGTTGCCCCAGTTGGCTCGCAGAATATTCCGGTTGTTCGCGCGAGATCTTTCATCGCTTCAAGGATAAATTCGTCCTCAACACCTATTGCCATCCCCCCAGTCGCGCGAACAAGCGAAAGCGTATGACTTCCTTCCTGAGGGTAGAATTGCAATGGATCGGATATCCCCGACGCGACAGTTTTCGGTTGTTCCCAAGGCTCAACATTCATTTCACCCGCTGCAAAGGCACGCGCAATAGGCGCACAGCCCAACGCCTGCGCAGCAACAAGCCTGGGCAGGCATCCGGCTGCATCCTTAAACCCGGTAAAAACTCCTTTCACCAACGGCCCGGAACTGGTTGGTACGCTGACCCAATCCGGTACATCGTCACCCAGTGCGTTATAAATCTCCTGTCCCACCAGACGCAGCGCATCAACACCATAGGGATTGAGATAAGTGGTTGTGACATTGACAAAGCCCGTCTTGCGACAAATATCCAAAGCGTGGGCAAAAGAATTGCCATAGTGTCCGGGAATTTTTTCCAGACGAGCACCATAGGCCATTATCTGCGTGAGTTTTCCCTCCGGTGTCAGTTCAGGACAGACAATGACTGCGGGCAATCCCAGGTGCGCGGCATAACGGGCCGCCGCTGCACCCGCATTGCCGCTGGATGCGCAAACGATGCCGCGGGCACCGAATGACATCGCCTTGCTAATCGCTGCGGCGACCAGTCTATCTTTGAATGAGCCGGATGGATTGCCGGTTTCATCCTTGATATAGAGCCTTCCACAAAAGGCTTCGTGCAGCAATGTCTCCGGAACACGACGCAGAGGCGTGTTTCCCTCACCCAGCGTTACCTCCTCATCCACGAAATCACTTGTTGCCCAATAACCGCTTTTTTCTTCGAGGTGCTGAACTTCTAGAATGCCTTCGCACTTATCGCAGCGATAAACGAGCGAGGCCGCCACTCTTGCTGCACATTGCGTGCACTGCAACGCGATCGATGCGAGTCGGTTTTGGTTAGCCAGACTGCTACGTTCAATATTCATTGCATCATTCCCCGCGCGGCGACTGGGAACACGCATTCGACGCGCCCTTTTCGTACACCGACATACCAATCGTAACGATCCACTGTCGGATCGCAATGTCCCGGCACCAAACGAAGCTTTTCGCCGATCTGCAGTCGCTCTCCATCCGCATGAACTATGAGTGCACCGTGTTCATCGGATGCACCGGCATAGGTGACGTTGCGGTGACCGTAAACCAGCGGCAGGCCGCTATCGACCGCAATGCCCTTATGGCCGCAATCCAGCACAGCCAGATCTGGACGCGGAGCGCTCATGACGGTACTCAAGACAAAAAGCGACTGGCTGAAAGGCGGCATGGGATCGTTGCGGCTGTAGTCGGCATCCATGAACAGATAGGAGCCAGCCTGTAATTCTGTATAGACTTGGCTTGCCGCCTCATATCGGAAGGTGCCGGTACCGCCACCCCCGACGATGTCGCATGAAAG
The DNA here is from genome assembly GCF_024701725.1 of Ochrobactrum sp. XJ1. Taxonomy (NCBI): domain Bacteria; kingdom Pseudomonadati; phylum Pseudomonadota; class Alphaproteobacteria; order Hyphomicrobiales; family Brucellaceae; genus Ochrobactrum; species Ochrobactrum sp. XJ1. The sequence continues at coordinate 1,809 of NZ_VDGD01000034.1, forward strand.
TCCGCGCTTTCGTATTGCCGTGATCGTCGCTTCGGTCTTCTCAACCGCCTGTCTTATGGCCTCAAAGCGCTCTTCTTCGCTGCGAAAATGCTGAGCTGCGCCATGATAGGACTGCAGTCCACCGAATATGAGATGTTTGCTGTTCGCGATTGCTGCGGCAAGCTCCGCCGCCGGTTCGCCCGGAGCAATTCCGCAGCGCATTCCGCCGACATTGATCTCAACCAGAACCCTGAAACGTTTGCCGCTGTCAGCCGCAACTTTCTCGACCAAATTGACGACTGATTCATTGTCGGCGCAAACCGCAACATCGCTCATGCCAGATAAAGCCAGCAGGCGCGCAAGCTTACGTTCGCTTACGACCTCGTTCGACACCAGAATGTCGGAAACACCGCCCCATGCGAGCACTTCCGCTTCACCGGTTTTCTGAACGCATTGACCGACAGCGCCGCGCGCCATCTGCCAGTGCGCAATGACCGGTGACTTGTGTGTTTTTGCATGCGCCCTCAATCGAATACCTGACGACGCGCAATAGGTTGCCATACGATCCAGATTGTCTTCCATTTTGTCGAGATCGATGATCAGCGCGGGCGTATCGATATCCGCCTCTCTCATTCCCGGCTGAGCCGGCGGAACCTGTAGCATTCTCAAATCCTCTGGCAGAAATCGGCTGTTTGCTACCCTGCCGACAGATCGTTGTCGGCAGGGTAAGGGTTTCATGCCGCGATGGATGTTTTTTCCGTCGTGGTAAGGGTCGCGAAATTATCCCTGATATATTCAGCGGCCCGCAGCGCCAAGGCCGATATCGTCGGCGTGGGATTGACGACACCACCGGTTGCTAGCACGCTTCCGTCAACGATGAACAGATTTGGGACTTCCCAGGTCTGGTTCCATTTATTAACAACCGACGTTTCGGGATCGCTTCCCATGCGACATGTGCCGATCATATGCCAGGCAGGTGTCCGATAGACGCCATTCTTGTCACGATAATCATGCAAGCGATACTCAAACGCACCACATGCCTTTGCCAGATCTTCCAGGCGATCAAGCATATAGTTCATCATGCGCTTGTCATTTTCGCCCGGTGCATAATGGGTGCGGGCGGCTGGCACTCCATCGGAATCGGTCAATTCCGGATCGAGTGTCACCCGGTTCTCGGGATTTGGCAGATCGTCACCGATGGCAAAAACCCCGATCGAATGACCAAAATGCTTCTGGAACCAACTGTGATGGTTTTTACCCCAAGGAGCTCGCGCAGAAGTAAACCAGCCTGCGGCCAGTTCTCCCGCGGATGGCGAAGACGTGATACAGTTGAAATTGAAGCCATTAACGAAACCACGTGACGGATCGGTTTCCGCAAACTGGCGTGAAATCAGCGACGCGACATAGCCAGTCTGGCCATCAACCGGCTCATTCACCCACATTTCACAAGCGACAAGCGTATGGTGTAAGAGATAACGGCCAACCTGATCGTTGCTGTTCGCCAGATTGTCGGAAGCAAGCAGAAGGCGCGGCGTTCCGATTCCATTGGCGGCAACGATAACCAAGCGAGCCTTTTGGAATCGCTTCAAACCGGTATTGCGGTCGACATAAAGCGCGCCGGTCGCCCGTCCGTCACTATCCTTTTCGATACGCAGCACGCGCGCGTGGATACGCAACTCGCAGCCGGCATCAAGTGCCTTGGGCCAGATCGACATGGAGTACTTGCTCATTGAGCCGCGCGGACAACCGTTGCAGACACCACAATTGTTACAGGCTGGACGCCCGTCATAATCCTCGGTGATGGCTCCTGCTTCTACCGGCCACCAATGCCAATCGAGGTTGTCGAAACCGGAAGAGAGTCGTTTGGCCACTTTCGACACCGGCATGGGACGGGTTGGGCAGGGCTCCCGATCAGGCATGGCCGGATCACCCGCCAACCCGGAGACACCAACCAATTTATCCGCCGCTTCGTAGAAGGGCGCCAGGTCTTCATAGGAAATCGGCCAATCGGGTTGTAACCCATGTTCCGTCCCTTTTCGAAAATCGGATGGACGGTATCGCGGCCAGATGGCGCCATACACATTCGTCGATCCACCAACTCCGTTCCACATCAGTATTTGCGAGGAATCCGAGTTGACCGGAAAATCGTCCGGATGGGACCTCTTATTGACATCCGGGCTCCAATTAGTGCGCCGCTGCCAGGACCAATCCGAATGAAGATGCGGGTGATCTTCAGCCTCAACCCAGGAGCCCTGCTCAAGGCAAACCACATCAAGTCCGGCGTGTGCCAGTACCAGTGCCGCGAGAGAGCCGGTTGCACCGGCACCGATAATCAAAACGTCGCAAGTCCGATCCGCGGTCATCGTGCAACTCCCCAGTTTTCAGTTTTCTGCGTTTCAAGCGCCAGTTCGGAAATATCGACAGGCACGACAGCGTCCGTCGCGAGATAATGACCGCGATTGTGAGTGGGGATATCCTTGCTGAAGTCAAACGGCTCCATCGGATAGCCAGATAGATGAGGACGGATGGAATAAGGTCTGCCGCTTTGCTGGATAACCGATACGACAAACGGCGTCTCGTAATAGGCAAGCACGGTTGCGATGTAAATTTTGTCAAAAAGATCGGGATCACGAACTTCGAACGCAGCAACCGCTTCAGTCCGCTGCATTGGTTCGTCGCTCGATAGGCTGCCATTGAGCCAGCCAATCAAATCGGCAAATTTTTCAAGAGCTGCAGTGTCCCATGATGAAAGCAACCGCAGAGCAATAATCCCGTGGACGCCTGCCGCAGAAGCCGACGGCCAGATTGCATCGCCCGGTATGAGTTCATCAACAAGCGCCGCAATCATTCTCGCCTCTTCGTCCGCAGACAGCGCGAAATTGACCAGCCGTTCGTCCTTTCTCGATACAGATTCCATCCTATCGCTCCTACCTGCGATCCAGAGTGATCGTAATCATCTTGAGTTCCGTCATGGCCTCCATCGTATGCAGCCCACCAAGGCGCCCGATACCGCTCTTGGTGTTCGTACCACCGCCGAAAGGCAGATGGATTTCCCAATAGGTGCTGCCGGAGTTGATGTTCACAATGCCTGCCGGAATAGCTTTAGCAACCGACAGACCGCGTTGCATGTCCTTGGTAAATACGCCCACCGACAGTCCATATTCGCTGTCTAGAGCAAGTTCGAGAGCCTCGCTGTCATTTCGGAACGTCAGCACTGGAACGACAGGTCCGAATGTTTCCTCTCGATTGATCCGCATATCGCGCGTTACACCGGCAATGACAGTTGGCTCAAAATACAGGTCACTCCCCAGATCGGGACGCGCCTTGCCTCCACAAAGCAATGTTGCACCACTCGCCACCGCATCATCGACATGTTCTTTCACCTTGACCGCAACCTTGGCATTGTTGAGTGGCCCCATCGTCGTGCCTTGCTGAAAAGGATCGCCTAGCACATGGCGCTCGGCATGCTGGACAAGCTTTTCACAGAGCGCATCGGCCACGGTTTCATGGACGAGTACGCGCCCAGTCGCGGCACAAACCTGCCCCGCGTTAAAGAAAGCCCCACCAGCGGCAGAAGAAGCAGCAGCCTCGATATCGGCATCCTCAAAGACGATAACCGGCCCGTTTCCGCCGAGTTCCAGGAGAAGTGGTTTGCCTGCTCCACGTTCGGCGATGCGCTTGCCCGTCGCAGCACTTCCCGTGAAACCGATTGCCGCGACATCGGGATGCACAACAACGGCATCACCCACGGTAGCGCCCTCACCGATCACCAGATTGATAACACCGTCAGGCAGCCCCGCCTGTTCGATGACTTCCATCAGAGCACAGGCGATCAAGGACGTTGAAGGTGCAGGAACCCAGACTATGACATTGCCCGTCGCTATACCCGGCGCGAGATACTCGACCGGAATGTTGACGGGAAAATTCCATGGTGTGATCACACCATAGACGCCACGTGCCTGGCGAATTGTCATTGCCAGCTTGGTCGGGTCCTCAGTGGGCAGAGTTTCTCCCCCCATCTGTTTGACAAGTTCGGATGCTAGACGAAAACCGTCTGCAGCCTTGCCGACTTCTCCCATCGCCTCAGAGAGCGGTTTACCCTGTTCCCCGGACAAGATACGTGCGAGCTTTTCCCTTGACGCATCAATCGCCGATCCGATTTTCACGCAAAGAGCCGCTCTTTCAAATATCGGCGTCGATGCCCAGGAAGAAGAAGCCGTCTTGGCTGCCATCACCGCCCTGTCGACAGTCGCAACCGTCGATTTCGGCAACAGCGCTATCTGCTTGCCAGTCGCCGGATTGATCGCTGGCATGGTTTCGGGCTCTGTCTCCCAACCGCCTGCGATATAATTTCCGATTTTAGCGGATGTGTAACCACCATCCATGATCTTCCCTCCCATTCATTCTGCTGCGTTTGCGAACGATTGGCTGTCCATATCCATTTCACGCCCGCCAATGACGAGACCGGCAGCGAACAAGCGCTGTGATGCCGTCACCACTTCACCACGCACATCCTCAAGCGGGAACGTGCCGGCACGCAGGTCGAGAACACTGGCGTCTCCTACAGCACCTGGTTTCAAAGTCCCGAGCTCAGGCCGTTGGACAGCAAGCGCCGGATTGATCGTCGATGCTGCGATAACGTCGCTGATCGGCATGCCGAGCGCCAGAAACTTGGACAATGTCGTCACCTGATCATAGGCCGGCCCGGTGATGCACAGCGCATGCACGTCGGACGAAATCGTATCGGGCATAAAGCCCTGCCCCATCATGGCCCGAGCGGTTTTCCAGGCGAATGAACCCATGCCGTGACCGATATCGAAGATAACCCCTCGTTCACGCGCTGCCAGAACTTCCGGTTTGATATTGCCCTTGCCATCGATCGGTGCATTGGGAAACGGACGGAAACAATGCGTGAGTACATCGCCCTTGCGAAGACGCGATACGACCGCTTCATAGGAAGGCGGTGGCTCGTCGATATGCGCCATTAGCGGAAGGCCGGTTTCATCGGCCACCTGAAGCGCCACATCAAGCGGCTGAATACCGGCGGGACCAGATGCATGACGTCCGATGCGAACCTTCACACCGACGATCACATCACGGTTTTCATTGATGACTTCGACTGCCTCGCGCGCGGCCAGAAGGCGAATGTCATGGCTTTCACCCAGCATGATGTTCTTGGCAAAACCATAGATACCCGCAAAGGATATATGCAGATAAACCAATACACGCGCCGTGCTGCGTTCGATGACATGTTTGCGAAAGCCCGGGAAATTGCCGGGTCCGGCGCTGCCGGTATCGACACATGTAGACACCGCGCTCTTGCGAGCGAACAGATCGGGGTCCACCCCGAGCGAAGTGCCACCCCAATACACGTGGGTGTGCAGATCGATCAGACCTGGGGTCACGATCAGGCCCGAAACATCGCGCATTTTTGTGCCTGTCAGTCCCTCTCCAACCGCGGCAACCCTGCCATCCTTGAAGGCCACATCCGTCACACGGTCAATGGCTTGCGAGGGATCGATTACCCGGCCATTCTTCAATACCAGATCATACGACATGAATTCTGCTTTCCGGTTCCTTTAATTGCTGATTGATGCGCGCGCCGCTGTCGCTCGAAAAGAAACGCACTGCTTCCGCGCTCGCGTTGAGGATAATTCTCGATCCAGGAGACAAACCGCTGGCATCGGTACAGGTGGCACGCACCGCGTGGTCCCCGATTGCGACATCGAGAAATTGGTAGGGCCCGGCTGGTTCGACGAGAACCAGATCCCCGGACAAATTCAGCCCGCCTGCCGCCCTTGGTACGGGCTTAAGATCGTGGGGACGAACGCCGATGATTTCACCCTTGGACCCGCCACACAATTCCGCAGGAAGAAAATTCATCTGCGGACTACCGATGAACCCGGCGACAAACTGGTTGGCGGGACTGGAATAAACCTCCATGGGACGTGCAAACTGTTGCAGCACACCATCCTTCATCACCGCAATACGATCAGACAGAACCATCGCCTCCTCCTGATCGTGGGTTACGAAAATGACCGTGATCCCAAGCTCCTTCTGCAAGCGCCGGATTTCCGTCCGCATGCGCACGCGCAGAGAGGCATCAAGGTTGGACAGGGGTTCGTCCATCAAGAGAACGGAAGGATTGCGGACAATGGCCCGCCCCACAGCGACGCGCTGTCTCTGACCGCCGGAAAGCGCAGCCGGGAGCCGGTCAAGCAAAGCTTCAATACCCAAAACTTCGCTGGCCCAGCCAATCTGCCGATTGATTGTCGCTTCATCGACTTTCTGTCGGCGCAGCGGAAATGCAATATTGTCGCGAACACTCATATGCGGATAGAGCGCATAATCCTGAAAGACGAGCGCGATATTGCGATCTCTGGGCGACAGATCCGACATCTCCTGACCGTCAAAGCGGATCGATCCCTCGCTGATCTCCTCCAGCCCCGCTATACAGAAAAGCAACGTTGACTTTCCGCAACCCGACGGCCCGAGAAATGAGATGAATTCGCCATCATCGATCGAAAGATCGAGGTTTTTCAGGATGTTTAACGCACCATATTGTTTGTTCAGGCCTGCGATCTGAATTGATGCCATAAGAGTTTCCTTTCAGCCCTTGACCGCGCCTGAAAGCGCACTCTGAACGAGGTATTTTTGAAAGAAGAAGGCGATTGCCACCGGAGGAATAATCGCCAGCACGCTCGCCGCGAATAGCGGGCCATATTCATTGAACCTAGCCTGGCTGAGAAACCCGGCGATAACCACTGGGATAGTCTGAGTTTTCGGCGTGGATGTCAGGATCATTGCGAAGAGAAATTCATTCCACGAAACCAGAAAGCAGAATATCAGTGCCGCGATAATTCCCGGCTTTACGACAGGTATCAGCACCTTGCGGAACATCTCGAACGGTGTGCATCCGTCGATCAGTGCCGCCCGCTCCAGACTGAGCGGTACATTTTCGAAGCTGGTCTTCATCATCCAAGCGGAAAGCGGCATCAGGATCGTTGAATATGCGATCACAAGCCCCAGATGTGTATCAATGAGGCCCAATATGCGAAACAGCACAAAAAACGGCAGGACGAGAGTGAGCGCCGGAACCATGCGCGTTATGAGAAGCGCCCACAAACTCACCGAAAAGAACCTATGCGAGGCATAACGGGCAAATCCATAACCGGCGAGAGTTCCCAGAGCCACATTGATAACCGAGACGACGACGCCGATACCAAAGCTGTTGAGCAACGATAAAGGTACGCGTGCCGCCTGCACACTTGTCGTACCACCACTTGGCATCAGAACAGCCCGGTAGTTATCGAGCGTCAATGCCGAAGGTATCATGGACGGTGGTGTTCGTATGAGATCCGTTGTTGGTGACAGACTGATGAGAACAAGCATGGCAACCGGGAGGAAGGACCACAGGAAGACTGTGATAACGGCAGTATAAAAGCCGATCGTGGTCAAACGCTTCGCCGTCTGCGGTTGGACAAGGCGACGTCTTGAGAAAGCAGGCAAGATTACCATGAATGCTCTGGTACGCGGCGCTGACGATAAGACCTCGGTCATGGCGTCCTGTGATGGTTGTTTCTGTTTTTTGGGAGACAGGAAAGCGAAATAGACCAGTGCAAGCAAAAGGCTAAGCATCATCAGCAAATATAGAAGTGCTGCCCCTTCTCCGAATTTCAGGAATTGAAACGACTGAAGATAGCCAAGCCAGGATAGCGTCGTGGTTGCCGCACCCGGACCGCCTCGGGTCATGATCCAGATAATATCGAAAGTCATCAGCGCATTGATGGTGGCAACGATCATCGCAAATAACAACGTGGATTTCAGCCATGGCAGGGTGATCGCCATGAAGCGCGTTACCGGCCCGGCCCCATCAAGCTCAGCTGCGCGATGCAGGTTGGAGGGCATGGATTGCAGGCTTGAGAGGAGCATGAGCGTCATCAGTGGCGCTTGGTTCCATATCTGGGTCAACGTAACGAGATTGAGCGCTCGAAAGCCGTCGCCAAACCAGGGACGTGCCAAATGCCCCATACCGATGTCATTCAGTAAACCGTTCAGCAGACCGAAGTTGCCTGCGTAGACGAAAGACCACAATACACCGATGGTTACCGGAGCCATTGCCCAGGGAATGAGGACGACACTGCGCAGAAATCCCCGGCCCGAAAAGTGCCTGTTCAGCACCAATGCCATGGCAGTTCCGACAACCGTCGTCCCCGCGACGGACAAAACCGAGAAATAAAGCGTTCGCCCCAATGCCGCCCAGAAGTCATCGTTGGAGAAGATGCGAGTGTAATTGCCTAAACCGACAAACACCCACTTCTTGGTAATGGGGTTCACACTTACAAATGAGAGATAGAAACTGTAGAGGAGCGGAATTCCGACGATAAGGATCATCAGGAAAAGTGTTGGTGTCACCGAAACATAGGCAAATGCCGGAAGCCGGAATAGTTGGCGCCGGTCTTTCGTGGGTATATGCGCTGAGCGACTGTCTATCGTAAGTGTCATCACGACCTCACACTCTTCGCCCGGCGAAACAGCCAAAAGCAGTCACCACCAGACTGGGAAACGGAAAGGGATAGACGGCGGTGGCCGGAGCGCTTCCAGCCAACAGCCTTATTGATACTGGGCCTTCAGCTCAGAAGCTTTCGCGGCAAGCGCGGAAACAAAGGCATCAGTCGAACTGCCTGAACGGATATATTCCTGGAGCTGCTGCATCATGAACATATCCCACTCCGGGAACCAGATCGCCTTGCCGATGGCGCGTGAGGTTGCCATGCCGAGTTGCTTGGCCGAGATGTCGAGGTCGCGCCACTTGGAAAAGCTCGCGACGATATCCGGGTCAGCCATCACTTCGCGATAAGCAGAACCCAGACCGAACTCGAGCGCCCAACGCTTGATGACATGGTACTGGCCATCCGAGGCCTTACCACCAAAAAACTGCAACAGATTCCAAACGCGCTGGTCGTCAACGGGCTGCGCGCCCATCAGATAGGCCGCGGTCCATGCCATGGTCGATTGGGTAGCACCTGGCATTAGTGCATTGCGCACTTTACCTGCGATCTTGGAAACGGCCGGATCGTTGACGACCTTGTGGTTGTAGTCATGCACCACCATGAATGTATGACGGCCGGAAGCATAGCTCGGCACACCTTCACCCGGCAGTGTCATGATGTCTTCCACAACGAGCTTTTCCTTGTAGACCGTCTGGAAAAATTCCAGCACTTTTCGAAGTGCCGGCTCATCGACGAAGTCGCCCTTCTCATCAAAGATCTTGGCCCCTTCGGAATACCAGCACGCAAAGATGTTCCACGACAGATCGGACCATTGCTGCTGCCACATGCCATGGAAGGGAGCATCGCTGATACCATCGGTTTTGAGCTTCCGGCTTAGCTCCAGCACTTCATCCCAGGTCTTGGGCACATCCGCCTTTGCTTTGGATAAGTGCTCCTCATTATAGAGAAAAGTATTGTATCCCGCATAATAGGGCAAACCGCACAATGGGCCACCATTCGGCAAGGATAATGACTGCACACTCACAGGAAACATGCCAGCCTTGATATCGGCCACACCCGGCAATGAATCTAGATCGCGGATCCATTCAGCAGCATGCCAGCGAGCGATATAGTTTTCCTCTGAGTAAAGCATATCCATATGCTGTCCGCCGGTCAGCTTGGTCTCTACGACGGGATGATAATCGCCGGTCACCAGCTCATACGCGACATTTTCATCATAGAGCTTTTTGAAGGTCTCTACATTTTCAGCGACAATCTGCGGCTGGTACTGCCAACCGATGAATGCCATGGCCGTGGACGGTGCCGCCATCGCCCGTTTGCCAAGCATTCCTGTGGCCGTAAAGCCAGCCATGCCCGCCAATACCTGTCTTCTAGACAGCAAGTATCGATCCAGCGCATTATTCATGCCAGTTCCCCATTTTATTTATTTTTGATTGCAAGAATTCGAACAATACGAACCCTAAAGAGAAAACTATAATCAACGCCCCTCAGGCGTTGATTGTCATCTTGGCATTTCAAATCTTATTTATGGTGCCAGTATGCGTGAAAATTATTCTCTGTCCAATATTTTTTTCATTTTTATGTCATTTTTTGACTGAAATCGCTTAGTTGCTTATAAAAGAAGCAAAATTTGATCCAAAAGTAAAATTTCATCAATCAATTGACTATCAATCGCACAAAGGCTGCGTCCGATCACTCCCCCGAACATTGGCGAGCTGCTGCTTGATGCGCCGCATCTTTTCACGACCAGTCTCGTTCCGCTCGATGGCAACTCCATAAGCAATGACATCGATACACATGAGGTAGGCGTAACGCATAGTTGCTGGCGACAGAATATCCTCGTCGGGAGGATTATCGACAGCGAGATGCAGATCGACTGCCTTGGCTATGAGACTATCCGAAGGACACAGGGCTATAGCTTTCGCGCCATAGCCTTGCGCAACAGTGACCACCCGCTCAAGCTCTCTGTTGTCGCCAGTCAACGAACAACACAACAATGCGTCGTCTCGTTCCACGGTGGAAGCCAGCATCAATTGCATCGTCTGATCGTCACTCGGAACAACTCGGATACCGAGCCTGAAAAAGCGGTTTTGTAACTCACCGATAAGCCATGACGACACGCCGCCACTGCCGAAAGCATAAAGCGTATGGCATCGACTGATGATTTTGATGATCTGTTCGGCTCGATCGAGATCCAGCGCGTGGTGCATATCCGAAATGGTCTTTTGCGCCCGCTGGCTGACACGCTCGGCTATTTCCCCTACCGAGTTCGGCGGAGTATCCGGCTCCATATATCGACGACCGACGCGAACGGAGCCCATGATTTTCAGTTTGAGATCCTTCAGCCCTTCGCAACCGACGGTACGCGCAAATCTGGTAATCGTCGGCGCAGAAACATCGAGCCAATTGGTCAACTCTTCGATTGGCAGCTCGACAAAGCGATGCGGTTCTCCAAGGATGCCCGCCGCAATCCGCTGATTGGATTTCGAAAAGCCCGATTGCATATCGACAATGATACCGATGACATCTCGAGGGTAGCGACTATCACGTGATGTTTGCTGTGTTTTGCCGACCCTCGTCGCGTTTTTCAATCCGATCTCCTCAGCCATAGAACCCCCTCCGCATCTCCAGGGAAGTTGCCAGAAAGTTCCATCATGTGTCAATTCGATGGAAAACGACGCGCCAGATAGCGCGCGCAACTTCGAGTCGTCTCGGAAAATCCGAACTGACAGCAAAGGCGGCGCTCGGATTGCAAAAAACCTCAAAGCTTCGTTTTGTTTATTCAGCATGCAAGGCACATATTGAACCGCAGCGTCCGAATTACTGCCGTAGCCTGAAACTGAGCGACGACCGTCGAGTGCTCAGTAAGAGCACGACCGTTTAGTCGTCCCGACAAGGAGAGAACTATCTAGGTTGTGATCGCATCAGCACTAAGCTTTCGATGAAGTTTGCGCCTGATTGCGCCCCCATGTTGTGTGGCCCCTATGATCGCCTACTTCTTCACCCTGCTTTTCAAACCATGTGCTGACGATTGCAGCGTCGACATAGCCTGGAACATTTGGTTCGAAAACAGACTTGACTTACAGTTCATAACGATCTGCGCAAAGTCCCAGCAATATGCGCCGTGATGGACTTGGTTGCGATTTCCCTGTCTGAAGACCATCTTCTGCGCAGTCGTTAATATTAAAGGCTACAAGCCGTTTCCCTCCTATTAAGTTGCGGTGCAGCGTCAGGAACCAGTTTTCAGACAACTGTTCCCACTCCGCTGCTGGTCGTGCCATCTGATTGCCAGTCAAGATTTGGTGACCTCACGAGTCACGGCTTGGCATTGGCTTCACCAGTTGTAAGTTCCGGTTCGGAGCTAGGATGTTGTACGAACTGATCATAAAGGTACGAGCTTGAAAACTGAAATTCCTGGGTTATAAAATAACGCGCTAAAGCTTGTATGACCTTTGAAGCGTTGAAAAGTCTACGCGCTTCTATCGTGGCGTCTGGATCAGATGGTAAGTCGCGTGCCGCATGAGCAGCGGCTACCCTGCAGTTTCGATACACGTATGTCCCGGGATCAGCTTTCTCTTTTTGACGATCAGCCTCAAATGCTTGCAAGGCGTCACTTTGGACGCACAGGCTTATTTGAGGAAGAACTGCGTTCACCCATTTAGTCACCTTGGGACCTGAGTCAAATCGGGTTTCGAATACCCTGAAAAAACTTAGAACGGCATGGCTCGAAAGGCCCACAGCATAAGCGTTTAAACCGTGAGCGCAACGAATAGCCCACGTCTTTCGTGATTGACGGAATGGGTTTCCGGCTGGCAGTCAAAACTTTTGCTTT
>NZ_VDGD01000035.1:0-10578 GCF_024701725.1 Ochrobactrum sp. XJ1
CGCAACTGCTCGCACCCGATCTTCGTAGGAATACATGAACTACCTCCATGATAGTCCAAGTTTTCGTCCGCACCCCCAAGACAGCAAAGATGCCTGAAGCCCACTGAAGCTCTTCCATCCGATGCAAATTGCGATGCCCCATGTTACTCTGCCCGCAACGCTCACGATATATATTGTGCCAAATGTTGAATATGACGGTGGATACTGCGGTCAGTAGAGAAAGAATTGTGGCGAGAGTTGGCGATAGGACGCCGCATCTCCCGAGACAGAATTTTGACTGGTAATCAGCACATCGTCCAATTCCAGGGGCCATCGGTTCATACCCTTTCAAGGCCTAGCGGTCTACGCTTTTTCGACAGGTGCGTTTCCCGACTGGCAATCAAATGGCAATATGATTTCGCTAAGTTTCAGGCTGGAGACCATGTCAGCAAGGTGGTTTGGAGCCACGAAGGTACCAAAATAGAGGAGTGGTGTTCTGTTGGGTTTCAATGTTCTTGAAGGTATAGACGCAGAATCTGTTGCATCGGCTGCGAATTTCGTTGCTGGCGAACAACTCATCGCGTAGCACAGCAGCATTGGTTTCACGAAATCTCTCACTTCCGCAGGTAGTCCTCGCAATAGCATGCTTTCTTGTCGTGGTTTTTAAAGAGATGTTGTCACATTAAAAGTTGACAAATAAACTCCGGTATATCAGCAATAAGAACTCTGCTGATATCGATAAGAACGAATAGTGTTGATTGCCGCTGAGAAGTGACCCGGTTTGGGGTGATATTTCCATTTAGAATTGGCTCTGACTAATATTTGCTGTTGTTGGTATGCAGACTTTCGCTGGTTCACTGGACTGAATTCGAGCATGGCACTCGGTGCCGCATAGCCGGACCCCGATGTGATTAGCAATCGGCGCACCGAATTAAACGTTGATGGAGTGCGTTATACCAATGACTTGATGGTCGTTCGCGTCTACGGCATCGCTTTAAAATACTTCTGCCTGAATTGGTCGAAATTAATGTGGCCACGATGATTGATCGCGCGGCAAGCGATTGTCTGGATCGTGAACGTCAACTTCATCTCCAGCGATAAGATTAGCTGGAAAAATCACGAGATTGGTTCCCCCAGCATGGCGGAGGGATGGAAAGAGTAGGCCTCGCAAACCGGCCGAGATGATTTCGTCAGCAAGTTTCCAGGATGGCGGCGTCTTTTTATCGATGCGAGCGATTTTCCGCCATCGACAATCCCAATCAGCCCACGCGTCATCCCAATGAACGGGATCGTATCCTCTCGAAAGGTCAGCCACTTCTCCAAGAGTGATCGTGTAAGCCGCAAGTGTAGCAGGCGGCGTAATGCTCGCGCCTTGTCGATACTCCTCGAGTGCTGTCTGCGCCGACACTGACAGATACAGAGCCTCTACGCCGGGACGATTAAAACGTCCCCCATCTGCTGCAGCGCCAGCCCCACTGATTGGAAGGAATGCCCATTTCGGTGTTAGATAACGATGAAAAACGTCCTTCGGTCCGATACGGACGAGCTTCATCCCCGCGCTCCGTTCTCCAGGTCCCTGATATAGGCCAGAACAGCTTCTATCTCACCATCTGCAACAAGTTCTGCGGCTGTGCGGTGGTCGTAATCAGCAATAGGCTCATTCCGATACCAGTAGATCGCCTTCTGGAGATCACCAGTCAGTTCAGCCGCTGCGGATATTACTTTTACCATTTCCCGCATTCTGCCTTGCAGACGTTCGGAAGATGGATTGCGTAGCGTGTTACGATGAACACCCGTCAATTCTGCAAGATTTGCAACCTTGACCCCAAGCACTTTCGATAGCCGCGATGGCGAGATATAGGGTGTCCGTGGCTCCTGAAGACTGTCAACAAAGCCTGAAACCACAGCATATGCTCGATCTGTCTGCGCCTGTGTCACATCACACCTCCGCTCAATAATACGCACAATATATGCATATTTTTTTACACATCAAGTGCAAGCGCATACAGTGAACACTCTGGAAAGAGAAAAAGCTCATTGGTTTCAGGGGCTATCGAAGATTCCAGGATATGATGAATAGCATGAAACAACTTTCCGCGCCCAAGTGTGGATACGCGTGCTTCACGTGCGGCTCGGCGTCCTTGCAAAAAAAGCCAGGGTTTAAATTCCAACCGAAGAAAATTATACGTTGGGCGTTCAACGTGGACGGCAACTGACCTGATTACGTTGAACGGCCCGGCGTCTTTGGGAAGAGCGTCAGGGCCTTTTTAACAGGTCGACGGTTCGATACTGGTCAACTCATCCGGCCATGCAAATCAATGCTATTTTGGAAATTAAATAATCCTGCTGATAAATAAGAGCGTGCCGAGACCACAGGCAAGTGCCATAACGACAAACGGGACAGCCGGTATCCGACCGAGCCAGTTCGGATAATCGGATACGCGTGCAGTACGTATCACTTCCTCGCCTTCGGTCAGAAGCGACTTCAACGCACCGGATCTGTGAAAATCGGGATTGCCCTCCATGGCCCCTCTCCTCTTTGTATGGATCGATTTTTACCATCGAGACAAAAAAGGTCATCCCTAACTTTCGTCCATTTCTACGTCGTTTGACGGATAACAGACCGGGAACACAGGGATAGTTCACCGAAATGAATCGGTCCGAGCTGATTGATTCAAAACTGTCGTTAGACGGGAGGGACGGTTTCAGCGATCTTTTGCTGCATGATCGCCCAGCAGTTTCATCTCTATGTCGAACGGACAGACCCGAATAAAAACATGGCCCGCTACTACGCCATGCATATTTCCTATTCGCTATTTGGAGTGCCCTGCCTGACACGCCAATGGTGCCGGATCGGAACCTCTGGACAGGTCAAGCTACAGCATTTCGAACAGGAAGCAGAGGCCATCAAAATGTTCCTGACTATGGCGCGGAAAAAACAGTCCCGAGGCTATAGGCCCAGATAAGAATCTCGGGCCTGTCGTGAGTGTGGCTACCGTTACGATTTGACCAAAAAACGCCCGCTTCGCAGGGAGGAGGAGAGCGAAGCGGAACCACTGGGCAGGTGATGCTACAGCATTTCGAATACGAATTGGAGGCAGTTCAGATGTTTCTGACCTTGGCTCGAAAAAAGAAAACGCGGGGTGACATATCTCGAAGATTCAGCCACTATAGCTCAGTCTAATTTGAGTCGATCTGCCAATCTAGCCATGAGATCCATTCGTTCGTGAAAAATTGCAACCACCAACGCGGGTGCACTTTCGCGCGGCAAGCAAAAAACGTAATGATGTTCGCAATGCGCCATCCGCAACATCGGAAATAGTGCGCTCATATCCTTAAAAGTACCTTGGCCAGCTGCAAGGTTGGCAATTCCACGTTCAAGCTTGCCGATATAGCGCCGAACCTGTGTATCACTCCATTGCTTACGCGTGTAGCGGGTGATATGGCGCATATCCGCTTCCGCCTCTACCGTAAGGACATAGGCCGTCAAGCGCGATTCCCGTCCAGTTCATCATCCAGAATTTGGCCGATGCTCTTGGTGGATACATTGCCCGCAAGACCATCGCTGATGCGACTTCCCAGCACGGTTTTAAGTTCCTGCCATGCCTGATCGGCATTAACATCACCTGGAAACAGACGTTCGAGAGCATATTGCTTAATAGTCTTGCCCTGCAAGGCCGCCAATGCCTTAAGGCTTTGATGCTGCTGATCTGTTATGTCGATTGTCAGACGGCTCATAACGGCTGCCTCCATATAAATACACAAACCCACATTAGCACATTTGCGCGGAGATTGCCACGACTACATCTCACCAATTAGCGCTCGTGGAGACTCCATAGTTTAACTGCAGCGATTGCGAGGCGGGGAAGCATTGCTAGGGCTCAAGCAAGGATGTTCCCTTTTTGTTTCGAATGCTCTAATAAAATACGCATGGACATGTCAGCCGATTATCCGCGGTCCCGTGTTCAAAACCATTCATGCGTGACGAGGACATATGGCAGCGGCCCATCTGGAAAAACTGAATGATCGCCAACGAGAAGCGGTCGAGCATGGCGTCGCCATGCCGGATGGTACGATCGGCGGTCCACTTTTGATCATCGCGGGTGCTGGATCGGGCAAGACGAACACATTGGCGCATCGTGTGGCTCACCTGATCGTCAATGGCGCTGATCCGCGCCGGATATTGTTGATGACATTCTCGCGTCGCGCGGCGTCCGAAATGGCCAGGCGTGTCCAGCGTATCTGCAAACAAGTGCTTGGCGATCATTCGTCCGTCATGACGGACGCTCTGGCCTGGGCGGGAACATTTCATGGAATGGGCGCGCGTCTTTTGCGCATTTACGCCCAACAGATCGGGCTCAGCGCCGACTTTACCATTCATGACCGAGAAGACAGCGCCGATCTCATGAACCTCATTCGTCATGAACTGGGTTTCTCGAAAATGGAAAGCCGCTTTCCAACCAAGGGCACCTGTCTCGCAATCTATTCGCGGGTCGTCAATTCCGAGAGTACAATCGGCGTGGTGTTAAAGAATGCCTATCCTTTTGCCCTTGGTTGGGAAGAGCAGTTGAAACAGCTCTTTGCCGCCTATGTGGACGCCAAACAGCATCAAAATGTGCTCGATTATGATGATCTCCTGCTTTACTGGGCGCAGATGATGTCGGATGCCGCGCTTGCCGAGGATGTCGGTCATCGTTTCGACCATGTTCTGGTTGATGAATATCAGGACACAAACCGCCTTCAGGCATCGATCCTGTTGGCGCTGAAACCGAGCGGGCATGGTCTGACGGTTGTTGGTGATGATGCGCAGTCGATCTATTCCTTCCGCGCAGCAACCATTCACAACATCCTCGACTTTCCCAAGGAATTTTCTCCAAAGCCAGCCGACGTCATCACACTCGATCGCAATTATCGTTCAACACAGCCCATCCTTGCTGCCGCGAATGGAGTGATCAGTCTCGCCCGCGAACGGTTTACCAAGAACCTCTGGACCGATCGTCAATCGGAGCAACGGCCCATGCTTGTAACGGTTCGGGACGAGAGCGATCAGGCGAACTATATTGTCGAGCAGGTCCTGGCGAACCGTGAGGTGGGCGTCAGGCTCAAACAGCAGGCGGTGCTGTTTCGCACGTCGAGCCATAGTGGCGCTTTGGAAGTCGAACTTACCCGTCGCAACATCCCCTTCGTGAAATTCGGCGGACTGAAATTCCTCGACAGTGCGCATGTGAAAGACCTGCTCGCTACATTGAGGTTTGCGCAGAATCCACGCGACCGTGTTGCGGGCTTCCGCCTTTTGCAGATGCTATCCGGCGTTGGCCCGCAAACGGCTGGCAGGATTCTTGACACCATTGCCCTGGACCCGGAACCTTTGCAGTCGCTTGCAGAAATTCCGCCACCGCCAAGAATTGGGGACGACTGGCCAGCTTTTATTGATCTCCTCTCCAGCCTTCGAAAAGCCGAAGGCGGTTGGCCAGGAGAAATCGGCCTGGCGCGCGTCTGGTACGAGCCCCATCTTGAACGTCTTCATGAAGACCACGATACACGCAAGGCGGATCTGGTTCAGCTCGAACAGATCGCCAACGGCTATCCGAACCGTGAACGCTTTCTCACCGAGCTTACGCTTGATCCACCGGATGCAACGAGCGATCAGGCTGGCGTACCGCTTCTTGATGAGGACTATCTCATCCTTTCCACCATTCATTCCGCCAAAGGTCAGGAATGGCGCTCCGTTTACATGCTCAACGTCGTTGACGGCTGTATGCCCTCTGATCTGGGGGCGGGAACGACGGCCGAGCTGGAAGAGGAACGCCGCCTGCTTTATGTCGGCATGACACGGGCCCGCGACAATCTTGCTCTCATTACACCGCAACGTTTTTTTACCTATGGGCAAAATGCGAAGGGCGACCGGCATGTATATGCTTCGCGAACGCGATTCATCCCCGCCACACTCCTTCATTTATTTGAGACGGCGAACTGGCCAAAAGTAGCAGCAACCGCCAGCGAAGCCAGCGCGCGCAATGTCCGCATTGATGTCGGCGCACGGATGCGAAGCATGTGGAAGTGATGTTCCGCGTTCCATACGCGCGCGAATGGCAAACATGCTGTCAAGAAGCCCTTCCAGCCATTGCAAACGCCTAGGTTGAGGAGTGGCGGACATAACAACTGCGCAGCTTAGATCGTATAACAACAACACGGCAGAGATCGCCAGGATGACGCCAACGACCCTTTTCCTGATGGTGAGACAACCATTGAGAATGGTTTTCTTCTGGCAACGTCCGGTATGATGTGACTCTTTGCTTTGCAGGCGTGACTCCGCTTGACTCTTCGGAAGGCCGGGTGTTTTTGCCGGAAGTGCTTTATCGCTACAGAAATGCCGACAGGATAGCCTCACGCCATTACAATAAAGTCTCTTTCGCCCGCAGCGACAGCCAAGCGGCATGGCTTTTGCTTTAAGCAGACGGGAGACACTTTACGGGAATAAGACAATGTCCAACTCAACCACCATCCATAACGACGGAAATACACTGTTTCCGATCGTTCTTTCCATCGTTGCCGCTGCGGCAACGGGCGTTCTCTGGGCTTATGCCAATCCGATCCAGCTGGTTCCGGGTGTGATCCAGTGGCGCATTTTTGCTTTCCTGCCGCCGCTAGTCGGTATTCTGCTGGGCCGCAAGAGCGGTTTCATCTGCGGCTATCTCGGCACAATCATTTGGTCGCTACTCGCTGGCACCTTTATTCCTGCGCATTCGCTACTCATCGACGGCATCATGGTTGGCCTAACCGGCCTGATCCCCGGCATACTGTTCGATCCGAAGACCACGACTTTCAATCGCGCAACGCTGATTAAAATTGCAGCGACCTGCCTTATTGTTGGCCTCTTGATGGTTGCCGCCGTTTCGGCAAGCCTTGCCTATCTTGGCATTTTCCCGTTCTGGTGGGCCGTCATGTATCTCGGTCTTTCCGATATCGTTCCGATGCTGATCGGCACCCCGCTGCTGGTCGTTCCGGCTCTGAAGATTCTCAAGGGCGCGCATCCGTCCGGTTTCACACGTTTCTAAGAACGGGCCCGGAAAAGTGCTCCAACTGCAGAATGTTAAAGTCGGCTTTGGCGATTCCGTGTTGGCAATCGCCGAGGCCAGCCTCGATATCCGTGACGGCGAACGCCTTCTGGTCTGCGGCGCGGGCGGCAGTGGCAAGACCACGCTGCTCAACGCTGCATCCGGCATTGTGCCGCGTCTGATTACCCCGCAGGTTTTTGGCGGCGATGTGACGCTGAACGGCAAGCCCATCTCTTCCATATCGAAGGATGAGCTGTTCAGCACGGTCGGTGTGGTTTCGCAGAATGTGGAAGACCAGCTCTGGGATCTCAGCGTCGAAGACCTGATTGCCTTTCCGCTGGAAAATCGCGGCCTTGCCAAAGACGACGTCCGCACGCGAATTGACGATCTCCTCAACGAGCTTGATCTGAACGCCCTGCGCGGCCGTCGCGTGCTCACCCTTTCGGGCGGCGAGCGGCGGATGGTGGCCATGGCCGCCGCACTGGCTGCCGAGCCGAAGCTCCTGATCCTCGACGAACCAACCACGGGACTTGATCCGGCGGCGCGTCAGCGCCTCTTGCGGGTTCTCAAAAAGCTCGGGGCGGAAATTCCGGCCCTGCTGATTGCCGAACAGGATCCTGCCTCCTTGCAGGCCGTCATCACTGATGTCGGCCTGGTGAAGGAAGGCAAGCTTGCGCCTGTCGTGCCGCTTGCTTCCATCATCAATGATGCGGGAGCCTGGGAAGATGCGGGTGTTCTGCCGCCTGTGGCGGTGCGCAAGCGCCTTGCCGGTGGCAAAGCCGATGGTCAGGTGCTCGTTTCCGTGTCGGGCGTCAAGACGCAGCTTCAGCGCCGTGATGGCCAGCCGGTTCTTGAAAACGTGAATTTCCAGATACGGGCGGGCGAGGTCGTCGGTCTGATTGGCAAGAACGGTGCGGGCAAGACCACGCTGTTCCAGTCCATTCTGGGCCTTCAGAAAATTGCGGCCGGTTCTATCACCATTGGCGGCGAGAATGCCGACAAGTGGACGGCGGCCAAGCGTGCCCGTTCGGTTGCCTATCTGCCGCAGAACATGCGCCGGATTCTGTTCAACATGACGGTGCTGGAAGAGGTGGTCTTCGCGATCACAGCGGCAACCGGCGCGCCGAGGGATGATGCCATCACCGCCCGCGCAACGGCATGCCTGTACAAATATGGTCTGGGCGGCCACGAGGAAAGCAACCCGTTCGCGCTTTCCTCGCGGCAGCAGGCCTTGCTTGGTCTCGCCTGTGCGGAAGCGGCGGGCGCTTCGGTTGCCATTCTCGATGAGCCGCTTCTGGCACGCGATCTCAACGGTCGCCGTATGCTGGAACTGTTCCTCGAAACCGCACTCAGCGAAAACCGTGCCGTGATGCTGATCTCGCACGATCTGGAACTGGTGGACGATGTGTCGTCCCGTGTCATGATCCTCGATAACGGCCATGTCACTTTCGATGGCGATGTTGATGCATCCTGGGCTTCCGATGCCTATGGCGCACTGGGCTGGCCCAAACCGCGTGTCGTCGAGACGGGAGAAGCCGCATGAAAATCTTCTACGATTTGAACTTCTTCGTGAAGCTCGTCGCGGCTTTTCTGGTCATGCTTGCAGCATGGCTGGTGCCTGGCTGGCATTATGGCGTGCCGCTGGCACTGGTGACGGTCGGGTTTCTGGTGCTGGTCAAGGTGCCGGGCCTGCGCGGCTATCTCAAGGGTGCGATACTGTTGACGCTGCTCGTCATGGCGAGCTGGATTCTCAATCTCGTGCTGCAAGGTATGGACTTCGTGGACACGCTCCCGATTGCCGCCGGTATGGCGGCGCGACTGGTGACGACCACGGCTGCCTTCTATTTTGTAATGGAAACCAGCACGCCGGGTTCCATTCTGGCAGCGGCAAGCGCTGCGCGTCTGCCGCCTATGGTAACGCTAGTGCTGTCGCTGACCTTTGGCATCATCCCAATGCTGCGCGAGGATTTCGAACGTATCGCGGATGCGCAGCGCGCCCGCGGCATGGAAATCGATGACGTCTCCTTCCCGATGCGCCTGCGTTTTGCGCTGGCGCGCGGTGTTCCGCTTCTGGTGCAGGCAATCCGCATGGCACATGCCATTTCGCTTTCGCTGGCCATTTATGGCTTCGACACCAAGCGCAAGCGCACCACATGGCGCAACGTTGGCCTGCTGATTGAATCACGGCTCAATACCAAGGACATAAAACGATGACTGAAGACAGCACGAAACTTTCCGGCAATGGACAGGTCTGGACCGTCGATGTGGCAGGCCGCAAGGTCGATCTGCCGATTGTGTCGATCAATCCGAACTTCGCCATTTCCCTGATGATGGTCATTGATCTCGGTGTTCGCTTCGGAGAACATGTGGGCAAAGCGCTGGCCGAAAAGCTGGCGCCGCTGAGGCCCGATGTGATCGTCGGTGCTGCAACGCTCGGCATTCCGGTAGCGATTGAAGTGTCGCGCGCGCTTGGTCTTGACGATTATGTCGTGTTGCAGAAGTCGCCGAAAATCCATCTCGGCGATGCTCTGGTGCAGACGATTTCCTCCATCACCTCCAAGGGCGAGCAGCGTTTGCTTCTCGATCGTCAGGCCATCCCGCTTCTCGAGGGAAAACGCGTGGTCGTGGTGGACGACGTCGTGGCATCGGGTTCAAGTCTCAAGGGATCAGTCGAGTTGGTGCGCAAGGCAGGTGGCGAGGTCGTCGGCATCGGCGTCATCCTCACCGAAGCCAAGGACTGGCAGGCCACACTGGGCGAAGATGTGAAGCTACTTCATAGCCTCGCGCATATTCCGCAGTTCGACAATCAGAATGGCGAGTGGAAGCCGATTCTTGATAGCTTTCTGTGAAGACCAACGGAGCCTCGTAACCATTAATTTTAGGACAGTCCCAGCCGGCGACTGTCCTTTGCGGCCTTTGAACTTGGGGGTTCTAGAGCACGTCCGTTGAACGCGGAATCGCGATAAGGATTCACTTGTTGGCCGAACTCTGCTTCTATTGCCCCATTGATGGTTTAGTCGGTGGCAAAATGACCCGAGCTTTCAGCGACGATCTTCGTAGCCGGGTTTTGACTGTGTCATGGGATGGCACGTCAAAGCGCTCAGCCGCAGCCCGATTTTGGGGTTGGCGGCTCAACAGCTATCGCCTGGATTGCGAGTACTCGGGCTGGTCGGTTGACGCCTGCGAAACAGGGGCGTCGCGGTGGCTCGCGCCTCGATGCCCACGAGGGCTCCAAAGTCGGTATGATTGAAGAGGCAAAGGACATTGCCCTCAACGAGATGGTCCTGCGATTGCGTGAGGAGAGAGCCGTTTCCATTGGCTGCGGCGCGCTCGATGTCTGGCTGCGAAGGCGCGCTTGGACATTCAAAAAAAGACCGCACCTGCATTGGAGCAGGAGCGCCCCGACCGGTGTTGTCACGTTAAGTTTCTCTGGCCGGAAAGGCCAGGGGCTCGTAGATATTCAGGCGAAACAGGCCGCAATTTTCCATGCATCGAAAGCTTCGAGGCGATGGTAGCGAATTGTGTGTGCGGCTCGGCGACG
>NZ_VDGD01000036.1:0-10262 GCF_024701725.1 Ochrobactrum sp. XJ1
CAAATTTCACGTTGAATATCACTCGCATTCCATAGACTAACATGCTCAATACATTGGATAAATATTCCGAAACGAAACCGAATATGGTTCTTGCTTTCGTTACCGTGACGTTAACCATACGGCCCTCTAACATACGATAAGTATAGGTTATCGTAGGTTATATGTACGAGGAACTTGTACGTGCTGTAAAACAATGGTATCAATGGCGTATGACCAATTTCGGAGGTCCCGATGCCCCAGACAAGCTACAAGATCAGCGAAGCCCGCAAGAATTTCGCCGAAGTCCTCGATCGCGCCAACCAGGGCGAAGAGATCGTCATCATGCGTGGCAACGAAGTTTACGCCCGCATCGGTCCAGCAGCTGACGGAGGCAAGCGCCCTTTTGGCCTGTTGCGCCATCGTGGCCTGCCCGACAACCTGTTCGATACAGTTGATGCAGAGCAGGCGGCGATCGATGCCGGAGACTGGAATGATGATACCGGCGTCTGGCAAGGCAAATCCAACAATAGCGAAAACACGCAATGAAAATCCTGCTCGACAGCCACGCCGTCTACTGGTGGACAATCGGTAGTGATCGCCTGTCCACGAAGGCACGATCGCTGATCGAGGACAAGGCAAATCCTATCCTCGTCAGTGCGGTCACGTTCTATGAGCTGGACAACAAGATGCGCCTGAACAAGCTTGATCTCAAGCCCCAGGAACTGCGGGCAGCCGTCACGGAAAGCGGCCTGCAAACACTAGCCATCACCGATCTGCATGCCGAACTTGCAGCAAATTTTGATTGGGAACATCGCGATCCGTGGGACCGGATTCTTGCCGCTCAGGCGCGGCTTGAGCACTGCACTTTCATCTCGACGGATCTGGCGTTCGACGCGATTCTGCATGAGCGCGTCTGGTAAGGGCAGTGGCTGTGAAGGTATTCGTGGACATTGCCGAGGCAGCGGAGCGATTTGACGAACTGATTGACTTCGTTTTGCGCGATGACGAGGTTGTCATCTGTCGAGCTGGCGATCCTATTGCCGCGATCATGCCAATTTCGCAGAACGGCCAGGGCACATGGGATGAAGTCTGGGCGCTGGCGCTTAAGGGAAGGCCTGCAAACACGCACCAGACTTCGAACCACGATGAACTATATGACGAGAACGGACTGCCGAAATGAGCAGCTCGTCGTCAGGTTCGATTGAAAAACGCACCGAGACTTTAGATACGATAGCGGCTGTTCTGCCGCTGAACCGCCGCGACAGGCTCGCCGGGCTATTGACCGATCAGGATATCGAGACGCTGCGCCACCTGGTCAATGAAGGCATGGGCGAAAACACGCTGCGCGCGCTGACCTCGGATCTGGCCTATCTTGAAGCCTGGTCGAAGGCCGCAACCGGTAGCCCCCTCCCCTTCCCGGCGCCGGAAGCCCTGCTCCTAAAATTCATCGCGCATCATTTGTGGCGGCCGCAACAGCGCGAGATCGAACCCGATCACGGCATGCCGGTCGGCGTGGAAGATGAATTGCGCCGACAAGGCTTTTTGCGCGTATCCGGACCGCATGCACCGGCAACGGTACGCCGTCGTCTCGCCAACTGGTCGACGCTGACCCGCTGGCGCGGTCTGGAAGGTTCGTTTTCATCACCGTCCGTCAAATCGGCTATCCGGCTTGCGGTGCGCGCTCTGAACCGACCGCGCAGCCGCAAGAGTGCCCATGCCATTACCGGCGATATTCTGGGCAAGCTGCTGGCAACCTGTTCCGGCGAGGATCTCACCGCCTTGCGGGATCGGGCTATCCTGATGGTGGCCTTTGCCTCGGGCGGGCGCAGGCGCAGCGAAGTCGCCGGCCTGCGCGTAGAACAGCTTGTCAAACAGGCTCCCGTCGCCGATGTGGACGGCTCTCCCCTCCCCTCGCTCGGCATCCATCTTGGTCGCACCAAAACCAGTGGCACCGATCACGATGAAATCGTCTATCTGACCGGCCGTCCCGTCGAAGCCCTCAATCGCTGGCTGGAAGCGGCAAAAATCGACAAGGGCAGCGTGTTTCGCAAGATCGATCGCTGGGGCAACATTTCCGCGCGAGCGCTGGAACCGAGCGCGGTCAACCGGATCGTCAAGCAGCGCGCGCAAATGGCCGGCCTTGACGCCAAGGAATTCTCCGCGCACGGCCTGCGCTCCGGCTATCTCACGGAAGCGGCCAATCGCGGCATTCCGCTCCCCGAAGCCATGGAACAATCGCGCCACCGCTCCGTGCAGCAGGCGTCCGACTATTACAACAACGCCAAACGGCGCAGCGGACGGGCGTCGCGTTTGCTTTGAGGCCTGTGCCGACCACTACAGAGCAAAGCCGCGCACATCTGTTATTAGTGGTTTGCAGATTGACAGCTATCAGACCCGGGTTAGCATAAGTGGATCTTTATCGAATCCACAGGCCGGGCTAAGGGTAGAGAATGACTGAATTGCGTTCTGGCCTTCCGATAGTTTCATTTGTTGATAAAATTGCACTGGAGAGCTGGTTGGCGAAGCAACCCAGCGATTCCAACGGTGCATGGATTAGATTTCGTAAGAAGGGTTCGAGCATCGCAAGCGTCACCAAAGCTCAGGCGATCGACAGCGCCCTTTGCTATGGTTGGATCGACGGTCAACTTGACAAATGCGACGCTGACAGCTGGTTAGTCCGCTTTACCCCCCGCCGACCGCGTAGCAAGTGGTCGGATGAAAATCGGAAACGCGCGCTGGAACTGATCTCGGCGGGGCGCATGCAATCGTCTGGGCAATTGGAAATTGATAAAGCGATGGCAGATGGCAGATGGGAGGCGGCGTATGCTCCAGCTAGCAAAGCTGAGGTCCCAACGGACTTGCAGACTGCGCTTAATGCGAACCCGAAGGCCGCAGCTTTCTTCGCTACGCTCACTGGCGCTAACCGATTTGCGATCTTGTATCGCATTGGCGCGGTGAAGAAAGCTGAGACCAGAGCCCGAAAGATCAGGGATTTCGTTGGTATGCTAGAACGTGGAGAAACCGTTCACGGTTGAAACGACCGCTTTCAGCGTCGCCCTCTTCTGGTTCTGGCGACCGACCTCAGCACGCATGCGGTCGATTGGTTGGGCAATTCAACAGGACGTAACCGGCTGACACGACTTTCTGGGTTATACGACAATGCCAGTCAGCACACTTTTTCAAGGCTGCGTTGAAGTCAGGCAATCTGGTTCATTTGTCTAAAGCTTCTCCCATGCGCTAGTATCTGGATGCCTGTTGTAACAGACTTTTATCGGGAGGATGCCACGCCAAACGTTATCGATAGCCGTCTCGTCAACGCTTTCCTTGATAATGCAAGCTTGTCGGAAACCGATCTTTTGCCGGATACAATCTCTGGTCAGATTGATGAGCGTCGTCGTAGGCAAGGTGGATTGTGGGTAGGGGGCAAGTGCGAACTGACAGCCGCCACTTTGAGTTTCCGCCCAAACGACATGAACCGGGCATTGCATGCTCGTCCTGACGAGTTGAGTGTTGAAATACATTTGGAGGACATTGTCGGGATTTCAGTTCAACGCAGACTGATTACAGACGCCATAACCGTCAGATTTGCTACCGAGGTACTGAAAATCCGATGCTTTAGGGCCAAATCCTTTACGGCGGCAATCGAGGCCGCGCGACTGGCCATCCATGAACAGGCCGTCAAAACGGAGCAGAGACAGCCCAATCGGTAGAAACACGAATAGGAAGACCAGACCGGAACAGTGCTCACAAGAGTGCCCCCTCCCCTTGTTGACAAAAGAAAAGCCGTTGAGTTTCTGAAACACCCACCAATGCGGAGACGGCATTCATCAATTTGCGGTCAAAACGCAGGCCATTACCTATGCTCTCGAAGCAATAACCGATGAAAGCCTTCCTGAGGATTTTCAGGTACAGGGAAAGTATGGCAAGGGGAGCGGTGGTCTTTTCGTTGGCGAGTAGAAAACGGACGGATGCCATGGCATTATCGCGGCTATGACAGATGAACCCAATTTGCACTTTAGCGGCTTTTCGCTTTGGATAGAAGGACGCCAGTTCTCGGATGTGTTGGACTTCTGGGATGGGAATTGGCTGATGGTTCGCGCGCGCATGGAGGCTAACGGCGCACATGTCGAATGTGCAGGGCCAATCCTGATGACTATGGACATCAGGAAATTCCGCGATCAGCTAGATGTAATGGCGACTTCTTTGGCAGGCGAAGCCACACTCAAGGGCTTGGAACCGGAAATTAACGTCGTTCTGACAATGCAGAAGTTAGGACATGTTGAAGCGGTGATTGAAATTACTGCTGATCACATCAATCAATATCATCGTTTCATCGTGGAGGGAGACCAGTCCTACCTGCCCGGACTTATCCGTTCATGCGATGCCATTCTCTGCAAGTTTCCTGTCATCGGAAAGGAGAGCCTCTGATCGAAACGCAACCAGCCAGTTTAGCTATTACGAACTAAAACGGCCGGGTTGAGAGGGAAAACGGTCAGTCGGCTTGCAGGCAGGGAGGGCAGAAGCGGCATGTAGTGCCGCAAAAATCTGCCGTGCAAGTCGGACTTTCACATCCAACTATCGCGACAGAAGTTCCCGTGAGAATTCAAAGTTAGCGCG
Organism: Ochrobactrum sp. XJ1; assembly: GCF_024701725.1. Taxonomy (NCBI): domain Bacteria; kingdom Pseudomonadati; phylum Pseudomonadota; class Alphaproteobacteria; order Hyphomicrobiales; family Brucellaceae; genus Ochrobactrum; species Ochrobactrum sp. XJ1. The sequence goes on from NZ_VDGD01000036.1 coordinate 4,597, forward strand.
TCCCGAGGCAAACTTCAGGATTTCCGAGACAAGTTAGCCGCAACCGCGCAGAGTTCTGCGATCATGCAGTGAGAAATCCATCCGATAGCAGGATCAAACAACTAATTTTGCGGCGAACGGAGCAGGCAGAACTCTTCGCCCCGGAATCGAAGTGCAACATAGCTGCATTGGTTCATGTGATCGATCAAACAGGCTTGCTCCGGCGTTGCCATTTCTTCCATCGTGCAGCGCTCTTCCGCACATGTCTGACTATAGATCTGACCGGTGGGAACATACGCCACAAAAAGCGAGGTCTTCGGTCCCTTCGGGTTGAGGGTTTCATATGCGGCTGTTAACCTCTCGAAAGCCGCAACATCTTCACCCACAGGGTCGCGGTCGATCCCCATCTCGCCAACCTCGCCGACCATTTTCATGTAGCGCAGATGTTCTGATTGAGAACATACTAGTCGATCAGCCTTTGCAGGGATCGAATACGCCAAGACAATGGCACTGAGGATAACCGCCAACTTCCGTATCATTTCGCGTTCCGTCTGTGCTTGAGGGTCGTATAAAGTTTTTGGTTTTGCTGTCAATTTCCTGTCTCTCTTGACGAGTCAACCAAAAAAACCTGCGACAACTCCAGCCATCCTAGTGTCCATTGCAAGGAAAGTCATTCATAACAACAAAAGTCGCAATGAGGTCCAAAAGCCGACAGTGTCAAACGCACAAAAGAGCGATAGGAATCTAGCGTAAAGCTGCCGGCCATTTCGGCAACAAAGCACATAAAATAAGGCTACATCTAGAGCGCGTTGCGGCACCAACGATTGGAACAAATATTAAGGCCACTTTTATTGTGATACCCGGGAATGGCAGGGCGGGTGGGTCTACCGGAACTTAGCAGACATATTGACGAGACACGGGCACAACGTCGTGCCGGTAACGCTTTCGGGACTGGTCGATGTTCCTGCTCCAATGACCAACCTTGAAGGTCACATAGGCGAAGTCGCCGAACTGGTGCAGTCGCAGACCCACGATGACCTAGTTGTTGTCGGGCAATCTTATGGCGGGATGATCGTGAACGGCGTCGCAGACATCAAACCGTCGCGAATCCGGGCCCTGGTCTACGTCGATGCCTACGTGCCCGATTCAGGAGACTCTGTGTGGTCGCTGACAACACCCCGTTTTCGGGACATGTTTGTCGCAGGCGCAGCGGCTGACGGGTTGAATTGCGCGCCACCACCCAGTCTCGACCCGAGATGCCGCCCGCATCCGATCGGAACGTTTCTCCAATCAATTACTCTCACTGGACGCTGGCGAGATGTTCCGCGCAAAACATTCGTAGGCGCGCATGGCTGGGAAGGAAGTCCTTTCCTTGAGCTTTATCGACGCCTGAGCCACGAACCGGACTGGACAACCTTTTCGCTCAATTGCGGACACAACGTAGCGCGTCTGCAACCGGAGGCCTTAATTCGAATATTGTTGGAACATAATTGATCGGCAAACCACCGCAGATCATCTGTGATGTCTCGGGATGACTGGGGCCCGCCACACCTAGTGTACCCGTCCAAATCGACCCCAGCATGCTTCGAAGCGACTGCTGTCGTTGACTATTCGTCAGGTTATAGACCTGAGCCGGCTTCCACGAACTCTTGTTCTCAGCTGAGAACACATCTTGTTTGGTCACTTCGCGCGACAGCGTAGGGCCCTACCTGATCGCGGGTAATTGCCTTTTCTGCCTGGATCGCGTTAACCTATCATTAACTTTAAAGTTGTTGACGACTCACATCGATCCGGTCATTCTGACGCTCAATCCGATTATTTTCCTTGTTGAGCGATTTTAATGATCCACAGCGCCAATGCCACTAATGTCAAGCAGTCCGTAGAAAAGTCGTTAACTCGGCTTATTGAAGCGGACGCCGACACACTGAGCGCCCAGCTTCAACACCTTCGCGCACGCGCATTCCCGCCGACAGCACAGAAAGAGTTACGTAAATTTGCTCCCGGCGAGGCAGCAAAGCTGATTGGAATCAGTGACGTTTATCTCCGCACCCTCGTAAACGACGGTGTTATTGGAGACGCGGAAAAGAACGCCGCTGGTAGGCGCCTCTATTCCTTGGAGCAGATCCATGCTATCCGGCATCACCTGAGTAATAATAAAAAGAGCTATGACCAACGTCGTAGAGAAGACGATCGACTTCAAGTAATAGCCGTTACTAATTTCAAAGGTGGCTCAGGCAAAACCACTACCGCTGCACATTTAGCGCAGTACTTTGCACTTCGCGGTTATCGTGTTCTAGCCGCAGATCTAGATCCTCAAGCGTCATTGTCTGCCTTATTTGGAATACAGCCGGAATTTGACCTCGAACCTAATGAGACGCTTTACGGTGCAATCAGGTATGATGAAGCTCAACGGTCACTCAAAAGCATCATAAAAGCTACATATTTCAGCGGACTCGATATCATACCTGGTAATCTCGAATTGCAGGAATTTGAACACGAAACTCCTCGCGCCTTAACATCAGCGTCGCGATCAACTGACAAATTGTTTTTCACACGAGTAGCATCCGCGCTGAAAAGTGTGGAAGACGACTATGATATCGTGGTTCTCGATTGCCCCCCTTCGCTTGGTTACCTGACCCTGTCGGCACTCTGTGCCGCAACTTCGGTGCTTGTAACAATTCATCCCCAGATGCTCGATGTAGCATCAATGAGTCAATTCTTGCACATGACCGCTGGCCTTTTTGATGTTGTTGAAAGAGCAGGAGGCAATGCGAACTATGACTGGTTTCGCTATGTGCTTACTCGTTACGAACCAAACGACGGCTCCCAGTCGCAGATCGCGGGCCTTCTTAAAGGACTATTCGGAGATCGGGTACTAACTAATTCGATGGTCAAGTCCGCCGCGATATCAGACGCGGGAATTACGAAACAAACCCTTTACGAGGTCGGCCGCGAAAACTTTCATCGGCAGACGTATGATCGTGCGATCGAAGCTCTCGACGCCGTCAATCATGAACTCGAAGAACTAGTGAGAGATGCGTGGGGTAGAAAATGAACAAGCGCCGTGATGCTTTACGAGATTTTCTAACACCGATTACGACTAACCATGAGTTCTCAGCTGAGAACACACCTAGACGGCCGCAGGTGTCTTCAGGCGCATTGCAAAGCATGAATGATGCCATCACCGGCCTATCGAATGAAGCTGACGAGCTTCGCAAAGCGCTATCCGATGGCCAAGCTATTGTAGAGCTCGATGCAAATCTCATTGATGCATCCTTTGTCAAAGATCGCCTAGATGAGCATACAGGCGCGGATTTTGACGCTTTATTGAATAGCATTCAGGAGAACGGTCAGGCAGTACCCGTGCTTGTAAGACCAAATCCTGATCAATCCGGCCGTTATCAACTTGCTTACGGACATCGGCGCGTTGCGGCCCTTAAACAGCTTGGCCTAAAGGTCAAATCGTTCATTCGAGACCTGTCCGACGACGAGTTGATTATAGCGCAAGGTAACGAAAACCTTGAACGCAAAGATCTCTCTTTTATTGAGAAGGCATTATTTGCTCGGCGCCTGGAAGACCGTGGAACGACGAGAGCGGTGATCATGGCAACGTTCGGTACCTCATCGAGAGGCGTTTTATCCGAAATGATTGCGTTGGCACGAAAGTTACCTGAAGAGCTCATACAGGCTATTGGCGCAGCGCCAGGTATTGGACGTCCGAAATGGGATTCGATGGCTACACTGCTAGCCAATAAGCCTAACGCGTTTGAAACCGTTATTCGGAACGAAACTCTGCAGACTCTAAATAGTACCGAACGCTTTGAAGCGATCTTCGCGTCGCTTAAGCAAGCGAACAAAGTATCAACAAACACAGCAGGTCATGCCTGGCGATCTGATGACTCACAATTAAGAGCAGTTACCAAATCCAAACCTAAAGGATATGCTGTCGAGTTCTCAGAGCCTGAAGGAAAAGCGTTTGGAGCGTGGATATCGGATAATATGAAGCGCTTATATGAAGAATATAAGGACAGTAAACAGCCCAATTAGGAGACTTAGCAAAAGAAAAAGGCCCCCAAACGTTACCGTCGTGGAAGCCTCTCTCAAAGTTCTAGCAGACTGAGAATCGCATTTCCCCGAATCGGTGTCAAGAGTCGTAAGCGTCTTTTTGGCGGTTGGATTTCTTTTGCCTTTTGAAAGGTGAGAGGGAATGCAAATTCTGAAAACTGACACGTCCGCATTTCTTGGGCGAATGAAGGTCTTTGCCCAAAATTTTGATCGGCAGGAAAAACCTGAGCAGGGGAGGGGCATAAACAGATGGGCGCTTTACAAACAACTCTGCGTAGCTAAGGCAGAATTCGGTCTGAACGATCGTTGCCTAGCTGTGCTGAGTTCGCTGTTGTCATTTCTGCCTGACGATGAATTACTTGAGAAAAGCGGCATCGTCGTTTTCCCATCCAATAGACAGCTTTCGCTACGCGCCCATGGCATGCCGGAGTCCACACTGCGCCGACATCTGGCATCTCTGATTGAAGCTGGAATCATTGCGCGCAAAGATAGTCCGACGCGCAAACGGTATGCTCATAAAGATAAGGAAGGCGGCGTCGAACTTGCTTTCGGCTTTTCATTTGCGCCCTTGCTCGATCGCGCATCTGAAATTGCTGCAATCGCGGATAAAATTCTCGCCGATCAGAAAACACTGAAGCGTCTTCGCGACGAAGTGTCGGTCATGCGCCGAGATATGGCGGCAGCTTTTGCGGATAGCGCCAAAGAAACAGGTGAGCTCAGTGAGCGTCTCGAAGCATTGTTCATTCGTTTCCGTGCCGTTGTCGACGCTATCCCTCGCCGCGCGTCTCTTGATGAACTGTCCGCTATCAAGGCCGATCTTGAAGCCATTGGTGGCGAAATAGCTATCGCTTTGAAAACAATAGAGATTGTTCCAGAAATGAGCGGCAGCGTCGCTCAATCTAAGCGGCAGCATAATGAATCCCTGCCAGAATCCTTTTTTGAATCTCAAAATGGCGAAAAGAATGATTTGAAGGTGCTTTCGTCGGAAGCATCCGTTCCTGTCGACAGCGAAAGTGAAAACTCTGATCGAACTCGAACTTCAATTTCTCTCGATCAAGTGCTTCGAACCTGTCCAGATATCCGTGAGTATGGTGCTAAAGGGATTAACACATGGCGTGAGCTTTTCGATGCTTCGCGGATTGTCTCTGGCTTTCTCGGCATCAGTCAGTCAGCCTATCAGGAAGCTATACATTTCATGGGCGCAGAAACCGCTTCAACCGCTATTGCGTGGATCCTGCAGAAACTGGCGTCGATCAACTCGCCTGGTGGATATCTGCGATCTCTGACGCAGAAGGCGAGGGGAGGGACCTTTTCAATCAGTCAGCTTCTGTTTTCAGGGATGAAGGCCAATGGCGGACAAGTCTCTGCGTAATCCAGTCCAAGCGAGATTCGACCGGCTGCGGTCCTTTGTCTGGCGTGAGAACTCGTCGCTGTTGATTTGCGTTACATGTTGAACCAGCGGGGCGCGGACGATAACCTATACTTATCGATGGTTATAAGCCCATATAGTTAATGTCACAGTAACGAAAGCAAGAGACATATTCGGTTTCGTATAAGGATATTTTTGTAATCTATTGAATAGGTTAGTTTGAAGAAATGTCCTGCTATGCCGAACCAGGACC
>NZ_VDGD01000037.1:0-9617 GCF_024701725.1 Ochrobactrum sp. XJ1
AGGGTGTTGTCACGTTAACTGGGCTACAGTTGCCTGCCTGACGGTTTGGGCGTAAATTTTGGCGATGCAGACATCAGGTATCATCTTCAAGGGTTCTGTCGCGAAATTTTCACTTCTGCTGCGCTACTGTCCCTTCGGAGCGCATAATTGAGTGAGGTGACAGGGTATGGCAATCGATTTCAAAGGGGCTCATTTTCCTAAAAGTGTCATCCTGCATGCAGTCTTCTTTTACGTGCGTTACCCGGTTTCCTATCGTGACCTTCAGGAAATTCTCGCAGAACGCGGCATTGCTGTGGATCATGCGACCTTGAACTGATGGGTTGTCCGGTACTCACCGCTGATCGCTGCCCAGGCGCAATCGCGTAAGCGGCCCACGGCCCGTTCATGGCGTGTTGACGAGACCTATATCAAGGTTCGTGGTCAATGGACCTATTTGTACCGAGCCGTTGACCGAGATGGCCAAACACTTGATTTCATGCTCGCCGAACGCCGAAATCTCGGTGCTGCACGGCGTTTCTTCAAGAAAGCCATCGCAGCCAACGGTGTTCCAGACAAAATTGTCATTGATAAAAGCGGAGCCAATCTGGCCGGAGCACAAGCTGTAAACACAATCCTGAAAATCACCGGTCACAGCAAGATGATTGAAATCCTGCAGGTTAAATATCTCAACAACATCCTTGAGCAGGATCACCGGTTTATCAAGCGAGTTACCAAACACATGTTGAGCTTCAAGGCATTTCATTCGGCTTCAGCGACAATCGCGGGCATCGAAGTAGCACATATGATCCGCAAGAAGCAATTTGCCAATGACAACCGCTCGCCATTCGAGGTCTTTGCGGAGCTTGCAGCATAATTGCGTCTGAAGATCAGGCTGCTTTTAACCTGATGGAAAATTTGCGACACAACCGTTGCTGGAGGCCCATGCTCGATCGAAAGATGCAATTGCCGCGTATAGAGCAATGAAGAAGCCCCGTAGCTTCATTTTTACGCCCGCAGAACGCCAGCAGTTTCTGTCCGCTAGACAGGACATGGATGCTGCTAGGGCCAATCTAACCAGGCTTCAGCGGCGTATTAGTATCGCTCGAAAGTCCAATTCCCCGAAGTCATTGCAGGAGGTTGGAACTATCTCCGTAGATGACGGTGTCGCAAAGGGATACGAGCGAAAGCGCAACCTGTAATTCATCCCAACCCGCCTTCTTCGCTTGGTCGAGCAGATGATTAAACGCGGTATGCAGCGCAAATTGGCATTCGGTCGCATAGCCAGTTTCATCGACCCTCTTGGTTGGCGGATTGATCTTTCTCTCCATCAGTCGGCCCTTCCGAAAGGCTCTGGGTATCCGAAGTAATAGCCCTGCATCACGCTCACACCGAGATCCTTGAGACAGAGCGCTTCGATCTCCTGTTCTACGCCTTCGGCTATCAACATCGATTTGAGCTTCTCGGCTGTTGTTACGAGACCATCGACAATGGCTTGCCGTGTAGTGTCGAGATGGATGTTTCGAACAATCGTCCCTGAGATTTTGAGAATATCCGGGCGCAATGCGATGATCGTTTCCAGATTGCTATATCCGGTTCCGCAATCATCGACGGCGAACCGAACTCCCAGTTTTCTCGCTTCATCAATGCTGTTGCGCAGAAATCGAAACGTGTCGTGATGATCGTCCTCTGTTATTTCAAAAACGAGACGGCTATATGGAAATCCGTGCTCCCCGGCATATGCGATGGTATCTTCGATACCGTAGAGATAGTCCGCCAATGCGCCTGCCGAGATATTTACGAACAGGCTCTTGTCGGAGGAATAATCATCAATCGCGGATCTACGGCATTTTGCATCGAAACGGTTGAGATGGCAGGCTCCAACGGCTTTAAACAATTCCGCCACGGAGGAATGGGCCTGGCTTCGAACCAATGCCTCATGCCCGACTACTAGGGTCTCGGTCGCATATTCGACAATTGGCTGGTAGTGCATCTGGATCACTGGCAGATTAGTATCCCCCAGTTCATTTAAGGGACGGTCTCGTCTGCGACCAAAGGGAGCGGCCGCGCGTTTTATTTTCGATTTCAGCATGCCCGCCCCTTTTGCTCCCCACTAACTTACTTGAAATGATATGAGGCCTTGAGGAACAGGCTGTGGAACCTGACGTTGTTTCGGAAGACGTCGTTGCTCGATTTCTTGCCAAGATCGGTAAAAAGGTATTCCGCACCGATGCTGACATTGTCGAAGGCGAGGAAATCAACGCCCGCGCCGACTGCATAACCGAAACGGGTCTTGGTGTCGGATTCGACAGTCGCTCCGTCCACGGACAGACTGTTCTTGATGCCGCCATAGGCCAGACCGCCCGTGCCATAGACGAGGACACGATCTGCCGCGTAACCGAGCTTGGCCCGAACCGTGCCCAGATATTTCAGAGACTGGCGGGCCTCAAGCGAATGGTCCTGGTAGCGGGCACCGACATAGCGATCCCAATCGAGGAAGTTGAGGTCGGCGACGGCACCCAGAACGAGATTGTTTTCGAACTGGTGATTATATCCGATATGGACACCGCCGATGAACGTATCCCGATGGCCACCGGAGCTATAAGAAATAGCGTCAGCAGATCCGGCATCCTCAGCCGCAGCTATCGTTCCGGCATCGAGCGAGGCAGTGCTCAGGGTCTGCTTTGTTGCGGCAGCAGGTGCTGATGCAGCCTGTTCAACTGCTATTGCTCCCGCTCCGGTATTCGACGTCTGGCCGATGCCCCATGCCTTGCACGGATCAGCCCATGCGATGGCACCGGTATTCGTGGTCGAAGCGGCAGCCCAGGCGAAATCGCCGAGGTCACAGCTCTGCTCCGGATCAGTTGGGTCGGTAGGATCTGTCGGATCAGTGGGGTCTGTCGGATCTACCGGTGTCGGTTTCGAGCTGGCGGGAATATGCGGTGCTCGCTGTCCTCTCGCCCAGCCAAGCTGACCGCCGATATACAGGCCTGTCCACATCGGCAATGCCTGGTAAACGGGTGGCTCAACGACGGGGTCGGGAATGACAGGATCTGCAGCAAGCGCCGGAGCGACAGAGCTGAGCAGAAATCCAATAGCGACGGCTTTTTTCATCTTGTTTCGATTCCTCATAGTTCAAACTGCGACCGCCGTCTCGCCCATTCCGGCGGGGAGATGCTTGAGACGGCGACCGCAGTCGTTCAGCGATGGAAAGGGCTATATTAGTTTCCACCGCCATTGATGGCGCTGTTCAGAGCAGCGCCATCAAAGCCGAGAGAGATCGTACCGGTATTGACCGCGCCAGCGGCAACAGTCGAGATACCAGCGAGATCCGTGCCGTTGCTGAGAATGTTCACGCTACCGTTGATGTCGGCATTGTTGAACGCTTCGTTAACTGCGTAGACGCCCATGGCGGGGCCGGACGACGAGCTGGCAACCGTCTGACTGATGCCGACGCTGAGGTTGCCAAGTGATGCAAACGTACCTTCGGCAGCGAGTGCCTCCGCAGCGGTGTTAGAGGTCGAAGCCGAAGCCTGGGACACTTCGCCGTTGACATATTTCAGATCGGACAGTGAGATGTTGGCAGTAGTAGAGGACGAGTCGCTCGCAGTCGAAACAGCAGTGGCGATGTGGCCCGTGTTGACAGCGCCTGCGGCGACCGTCTTGATAACATCCGTCGACTTCACGATTGCGCCACCGACCTTGGAGGTTTCCTCGATGGATACGTTGGCCTTCAGATGAGCATTAACGTCAACGCCGAGTTCGATTGCGCCAGCCAGCGGATTGGTGATATCGATGCCCGAGCCTTCAAGATCGATACCTGCGCCGAGACCGACATCAATTGCGCCGGAAATCGACGAAGATTCCTCGATGTTCGGAATGCCGATAATGTTCACGCTGCCATCGATTGCAGCCGTGTTGATTGCGCGGTTGATCCAGTTGCCGTTTTCGAACTGGCTCATCTGATCGATGACAGGCTGGCCAATCGTGTTCGACAGGGTCTGTGCCTGTGCAGCCGAACCGAAACCGAGAATGATTGCGGCGACGGACGCCGATGCAAAGAACTTGTTCATTTTCGTCTCCATGGCAGTCCCCCATTACTGCCTTTTATGCTCTTCAGGTGTTGGGGTGCACCGTCTGACCTCCCGCGATGCGGCAAGTTCGATACATCAGGAGCCGGGCGTTTCAGCTCCGCTATCGTTTGGAACCCAGCCGCCCTTGGCTGCGTCCCACTTCATGAGGCTCTTCTGCTGGCTTCCGTTCGCAGGAAGAGGACTTGTTGAAACAGTGTTGTTGACGGGGCGAGAGACTGCCGTTGGCGTTTTCGCAAGGGTCTTGTCTACAGGTTTCGTTGCCTGAGCCATCTGCACCGACTTCTTCTTTTCAAGCGATGCCACGGCATCGCTCGTGCTGGTATTCGAGATGACACCGTGCATTTTCTCAATGTGGGCACGGCAGTCCGCATAGTTCTCAGCCTTCATGACCTGCGTCAGCAGCTCGAACGTACCGAGATAAAGCATCTGACGAAGTGCGAAATGGAGAGCTTCTCGCTCGCGCCCACCGATCTGGGCGTTCACCAAGGTGTCGCCGAAGAAACGGCCCGCCGTCGCGCCATATTCGCTGGCATAGATTTGCTTATGGATCGGCACATTTGCGACGATGCGGCCGCTGCCCGCGTCGGTTAGGGCGAGATCGATGCCTACCAGCATCCGGTTTTGCCGATACTTGGCACCAACCCCAGCCACCTCGGCTTCCACACCGCCGCCTGGAATGAAATCGAGGCTGTTGATGCTGCCTGTGACGTAATAGCTGGTTGGAATGATCCGCCGATTATCGCGAATCTTCCATTCCATCTCGGTGGTGGTCACACGCGGATCGCGGCGATTGACGATGGTGGTCCCGGCCTTGAACAAAGCGGACTGAACCATGTCGCCAGCGCCTTGGGTGACGAATTTGCCAACACCACCATCGGTGAAGCTTTCCTTCCCCGTCTGATCCAGTATCGCGCCGACAGAGAACACGACGTTCTTGGACACGCGGCCATTCAGGCACATTAGCGCTCTGTCAAACGGCGTCACGATGTCGGAAACGGGTGGCCCTTCCATGAGCTTTGCATTCATTTTCGGAGGTGTAACGGCTGTCGCCGTGCAGGCCGACAGTGACAAAGCCACCCCGAAAGCGGTTGCGATACGAGAAACTTTCATTGACCCCGCCTTCAGCCTTACTGGCAGCCCGACGTAGCAGACGTCGTACCGGAATGGCCGATATTCACACTGCCATCCTGGCAGCCGTTCGAATTCGACGAACTGCTGATGTCGATACTGTTATTGTTGCCCGACAGATCGATATTCGTGGTCGTATTGTTCACCGACCCGATGGCATTCGTGTTCTGCCCAATCTTGGTAACGGAGTTGTTCGTCACCGTCTGATTGATCGTCGTCCTGCCGAGAGACTCGTAGTATCCCTTCTCGCGCTTTTCGATCATATCCGCCTGTAGAAGGCGGAGGTTTCGATCAGCAGTCGACGAGAAGCTGTAATTGCCTGTCCAGTCCGTTGCTGGTGACATTGTGCTCTGTGCGTCGGAAGCAGACACTGCCGCGACTATAAGTGTTGCGCACCCAAATATCTTGAAAAAAGACGCAGTAAATCCCCGCACTGGAAGCCCCTTCTAAGTGCACCACTCAACTTTCTGTGATTTTTACTGCTTATCACTCAATATTAATTGCGAAAATCCCTCGATCCGGGGATTTTTTACAGATTCCGACTGATTTCTGTCACGTTTTTGCTTTATTTACGCCGACCAGGCCCTGCGCGATAGCTTCGTGAACAGCCTGAGTTCGGCTCGCAGCATTCAATTTCTTGAGAATAGATTTTGAGTGATCGCCAATAGTGTATTCGGACAATCCCAATATTCGAGCTACCTGGCCGTTCGTATGACCTTTGGCAAACTCGCTAAGAACCTGGAGTTCTCGTTTTGTCAGTTTTGCCTTCGTCTCATTCGTGGGTGGCGAAACAACACTATCAGAATCGGCCGAAGCAGGAGTGTTCTTACTACGTTCGACAAGTTCCATCTTGCGAGTAATCTTGGTTTCGAGCAGGTCAAAATCGATTGGTTTGGTCAGATAATCGTCCGCGCCCAGCTTCAGACCCTGAAGAATGTGAGAACGGTCTGTCAAAGCTGAAAGGAAAAGAAAAGGCGTGGAATTCAGGTGAGGCATCGTTGCGCGGATTCGTTTCAGAAGCTCCAATCCACCAAAACAGGGCATGAGAACATCGCAGAGGATTAAATCGGGGCGCTCTACACTCAACAGCGATAAAGCTTCTTCTCCGCTTCCTGCGGACATGACCTTGAAGCCAAATTTCGATAGCCCAAATACGAGTTCTTTGCGAATATCAGCTTCGTCTTCGATACAAAGGACCGTTTTCTGTTCGCAGATGTTCGATTTTTTCATGGTTTTTTCCCATCCAGCGGCAACGTAAATTCAAACGTTGTTCCGCTACCTGGTATTGATTTGCAGGTGATCTTGCCTCCGTGCAGATGCGCCAGCATCGAGGAGAGACTCAACCCAAGGCCGCTACCTGGAAGGTGTGAAACGTTCGCTGCGCGGAAGAACCTGTCAAAAATCCTGGCCTGGTCTTCGGCCGGAATACCAATTCCATAGTCTGTGACCGAGCAGACGATCTGATCGGCGCGCGTCCAGAGCCTGATGTCGACAGGTGTCGACAAGCTTGAATACTTTTCAGCATTCGAAAGAAAGTTGATAATCACCTGCTCCAGATTCGTTGCGTCACCACAAGTCCAGATAGGTTTATCAGGAAGAAAGAGGTTTAAGCGTCGCTCTGGATAAATATCTGAGTGATATGAACAGGCCTTCTGTATCACTTCCGAGAAGTTTATATTTGTTACCAACAGATCGAGACCGCTTTCAGTCAGCCGATCATTGTTAATCGTGCTATCGATAATCAGATTGAGACGCTTGATGGCAGTTCGAATACGCTGTGCCTTCTCTACCAGAATCGCTTTGGTCACATCCTGTGGCCAGCGGACAAACCGTTGGGCGATTAGATCGATGATCGCTATTGGTGTGCGGAACTGGTGCGATACCGTGGTCAGGAAGTTTATGTAGACCGCGTTCGTCTGGCGCTCGTTTTCCAGCGATTCCAGGAGGGCAGCCGTCCGTTCGGCAACCGTATCTTCCAGCTTCTCTTTGTAAGCAAAGAGTTCAGCATGTGTTTTATTGTGCGCACGGATATTCGACATCAGGAGCCATGACAAAGCCGCTCCCGAAACCAATAGCCCTGCACTTGACATCATCAGCAGGTATATGGCGCGCAACTGATTATCGCGTTGCTTTCCTGCTTCCACGCGCTGCTGGATCATCGTCTTGTTGCCCAAACGCGACAGGCTGTTGAAGATTGGAAGGAGCAATGCATAGATGCGTCTGGCATTACTCTTGCCGTCGTCGAGAGCGATTTGGACGACATTCAAAATTCGATTCAGCTCTTCAAGATGCTCTTTGCCGTCAATGCTGACATAAAAGTCGTATTGAGGGCTGTCGTTAATCAGTTTGACCCTGCTTAACAGTATGTCGTATCTGAAGGCCACGTCTTCGTTCTCATAATACTCAGATGATAATAGCAGTGCCTCAGAGAGCCTACGCGCTTCTCTTTCTGTCTCTGTGACATTCCAAAGCATATTCTCTCCCGTAAAGGTTGAGAGTGCTTTGTGAATTGAAAGAAGCTGGATGAAAGCATACGCAAGTACGGCAACGAATACGAGAATAGCCACACTTGCGACTACATAGCCGCGTTCGTGTGTCATTATTTTATGATCGATATCTCTTTCAGTTGCCAAACCCAACGGTGGTCAAATCGGGAGTCTTTCAGCTCCGTGAACTCGTCACGTGGATAGACTAGCCAATAAGGGCCTTTATCACTTACTGTTAGCCTTTTTCCATCCATAAAGGCTGCGACAAGCACCTTATACTTGATCGCGTCTTCGAGCGGAATGTAGATGACATAGTCGTTCAGCGCCAGAACACGCATTTTCATGTCGCGTGGAGACGAGACATCAATGCCCGCTTTGGCTAATACGTTGGTGAGTAATAAGCCTTTGAACTCATGTCGCCCCGTTGTCCATGCTGTGTGCGTATTAACAATCGCTTGCGGCTGAGCCAACAATTCAGCTTCGGGAATAACGATAGTTTGTCCGTCGACCGTCTTAATGATCAGTTCGCCAAAAGTTCGGCTAACCGCCGAATTGACCATGCCAATCGAGCAGACCGCCAGTACGGCCACGGATTTTAGAAGAAAACGCCTAGAAACCTGCATCCCGCCCACCAATTTTATTGAAAGGGCGCAGAAAATTATAGATATGGCAATTATATCTCAGCCAATCTCTGTATATTTTAATCGCCCCAACAATTTTAACAGACTCCTACCAAGCCACAGAGTCTAGTCTAATCAATTTAGCATTTTTGCACATAACAACATATCCCACAATCCGGGGATTTTTTGCATCTTGGTCGCTTTCATAATCCGTTTTGCTCCTTAACTTCTTTAAAGGTAACTGTGCTTATAATAAGCCTGTCACGCAGTCCCGCTTTGGTGCGGGATCAATTGTTATATGGATATAACTTTAAACGCAATGGTAAAATTCATGAATGCAAGAAAAGGAGATCGAACACGCCAACAGTTAATTGAAGCTGCTGCGGTTGAGATCGCCGCACACGGCCGAAAGGCAAAGATGGTCGACGTCGCGGCACGATTGGGCCTTACGCAGCCTGCGGTCTACAGACATTTCAAGTCCAGGGACGAAGTCCACCATGCGGTCGTTGCCGACTTTCGCGAAAACCTGCGCGAGCTTGTAAAAAACTCGCTGATCCCGCCATCCGTTCGAGCTGACGATCTCAAATCGCTTACAACTATAGCCGTCACCAGCTTACTGACATTCCTGCAAGGCAATCGTGATGCTATGACCGTCGCAATGCTACATGAACCCGAGGGTGAGAAGACAAGGCAGGAGCTTATTAGCATGATTGCGGTAAACATCAAAACTGAGGTCGAGGCAGGGCATTTTCGACAGGACATTTCTGCTGAATTTTTTGCTACATGCTTGGTTGGGATTGTTGTGCAATTTGTCCGTCATCCCATTCCGACCTCAGATATACAGTCAAACGCAGAGTTGATTGCATCGGTGCTTTTTCAAGGAATGCAAAACGACACAAAGTCATTTAGAAATGGCAACTAAAGACAAATAATAGCGCCATCGAAGGAGCATCTATGTTTTATATATGGCCGTAAAAGTGACAAAATTTCGTTTACGATGAAGTTACGCATCAGTCTTAATACATGGATTAATATTATTGGCACAGGAGGAGGGAATTGACCCCCCGATGACGGTTTTGGAGACCGTTGCCTTCCCACTTGGCGACTCCTGCTCATTCAAGATTGACGGCTTGCTTTCAATCTTAGGAATAAGTTATATGTGACGGCGACGCATATGACAAACTGATGAAAAGCGCCGACGAAAATTTTGCTTTAGGGTCCAGACTCAATTGATCCACCGGTGTTGTCACGTTAAGTTTCTCTGGCCGGAAAGGCCAGGGGCTCGTAGATATTCAGGCGAAACAGGCCGCAAT
>NZ_VDGD01000038.1:0-8712 GCF_024701725.1 Ochrobactrum sp. XJ1
AAGTCCACGGCCGCGCCGTAGCGGTCGGCCAGCTCCTGCGCCATCTCCCGCGCCGCCTCTAGCCGCTGCTCGGCCGATAGCTCATGCGGCAAGGCAATCTCGAACTCCCGCGCAACGCGGGCATCCTTGCGCTTCTCGGCAAACTCGGCGGCGTTCCACAAGTCCGACCGATCCCGCGCCCAATCGGCTGAAACGCCTTCGGGCAAGACGATCTCGGCATGTTCAACGCCCTGCTTGCGGCTGAAATCATGCGTGATCCCGTCGCGTTCGTTGGTCAGCTTCTCCCCGGCACGATAAGCCATTGAGGCGACGGCGCTACGGCCGCCCGCCCGCGAAACTGGCTTCATGCTCAAATGGTAGATCGCCAACCCGTTGCCTCGATCTAGTTTCCGCCTTTCCCGCCAGCCTCCAAGCTGGCGGCGCGCTGAGTTGCATAGCAACTCGTAAGTGCGCCCTTCTCAACTCAATCGCTACGCTCTTTCGTCGCTCGGTGTGGCGCTTGCGGCAAGGTCGATGCGATGAACTGAGGCCCTGATTGTGCTGCACAGCTGCCAAAAATTCAAGGTAGCGCATAATCGTGTTTGGTGACGCTGCTTGCATCGGATAGACTTCGGCTCAAATGGGAGTGCAGACCGATGGCAATAGACAGCGCCGGAACACTTGCGTTGCTGATCGACGGCGATAATGCCACCCCGAAAATCATAACCGGGCTGCTGGCTGAGATCGCCAACTATGGCACCGCCAGCGTCAAGCGCATCTATGGCGATTGGACCAAGCCGAACCTCAACGGCTGGAAAGAGTGCCTGCTGGAACACTCGATTCAGCCGGTCCAGCAATTCGCCTATACGACCGGGAAGAACGCAACGGACGGCGCGATGATTATCGACGCGATGGACTTGCTCTATACCGGCCGCTTCTCCGGTTTCTGCATCGTCTCAAGTGATAGCGACTTTGCCCGCCTGGCCGCGCGCATCCGTGAGCAAGGCGTCATCGTCTATGGGTTCGGGGAGCGCAAGACGCCCCGCCCCTTCATCACCGCTTGCGACAAGTTCGTCTATTTCGACGTGCTCAACACGGCCGGGGAACAGAAGGAAGCGGAAGCCGTCACCGCGCCTAAAGCGGCCGCCGCCAAGCCTGCACCGGCGAAAGCGGCACTCGATCGCGCTGCCCTCGACATGCTGGCGAAAGCTGTCACCGCCTCGGCCGACGAAGACGGCCGCGCCAATCTGGCCCGCGTCGGCGCGCACCTGGCGAAACAATCGCCGGATTTCGACGCCCGCAACTATGGCTTTCCCCGCCTCTCCGATCTGGTCGAGGCGTCGGGCATTGTCGAGGTCGAGCGCATTGGCGAAAATCCGAAAATTATCATGGTTCGCCTCAAGGGCGGGCCAACCCCTCGCCCCGCTAGATAGAAGGAAACGACACATGGCGCGCAAGACGATCGAACAGCGGTTGGCCGAGCTGGATGCGCAGCGCGCCACGCTCAAGGCCCGGCTCGGCAAACAGGAGCGCGCCAACGATACCCGCCGCAAGGTGCTGCTCGGCGCGCTCGTTCTGCATCGCCTCGAAAGCGGCAAGGATGAGGAATTTTCCCGACGCCTCCGCGAATGGCTCAAGCGCGAGCTGCCCGACTTCCTGACGCGCCCTGGCGATAAGGAACTCTTTGCCGATCTGATCGCCAACGCGCCGGCCAGGGAGACAACAGACAGCGCCGGGGGGGCCGCCTCATGAATCAGGCGACGTTAGCCTGGGCCGCGTTCAAGAACATGATGCGGCAGGCTGCGCGTGATCCGCTATGGGCGTTCCTATCCCTGCTCGCCCTGCCCTTCCGCATCTGGAAACCGCTTCTCGGGCTTCTGTTCATCCTCATCATAACCCTGTTCGTGGTCGGCTTCGGCGGCCGGTTCTTCCTCGAACAAATGGGGGTCGTCTCAGAAAACGGAAAATAAAGCACGCTAAGCGTGCGTGGAGGCTGGCACCCAGCGGTACAGCGTCGGAATGGACACGCCGAGGTTCTTGGCCACGTCCTTGGGCGGCACCCCGCTGGCCAGCAGCTTCTTGGCCGACTCGATCTTGCTGTCGGTCATCTTCGGCTTGCGGCCGCCTTTGCGGCCGAGCTGCTTGGCGACTTCCAGCCCGGCGCGGGTGCGCTCGACGGTCAGCTCGCGCTCCATTTCGGCAAGGCTCGCCATGACGTGGAAGAAGAACCGCCCGGATGGTGTGCCGGTGTCGATGGAGTCGGTGAGGCTCCTGAACTGGACACCGTGCTTGTGCAGATCGCCGACCAGATCGACCAGTTGCTTGACCGACCGGCCCAGCCGGTCGAGCTTCCAGACGACCAAAGTATCGCCTTCGCGCAGCATTTCGAGCGTCTTGGCCAAGCCAGGCCGGTCTGCCCGCGTGCCACTCACCTTGTCCTCGAAGACCTTTTTACATCCGGCCTTGCTCAAGGCTTCGCGTTGCAGCTCCAGGTTCTGATCCTGCGTCGAGACGCGCGCATAGCCAATCAACATGGCTTGTCTCGCGCCCGGTCGATGCGTTCCTGCATCGCCTGCATCACTTCTTCGTGGGTGTACGATCTGGCGTTGGCGTCGGTGGCTTGCCGCAGGGCTTCCTCAACCTCGCGCGTCATCCGCTCGTAATCCTCCGGCCACAGCGCTTGCTCCATGCGCAGCGACGCCTGACCCAGCAGGTGCAGCAGGCTGAACAGCCGCATGTCGTTGGTGGCGACGATGCGCTCCCGAATCTGCTCCTGAATAGCTTCGCTAGCCCGATGCGCTTGTGGTGTGGCAGTCCCCTCGTAGTCAGCGGGGAATTCCGCTTCCTCGGCAATCCTTGCCCAGGCGCTGGCCAGCGCCTCGATGGTTGACGTGCTCATTTCCGCCGCTCCTGTGCTCTTTGGCGAATCAACCGGCCAAGGGGCCTCGACGCGAAAACCAGCAGCATCACGCCTATCGGATACCAGGTCGAGAAGACCACCAAGGCATCGAAGGCTGGCCGTCCGGTGTTGGTAGGCAGTACGGCGGTCACAGCCATCAACCCGCCGACCGTCCAGATGATGCGCCACACGTAGGGCATCACGCGGGGCACGTAGCCGTCATCGAAAGCGGTCTGGTAGTAGCGGCGCAGGCCGCGCTCGGCAAGCGCCTGGCGCTGCCGCTCCGACAGCGCATCCGTCCGGCCATACCAGCGCCGGAATGGTGGACAGCGCAGCAGCAAAGGGGTGAAGAGGATCATCACCGCCACGATCGCGACACCCCACGCCATGACGGCGCCGGCATCGGGCCGCTTGGCGTTCTCGATCACGGGCGCGAAGACGCCCGGAGCACCGATCATCCAGAACAGCGCAATGTGCTGATGGAAGGAGAGCTTCATTTGCTCATCCACTTGCGCAGCAGGCGCTTTTTCAGGGAGGCGCGTTCTTGCGGGTTGCGTCCCTTGTGATTGGCGATGCGATCCGCCGTGGCGGCCTGGCGCTTGACGGGCCAGTAGGAGCGGCCATCCTTGCCCATCGACCAGACGCTGCTGGCCTGGTTTTCCAGCAGGGGCAGATGGGCGCTCAGGGCTTCGGGCGACGCGCTGGTCAGCGCCGTGCGCTCACGGGTGCGCCAGCGCTGATGCCAGAGCTTCTTGTCCTCGCGCTCGCTGCCGCAGGTCGTGTGCCCGACGATGGGTGTTTTGCGGCGGCTGCGGCTCATAACGTAGTGGTCTCCAAGAACATTCAGGACTGATCCCAGGCGTCGATGGTCAAGACCTGATCGGCAGGACAGGCGGCTACGCGGTCGGGAACTGGATGGTGTTCAGTCTCATGCCGACCCCATTCGATTGATCGCGTCGCTTGCGGCACGCTGCGACGCAAGGAGGTTTGCGACCTGGTTTAGCAGCCGTGTCCGCTGCATGTCTGTTACCTATCTCCCCGACCGCTCATTGGACCAACTCCAGAGATTGGGCTCTATCGCTCAGCCAATACGAAACCGGCATTGGCTGATGCCACAACCGAGACGAACACAAATGGCTCGGTACCTGTATTTCGCGCCCCGTGCACTTGGCCCGGTCTTGCCACGGCTATCTCACCTTCCCTGAGGGCACGAACAATCCCATTGCCCTGAAAGTAATCAGCCATTCCCGACAAAACAGTCCACGTGTCTTGGCCGTGAGGATGAATGTGAGCCGCAATTTCCTGCCCGGGATGGACATGCCAAACCACGATAATTGAGTCTCGGGTTTCAAGCACAACGGAACGAATAGGCTCGCCTTCGGACGGCTGAACATACTCGGCTACAGAAAATATTCTCGATTCAACAGTCATCGGAGATCCCTCTTTCACAGTGCCCCCAGACAGGCTGGATATGAGTTCTAACTCGAATTTGAACGGGAGGCTGGTCGTGCGGTCGTGCAGTTGCCGATGAGCGTGTCGGCTGCTGCCTCCTTGCCCACCAGCGAACTCACGTCCGTTGCGGCCATCCAGAAGGTCTTGCCCGAGCGCGGCTCATAGGTCGCGGGATCGAACACGCCAGAGGGGCCGAACATCGGCGGCTTGATTGGTCATGGCTCCATGCCTTTGTCGTTACGGTCTTCATCGTCGGCATCCTGACGCACGGCGGGCAATTGCTGGAGCAACGCCGGCAGCCATTCCTGTACCGTCTCCCACACCACATCGAGGTTGATGTCGAAATAGCCGTGAGCCATGCGATTACGCATATTGCGCATGCTGCGCCACGGCACGTCGGCATGCGCCTGGGTGAACTCGACGTAGCCATCCATCACCTTTGTGGCCGCCTCGCCGATGACGATCAGGCTCATGATGACGGCCTGCTGGGTGCGCTTGTCGGCCAAGAAGTCGTCCTTGGCCATCCCTTCCACGAAGCTGCGCGCATCGGTTGCGGCCTGCTGAATGTGGTCGAGGTAATCGGGCAGGCGGTTCTCGCTCATATCGGTTGCGCCTCCGCGAGCACCTTGGCCCGGAACTTCGGCGGCAGGTCGCCGGGAGTCAGCAGATCGACGTCAACGCCGAGCAGCGATTTCAGTTCTTCTTCCAAATCGCCCAAGTCCAACAACGTGGCACCGGGCAGCGCATCGACCAACAGGTCGAGGTCGCTGCCATCCCGGTCGGTGCCATGCAGCACCGAGCCGAAGACGCGCGGGTTCGCGGCGCGAAAGCGGCCTACCGCTTCACGCACTGCGCTTCGCTTCATGTCAAGCACAACAGACGGTCGCATGGGCATCCTTTCTTATCGAAACTCGTTGAGATGATATGCAATCAAGAATAGAATTTCAAGAACTATTTTCGAGAATCGCAATGCCTTGATTCCCGTGCCGCGCCGGTTGCCTTGGCGGGCTTGTCACAAACCTACGTTTTCAAGAAGAAGGAAACCGCATGCCCCGCCGTTCGATCCTCTCCGCCGCCGAGCGCGAAAGCCTGCTGGCGTTGCCGGACACCAAGGATGAGTTGATCCGTCACTACACGTTCAGCGAAAGCGACCTCTCCATCATCCGGCAGCGGCGCGGCCCGGCCAATCGGCTGGGCTTCGCGGTGCAGCTCTGCTACCTGCGCTTTCCCGGCGTCATCCTTGGCGCTGATGAGCCACCGTTCCCGCCATTGCTGAGACTGGTCGCCAACCAGCTCAAGGTCGGCATCGAAAGCTGGGACGAGTACGGGCAGCGTGAGCAGACCCGACGCGAGCACCTGGTCGAGCTGCAAACGGTGTTCGGCTTCCAGCCGTTCACGATTGGCCACTACCGGCAGGCTGTCCAGTTGCTGACCGAGCTGGCCATGCAAACCGACAAGGGCATCGTGCTGGCCAGAGCCTTGATGGGGACGATAGAGAAAACGGAAAAAATCGTACGTTAAGCGTACGGCCTGTCAGGTTGAGGCCCTAGAGGTTGCCGGCGAGGCGTCAGAAAATGCTGGAATCGGCCCTATCCTGACGCGGCCCAAGGTTCCGGCCTGACGCCTAGTTAGGGCGTACCGATACGGTACAATTAATTTTTGAAATGGCGACAAACGGCTATTTTCTGGCGGTCGTATCACAGACCAATTCGATGCTATATTTACAATTTAACTGAGCGCTGGCAAGCGTAATGCAATACTACGCTAAGCGAGGCGAGACGATGATGCACAAGCATGGGATGGGCAGATATGTTTTTTGAGGCTGTAAAAAAGTTAACACACTCACATGAAGGGGGTGAAATGGATACACGATTATTTGCATTCGTCGGCGGAGACAGCGGTCTTTGGCGGATCGTTGGAACCGAAACCATAGTTGGCAAGTCACTGCCTGAAGCCAAAAGGCTCAACGTAATATCTGCCTCAGAGTTGCAGCCCGAAACCAATGCACCCTGGGTACTTCGCGGAATAACAAGCAATGAACGGTATGTCATGCGCGAAGAGAAGAACGAAATTGTGGTGAAGCAGCAAGGGCTAGCGCGCCCAGAAGCAACTTGCGCTGCGTTGATACCGATCCGAAAAAACGCAGCTTGGTGGGAATTCACGCAAGACGAGCGCCGGAGCGTTTTCGAAAAGTCGTCAAAGCACATCCAAATCGGGCTCAACTACTTGCCTGCAGTAGCGCGCAAGCTCTACCACTGCCGCGACCTCTCTGAAAATGAACCGTTCGATTTTCTCACTTGGTTCGAGTTCGCGCCAACCCATGAGGCTGAGTTCAACGCATTGCTTTCCGAACTGCGTGCAACAGAGGAATGGAAGTACGTTGACAGAGAAGTCGATATCCGTCTCGTGCGAGAGGCGGCGTAGGTCAATCCCCGGCTGCCCGCTCAGAGGCGTTAGCGGGCAGCCGGCACTGCATCTATTGATTTTGGATAGCTTGGAACCCGGCATTTCACTTGCAATTAATTCGAGCACGCCGCCATGAAATGCGAGCCGCCGCCGTCGATTGCAAGCTCGTTTGCAGATAGCGTGAGCATCAGCGCGCCGTCAGTTGCAGTTAATTCGAGCCGAAAGCGGCGTCGAATGCGAGCACGCCCGTTTTCAAACGCGAGCCGCTACAACTACCTGGTGCCGCCCGCGAAATTCGCCAGCCTCAAGCAGGCCAGCGAATTGCCGCTGGCCGTGGCCACCGATTGCGACCAGTACCTGCATGACCGGCTGACGCTGCTGGAAACGCAGCTCGCCACCGTCAACCGCATGGCGCTGGCCAACGAGCTGCCGGACGCCATCATCACGGAGTCGGGCCTGAAGATCACGCCGCTCGATGCGGCGGTGCCCGATACCGCACAGGCCCTGATCGACCAGACGGCGATGATCCTACCGCACGTCAAGATCACCGAATTGCTGCTGGAGGTAGACGAATGGACGGGCTTCACCCGGCACTTCGCCCACCTGAAGTCAGGCGACCTGGCCAAGGACAAAAACCTGTTGCTGACCACGATCCTCGCCGACGCGATCAACCTGGGCCTGACCAAGATGGCGGAATCGTGCCCCGGCACGACCTACGCCAAGCTGGCCTGGCTGCAAGCCTGGCACATCCGCGACGAAACCTACGGGGCGGCACTGGCCGAGCTGGTCAACGCGCAGTTCCGACATCCCTTCGCCGAGCATTGGGGCGACGGCACCACGTCATCGTCGGACGGCCAGAACTTCCGCACCGGCAGCAAGGCCGAGAGCACCGGCCACATCAATCCGAAATACGGCAGCAGCCCAGGGCGGACGTTCTACACCCATATCTCCGACCAGTACGCGCCGTTCCACACCAAGGTCGTGAACGTCGGCGTGCGCGACTCGACCTACGTGCTCGACGGCCTGCTGTATCACGAATCCGACCTGCGGATCGAGGAGCACTACACCGACACGGCAGGGTTCACGGACCACGTCTTCGCGTTGATGCACCTGCTGGGCTTCCGCTTCGCCCCGCGCATTCGTGACCTGGGCGACACCAAGCTCTACATCCCGAAGGGCGATGCCACCTACGAGGCGTTGAAACCGATGATCGGCGGCACGCTCAACATCAAGCACGTCCGCGCCCATTGGGATGAAATCCTGCGGATGGCCACCTCGATCAAGCAGGGCACGGCGACGGCCTCGCTGATGCTCAGGAAGCTTGGCAGCTACCCGCGCCAGAACGGCCTGGCCGTCGCCCTGCGTGAGCTGGGACGCATCGAGCGCACACTGTTCATCCTGGACTGGCTGCAAAGCGTCGAGCTGCGCCGCCGCGTGCATGCCGGGCTGAACAAAGGCGAGGCGCGCAACGCGCTGGCCCGCGCCGTGTTCTTCAACCGCCTGGGGGAAATCCGCGACCGCAGCTTCGAGCAGCAGCGCTACCGGGCCAGCGGCCTCAACCTGGTGACGGCGGCCATCGTGCTATGGAACACGGTCTATCTGGAGCGGGCCGCGAACGCCTTGCGTGGCCACGGTCAAGCCGTCGATGACGGCCTGTTGCAGTACCTGTCGCCGCTCGGCTGGGAGCACATCAACCTGACCGGCGATTACCTCTGGCGCAGCAGCGCCAAGATCGGCGCGGGCAAGTTCAGGCCGCTACGGCCGCTGCAACCGGCTTAGCGTGCTTTATTTTCCGTTTTCTGAGACGACCCCAAATGGGCTTCGGCCCCGGCTCGGTTCCCTTCATCGCGCTCGATCTCGTCACGCTGCTGGTGCTGGCCGCGATCACCTTCCGGCTAGTCACCAATCCGCTGATTATCCATTTCGGGGATATGGACGGCGAAACCCACGGCTCGGCCCGCTTCGCCACCGACAAG
>NZ_VDGD01000039.1:0-8387 GCF_024701725.1 Ochrobactrum sp. XJ1
CTGATGTCTGCATCGCCAAAATTTACGCCCAAACCGTCAGGCAGGCAACTGTAGCCCAGTTAACGTGACAACACCCTGTGAACTAATGTGAAAATTATTTTCAAATCGGTAAAATTATGATAAATGACTTTTCATAAAGATAAAAAGTAAACGGGAACAACGTGAATTTGTCCACATTGATTGGGTCCTGCCGAGGCAGTCTCACCCCAAACCAGCAAAAGATCGCAGATTTTGTGCTCGCCAATCCATTCGCGGTCGCGACGATGGGTATAGAGGAGCTTGCACAAGCAACCTCTACCTCATCTGCAACGATTACCCGGTTCGTGCGGGCACTGGGATTGGGGAGCTTTACAGATTTCAGAGGATTCGCGGTACAAGGCTACCAGTCATTGCTGCGCCCAGTGGAGAATGTCGACCGCGCCCGTCACATCCCGCCTGGAAAGATTGCGGAGGGTTCCTTCCAGAGTGCTGCAGAATGCTTGCAGCAGGTCATGAGGGAAGCCGGGAATACCGTGTGGGAGGACATTGCGGCCCAGATGATGAATGCGCCGCGTGTTGCCTTTCTCGGTTTTGGCGTCAGCGCGAACATGCTGCAATATCTTGCTGATAAATCAATCCTTTTTACCCGGTCACAGCTCGTGCTGAACGGTGCCGGCGGGCTCGAACGTGTTGCCCAGAAAGTGCTCCGGCTGGGGCCTGGAGATCTTGTGATAGCGATGGCATTGCCACGCTACTCACAGGCGACCCTTGATTTTCTGAAGCTTGCGCGAGGCCGGGGAGCCCATTGCATTGCCGTAACGGATGGCCCTGCCTCGCCGCTGTGTTCACTCAGCCATGAGCAGATATTCGTACCCGCGAGCCACCCCGTTCTGCATAGTTCGACGATTGGTGCACTCGCTGCCTTCGAAGCGATCATTGCCGTGCTGACGGCACATCACCAGAGCGTCTCGGATGCCGTTTCCGTAACGCGCTCTCTCATGCCCTATCTTTATGCGGAGGATGAAGATCAGCCGCAGTCCAAATCGAGGACCACGGATGACAGTGAAGCCGAGTAACCCCGAAGACGCACCGATCGTACGCGTTGAAAATGTCAGTGTTGATTTCAAGGGCGATGATGGCACGTTTCGTGCGGTCAGGAATCTATCGTTCGAGATCAAACCGGGTGAAACGCTGGCAGTTGTGGGTGAATCCGGATCCGGTAAATCTGTCACGTCTCTTGCGATCATGCGTCTTGTGGAATTCGGTGGCGGCAAGATTACGGAAGGCGCTATTGAATTTACCAACCGCGATGGAGTTACACACGACCTTACCAGGTTTGCGCTTGATGAGATGGAAGGTATTCGCGGCAACGATATAGCGATGATTTTCCAGGAGCCAATGACCTCTCTCAACCCGGTTTTTACTGTTGGCGAGCAGATTGCCGAAGCGGTGCGTTTGCATCAGAAGTGTTCTTCTGCTGAAGCACGGGCTGAAGCACTGCACATGTTGGAAAAGGTCCGTATTCCCGATGCCAGGCGCATACTTGACCGTCATCCGCACCAGTTGTCGGGTGGCATGCGTCAGCGTGTCATGATTGCCATGGCTCTTTCTTGCCGACCGCGTCTGCTGATTGCCGATGAGCCAACCACGGCTCTGGACGTCACCATTCAGGCGCAGATTCTGCGTCTCATCCGTTTGCTGCAGGAAGAGATGGGCATGGCCGTACTCTTCATCACTCACGATATGGGCGTTGTGGCGGAAGTTGCAGACAAGGTGCTTGTTATGCGTGGCGGCGAGAAAGTGGAAGAAGGCACCGTAGAAACCATTTTTGCTGCGCCGCAACACCGTTATACCCGCGCGTTGCTTGCCGCAGTGCCACGTCTTGGAGCTCTTAACGGTGAAAACCTTCCGCGTCGTTTTCCTCTATTGAAAGCCGATGACAGCGGCTCGGACAGTTTTGCCGAGTATCCTCCGCAAGACACGATCAAATCATCTGAGCCGGTATTGCAGGTGCGTGATCTGGTGACGCGGTTCGATATCAGGAACGGGCTCTTCTCGAAACTCACTGGTCGCGTGCATGCTGTGGAACAGGTCAGTTTCAGTTTGCACCAGGGTGAAACACTGGCGCTGGTCGGTGAATCGGGTTGTGGCAAGTCAACGACCGGACGCACAATAATGATGCTTCAGGAAGTCACTTCCGGAGCGGTCTTCTATAATGGCAAGGATATTTTCAAACTTGGAAGAGCGGAAAAGCAATCCATTCGCCGCAAGATCCAATACGTCTTTCAGGACCCGTTCGCATCCCTCGATCCGCGGCTGACTGTGGGCTTTTCAATTGCGGAGCCGCTAATCACCCACGGGCTCGCAAAAGGGGGGGAAATCCAGGAGCGTGTAGTGGAATTGCTTCGGGACGTGGGTCTGCAGCCAGAGCATGCGCATCGTTATCCGCATCAGTTTTCGGGGGGGCAACGTCAGCGTATCTGTATAGCGCGTGCTCTCGCGGGAGATCCCGATATTCTCATTACCGACGAGGCGGTTGCCGCGCTTGATGTCTCCATTCAGGCACAGGTCATTAATCTGATGATGGAACTGCAGGAAAAACGTGGACTTTCCTACATATTCATCAGTCACGACATGGCGGTTGTTGAGCGGATATCCCATCGTGTGGCGGTGATGTATCTTGGGCAGGTCGTTGAAATTGGTCCGCGGCGCCAGATTTTCGAGAATCCACAACATCCCTATACGCGACGGCTTCTCTCTGCGGTTCCAATTGCCGATCCCCAGCGGCGTGAGCGCAGTCGCCCGCTTATCGAGGGGGAAATCCC
Organism: Ochrobactrum sp. XJ1; assembly: GCF_024701725.1. NCBI lineage: Bacteria > Pseudomonadati > Pseudomonadota > Alphaproteobacteria > Hyphomicrobiales > Brucellaceae > Ochrobactrum > Ochrobactrum sp. XJ1. Next base: position 2,805 of record NZ_VDGD01000039.1, read on the forward strand.
AAGCCCGGTGCGTTCACCGGACGACATGCCGGTCGTCAGCCCTCTTATCGAGGTGGAGCCTGGCCATTTCGTAGCACGCCATCCCATCGGCGATTTTCATTGATCTTAGGAAGGAGTTGACAATGAAACTGAAGAACTTGCTGTTGTCGTCGGCGTTGGCCGCCGCGATAATGCTCCCGGGCGCGACGGTCTGGGCGAAATCCCTTACCGTTGCGGTACCAAATAACCTGACAGGTCTTGATCCAACGAACATCAATGACACGCTGTCGCAGACCTCGCTTCGTCTTATCTATCAGGGTCTTTTTGGCTTCGACAAGGATATGAAGCTCATTCCTCTACTGGCTGAAAGCTATGAGGCCAATGGCGATGCGACCGAATTTACCATCAAGATTCGCAAAGGTATCAAGTTCCACGACGGCACGGATTTCAATGCTGAAGCAGTTAAGGCCAATATCGAACGTCTTGCCAACCCGGACAACAAGCTTTCGCGCCGCAGCCTGGTCTCAATGGTCAAGGAAGTGCAGGTTGTTGACGATGCTACCGTCAAATTGATCCTCAAGGAACCGTTTGGCGCGATGATCGCCTCGCTTGCTCATCCAGGTGCCATGATCATTTCACCGGCGGCGCTTGAAAAATACGGCAAGGAGATCGGACGCAATCCGGTCGGAACCGGCCCGTTCAAGTTCAAAAACTGGTCGGCAGATACGCTTGAAGTCGTGAAAAATGACAACTACTGGAAAGAAGGGCTTCCCAAGATCGATGGCGTTACGGTTCGTTCAGTGCCGGAATCCGGTGCGCGCTTTGCAATGCTCCAGACGGGTGAAGCCCAGTTCATCCCTTCTTTCCCTCCTGAACTGATGCAGGTCGCCGAAAAGAACCCGAATGTCGAGGTCGATAAAGACCCTTCTATCGTCGAGTGGTACGTCTCTCTCAATAATCTGAAAAAGCCTTTCGATGACGTTCGCGTCCGACACGCGCTCAATTACGCCGTAGACAAAAAAGCCTATTGCAAGATCGTCTATAACGACCTTTGCGAGCCGGCAGATTCGATCATTCCCAAGAACCTTGCATTCCATGTGCCGGTTGGCAACTACGAGTACAATCTCGACAAGGCCAAAGATTTGATGAAGGAAGCAGGCCTGGAGAGTGGTTTCGAAACGGAAATCTGGGCAAACTCCAATACGGAATCCATACGTGCGGTTCAGTTCATCCAGCAGCAACTGGCACAGATCAACGTGAAAGTGAACGTAATGCCGCTTGAGGCTGGCGTTGCTGCGCAGAAAATCTGGTCTGTCGAGAAGCCGGAAGATGCTGCCGTACAGATGTATTATGGCGGCTGGTCTGCATCGACGGGCGATGCCGATTGGGGTATTCGCCCATTGCTTTATGGCCAGAGCTTTCCGCCAGCAATGTTCAACGTTGCTTACTTCAAGGACGCAAAGGTCGATGCTGCAATCGAAGGTGCAATCAGCACGGCTGATCCGGCCAAGCGGGCAGAATTCTATGCGGAAGCACAAAAGGCCGCCTGGGAAGGCGCACCCTGGATCTTCCTCGGTGTGAACCAGAACCTGTCGGCCAAGACCAAGTCACTTTCCGGCGTCTATATGCTTCCGGATCGTGGTTTCCTGCTCGAAGAAGCGGCATTCGCTGACTAACAGCTCGTGAAAAGAGCGCTGGCCTTTCGGGGCCGGCGCTACCTTTCCGAAAGGGAATTTATGTTTTCCTATCTCATCAAACGGCTTGTCGCTACCGTACCTGTCATCGTGCTCGTGATGGTTTGCGTTTTCGCCTTTGTGCACATGCTGCCAGGTGATCCCGCCCGCCTTGTAGCGGGCCCCGACGCCAGCCCGCAAGATATTGCTGCAGTTCGTTCGTCGCTTGGGTTGGATAAACCGTTGCCAGAGCAATTCACACGCTATTTGACGCGTGCGGTTCACGGCGATTTCGGTGTTTCGCTTAAGACGCGACGAATGGTCACCGAGGAGATCGGCGAACGCCTGATGCCTACAGTCTGGCTCACTGTATTTGCAATGCTCTGGTCTTCACTTCTCGGTTTGCTGATCGGCGTGATTTCTGCTGTAAAACGCGGTAAATGGCCTGACTACGCTGGAATGATCATAGCGGTATCCGGCATTTCATTCCCGCCATTCTGGCTGGGCCTGTTGCTAATCAATATTTTCTCGGTGAAACTTGGCTGGTTTCCGACCGGCGGCTACGGTACTTGGCAGCATTATGTGATGCCTTCGTTCACGCTTGGGGTGGGGGTTGCAGCTGTTATGGCGCGTTTTACCCGCTCAGCATTTATTGAAATTGCGCGGGAGGACTATGTTCGCACAGCACGCGCCAAAGGCGTGCCGGAGCGAAGGGTCGTATGGAAACATGCGCTACGCAACGCATTGATCCCCATTATCACAATGGTTGGTCTGCAATTCGGTTTTCTGCTTGGTGGATCGATAGTGGTCGAAAGCGTGTTCTCCTGGCCAGGTGTAGGAAGACTGCTGGTCGATTCCGTTTCCTATCGGGATTACCCTGTCATTCAGGCATTGATCCTGCTGTTCTCACTACAGTTCATCTTTATCAATCTGCTGGTTGACGTTCTTTATGCCTTTGCAAACCCGGAGATCCGCTACAAATGAGTACGACAACCGTATTGGTGGACCCAGCCCAGAAAATGCGCAGACCATTGGCCGAATTCTGGCGGCGGTTCAAAAAGCAGAAGGTAGCCCTGGTGGCGCTCGTCTTCATCATTGCTTTGGTGCTGGCGGCAATTCTGGCTCCAGTGCTTGCACCTTATGATCCGAGCACGCCGGACTATAATGCCGTTCTCCAGGGCCCGAGTGCCGGGCATTGGGCGGGAACGGATGCCTATGGGCGTGACATATTCAGCCGCATTATCTGGGGTGCGCGCATTTCGCTCGCGGTGGGCTTTCTGTCGGTGACGCTGGGCGCGCTTTTCGGCGTCACGCTTGGTATCGTTTCCGGGTTTTACGGTGGTTGGGTGGATTCGGTTATCATGCGATTGTGCGATCTGCTGCTTGCTTTCCCTGGCATTCTGCTTGCAATCGCTGTGATCGCGGTGCTCGGACCCGGCATTACCAATGTGATCTACGCAGTCGCGATCTTCTCTATTCCGGTTTTCGCCCGACTTGCTCGCGGCACCACGTTGCAGTTGAAGCGCACTGTTTATGTCGATGCATCGCGGGCGATCGGCGTAGCTGATCGCGTTATCATGCTTCGTCATATCTTGCCTGGTACCCTGCCAAACGTCATTGTCTATTTTTCGATGCGTATAGGCACCTCCATTCTGACCGCTGCTGCCTTATCTTTCATCGGCCTCGGCGCGCAACCGCCAAGCCCCGAATGGGGCGCCATGCTGGCTGATGGCCGGACCTATATGGGAGTGGCCGATCATTTGACGTTATTCCCCGGCATCGCAATATTTGTCACCGTGCTGGGCTTCAATCTTTTTGGCGATGGCTTGCGCGATGCGCTCGATCCGAAGCTACGATCCGACTGAGGAGCGGTTGTTATGCGAGTTTATATCTCCGCCGATATTGAGGGAGTTGCAGGTGTTGTTGCTCCGGCTCAAGGGCAGGCTGGTCATGTGGAATATGAGAAAGCGCGCATTCTCATGACCGAAGAAGTCAACGCCGTAGTCGAGGGGTTGGTAGAAGCGGGCGCAACCGAAATCCTTGTCAACGACTCTCACGGGCCAATGACAAATATTCTGCCATCTCTGCTGCATCCGGCAGCCGATTTGCTTCTAGGCAAGCCCAAGCCGATGAACATGGCCTGCGGTTTGACGGCTGAATTCGATTTGTTCCTTATGGTCGGGCATCATTCCATGGCCGGCAAGGGTGGGGTACTTGCCCACACCACAAACGGTTTTGCATTCCGGGAAGTCCGTATCAACAACCTGCCTTACGGGGAGCCGGGTATTTACGGTGCTTATGCCGGAGAGCTTGGCGTTCCAGTTGGTCTGGTTTCCGGCGACGATTGCACGAGGGACGAAAATATTGGATTTTTCCCGGATGCTGAATTTGTCGTTGTCAAACAATCTTTCGGTCACCGGGCTGCACGTCAGGTATCCGTCCAGCGGGCGCGCGCTATGCTGAGGGAGGGGGCGATACGTGCAGTCCGCGAAGCTGGTAGTAAAAAAGCATTCCGGCTGAATGGGCCATACAAGACGGAATTCTTGATGAGCAATGCGGCACTCGCAGATCAAATGGCAATACTCCCCCCGGCCAGACGGGTTGATGCCGTCACCGTGGGGTTCGATTGTGTGACGATGGCGGAGGTGGTTGGCTGGATGACGGCACTTTCCGCCATGAGTTTCGCGTTGCGCTGACGCGATTGAATAAAGCAGAACTCCTTCCAGATTGAGGTCAGAATGTCTGAAACGATGCCGGTTATCGCGCTGCATGGCGGTGCGGGAACGATACTGAAATCCAACATGACGCCGGAGCGCGAGGCTGCCTATCATGTTGCCCTGCGCTTCTGTCTCGAGGCGGGACTGAATATTCTGCGCGAGGGTGGCACATCGCTCGATGCCGTAACGGCTTCGGTTATGGCATTGGAAGATGACCCGTTGTTCAACGCGGGACGTGGCGCGGTTTTTACCACCGACAGCACCCACGAAATGGATGCGGCCATTATGAATGGATCGACACGTGAATGCGGCTCGATTTCAGGAATTTGCGGTCCACGCCACCCGATACTTGCCGCGCGCGCAGTGATGGAAACGACCGAGCATGTATTTCTGGCCGGTGATGGCGCCAAACGCTTCTGTGAAAATGCCGGTCTTGAATTACAAACTCCGGAATGGTTCGGTACCGAACATCGGCTCAATGCCCTCAAGGCTGAAATGAAGCGTCGTAAAGAGGGGCTTCCGGATGACGGCGATCCTGCTCGCAAGCATGGAACTGTCGGGGCGGTGGCGCTCGATCGGTTCGGTCACCTCGCGGCAGCGACCTCCACAGGCGGCATGACGGCAAAGACGCCCGGTCGCGTCGGTGATAGTCCCGTTATTGGCGCCGGAACCTGGGCTGACGATACCACTGCGGCCATTTCGGCAACCGGACATGGAGAATATTTCATTCGTTGGGCTGTTGGACACGAGATCGATGCACGTATGCGCTGGGCAGGACAGGACTTGCAAAATGCGGCAGGTGGTGTCGTGACCGAACTGGGTGAAATCGGCGGTTCAGGCGGGCTTGTGGCCGTGGATGCAAAGGGCAATATCTGCCTGCCCTTCAACAGTCCGGGAATGTATCGCGCATGGTGCGGTGTGGATGGTGTCATCCATACCGGAATCTATCGCCATTGATTGTCTCGCCCGAATTGCATCGCGGTAGTTATATACTGCCTGAACTACGCTGAGGTCACGAACAGAGGTTTGTGCGGGCAAAGCCATCGTCGGGATGATGGTCGACCGGGGTATTGCCGTTCGTGCGGTTACGTCAGCTCGCGGACCGGGTACGCCGGTTCGCGAGATTAGGAGCAGGGGGGGGGTGCGGACGAAAACTTGGACTATCATGGAGGTAGTTCATGTATTCCTACGAAGATCGGGTGCGAGCAGTTGCG
>NZ_VDGD01000003.1:0-290401 GCF_024701725.1 Ochrobactrum sp. XJ1
CACCAACGTCTTCGGGTGGGCAATGCCCGGTGGCTTCGAGGAGCATCGGTTTTTCTTCCCCAATGGCAGGGAAGACGCGTTCGATTTTGATACTGTGTTCCCAGCCGTCGCCAAAGTCATAAAGATACTTAAACGATTTCGCACCAGTATCCTGAACTGCCGATAGCAGTGAGACCTTGCGTGCATCAATGGGACCGTCGCCCCAACCCTCATCAGGCAAACCAAAACCGACATCACGCATGCGGAATTCGTAAAGATGACTGTTGGTCCAGCCCATCGCCGCCTGCAGGATTTCGTGCAACCGACTGAGCCTGATGGAGAATGGCACGACAACGCGCCGCATTACTGTCGGCTCGACATGATCGAGGGTGACCTTCAGACGGACAACGGAAGCAGCCATCGTCAAGCCGCCAGTTCGACGTTTGCTGCCGATGCCTGTTTCCAGTGCCATGGCAGCAACTCGTACAGGCGTGAGACAGGATGGTTGGCAATGCGGGCGAAGACATCGGCCAGCCATGCTTTGGGATCGACGTCGTTGAGACGGCAGGTCATGATGAAGGTGAGCATGATAGCGGCACGATCCGCCCCGCGCTGTGATCCGGCGAAGGTCCAGTTCCGGCGTCCCAATGCGATACCTCTCAGCGCTCTTTCTGCGGCATTGTTCGTCAGGCAAATTCTGCCATCCTCGAGAAACAGGGCAAAACCTTCCCAGCGTTTGAGCATGTAATCCATGGCTTTTGCCACATCGGACGAACTGGACAACGTAGCGCGCTCCCGTATCAGCCATTGATGCATATCCTCGAACAACGGCTTGCTCTTCTCCTGTCGCACTTTCACGCGTTCTTCAGCACTTAATCCGTTGATCTGGCGCTCAATGTCGAACAGAGCATCGAAACGTCTGACGGCCTCAAGTGCAATCGGCGAGATTGGTTTGCCATTTCGCTTGCGATCCCGCGCACTCTTTTCAATATCGGCCAACTCAAAGAATTTCCGCCGTGCATGCGCATGACAAAAAGCAAAGGTAATCGGCACCTCTTTCCTTTCGGCAATCGCAATTGGTTCAAACCCATTGTAGCAGTCTGTCTGCAAAATGCCGCCATAGCTGGCCAGATGCCTCTGCGGATGTTCGCCACGCCGATTACTCGAAGCATAATAGACCGCCGCCGGTGGTGCCTCGCCCCTGAATGGCTGATCATCGCGTACGTAAACCCATATGCGCCCAGTCGTACATTTGCCTTTCGCACGGATTGGAATGGTGGTGTCATCGCCATGAAGCCGCTCAGCGGCAAAGACGTGGCTCTCAAGCAGCTCGAAGAGCGGCATCAGAGCGGACGTTCCAAACCCGACCTGATCGGCCAGTGTCGAAGTCGACAGATCCATTCCTTCACATTTGAACCGCGTGCTCTGGCGATTGAGCGGAATGTGCATGCCAAACTTGTCGAACAGAATTGTTGCCAGCAGTTGGGAGCCGATAAAACCGCGTGGCGTGACATGAAACGGTGCAGGCGGCTGGCTGATTGTCTCGCAGTCACGACAAGTGAACTTCTCACGCACCGTCTCGATCACCTTGAAGCGGCGTGGAACCTCTTCCAGCGTCTCAGTGATATCCTCACCCAGCTTCGACAGGCGCGAACCACCACAACAGGTGCAAACAGTCGGCGCAGCAATAACAAGGCGCTCACGCTCGATATTCTCTGGCCACGGCTTGCGCACGGGCCGCTTACGCGTGAATGAACGCACGTTCGATGCTCTGGCGCTCGCTGCCTGCGCGGCAATCTCATCTTCACTCGCCGCCATCGCCAGCTCTTCGAGTTGCAATTCCAGTTGATCAAGCAGGCGTGCCGTGCGCTCGGAACGCTGACCGCGCAATTCGCGCCTAAGCTTTGCGATCTGCAGTTCCAGAGCCGCGATCAGGGCATCACTGTCGGAAAGCATAGCCTGCGCATTGGCGGCTTGCGCTACAGCCAAATCGCGTTCAGCCTGCAAAACCTCGCGTTCACAAAGCAGCGCCAAATAGGCGCTGGCAAGATCATCAGGAAGGTCGAATGGCTTTGGATTCATAAAGTTATTTGATCAGAATCCTGCAATATTTTCAATGGAATAATGCTACCCAACCTTCGTCGGTCGCCATGTTTCCTGCGGATTGCGCCAATCAATTCCTGACAGTAAATAACTGAGCTGTGCAGGTGAGATCGCAACAGCGCCACCTTCTGCAGAGGGCCAGATAAATTTGCCACGCTCAAGTCGTTTTGTCAGAAGGCAACTCCCCTGGCCGTCATGCCAGATCAGTTTTATCAGATCACCCCTGCGCCCTCTGAAGCAAAACAAATGGCCACCAAGTGGATCGCGCTTCAGCACTTCCTGCACCCGAAGCGATAATGATGGAAAGCCACAGCGCATGTCCGTATGGCCCGTGGCAATCCACACCCGTACATTCTGACCTGAAGGAAGTGTGATCATCAAAGGCTCTCCAGACCACGGATAAGGCGAACCAGAAGATCTATATCCACGCCATTATCGACGATAACCCGGCGACCATTTGCGCAGATAACCTCAAATCGCCCACAGCGAGCATCCTGCGGAGCGGGGTGGCATTGAGGCGCGGTCGCCTCTATTCGCACCGGGATAAAACCCGTCGCTGAATTTTCTCCATGCCAAATTCCAAAAGCACCTTCACGCGCCAGTTTGCGCCATGAAAATAATTGCGCGGGAAATAAACCGTGGCGTCGAGCCACAGTCGTAACGCTGTCCCCGCAACTATAGCTCTCTTCGACAATCTGCCGTTTCGCTGTCGCGCTGAAACGACGGCGTCGACCTGTGCCTACAATCTCAAGTACGTTCAATTCAGTATAAGTCGTATCGCTGCTCATACGACCTATAATCAGAACAACAATAAGACATCACAAGGCGGTCTTCGGCGGATACGTACTGATCTGAGTGCGAACCAGCTTTCTTACTGGCGCAAGCAGACGCGTGATGGCCGTCTGATCTTGCCAGCAGAGTTGATGCCGTCGGTGCCAGATGCGGACGATTGTGAACCCGCCTTTGTGCCGCTATCGATTGCGGATGAGCCAGAGATGTCTGCGGCAGCCTCGTTGATGCCAGAGACGATGGCCGCGCCAGCAGGGATTGTGACGATAGAGATAGGTGCCGACCTCGTGGTGAAGGTGCCGGGTGATGTGTCTGTGGATCGGGTTGCGGCTCTGGTTGGTGCAATGCGGGGTCTGGCATGATTATCGCAGGGCAACGATTGCCAATCCTGATTGCGACGCGTCCAGTGGACTTTCGCTGCGGTCATCAGGCTCTGGTCTTGATGGTGCAGACTGAACTGAAGCTTGATCCGCATTCCGGGATCACGGTGATCTTCCGGTCGAAGCGGGGAGATCGGCTGAAAATCCTGGTATGGGATGGCACGGGACTGGTTCTGACCTATAAAATTCTTGAAAACGGCAGCTTTGCCTGGCCCAGGGTGCAGGACGGGACGATGCGTCTTTCAAGGGCTCAATATGAAGCTTTATTTGAAGGTCTCGATTGGCGTCGAGTGATTGCGCAGCGCGTAACGCCGCCCTGTGCTGCGGGATAAGCTGTACCTCTGTTTTGTCATTGTTTTATTTGGTTTTTATGCTGCGACATAACCGCCAGATCGCGCAGCAGATAGGGATAGATTTTATGACCAGGCGCAGGCTTCGAGGTGTTTGGTCGACGGTAGATCGCCTCAATGCCCATCTTTTTCATCAACGTGGTAACATGCAACCGCCCAACCTCAAGCCCTTCTCCCTTTAAAAGTCCTTGCAACATCCGACTTCCCGCGAATGGATATTCCAGATGCAGTTCATCAATCCGCCGCATCAGTGCCAAATCGTCATCTGATACCGGGCGCGGTGAATAGTAAACACTACTGCGTCCGCCCTGAAAAAGCTACAAACTCCATTGTTTTCAGGGGTTTCCAACGGGTTTGAAGTATTGCAAACTGCAAGAAACTGCGCGCTGACTGCTCAATTTCTGGTGTTTTTCGATGCGTCCGATCCGTCCATCTTCCGGCAAGCATGACCTTTTCCGCGACCGCCTTGACGCGATGATCAACATGAAACATCCGTTGGTGAAGCTTGCCGAGGTCATCGACTGGGCCGGGTTCGATCAGGCGTTTGGCGGCTTCTACCGACCGGTCGGTCGTCCCGCGAGACCGACGCGGCTGATGGTCGGGCTGCATTATCTGAAGCACGTCCACGACCTTTCCGACGAGGAAACGGTCGCCCGCTGGGTGGAAAACCCCTATTGGCAATTCTTTTGTGGCTTCGAATTCTTCCAACACGAGATGCCAATCGATGCTAGCACGATGACGCGATGGAGAAAGCGTATCGGGCCCGACGGGTTGCAGGACATGTTGAAGGCCAGCGTTGAGGCGGCTCTTAAGACAGGAACGGCTAGGCCGACATCGTTGGAAAGGATCAATGTCGATACGACCGTGCAGCCCAAGGCGATAGCCCATCCGACGGACAGCAAGCTTTATCTGAAGGCGCTGCAAATGCTGGTCCGTCAGGCAAAGAAGCACGGCATCGCGCTCAGGCAGAGCTACACACGGCTGGGTAAGGCGGCGGCGATACGCATCGGCCGTTATGCTCATGCCCGTCAATTCAAACGCATGCGGCGCGAACTGAAACGTCTGCGCACCTTTCTGGGCCGTGTTCTGCGTGACATCGCCCGCAAGATCACCGGTAATGCCGAACTGGAAAAGGCCTTTGCCCGGCTGTTCGGCCTTGTCGAGAGGTTACTCTCGCAAAAGCCGAAGGACAGGAACAAGCTTTATTCATTGCATGCCCCCGAGGTCGTCTGCATCTCAAAAGGCAAAGCCCGTACACCTTACGAGTTCGGATGCAAGGTTGGAATCGCAGCGACCAACCGGGAAGGACTGGTGCTGGCTGCCAGGGCGTTCGAAGACAATCCTTATGACGGGCATACGCTGTCGCGCACCGTCGAGCAGGCTGTTGCCACGGGCGGCGTCAAGCCAGATCGCATCTACGTTGACAAGGGCTATCGCGGTCACGATTACACCGGTCCAGCTTCGGTGATCATTGCCGGAAATCGGCGCGGGCTGACGCCGACCATGCGCAGGGAACTGAAACGACGATCAGCCATCGAACCCACCATCGGTCATATGAAGTCCGATGGCAGGCTGGACCGCAACTTCCTTCTTGGGCATGCTGGTGATACCATCAATGCGCTGCTCGTGGCCGCAGGACACAATCTGCGTCTCATTCTGGCAAAGCTCGCCCTTTGGCGTGCTTTCTTCCTGGTAACCATCACCGTTCTCATGGCGAAAGCCGATACTTCTTCACATCTTCCTAAAGCCCGAAGTTCAATGGCTTAGCCGTTATTCAGCGTCGACTACTGCGGCTAAAGCCGAGAAGCTTCGCCTGTCGTGTGATCGAAAGCTTGTGCGCGCGGTCAATCGTAACGTCCCGATTGCTACCGCCTTTTGCAACAAGGCCTCGTGGCATAAGACACGTGCTTAACGACGTCGTTAGCGACATGTCTTATGTGAGGATTGGATGCGAGTTGAGGTTCTTGGCGCGGAACGGCGTCGTCGCTGGAGCGATGAGAAGAAACTGGCCATCGTTATGTCGGTTGGGATCGGCGGTGCGACGGTCACGGATGTGGCGCAGCGCTACGATGTGACCCGCCAGCAGATTTACACATGGCGACGAGGACTGAAGAAGAAGGGGCTTCTGCTCCCCTCGCGGGAAGCCGTATTTCTTCCTGTTGATATGGATAGTGAGCAGATCACTTCCGGGGTTGGCGATGATGTCGATGCTTCATCCTCAATGATTGAATTGCACTTGCGCTGCGGTCGCAGCCTTCGTTTCACGAGCACGCTGGAGGATACGGTGCTGACGCGGCTGATCCGGACGGTGGAACAGGCATGATTGGACCGGGCACCGGCGTACGGGTTTACCTTGCCTGCGGCGTCACAGATATGAGGAAAGGTATTGAGGGCCTTTCGATGTTGGCGCAGGATGTCTTGCGCCAGAAGCCGACAGGTGGAGCTGTCTTCGCCTTTCGCGGGCGGCGTGGTGATCGGGTGGCCGACGGCGAAAGAAGGTGTTGCGCATCTGACGCATGCACAGCTTTCGATGCTGGTAGAAGGGATTGACTGGCGTCGACCGGCATGGACTTCCGCGCCTGGCAGAATGGGGTAAAGCTTCTGTTTTTATTAGGGAATCCCGCAAAGTTTCTGGTGCTTCCGACGCAAATCAGCTATGTTTGCGGGCATGGAAACAACGCCGTCGGACATTCAGGATGAGCTATTGGCATTGCGCGCGCTCGTCGCTGAACAAGCGGCGAAACTGAGTGCACAAGAAGCCGAAGTCACAAAGCGCGACACCATTATCGACCTTTTGCGTGCACAGCTGGAATTGCTTCGGCATCGCCAGCATGGCGCTTCTTCAGAAAAGATAGACCGCAAGATCGGGCAATTCGAGCTGATGCTGGAGGAGATCGAGGCTTCACGCGCTGAGGCTGAAGCCCATTCTGGAAAAACGCCTTTACCGGAGCTGGATAAAGCGTCCGAAAAGCCGAAGCGTATGCGCTGTCCTGACCCGGATCCAGAGCCATCCAAAACAACGGCTTGAGGAACTGCTGCCGTGGCAGTGGACACCAGTGAAAGAGCTGCAGGAGGCCGCGTGATGGCACGCTCAAGGTTCATCTATACGCTGAATGAAGTCTCCGTCATGATTGGCGAGAACCTCGAATTAATCGAAGAAGTAACCGCCAATTCCGACAATATTGCCGAGGGCGAACTCGTGTATGTCTGCGACGGCAGCGAAGATGGTACAAAAGGCCTGACCGAAGATGGGATTGATGACCTTCAGAGCCTCCTCGCAGATATAAGGACATGGGATGGTGGGATCCGCGAATTCCTCCTCGATCAACTATGCGATCCCGAAATGATCGAGCGTGTCATGGAAGATGAGGCTAAGCGAAGCCCATAGCCTGCACATCTCAACCAAGCGAAAATCCTTTCGCTGGACGCTTACGAACTTTTTTGGGGTTTCGATCATTCGTACGCATGCGGGCAAGACCTTAGGACTATGTTGTCTGCGAAGCTCCATCATGCGGCGACCGCGTGTCGACCGCGAAGGCGACCATGCTCCTGGGAAACAGTTCTATAGCCTCAAGCGTAAAGGCTCATCAGAAAGAAAAGGGCTTGCCAAATGGCCAACGATTGACGACACAATGGTATTGGTATCTTGAACGGGGCGGGGGGCCTTCGAGCAGTGCAGTGGATCGTTTTCCCTGCGGAACGCGACGGCCTTCTTCGCTCGGGAGAAAATTAGAAAATTTTAATACCGTGAGTTCGATAAAAGATCATTGCAGACTGGATAAATATCTTTATATGCCAAAAGCCCTTCTTTGAGGCGTGACCGCCTGCATGAACTACTCGAACTGTCGGCACGTAAGCTATGTTCGCAATCTTGCACACCCTCAATGAGAGATCAAAATCCTCAAAGTACAAAAAGAAATTATCACTGAAGCCTCCTGCTTGTCTTAGAACAGTGCTTCTGAAAAACATGAAGCACCCGCTTACAATGGGGGGATTCCAATAAACAGCGTTCTGTGTTTCATTTTGCATCTCATAGTGCGCTAATCGCGCAGAAAAAAGAGAGCGTACTGATTGGGGAGCAAAGCCTCTAAGTATGAGGTCAAATGCCGCTGGGTATCGTTTGCATAAATATTGCTTTTGCCCATTAGGCCAAACTGCGTGCGGGCTCAACAGGCCGCAGTTTTTATTGGCTCTCATGAATGTTATGGCATTGATTAGTGCATCCGGACTTAGTTGGATATCAGGATTAAGGATGAGGTGAAATTCCCCCAAATGCCGTATCGCGAGATTGTGGGCGCGGCCAAAGCCGATATTTCCTTGACCCTGAATTAGTTTGATGTGCGACTCTGCGTAGCCGCTTAGCAAAAATGAGACAACTTCGTTGCTAAACGAGTTGTCTATAATTGTGATTGAGAAGGTTTCGGGCGCAAGCTTGCGCAATGCGGTTTTCAGACTGTCCAGAGTTTTTTTAAGTTCATCAAAATCGGGATTAAATGTAACAATTGAAATCGTTAGCAATGGCTGCTTATTGCTTTGGGGGGCTGCAGCTAAAACATTATAGGTCATTCTTTGAATTCTCGGTTGGCTAAATAGGCCGGGCGTTGTCAAAACGATGCCATCATATTAGGCATACTACGCGATTATATGAACGAAACAAAAGAAGTAAGACGGTAGGAGCTGAAATCGCATGAAAGGGATTATTCTCGCTGGGGGTAGTGGTACGCGGTTGTTGCCTTTGACAATCGCGGTCTCAAAACAGATTCTACCGATTTATGACAAGCCCATGATTTATTATCCGCTGAGCGTGCTTATGCTCGCGGGGATTCAGGATATCCTCGTCATTTCGACGCCGCACGACCTGCCTCTATTCCAGAAATTGCTTGGCGATGGTCGCGAGTTTGGAGTGAATTTTTCCTATGCCGAACAGGCACACCCGAACGGGTTGGCGGAAGCTTTCATTATTGGTAGAGAGTTTATCGGCGATGATAGCGTTGCAATGATTCTCGGCGACAACATTTATTTTGGTGACGGTCTTTCAAATCTGTCGCAACTCTCCTCCCAGCCCATGAAAGGTGGAACTGTTTTCGCTTATCGGGTGGATGATCCGCAACGCTATGGGGTGGTGGAATTTGATAGCAAGACTGGACAGGCAATATCAATTGAAGAGAAGCCGGGAAAGCCGAAGTCTCATTGGGCAGTCACAGGGCTTTATTTTTACGACAATCAGGTGGTCGATATTGCACGTTCGATCAAGCCGTCCACCCGTGGCGAACTTGAAATCACCACGGTGAATAACGTGTATCTCGAACGCGGAGAACTGAACGTTCAGCGCTTTGGTCGGGGCTATGCTTGGCTCGACACGGGAACGCATGACAGCCTTCATGAAGCATCCTCGTTTGTCCAAACTATTGAAAAGCGCCAGGGCATCAAAATCGCTTGCCCAGAGGAAATCGGTCTGGATAAAGGGTGGCTGAGCAGTGAAGCTGTGCTCGAACGCGCAGCCAAGCTTGGTAAAACTGAATATGCTGCGTACCTTCGTCGTCGTGTTGCAGAATTAGGAAAAGATTGATGCAAGTTCGTCCATTAGGTTTAGACGGCGTATTCGAGGTCAGTCCGCGTAAATTCGGCGATGACCGTGGCTTCTTTTCTGAGACTTATAATGCGAAGGCATTTGCCGAAGCTGGCATTAATCTGACTTTCGTTCAGGACAATCATTCTTATTCGACCGCCAAGGGCGTTGTGCGTGGGCTTCATTATCAGTTGCCGCCATTTGCACAGGACAAACTGGTGCGTGTTACGCGTGGTGCAATTCTGGATGTCGCTGTCGATATCCGCAAAAGCTCGCCAACATTCGGGAAGTGGGTAGCGCTGGAAGTTTCCGCCGAAAAGTGGAACCAGATTCTGGTGCCGAAGGGCTTTGCACACGGCTTCATGACACTCGTTGAAAACACCGAGGTCATCTACAAGGTCACGGATTACTATTCGCCGGAGCATGATCGCTCTATCCGTTTTGACGATCCGGCTATCGGTATTGAATGGCCACTTCCTTCTTCAGGCGTCCAGCTTTCTGACAAGGACCAGAAGGCCTCGCTTTTTGCTGACGCAGAAGTTCTTGCTTGAGGAAATGATATGAATATTCTCGTTACCGGTGGAGCAGGGTTCATTGGTTCGGCCGTCTGTAGACATCTGGCTTCTGATCCGAAGGTCAATGTCGTCAACCTTGATAAGCTAACCTATGCGGGTAATCTGGCGTCTCTCCGCCAGATCGAGAACCACCCGAATTACAGCTTTCTTGAAGCCGATATTTGTGACGACACGAGCGTTCTGGAAGCTCTGCGCGTCCACGAAATCGATGTGGTTATGCATCTGGCGGCGGAAAGCCATGTAGACCGTTCAATCGATGGTCCGGGAGCATTCATCGAAACGAATATCGTCGGAACGTTCCGTTTGCTCAATGCGGCACTTGCTTATTGGCGAGAACTGCCAGAGCTGCGTAAGTCGAACTTCCGCTTCCACCACATCTCGACTGATGAGGTGTTTGGCGATCTGCCTTTCGATAGCGGCATTTTCACCGAAGAAACCCCCTATCAGCCGTCTTCGCCTTATTCGGCTTCGAAGGCTGCGTCAGATCATCTGGTGCGCGCCTGGCATGAAACCTATGGCTTGCCGGTGGTGCTCACCAATTGCTCGAACAATTACGGACCGTTCCATTTTCCGGAAAAGCTGATCCCGCTTGTCATTCTTAACGCGCTCGATGACAAGCCGTTGCCGGTTTATGGGGCAGGGGCAAATGTCCGTGATTGGCTCTACGTCGAGGATCATGCGCGCGCCTTGGCGCTCGTTGCAACAACGGGCAAGCTGGGCGAAAGCTACAATATCGGCGGGCGTGCGGAGCGTACCAATCTGAGTGTCGTTGAAACGATTTGTTCCATTCTCGACAAGAAGCGGCCTCGCGCAAACGGCAAGAGTTATGCTGATCTGATAACCTTCGTGACAGATCGACCCGGCCATGACCGTCGCTATGCTATTGACGCTTCGAAGATCGAGCGCGAATTGGGCTGGAAACCACAGGAAAGTTTCGAGACGGGATTGGAAAAAACCATTCAATGGTATCTCGATAATGCATGGTGGTGGGAACCGATCCGCAGCGGTACATATGCTGGCGAACGTCTGGGTAGCACGTCAGCAAAAGAGGCCAAGGCATGAAAATCCTTGTGACCGGGCGGGAAGGGCAGGTTGTTCAGAGCCTTCTTGAGAAGGCAGTTCAACGTCCCGATCTAGAAGTGATTGCGTTGGGTCGCCCGGAACTGGATCTGTCAAAGCCGGACACGGTGCATAGTGCCATCACGGCGATCAAGCCCGACGTCGTCGTGTCCGCCGCCGCATACACTGCGGTGGATCTAGCCGAGGATGAGCAGGAACTTGCGTTTGCGGCGAATGCCACTGGCGCTGAAGCAGTTGCCGAAGCTGCCAAGGCCTGCGGTGCTCCCGTCATCCATCTGTCGACGGATTATGTTTTTGCGGGCGACGCTGACGAACCGTACGTTGAAACGGATGCTACCGGACCTCGCGGTGTTTATGGAAGCTCCAAGCTGGAAGGCGAGCGTTTGGTTGCACAATCCAATCCGCAACATATCATTATGCGGACGGCGTGGGTCTATAGTCCCTTTGGCAAGAATTTCGTCAAGACGATGTTGAAGCTCGCAGAGACGCGAGATGTTCTCTCTGTTGTTTCTGACCAATGGGGTAATCCGACCAGTGCTCTTGATATCGCCGACGCGATTATCCGGGTGGCGGATCAATTGGCGGCTACGCCAGACTTTTCAGCTTATGGTGTTTACCATCTGGTTGGTACGGGCGATACAAACTGGAGTGGCTTTGCGCGCGCAATATTTAGTGAAAGCGCTACGCTCGGCGGACCGACCGCGAATGTTACAGATATTACGACAGCCGATTACCCGACCAAGGCTACACGTCCTACTAGTTCAAGGCTGTCGACTGCTAAATTCCAGGAAGTATTTAGTTGGTCGGTACCTCATTGGCAATCGTCACTACACGATATGGTGGTCAGATTAGTTTAGTATTTTAAAAGTATTCTTCCTGCTCTTACTGATACTAGTCGAGGCACCGCACTTCCAGCGCGCCGATGTCGTAGGTCGTATTGCCGTCGCCGGGATCAACTCGCAGTTCGGTGCCGAAACCGTCATGGCTATGTAGCAACACGTAGCTCTCAGATCGGCCACTATAGGTGATGGTTTTGGACCGAGTCTCATTGTAGCTCGGGTCCGACGGTGTTTGGTAAAAAACTTGGAGACGATCCGTTCTGCTTGTGAATAAACGAGTTGCAACCTGAATAGTTCTACAAGCAGCCATTTCATCTTTTTGATCAGTGATATCTATAAAAACCATAGGATCTGGTCCCGCGCTCAGATTGAGGCGACCAGAACGCCACGATGCTGAGGCATTTTCTACACGGATGCCATTTATATTGAGAGAAAATAGAGTGGGCTCTGGCGAATCAATTGGAATAGGCTTGTGTCGAATCTTTTCGGCTACGAGATTACTGCCACTTGGGGTTCTAGCCAGACGAACCATGACGACGCTCGCTGCATCATCGATCATAACCGAACCCACAGCTGGCCACACAGGCAGATCTTCCATTAGGTCAATATATTTGCTTTGAGTATCCAGGCTCCCGGCCTGTATATTATCGAAACCGAGAATGGTGAGATAAGGTATGATTCGTTTGGGGTTGCCTCCGTCCCAACCGAAAAAAGATCCGCCGACAGTCGACGATGGCGGTACAGGATAGATTGATTTCTGTTCGATGCCCCCATAAATAACCAGATCGTATTTGCGATCTCGGCTGAAAGTTGGTGATGACATACTGATCCGGTCATACAATCGGGAAGCAAGTAACTGGTCACTGAGGCCAGTGAAGTGACTCGAAGCGGACATTGAATTTGAGAAGACTAGAAACTGGAATATCCCGACCGAAATGGCCATGATGGACGTCAATCGGACAAAGCTCAGTCTGTTGTGCAACGCCAGATAGGCGAAGCACCAGATTACAAAAGGCGCGCTGACAACTGACCTAGTCGGTAAATCTTTTGACACCAGGTCAATGACAAACGGGCTAACTATCAGCATGGATGATAGAAGAAGAATCGTAATTTTATTTGTTAGTGGAGTGTTCCACACGACCGATGCAAGGCCTGCTGCTCCAAGAAATAGAATAGCGGGAACCGACCAGATCAACGTAAGGTATAGATGATTCTTAAACCCATAGATGCCTTGCAAATGTACAACTGCATTTTTCACGACCGCCACAGGATCTGTTAAAAGTGCATCCAGCTGCAGAAACTGATCTACATATTCAGGTTCTATACCCAGAATCGAGAGGAATGTGCGGTCCAGAACTTTGTAAATGCCAAACGATAAAATTAGGCATACCCCCAAGGCGAGCAGGTCTTTTGTCGTGTCTACTTCACGAGTATCAGCACGAATTGCTCTGAATATGAGCACGCCGATGCCAAACGAAAGCATGAGGAACAAGAGTGATTGATATATCGAAACAGCGAAAGCAGCGGCGCAGGCCGCAATCATCACAGCGGCAATTCGCCAGTGAAGTGATCGGTGATGTCGCTGGTATAGAATCCAAATGGCAATTGAACTAAGTGCGACTCCAAACCCTACAGCCGCAGCATTGGAATAAAACTCGATAATAAAGACCCATGTAGGGTACCCGCAGAAAATCCCAAAAGTTACTGTCTGGGAAAAAGACAATCTCCCAATTTTAAGACCCGCGCTCTCTAAAAAAATGACATAAGCGACGACTAGGCCAAGTCCAAAAAGAGCGGCTGGTAGAAACGGAAGGGTAGGTTGTGGAAAGACGAACCTTTCGAACAGATAGGCGCCCCACCGGCCCTGCTGTGCCCAAATAGCTGCAGAACCCGGCGTCAAATGTCGAAAAGCGGCAAGTTCTTCATCGATTGACAGCGGAAAGGAGGCGAGCTCAAAGAAATACATAACTGCGAATATCAGCCACAGTTTTGCGATTGTACCTGATGTAGCTGACCACGCTCTTATTAGGTCATTCTCCAAGGTTACTGGGGGATCACTTCTTCCTGTCGTAGCTTTCGATTCATACATTTCTGAAAATCACGATTTTAAATTGAGCCAGCATATTAAAGACAGAAGTCATTATTGACAGTACGCGCCTCGATAATCCATATGACAAGCAATTACAAGGATACTTGGTTGGAAAAATGGAAATGTTGCCAAGCATACCGTTCAACGATTTGGGGCGGCTGTATAATCGCTTTCGACCCGACTTGGAAGAGGCCGTTTTGCAGGCCTGTAGGTCGGGGTGGTGGTTGAATGGTAAACACGGCAAGGAATTTGTAACGCGGTTTGCACGATTTGTAGGTGTTCAACACTGCATGTTGGTAGCAAACGGAACGGATGCTCTCGCGCTTTCCTTGAGAGCTTTATCCAGTTCGTGCGCGCACCGGGATGAGGTGGTAACTGTTGCAAACGCCGGTGGATACACCTCAACCGCTTGCTATCAGAACGGTTTAACACCGGTTTATGTAGACATAGTCGCCGAGACTCAGTTGGTCGATATTGAGCAAGTGATGACGGCTCTAAGCGAAAAGACTTTGGTGGTTGTGGCCACTCATTTGTACGGCGGTGCCGTCGACATTCCATCGCTTAGAAAAAAACTAGATGGCGCTGGCTATGGGCACGTGACAATTCTGGAAGATTGTGCCCAGTCGCATGGAGCAACCTTCAACGGTGCATTGACAGGCTCAATGGGCGATGTCGCCACCTTTAGCTTCTATCCAACGAAAAATCTTGGGGCTATGGGGGACGGCGGCGCAATCTTGACGTCGGATAGTAAACTCGCCGAGTTGATTGCCAGTATTCAGCAATATGGATGGGGGAGGAAGTATGAGATTTGCAATGCTGGTGGGCGAAACTCTCGAATGGATGAAATCCAGTCTGCCGTCGTGAACGTTCTTTTACCCGAGTTGCAGAATCTCAACGATGAACGAAGGGCGATCTTAAAGCGGTACAAAGGAAGCTCAGCTTCCGGCCTTCGGTTCATCGAGGGGGGGCGTGGGTCGGTGGCGCACCTCGCAACTCTTCTCACAGAAAATCGCGACGAATTTCGTGCGTTTTGTTCAACTCGAAACATCGCAACAGAGGTGCATTACCCCATTCTCGATTGTGATCAGCCAGGATGGTTAAATCTTCCCAAGCGTCTTCCAGATCACGGGCTTCCAGTATCTTCAGAAAGTTCGAAAAAAATCGTGTCACTACCCTGTTTTCCAGGAATGACCGAAGCCGAAATTAGCCACGTTGTTCAGGCCTTGAGTGATTGGAAGAAATGATGCCCAATTTTTCGTTGGTCATTCCTGTCTATAGAAATGAAGAGAACATACCTTCTTTGATGGAGGCGCTTTTGTTCCTTCACTCAACTTTAGACAGTCTAGAGG
Organism: Ochrobactrum sp. XJ1; assembly: GCF_024701725.1. Taxonomy (NCBI): domain Bacteria; kingdom Pseudomonadati; phylum Pseudomonadota; class Alphaproteobacteria; order Hyphomicrobiales; family Brucellaceae; genus Ochrobactrum; species Ochrobactrum sp. XJ1. The sequence goes on from NZ_VDGD01000003.1 coordinate 15,103, forward strand.
TTGTTTTGGTTATCGACGGATCGCCCGACAATTCTGGTCATCTGTTGAAGGAAGCGGTCAAAAAAACTGATCTGAACTACAAAATCATCTTTCATAGCCGCAACTTTGGTTCCTTTACGGCTATTCGCACGGGCATGGAGATGGCGACAGGCAAATTTGTTGCTGCGATGGCAGCAGACCTGCAAGAGCCACCTGAACTGATCCTGCAGATATTTTCGCTCCTCGAAAGCGATGAATCCGACGTCGTTTTTGGCCGACGAGTAAGCCGAAATGATCCTTTCGTAAGTCGCGTTCTTTCGTCCTTCTTCTGGAAGGCGTATAGAAAGTTTGTGTTTCCCGAAATGCCTAAAGGGGGGGGTTGATATATTTGGGTGCAATCGGTTGGTTCTTGACACTATATTATCCTTCAAAGAACCGAACAGTTCGTTAGTGGCTCAATTGTTTTGGGTGGGCTTTCGCCGTACATTCGTTCCATACGTGCGCAGGCCGAGGTTGCTAGGAACGAGCGCGTGGAACTTCTCCAGGCGTTTCGAGTATATGATGGACAGTATCCTATCCTTTACTGATCTACCAATCATGATGGCGCTCTGGCTGGGGATTATGGGCTGTTTCGTTAGTTTGGTATTCGGTGCATTTGTTTTCTTTGCGCGTATAACCAGTTACCTGGAGGCCGACGGATATTCATCCATAGTTCTTCTTATTCTGTTCACGGGATCATTAATTCTTACGGTCCAAGGCATCCTTGGGTGTTATATTTGGCGGATAGCTGAGAACACCAAGCGCCGTCCATTGCGTGTTATTAGTCATATAGTTGAGGGTGAAAAATAATGGACGGCGGCAAAACATTTTTCTTGCACAAGAACGCCATTTGCGAGAGCGAAGCGGTTGGCGACGGTACGCGTGTGTGGGCCTTCGCGCATGTCCTTTCTGGTGCTGTAATCGGGAAAAATTGTAACGTATGTGATGGTGTTTTTATTGAGAATGATGTCGTGGTTGGCGATGATGTGACGATAAAGTGCGGCGTCCAATTGTGGGACGGTTTGCGGATTGGTGATCGTGTTTTCATAGGCCCTAATGCAACCTTCGCGAATGACCGCTTTCCGAGATCTAAAGAATATCCCCAGAAATTTTTGCAAACGTTTGTGGAAGCCGGGGCCTCTATCGGAGCCAACGCTACAATTCTACCGGGAATAAGAATCGGACGAGGGGCCATGGTCGGGGCAGGGGCCGTAGTAACGAAGAACGTCCCGGCCCACGCTGTCGTTGTGGGCAATCCTGCTGTTATAGTAGGGTATCAAACCGCGACGCAGCCAGAGGCCGCCACCGCTGTGGCAGCAAGCCCCGGTGCTGAGATTGGATCGAAAGTGAGACTAGGCGTTGGTGATTGCGAGCTAAGGCGGCTTCCTCATTATTCGGATACTCGAGGCGATCTTGTCCCGATAGAATTTTCTAATGACCTCCCCTTTGTTCCCAGCAGGTCCTTTCTCGTATACGGTGTTCCAACTAACAAGGTCCGTGGCGAACACGCTCATCGTATTTGCAGTCAATTTCTAGTGGCCGTGCATGGGGGGGTGTCTGTGGTTGTAGATGATGGGACCGCTCGGGCCGAGGTATCATTGGCCGATCCTACGGTTGGTCTTTTTCTTGCTCCGGGTGTTTGGGGTATTCAGTACAAGTTTGATACCGATACAGTGCTCATGGTCATGGCATCACACCCTTATGACGCCTCCGATTATATCCGAGATTATGATGAGTTTTTGTCGTACGTCGCGGGGCGCGACATTGACTGAGGGTATTACAAGCGATGCCAAGCGTTTCGTGTTCGCGGGGGTTGTCAATACAGCCCTAACATCGGTAGTCTACGTTTTGGCACTCATGATTGTGACTCCTACTGCGGCCTATACTATCGCGTGGATTCTAGGGCTTATTTTCGTTGTTCTTGTGTATCCTGATCGTGTTTTTATTGGTGGAAGCACTCGAGCGAAGGCTAGGTTACATCTGGCATTTTCAACAATTGGGATCTTCGGGTTGGGTGTTCTCGTTCTTCGTCTCCTCGTCTACGCGATGGCTATGCCGCTGCTAGCGTTCGTGCTGACCATCATCGTGACCACTACGGCAAACTTCTATTTGGGGCGCACTATTTTACGCCACAAACGTTAGAGTGCCGATCTGTCTCAATCAGGTCGAAATGCGCTCCAAGGTCCCTAGAGTTTTCGCAAGTGATGGGGAAGCGATCTGTGAGGCAGCTGCGCGCATAATTATGCGCATCGTTGCAGGCAAAAGTCAGGGAAACAGGCTGTAGCGACGGTATTCAAATTACATGTATCGCTTAATAATGTCCGCTTAAAAGCACCCTTGACGCCGTGCGCCAACTGTAGCACAAACCTATGACACATTTGGCAAATGTGAAAAAGTGATTTATTGAAATCATTGAGGAATTTTGTCTGGCTGGGAATCCAAGCGTCTCGGCGGGCAAAAAACACGCTGCTCGGTAACACTCACGAACGTGACAATTTTATTGCCATTGGAGCATCATGCCAAACTCAACAGCAATTGTTAACGTAGACGACGTTAAGGATTTGAAATTGCCTGCATATACGGATTATCACCAGCAATAAGGTGCATATGATTGCACCATTGTGGGGATGATGGTTTTCATGTTCACATTATAAGATGACAAAACTTTTGAGCTGGGGGCGCTCGCAGGGGCGGTCTCTTCGACATTGGAAAAGATCTGGCGGAAAGCATGAGCGGCACATCGCTTAAATTTGGCACAAGCGGTCTTAGGGGACTGGCGGACGAACTGAATGGTTTGCCCGCTTATGCCTATTCCCTTGCTTTCGTCGGAATGCTGTCGGAAGCCGGAAAGCTGCAGAAGGGTGCCAGGGTCTTCGTCGGTCGCGATCTTCGCCCGTCCAGTCCGGCAATCGCAGCACTCTGCATGGCAGCAATCGAAGATGCCGGATTCCAGCCAGTGGACTGTGGCGTTCTGCCGACCCCGGCACTGAGCTATTATGCGATCGCGCAGCAAGCGCCAAGCATCATGGTTACTGGCAGCCATATCCCGGACGATCGCAACGGGCTCAAATTCTATCGCGGCGACGGAGAAATCGACAAGAACGACGAGAGCGCAATCAGTGCCGTCTATGCCGCTCTGCCTGAAAACCTTGCCTTTCGCCATCTGAATAATGCGCACCATAGTGATGATGCGATCGACAGCTATGTGAAGCGCTATGTTGGTTTCGTGGGACCTCAAAACCTTCAGGGGTTGCGGGTTGGTGTCTATCAGCACTCGTCTGTGGCGCGTGACCTGATTGTCCGTATCCTGAGCAAGCTCGGAGTCGAAGCGATACCGCTCGGTCGATCCGATGTGTTCGTGCCAGTCGATACGGAAGCCCTTCGTTCCGAGGATATCGAGCTTCTTGACCAGTGGGCAAAGGAAAGTCGTTTCGACGCTATCGTTTCCACCGATGGGGATGCCGACCGCCCGTTAATCGCGGATGAGAAAGGGCGTTTCGTTCGGGGTGATCTTGTGGATGCAATTACGGCGAGCTGGCTCGGCGTAAAAACGATTGTGACGCCAGTGACGTCCAATTCCGCTCTTGAAGACAATTTCGAGCGGGTCATCAGAACACGGGTGGGGTCGCCCTATGTTATTGAAGGCATGACGCAGGCCATCGACGAGGGCATACAGGCGGTTCTCGGTTTCGAAGCCAATGGTGGCGTGTTGCTGGGTACTGATACCAGACGGGACAATCGCACATTGACTGCGCTTCCGACCCGCGATGCGTTGCTGCCAATTCTCGGCTGCCTTGGCTCCATCAAAGAGCTTGGGAAACCATTATCTGAAATCGCAGCCCGCTTTCATTTCCGTTTTGCTCTTAGCGACAGGCTTCAGAATATCCCGCAGGAAAAGAGTCTCGCATTCTTGTCCCGGCTCAAAAATGACATGGGACGAAACGAACTGTTTGAGATGGATGATCCGATTGTTCGGTCCGAAACGATCGACGGTGTAAAACTCTTCTTTCATTCAGGCAACGTAATCCATTATCGCGCTTCCGGTAACGCGCCGGAACTGCGATGCTATGTGGAAGCTTCAGATGAGAGCCAGGCAGCGAAGCTTCTGGATACGGGACTTGCCATCGCCCGCAACGCAACGAAGGACAACTGAGCAATGAGCTTTATTCCTGTCATTATCAGCGGCGGTTCCGGTTCCAGATTATGGCCGCTTTCGCGCGATGCGCACCCGAAGCCATTCATTGAGCTGCCCGATGGCAGCACCCTGATCGGCAAGACTTACAAGCGCGCGGCCCAGCTCGACGGTGTGGACCACATCCTCACAGTGACCAACCGTGACTTCCTGTTCCTGACACTTGATGCCTATGCAGATGCGAAGGCGCCCAAAGTCGACAATGTGTTTCTGCTGGAGCCGCTCGGGCGCGATACAGCACCCGCAGTTGCCGTTGCCGCGCTCCATGCCGCAGCGACTTACGGCCTGGATGCGACATTGCTTGTCATGCCCGCCGATCATCTGATTGAGGACGAGGCGGCATTTGCTGAGGCGGTATCAAAGGCCCGGCAGATGGCGGAAACCGGCCGTATCGTCACCTTCGGTATCGTCCCGGATCATCCGGAAACCGGGTTCGGTTATATCGAGGCCGAAGGCACCGACGTGCTACGCTTCGTCGAAAAGCCTGACGCACTAACCGCACAGGCATATGTCGAAAGCGGCCGTTACTTCTGGAATTCAGGCATGTTCTGTTTCACAGCCGGAACCATGCTCGCAGCAATGCAGCATTTCGCGCCGGAAATCTTCAATTCCGTGCAGGCTTCGCTCGAACATGCCCGACGCGGCGTCAACGGTGAGACCAAGACTGTAGAAATCGCAAAGGACGATTTTGCGGCGGCTCCTGCTATTTCCATCGATTACGCGATCATGGAAAAGGCCGAAAACATTGCCTGCATTCCGGTGTCCTGCGGCTGGTCTGATATCGGTTCCTGGGCAGCGATGGCCGATCTCATCGCGCCGGACGATGAGGGTAATCGTCTGCGAGGCGAAACGGTTATAGAGGACACAACCGACAGCTTTGTCTTGTCCGAAACCCGGCTGGTCAGCCTTGTCGGTGTTCATGATCTGCTTGTCGTGGACACGCCTGATGCGTTGCTTGTAGCTCATCGCGACAAGGCGCAGGAAGTGCGCAAGGTCTTCAACAAGCTACGGGCAAACGGCCATGAAGCAGCCAAGCTCCACCGCACGGCCCATCGCCCATGGGGCACCTATACGGTTCTCGAAGAAGGTGATGGCTTCAAGATCAAGCGGATCGAGGTGAAGCCCGGACGTCGCTTGAGCCTTCAGGCACATCATCATCGTTCCGAACACTGGATCGTCGTTTCCGGAACGGCGAAGGTCACCAATGGCGATCGCGAGATTCTGCTCACGACCAATCAGTCGACCTATATCCCTTGCGGCTTCCGCCACCGGCTGGAGAATCCGGGCATTCTACCGCTCGTTCTCATCGAGGTGCAAAGCGGCGAATATCTGGGTGAAGACGATATCGTGCGTTTCGATGATGTCTACGGGCGCACATAGGGCCGTCTGACCGGTAGGAAATAGGAGCGGGCTGAACTAATTCGGGAACCATTCGCCGTCGCGGATGTTTGCCTTAACATGCCCAGCAAGGAACAGGACCCGGCTACCGATCTGATCGGTATGCCGGTCATCGACTTTCAAAAACACGCCCTTTTTTTCGATGTGGACGGAACACTGCTCGATATCGCTGCCAATCCCGATGGCGTTATCGTTCCAGTTGGCCTGCAAAAATCGCTTTCGCTCATTTCCGAGCTGCTGTCCGGTGCAATGGCACTGGTCACGGGCCGGGCAATTGCGTTCATTGAAGAACGCTTTCCCGATTATCGCGGCCCCATAGCCGCGTTGCATGGTGCCGAGTTCCGGCACGCATCCGGGTTGGTTGAGCTGATCGAGCCGGACGAACATTTTTTGATTGCAAAGGATTTTCTACGACAGGCTGCACTTCGCGTCAGCGGCTTTCTCGCCGAAGACAAGGGTAGTGCGGTTGCCCTTCATTATCGCGCCGCGCCAGAAAAAGCCGATCTGGCACATGATCTCGTCGGGAAGGCACTGAAGCTCGCCGGGCCGGGCTGGATCGTGCAATCAGGCAAGATGGTTTTCGAGCTGCGCCCGGCAATCAGCGACAAGGGTGCTGCCTTGCGCCGCTTCATGGAAGAAGAGCCATTTGCGGGAAGGGTGCCGATCGCATTCGGCGACGACCTGACAGATTTACCGATGCTTGGCGCGGCGCGCAAGCTTGGCGGTACAGCCGTCGTGATCGGCCGTGCGATCGACCATCCGGGCGCAGCCAGACTGGCAAGCCCGGGTGAGCTGTGGCTTTGGCTTTCTGGGATCGTGAATGAGAATAATACTGAAAGGACTTGACGTATGGGCCGACTGATCGTGGTCTCCAATCGTGTTCCGTTGCCTGATGAGCAGGGCAAGGCGCCTGCGGGCGGCTTGGCAGTTGCGTTACAGGCTGCGCTCAGCGAACGCGGCGGTATTTGGCTCGGTTGGTCCGGAAAGACACTTCCCAATCGCCAAACACAGGAACTGGCGATCCGCGATGTGGGCTCCATTCGCTACGCGCTGCTCGATCTCCACAAGAAGGATATCGATGAATATTATGCCGGCTTCGCCAACCGCATGCTCTGGCCGCTCTGTCATTATCGTCTCGACCTGATCGATTACACGCGCAAGGACATGGCGGGATATTTCCGGGTCAATCGCTTGTTTGCGAAGCATCTTCTACCGATGATCGAGCCGGAGGATGTGATATGGATTCACGATTACCATCTCATTCCACTGGCCGCCGAACTACGCAATCTCGGTGTCACCAATCGCATCGGCTTCTTCCTGCATATTCCCTGGCCTCCCGCTGATATTCTATTCACGCTGCCCGTGCATGAAACGATCATGCGTGGCCTTGCTTCATATGATGTGGTGGGCTTCCAGACCGAGAACGACGTCGATAATTTCATCGGCTGTCTGCGGCGGGAGAAAATCGGCAAGCGTCTCGATGACAACGGTCTGTTCGAGGCTTTCGGACATCAGTTCCGTGCCGAGCGCTTTGGCATCGGTATCGAGACAGCCGCATTCGCCGAGATAGCGAACAAGGCCCAACGCCATCCGACGGTAAAGCGCATGCGCGACAGCATGCTGGACCGCGATCTTATCATCGGTGTCGATCGGCTGGATTATTCCAAGGGCATCACCAACCGAATGGAAGCTTTCGAGCATTTTCTTAAGGTCGATGCCGGCAATCGTGGCAAGGTCACTTTCCTACAAGTCACGCCGAAATCCCGCTCCGAAGTGCCAGAGTACAAGGACATGCAACGCGCGGTGGCGGAACTTGCCGGGCGAGTGAATGGTGCGAACGCTACCGTCGACTGGACACCAATCCGTTACATCAATCGCTCTTTGAACCGGGAAGTGCTGGCAGGGCTATATCGGCTTGCCGCTGTTGGACTGGTTACGCCGTTGCGCGACGGCATGAATCTTGTCGCCAAGGAATATGTCGCCGCACAGGATCCCGAAAATCCGGGTGTGCTGGTTCTGTCCCGCTTTGCCGGTGCCGCACAGGAACTGGACGGCGCGCTTCTGGTCAACCCCTATGATACCGAGGCGATGGCTTATGCCATGGCGCGCGCACTTGCTATGCCGCTTGAGGAACGTAAGGAGCGGTTTGAAGGCATGATGGCTTTTCTGATCACCCACGACGTCAATCACTGGTGCGATGACTTTCTGGACCGTCTTTCCCCTGGTTGACGGGTTACGGTTTGACATCGCCGAGTTTGGCGGCTTCTTCCGCAAGATGTACCGTATAATCGAAGTTGCCCATATCTGACGATAACAGCGGGGCTTTTATCTCACGAGCCTCCTTCGGCGACACGCCAAAACGAGCCTTGAATGCCCTGGTAAACTGTGCGCCGTCATGAAATCCGCAGCGATAAGCGATTTCCTTGAATGACACGTGTCTGCTACGCTCGCCGACCAGAATGCGATAGGCATGATCGAGCCGCTTCTCACGAATGATTGTGGCAATACCACCCTCTGTATCAAATGTCCGGTAAAGGCGTGAGCGAGAGACGCGAAGATTCTGGACGATGAGATTTGGCCCCAGCAGAGGATTGAACAGGTTATCGTCGATATAGGCGAGGATGCTCTTGCGCATGGGAATATTGACCGGAAGGTTCCGTATATCTTCTCTGTCAACGCCGTTGATGCCTGCACCAAGCAGTGTCAACATTGCTTCCTGCGCTGATTTTGCTTCGGCCTTGCCCAGTTTGCCGGTCAACGATTGCAGACTATGGAGATAATCAAAAAGCAGTCGCGTGAGGGGAGCATTCGCTGACAAGATAAGGCCGTGCAAATTACGCCAGCCTACCATCCTCTCCAGTTCATTGCGGGGTATTGTTACTGTGATGCGCGAGCCGGCGGATGCCTGGCTCTCCACGGTCTGTGTCAGATCGATAATAACGATATCTCCGGGCTTTGCCACGACATCGACCCCGTTGAAATCGCCGCGTAAACTGCCTGCTGTAATAAGCTGCAGAACGTAGTGATCAAGCCCACCCTGTGCGATGAGTTTGCGTGTGCGTGAGTAGTTCTGGGTGTTGAAGGAAGTCGTTCCGACATGGAAAGTCCCGAGAGCGCGAGCAGCAATTGTTCCAGAAAACTGGTACTTCCCGTTCTCTGCCACGATTTCATATATGGGTTTGATTGCAGATCGCCAAAAATCATTGCGAAGCTTGTCGTCGACCATGTCGGTCGAGATTGAAATCTCATTAGCCATCACAAGTCATTCAGTCCACGACAGGTTGTTGATATGAAATCGCACGATGTGTGAAATATTGATAGCATGTATTATTATCAATATTTTTGGTTAGGTGCATATTTTATGCATTTTTGTACTTGAACAAATAAATTCTTTTGCATGGGGTTTTGATTTTAGCTAGCCACCCAAAGCGTATATTATTAATCTCTAATATAACTGAAACCTCCCGATTTTGACTTATAAACTCAACCCTGTTGGAACTATCACCATATGTTGTCTGATGCCGAACAGGAACTATTCTCGATAGAATGCCAGAATAGAACTTCTGCTTGTTCGCAGAAGTTTGAACGTCTCGTACAGGGGGGCGCTGTTGAACGCTTGGATAAATCTTCTATCTTTGGTTTCAGTTTGAAGATGTCCCGAATGGCCTTGTCGGTACAAATGGAGCCGGGTTGGGGAGGCGCTTTATAGTCGTGAGCCTGATCGACCTTTGGGCATTTGGCAGTGTTGTTTTGAAAGTGTTTCGATATGAGACTGTTTTTTACCGCTTTGGTGCTTGCCCTGATCAACTGCACCAGTGTTGCGACCTCGGCCGGATTAAACGGTGCTCTCGGAACCGAGTGTCGACGTATTCCCGTTCAGGGGACAGGTGCTTCCGACACGGTGACAAGGCCGTCCTGGGCCATGCCGTTATGGAATTCACCATCGGTTCCAGCCAGCCAACGGTCGCAACGTGCCATCGTCTATCCGCAGGCAGTGCCGTCGCCACAGCTTTACCGCTATGACTGTACGCCGACGCCCGCAGAACCGACTTCAGTTCCGCGGGCCGATTACAGCGGTCAGTAAGGGCTGTCGACCTTGCCCATCTCGACATAGACAGTCTTGATCTGGCTGTAATGAGCGAGTGCGGCGATGCCGTTTTCGCGCCCGATGCCAGATTGTTTGTAGCCACCGAAGGGAACTTCAACTGGCGTCAGGTTATAAGCATTGATCCAGCAGGTCCCGGCCTTGATCTGGCCGATTACGCGATGGCCGCGTGCGATATCGGCAGTGAACACACCCGCCGCGAGGCCGAACTCGGTATCGTTGGCGCGTGTGATCACTTCGTCCTCGTCGGAGAACTCCAGAACACTCATCACTGGTCCGAAGATTTCTTCGCGAGCGATGGTCATTTCGTCGGTCACATCAGTGAAGACGGTCGGTTCGATGAAGAAGCCTTTGTCGAAACCCTGCAGTTTCGGCACACCACCACCGCAAGCAAGCTTCGCCCCTTCTGCCTTGCCCTTTTCGATATAGGACAGAACCTTGTCGCGCTGTGCGCCGTTGACTAGTGGCCCCATCTGAGTTGCTTCATCCAGCGGATCGCCAATGCGAATCTTGCGTGTGCGTTCGACCAGCCGTTCGACAAAATGGTCGTGCATCTTCTTGTGAACGAAAACGCGGGTGCCGTTCGAGCAAACTTGCCCGGTCGAATAGAAGTTGCCGAGCATTGCGCCGCCGATAGCGCTTTCAAGGTCAGCGTCATCGAACACGATAATCGGCGACTTACCACCAAGCTCCATGGTGATGTGCTTCAGGTGTTCGCCCGCCTGCGCCATGATGTGCTTGCCTGTTGGTACGGAACCCGTCAGCGAGACCTTGGCCGTCAGGCGATGATTGACGAGCGCAGCACCGACATCGCCGAAGCCCTGCACGACATTGAACAAGCCATCGGGAAGCCCCGCTTCCTTGTATGCTTCCGCCAATGCAAGCGCTGAAAGCGGCGTGTTTTCGGACGGCTTGAAGATGAAGGCATTCCCCATCGCGAGTGCAGGCGCGGATTTCCACGCGGCGATCTGGATCGGATAATTCCATGCGCCGATACCGACGCAGATGCCGAGCGCTTCGCGGCGCGTATAGGCGAACGAACCGCCAAGCTCCACGAACTCGCCGTTGAAGCCCGAAATGATGCCGCCGAAAAATTCCAGTGCATCCGCGGCCGAAGCTGCATCCGCCACCAGCGTTTCCTGAAGCGCCTTGCCGGTATCAAGTGTTTCGAGCTTCGACAGCTTCTTGTTCTTCTCGCGCAGGATTTCTGCCGTGCGGCGCAGGATGCGCCCGCGCTCGACAGGTTTCAGCGCTGCCCATTCACCTTGCGCTTTCAGCGCTGCGGCATAAGCCGCCTCGATCACATTGGGTGTCGCCGAATAGAGCTTGGCAATTTCCTCGCCGGTTGCCGGATAGATGACCGGCAACGTCTTGCCCGCCTTGTCTTCCATGAATGTGCCGCCGATGAAATGCGAGGCTTTGGGTTGTGCTTTCATTGTTATCCCTTAAATTTTATCAGCGGTCGGAAACTTGCCAGCGCGGATTGATCCAAGGCTCCTGATTGGAGCACGCCAGCGGCGTACGGCCGAGAATATGATCGGAAGCCTTTTCGCCGACCATGATCGACGGGCCGTTGAGATTGCCGTTGGTGATGCGCGGGAAGATGGATGAATCCGCAACGCGCAGGCCTTCGACACCGATCACCCGGCATTCAGCATCAACGACTGCCATTGGATCGTCAACCGCACCCATCTTGCAAGTTCCGCACGGATGGAAGGCGCTCTCGACATGCTCGCGGATGAAATTGTCGATTTCATCGTCGCTCTGAACATGCGCACCGGGCTGGATTTCCGCGCCACGATAAGCATCAAATGCGGCCTGTCCGAAGATTTCACGAGTCAGCCGCACACAATGGCGGAAGTCGGCCCAGTCGTCTTCATGCGACATATAATTGAACTTGATGACAGGCTTTTCACGTGGATTGGCTGAGCGAAGCGTCACGCTGCCACGTGATTTCGACCGCATCGGGCCGACATGGGCCTGAAAGCCGTGCGACTGCGCTGCCGCCTTGCCGTCATAGCGGATAGCTACAGGAAGGAAGTGATACTGGATATCTGGATATTCCACACCAGCTTTCGAGCGCAGGAATGCTGCGGATTCGAAATGGTTGGTGGCACCGTCGCCGGTCTTGAAGAACAGCCATTCCGCGCCGATCTTCGCTTTCGAGAACAGGTTCAGTTTGGAGTAGAGCGTGATTGGCTGCGTGCATTCCTGCTGGATATAGACTTCCAGATGGTCCTGCAGGTTCTGGCCGACGCCGGGGCGATCGGCGACCACTTCAATTCCGTGTTCTTTCAGTTGTGCGGCAGGGCCAATGCCAGAGAGCATCAGGAGCTTCGGCGAATTGATCGACGAGGCGGCAATGATGACTTCACGCCGCGCACGGATGGTCGAGAAGCTGCGGCCCGCCTCGATCTCAACGCCAACCGCGCGCTTGCCTTCCAGCACGATCTTGCGTGCAAGGCCCTTGACCAGCTTGACATTCGGGCGCTTGAGGGCGGGTTTCAGATAGGCGTTGGCGGCAGACCAGCGACGACCGTTGTGGATCGTCTGCTCCATCGGGCCGAAGCCTTCCTGCTTTTCGCCATTATAGTCTTCGGTGACTTCAAAGCCCGCTTCGTGGCCAGCCTCTACAAAGGCATGGAACAGGGGATTGTCGCGTTTGCCGCGCTGGATATAAAGCGGGCCATTGGTGCCGCGCCAGCCTTCCTGGCCACCGCTCGAATTTTCCATCCGCTTGAAATAGGGCAGTACATCTGCATAGGCCCAGCCGCGCGCACCGCTTTCCGACCAGTGGTCGTAGTCGCGTGCATGGCCGCGCACATAGACCATGCCGTTGATTGAAGATGAACCACCAAGCACCTTGCCCCGCGGCGTTACAAGGCTGCGCCCGCCAATATGCGGCTCTGGTTCGGTCGAAAAACCCCAGTCATAGGTTTCCATATTCATGGGGAAAGAAAGGGCGGCTGGCATTTGGATTAACGGACCGACATCGGGCACGCCATATTCGATGACGATCACCGAATAGCGACCGTCTTCAGACAGGCGATAGGCCATGGCGGATCCGGCGGATCCGGAGCCGATGATGACGAAATCCGCTTCCATACTCATTTCTCCCCCATAAGCTGAACCGCGATGTAGTCTTCCACCAACGCAATGGCTGAGGCAGCATTGGGCGCATCGGCGCCAAGTGCGTGACGAATGTAGAGTCCGTCGATCATGGCACCTGCACCCTCGGCAATGCGGCTGGCCCGCTCGCGCGAGGTCAGCTGTTCAAGTGCGAAGACGAGGTTTGAATGCAGGCGGCGTGCATAAATGCGCAAGAGCCGGCGGGTGTCCTCCGACTGTTGTGCATGCACATAGAAGGTAAGCCAGGCGGCAATGGTTTCCTGCGCGAACTGCGATGCGGAAAAATTGACCGCAATGATGGCCGCGATACGTTCCTGCGGCGCCTCGGTCTTTCGGATGGCAGCGTTGAGATCCTGCCTCAGTTCGCGCAGCAGATGGCGCATCGTGGCCAGGATGAGCTTGTCCTTACCGCCGAAATAATGATGCGCAAGCGCTGGCGAAACACCCGCCTCATGCGCGATCTGCGCGACGGTCACGTCCAGCGAACCACGCTGGCCGATGGTACGAATGGCGGCATCGATCAACTCGCGCCGCCGCAAGGGCTCCATCCCGATCTTGGGCATAATCCTCGTCCGTTCTCAGTCTAACTGAGCGGTCAGTTTAACGTTGATTGACTCATCAATCAATAAAAACCGGATATGCAAATCATGCATTTGCCGGCGCAACAGCGGGCGGTCTGCATGACGGGGAGGCTTGTCGGGGAGGTGCCGACCGCTTACATTCAACTAATGAGCAGAGCTTTCACCAAAGAACAGGATGATGCACCGACCGACCTCGGCGAGCGCCCGGTTAGTCCGCATCGCAATCTCGTCACGCCGACGGGCTTGACGATGATCGAGGATGAAATCGCCCGGCTGCAGCGCGAGCTGGCGGACGCCAATGTCGCGGGCGAGCGTTCGGCGATTGCGCGTATCTCACGCGATCTGCGTTACTGGGTGGCGCGGCGTGAAAATGCCGAGCTTTCCGTTCCCGCTCCCGACAGCGATGTCGTGCGTTTCGGCATGACGGTAGATCTGGAAAATCTGGACGACGGCAAGGTTCGCCGCTGGACCATCGTGGGCGAGGATGAGGCTGACCCGTCAAACGGCAAGATTTCCCATGTCGCGCCCGTTGCCATTCTGCTGTTCGGCAAGCCGGTCGGCGATGTCGTGAAAATCAATAATGTCGAGTGGGAAATCGTGTCGCTGAAGATTGTTTAGTCTTCGTCTATAGCGACGGTATGGTCACGGAAAAACGCTGCTGCGCCGGCTTCATCGATTTCACTTTTCGAAACCATCAGGACGAGCTGGATAATGTCTTCTTGTACGGCCTCAAGACTGAAGCCGTTGAAATAAAGAAACAAGTCAGCGGCAGCCAGTCCAGTTCTCTTGTTGCCGTCCACGAAAGGATGGTTCTTCAGCACACCGAACAGATAGGCCGCCGCCAGATCGAAGATATCCGGATCGCCATAGGCTTCCTTTTGCAACGGACGCGCAAGCGCTGAATCAAGCAAACCGGAATCGCGAATACCCGCTGCACCACCATGCAGACGCAACTGCTCCTGATGCAGCGCTTCTATGAAAGCCCGCGAATGAAAGTCGATCATTGAGCGAGCACGCGATAAGCGGTCTCATATTTTTTCATCCGCTCTCGGGCAATCTTCATTTTCTTCTCGAAGACCTCCGGATCTTCCGTGCTCCTGGTCAGTCTCAGTCCATCCTTGTCTGCGGTCAGGACCAGAGTGTCGCCAGTTTGCACGTTCAACTGCTCCAGCATTTCCTTTGGGATGATCACACCGTCGGAATTGCCGATCTTGCGCAGGGTTACGTTCATGGCTGCTCTCCTATGTTATAACGCATGATATAACATGGTGCGCCTGCGTTGTCACCACAAGCTACAGCCAACCCTTTCGGCGGAAATAGTAAAGCGGTAGCAGGGCGGAGGCGATCATCAGACCAAGCGCCATTGGATAACCCCATGGCGATTGCAGCTCCGGCATGAAGGAGAAGTTCATGCCGTAGATGGAAGCCACTAGCGTCGGCGGCATAAAACCGACCGCCGCCACAGAGAAAATCTTGATGATGGCGTTCTGTTCTACCGAAATCAGACCAACGATCGTATCGAGAAGGAATGTGACCTTGTTGGACAGAAAATCCACATAGGCGGTCAGGGATTGCGTGTCGCGTTCCAGCGACTTGATCCAGCTGCGCGTTTCCTTCTTGCCGGCTGCGGGATTGTTGATGGCCGACAGATAGACCAGCATACGGCTGATCCCCGCCAGACTTTCGCGCATTCGCGAGAGAAATGTTCCCTGTCCACCGATCTGGGTCAGTATGTGACGGAAATCCTCCGTCGTCATCGGTCGCGCTTTCGGCTGACGGCGATAGATGGAATGCGAGGCAGCATCGATCTTGCCTGCGACACCTTCAAGAATGTCGGCGAGGCGATTCGTCGTGGCTTCGGTAATACCAAGCATGATCGACAGGCCCGAGCATTTGGGTGATATCAACCCGTTGCCCGGTTTGGTGGAGCGCAGGATATAGGTGCTGAACGATTTCGGATTGGCATAACGAACAGTGATCAGCCGCGAACCATGCAGGATGAAGGTGACGGGCGCCAGCTCCCGATGGTCGAGATCGACCGCGTGCAGGATCGGCACTGTGAGATATTGGGCGCCGGTTTCCATGTAGAAGCGGCTCGATTCCTCGATTTCCGTCATGTCTTCGCGGGTGGGGATCGAAATGCCCATCCATGCTTCGACAATACTGTCTTCATTGACGCCAGGAGCAAACAGGTCGATCCAGATAACATTTTCTGGCAGCGGAGTGCCGGGCTCGACTTCCACTTGTTCGAGGTGGTCTCCGGAAAGGCTGTAAAGTGTGATCATACTGGCACCTGAAGTCTGGCCCGAAATCTCGAGCGGCTGGATTATGGGGCACTGTGCGCGAAAATTGTTAACGGAATGCGGCAGTGGTTTCCAGCCCGCAATCAGCTTTCTTCATGACGGTTGACAGCTCCATTACATAGGTCTAATTCATCAAGTCATCAGATGACTTTGGTGAAGATATGAAGGCGATATCCCGCAAGACTTTGACGGATTCGGCCACGCAGGCATTGCGAGGCGAAATCACGTCGGGACGCTGGACGATAGGCGATCAGCTGCCAAATGAAGCAGCACTCTCTGCAACGCTTGATGTCAGCCGCGGTACGGTACGGGAAGCCGTGCGTGCGCTGGTGGCACAAGGAATGCTGGAAACCCGGCAGGGGTCGGGAACCTATGTCCGTTCCACTGCCGACACGGCACGCAGCCTCGACCGCATCCGCCATACCAGCCTGCGCGACCGCTTTGAGACCCGGGCAGTTCTCGAAACGGAAGCCGCACGTCTGGCCGCCTTACGCATCAAGCCGAAGGGGATTGTGCATCTGGAGAAAATGCTGGCACAACGCGGCAATCGCGATGAACTCGACCGGGCAACTTTTGTGGCCCGAGACTTTGCCTTTCATGAGGCCATCGTCGCTGCCTCGGGCAACAGCGCCCTGATCGAGGTCTATGCTTTTTTCTCCGCCTCCATCCGCGAATCCATAGAAGCTACGCTCGACGGCGAACTGCCCGAGCCAAATCATGAGGCGCACCGCCAGATCGTCGAAGCCATCGCTTCGGGAGATCCTGACCAGGCCGGTGCAACGGTTCGCCGCTTCATGGCACCCCTGATTGAAGAACTTGAAAGGTTGCTGGCATCATGAGCCACACGAACACAGCCCTGTCGCACACGGCGGAAAACGAGGCGATGCTTCAGCCAGAGGCGCTGGTCGACGCTGAGGCGGACAGCGTTCCGCCGCCGCCAGTCCAGCGACCGCCAAGCAAGGCGATGCGCATTTTGCTGGGTCTGAGCCTCGTGCTGATCGCCGCCAATCTGCGACCGGTATTTTCCAGCGTTTCCGTGCTTTTGCCGGAAATCATCGATGCCACCGGCATGTCATCCGTTGCAGCCGGTATCCTGACCACGTTGCCGGTTGTCTGCCTTGGCGTCTTTGCGCCATTCGCACCACGGCTGGCGCAGCGTTTCGGCGCCGAACGCGTTCTGCTTTTCGTGCTGGTCGTGCTGACTGTCGGCACCGCCATTCGCGGCTTCGGTTCGTTCTATTCGCTTTATATTGGCGCAGCATTGGCCGGTGCCGCAATTGCTACTGGCAACGTGCTGCTTCCGGGCGTCGTCAAGCGTGATTTCCCGAAAACTGCGGCCATCATGACCGGTCTTTATACGATGGCGCTATGCGGCGGCGCTGCCTCCGCAGCCGGGTTCACCATTCCCATCAAGGGGATGCTCGGTGGTTCCTGGAACCTTGCCTTGGCTTTCTGGGCTGTTCCGGCGGCAATCGTTCTGCTGTTGTGGCTGCCGCAGGCCATGCGTGCGAAACACAATGTCGCGCATTCGGGTTTCAAGGTGATCGGCTTGTGGAAGGACAAGCTGGCATGGCAGGTGACCCTGTTCATGGGCCTGCAATCCTCCACCGCCTACATCGTTTTCGGATGGCTGGCGCCGATCCTGCGCGAACAGGGCCTGAGCCCGGCAGCGGCCGGCGGTCTGGTCTCTTTTTCGATCCTGGCTCAGGTCATCACCTGTCTCGCGGTACCGTCGATTGCTACCCGCCAGAAGAACCAGAGCCTGCTCAATGTCATTCTCTGCGCTTGTGCGGCCTTGCCGCTGATCGGCTTTCTCTATCTGCCGCTATGGACCTATTGGGGGCTGGCGGTCATTCAGGGCATCGGGCAGGGCGGTCTCATCGCCGCCGCCATGATGGTGATCGTGCTGCGGGCGCCGGACTCACACACGGCGGCGCATCTGTCCGGCATGGCGCAGTGCGTCGGCTATACGCTTGCCGCAATCGGCCCGCTCATCGTCGGGCTGATCCACAGCGCAACGGGCAGCTTTACCGCCTGTGGTCTTTTCTTCGCTGTGTTGGGGCTGGGGGCTGCCATCGCCGGATGGGGAGCCGGGCGCGCGCAACATGTAGGTGTGCAGGTAATCAAGGAATAGCAGCAACAAAAAACCCCGGCAAAACCGGGGTTTTTCTTTATTGTTGTATGAAGGCTCAGGCCTTTTCGTACAGTTCTTCGACGAATTCCCAATTGATGAGGCTATCGACGAAGGCCTCGAGGTACTTCGGACGCAGATTGCGATAATCGACATAGTAGGAGTGTTCCCACACGTCGACGCCAAGGATCGGCGTTGCACCGTGAACCAGCGGGTTTTCGCCGTTCGGGGTCTTGGAGATTTCAAGCTTGCCGTCCTTGACCGACAGCCAGGCCCAGCCTGAACCGAACTGGCCGACGCCAGCAGCGATGAAATCCGCACGGAACTTGTCGTAGCCGCCAAGATCGGACTCGATTGCCTTTTCAAGCTTGCCCGGCAGCTTCTTGCCGCCACCGTTCTTCTTCATCCACTTCCAGAACAGGATGTGGTTGTAGTGCTGGCCGGCATTGTTGAAGAGGCCCTGGTTCTTGCCGTAGCTTTCCTTGACGATCTCTTCCAGGCTCTTGCCTTCGAGGCCGGAGCCTTCGAGCAGCTTGTTGCCGTTGGTGACATAGGCCTGATGGTGCTTGTCGTGATGAAGTTCAAGCGTCTCGCGCGACATGAAAGGCGCAAGGGCGTCATAGTCATACGGCAGGGCGGGCAGTTCGAAAGCCATTGGAAACTCTCCTCTTTTCTTTGAGCTTACATGGGCAGCTTGCGGGCGGGCCGAGCAGATGCTGCCTCAAAACTTGCGTGCGGAATCTACATAGGCCGCATCGGTGCGGGCGGCAATGGCGTGAATGAGCAATTTAGTTTCAAGACAATGAATTATTATTGAAATCACAGTAGGATGGCGCAATTCTAGATTTTATGCTTCGCGATGCGTGGCGGACCCTCACAGGAGGAAACGGTGTCCCACAGTTCTTATGTCTTCGACGCTTATGGCACATTATTCGATGTCCATTCGGCGGTGCGGCGACATGCAGACAAAGCCGGGCCGGACGGTCGGGCATTTTCCGAACTGTGGCGGGCCAAGCAGCTCGAATATTCCTGGGTGCTCAGCCTGATGGGTGCCTACAGCGATTTCTGGAAACTCACCGAGGAATCACTCGATTTCGCATTCGCGCGCTACCCGTCCGTTGATCCGGCACTGCGCAATGACTTGCTCGATGCCTATTGGAAGCTCGATTGCTATCCGGAAGTGCCCGCTGCTCTCAAAAGCCTGAAGGAGAAGGGCGCACGGCTTGCGATCCTTTCCAATGGTTCGCCCGCCATGCTCGAATCCGCAGTCCGTTCGGCAGCGCTCGACGTCCTGCTGGACGACGTGATTTCGGTTGATGAAGTCAGGAAATACAAGACTGCCCCGGCTGTCTATGAGCTCATCACCCTGCAATGGCGGCTTTATCCTTCCGCGATCTCGTTCCAGTCCTCGAACCGCTGGGACGTGGCAGGGGCGGTGCGGTTCGGCATGCGCGGGGTCTGGATTAATCGAACCAACCAGCCCGACGAATATAAACAGTTTGCTCCGGCACTGATTCTGCCAAGCCTCCAGTTGCTTGATTGAGTTCTCACTAAAATTTGAACTTGCCGGGTTTATGGAAAGCTGGCTCCTGCACCCAAAATTGTGTCGCGGCTGCAACACGAGCCATGCTGGTGGGCTTTCGCCACGTTTAGGCCGCATTACGAACGGGCGTACGCCACATTTTTCGGGCGTTTTCCGTGCAACCAAACACCGGAAGCAGCCGTTTACGGCCTTTTCGATGGCTCACTGCGTATCTGCCACAATTGGCCGGGTCGCAATTCGTTAACCCTGAATGTGTATCTGTAACTCCTCCCGTCACTAAACTGGTTTTCATATGCAAACGACCCTTACCCGCCGTTCCTTTCTGACGGCAATGACAGCAACAGCGGCCGCCGGTCTGGCCGGTTGCGCTCAGTTGGGGCAGAATGTTCCAATCATTGATGTGGATCAGTCGGGCAACCCGATCAACCGCACCCCGCAGGCTAATGTCGACTCTTCCTATGGCGGATGGGCGCAGATGTATGCCGCCGTCGAGGATGGCGGCTTCCAGCTTCCGGCAATTCCGATCCAGAAGATGGACAAGCGCTTCCTGCGTCAGGTTGTGCAGGATCCAACAGGCGAACTGCCTGGTACATTGGTCATCGATACGGCCAACCGCTTCTGCTATCTGGTCCTCGAAAACGGACAGGCAATGCGCTACGGCGTGGGCATCGGCCGCGAAGGTTTCGCTTGGTCGGGTCGCGCTGTGATCCAGTACAAGCGCCAGTGGCCGCGCTGGACCCCACCGGATGAAATGGTCGCCCGCCAGCCGGAACTGGTGCAGTACAGCGCCAGGAACGGCGGCATGGCTCCGGGCCTCAAGAACCCGCTCGGCGCCCGCGCCCTCTATATTTTCCAGGATGGCAAGGACACGCTGTACCGCCTGCACGGCAATCCGGAATGGTGGTCCATCGGCAAGGCGGTCTCGTCGGGCTGCGTGCGCTTCCTGAACCAGGACATCATCGATCTATATGATCGCGTTCCGGCGAAGTCGCCGATTCTCGTGATGTAATAGCGATTGTCTGAACGACAGATTGCAAAAGCCCCGGACAGCTGGCTGTCCGGGGCTTTTTCCATTGTGCCGCGCGCCAACTTGCCGCCGCATTGAAAATAAGTCACTTTCCGCGCGGACAAATCGTCGGAACAAGGGGAGGGAAGTCATGTCCGAGGAAAAAGCCACCAAGGAAGTCGTGAAGGGCCCTGCATCCTATTTCCCGTCCATCGAGAAAAAATACGGGCAGCCTGTCCAGCATTGGCTTTCGCTGATCGAGCAGCGAAAGGGCGACAAGCATATGGAAATCGTCAACTGGCTGAAGTCGGAATTCGAGATGGGGCATGGCCATGCCAATGCCCTTGTCGCCTACGCCCTCGCCAAACCGGCGAAGGCGTGACACTGGCACTTTCTACCGTTTGAAGCCGCCGAGAATGCCGCGCACAAGTGCGCGGCCAAGCGAATTACCGACCGAGCGGACAACGGACTTCATGGCCGTTTCCGCGACCGTCTGGCGACCGGAGCGGCGACCAGTACCAAGTGCGGTGCCGACGAGATCGCCAAGGATACTACCGCCGCCTTCTTCCTCTTCCTTGGTCTTTTGCTGGGCTGCTGCAGCATTCTGCGCCTTGCGGGCCAGCATTTCGAAAGCGGAATCGCGATCCAGTACCTGATCGTACTGCCCGGCAACCGGGCTTGCGGCGATGATCTTCGCGCGTTCTTCCGGCGTCAGCGGGCCGATACGCGATGAAGGCGGGCGCATAAGCGTGCGCTGCACGACTGAAGGCACCCCCTTGGCTTGCAGCGTCGACACCAGTGCTTCGCCAGTGGCGAGATTGGTGATCGCCTGAAACGTGTTGAAATCCGGGTTCGGACGGAATGTATCGGCTGCCGTCTTCACGGCATTGGTTTCGCGCGGCGTATAGGCGCGAAGCGCGTGCTGCACGCGATTGCCGAGCTGCGCCAGAACGGTTTCCGGCACATCGAGCGGATTCTGCGTCACGAAATAAACGCCGACACCCTTGGAGCGGATCAGGCGCACCACCTGTTCGACACGGTCGACCAGAGCCTTCGGCGCTTCATCGAAGAGAAGATGGGCTTCATCGAAGAAGAAGACGAGCCGCGGCTTATCGGGATCGCCGACTTCCGGGAGTTCCTCGAAGAGTTCCGACATCAGCCAAAGCAGGAAAGTGGAATAGAGCCGCGGGCTCATCATCAGCTTGTCGGCAGCAAGCACGCTCACTACACCGCGCCCGTCGGTCGTGGTGCGCATCAGGTCTGAAATCTTGAGCGCTGGTTCCCCGAAGAATTTCGAGCCGCCCTGCTGGTCGAGGACCAGAAGCGAACGCTGGATCGCACCCACCGAAGCCTTGTTCACATTGCCGTACTTGCCCGAAAGTTCTGCCGAGCGCTCCGCCATTTCGGCGAGGATGGCCTGCAAGTCCTTCAGGTCCAGAAGCAGCAAGCCTTCTTCGTCCGCCAGGCGGAAGGCGATGTTCAGCACACCTTCCTGCGCCTCGGTCAGGCTCATCAGGCGCGACAGGAGGAGTGGCCCCATTTCGGAAATGGTGGCGCGGACAGGGTGTCCCTGTTCGCCGAAAATATCCCAGAAGATCACAGGCGCGGCGCGCATTTCGTACGGATCGAGCTTCACTTCCGCTGCACGTTTGAGAAGGCCGTCATTTTGAACGCCGATCGCGCCAATGCCGGAAAGATCGCCCTTGATGTCGGCGCAGAAAACCGGAACGCCAGCCGCTGAAAAGCTTTCGGCCAGAACCTGCAGCGTGACCGTTTTACCCGTGCCGGTCGCGCCGGTGACGAGACCGTGCCGGTTGCCGTATTTCAGCGCTAGATATTCCGGCTGCTGGTAGGAGTCGTCAGGCTTGCGGCTCGCGCCAAGAAAAATAGCGTCTTCGGCAGTCATCAGGCAGCTTGCTCCCTCTGTTCAACTATAACTTATGATATAGAGCAAAATCCGGCCGGAGTGAAACGAGGATCGGTAAGATTATGCCGGATCGCGGCCCTCAACGCGCAGGATAGCCGTTTGGGTGCGCCGGAATAGCTTCCAGATAGGCGGCAATGGCATTGCGGTCGGCTTCGGCAAGGTGAGCCATGTTCGCAACCACATCGGTCATAGATCCGCCGAGCGAATCGAAATCCGGGGTAAAGCCGCTCTGCAACGCGTAGGAGATGTCTTTCCCGCTCCAGGCGCCGATGCCCGCTTCATCCGGCGTGATGTTCGGCACGACGCCTTTTTTCCCGTCACTGCCGGTTTCAGGCGACAATGCTCCGGCGAGCCACTTGCTTGTGTCTACCCCCCCAATCGCATTGCGCGGTGTGTGACATTCGCCGCAATGGCCAAGGGCTTCAGTCAGATACTGGCCGCGCTTCACCTGATCGGAAGCATTTGCGATTTCCACCGCAGGCTGGTCGGACAGGTAAAGCTGTTTCCAGAGGCCGAGCCCCCGTCGGACCGTGAAGGGGAAGGAAAGCTTGTGCGGCGCTGCGACATTATCGGAGGGCGGCAATGTTTTCATAAACGCAAAGAGATCGGCCACATCCTGCGGCTGCATTTTGGTATAAGAAGTGTAGGGGAACGATGGATAAAGATGTTCGTCCTGCTTGCCGACCCCCTTCAGCATCGCATTGGCAAAGTCCTGTATGGTCCATGTGCCGATACCTTGCTCTGACGGGGAAATATTGGGCGCGATGAATGTCCCGAAATCTGAAACCAGTTCATGTCCGCCTGCCAGAACCTTGCGTGCATCGCCGGAGGCACCTGGCGCGGCATGGCAGGAGGCACAGCCGCCTGCCCAGAAAACCTGTTCGCCCTTGATGGGATCGCCCGGCTTCATCGCGTCCAACACGGTCGCGTCCACCTTCTGCGGAGCGGTCAGAATCCAGAAGGCAGCGGCTCCAAGGACGACCACGGCGCCTGCGGCATATGCCAGTTTTCGGACCATTCCATCTGTTCCCGTGAGGCGGTTCCAGGACGAGCCAGACCGCTCTTATGACCGTTATTCAGCGTGACAGTTCCAAAGTACAGATGCACTGGAATTGCACCGCACTTTTGCTGCAAATTTTTTGCACACAGAGTGTTTCCGTTCGGTGTGCTCTCTGTCAACAGCGAAGATCAGTTCTTCTTGACGCGATAGGCTTGATGACAGGAACCACAATTGGCGGCGACCTGCTGGAAGGCTGGCTTCAGCGCATCAAGATCCTGCGGTTTGGCAGCCAGTGCCGTAGCGGCGTCGGTCCGGAATTTTTCGACGTGCTTGACGAAGTCGTCTTTGGTTTCCCAGATTTTCGGCGAAGCTTCAGTATCGCCCTGATCCGAACCGGCCGGGAACAACGCATCCACATCCAGCTTCTTGGCATCGGCATCGATCTTTTCCAGCGCAGCAAGTGCGGTGGTGGCGTCGAATGGCTTCTCACCCTTGATCATCGGAGCAATTGACCCGACTGAGCGTCCAAGGTCCTTCATGATTGCCTGACGATCTGCGGTGACGTCAGCCTGTGCTGCGCCGGCGATCAATACAGCTGCAGAGCTGATAGTCAGGAAAAACAAACGCATGCGATCCTCCGCATTTAAAAATTGAACAGACTTCGTCCCTTGGTTCAAATATCCGATACAATCCGGGGCATTGCAATCATTGCGTCGGTTAAATCCCCAGTGCAGCAAGTATCATCCTGAATTTATAGGGATTATTACATAGGCTTCACGTTATCGTGAAAAACATGACTTAAATACTATTGTTTTATACTGAGCGGTGTCATTATTTGTGCCGGTATACTCGGTTGGGTAGCCCAAAACAAAAAGGCCCCGGAAACCGGGGCCTTTTCGAGCATGTAAAGTTTGATCAGACGAACTGGCCGAGGCCCGGAATTGCACCGATGACGGCATCAACTGGTTCGTCACCAGCCTTTTCCTTGGCAAAGCGGATGGTTTCCTTGGCAACGCCGGAAATTTCACCCATGCCCAGACCAGCGCCCATGAGCTGGGAGCCGAGACCCATCACGCCGCCCATCAGGCCGGACAGGAAGCCGCCGCCCTTGACCTGCGCGATTGCTTCTTCAGCGCCGGGGAATGCTGCCAGAAGCTTCTGGACTTCCGCTGCCGGGCCTTCCTTCTGCAGGAAGGCGAGGATCATGCCGACTGCCTTTTCTGCCGTTGCCGCATCGATGCCAACTTTGGAGGTGATGCGTGCGATCAGTTCTTCCATGGAAACTCTCCCAAAAATCTTACGTTTACGTAATATGCATTCTCGCCTTCGCTTTGCAAGCCGCCATGAGCGAAAATATTAGAGCATGATTCCGAAAAGTGGGAACCGGTTTTCGGATAAAATCATGCTCAAACAAAAACTTGGAGCGAAACGACGATACACTTACAAACATCCCGCTCTTGGAGAATATGTCTCGTGATGTGACGAGATAATTACGCTGTTCGAATTTCCTGCAATTCGAGTTCCTCGATCATGACCTGCCGCATGACGAATTTCTGGATTTTGCCGGTCACGGTCATCGGAAACTGATCCACGAAGCGGATATGGGCCGGAACCTTGTAATGCGCGATGCGCTGCCGGCAATATTCAATCAGTTCTTCGTCGGAAAGCTGGCCATCGTTGTGCAGCTTGACCCAGGCACAGATAATTTCGCCGAACTTGCGGTCGGGAATACCGAATATCTGGACATCGCTGATCGCGGGATGGGTGAAGAGGAACTCTTCTATCTCGCGGGGATAGATGTTCTCGCCGCCGCGAATGATGAGATCCTTAATGCGCCCGACAATGTTGCAATAGCCTTCGTCGTCTATCGTGGCGAGGTCTCCCGTGTGCATCCAGCCAGCATCGTCGATGGCGCCAGCTGAACTTTCCGCATCGTTCCAGTAGCCGCGCATGACGCTATAGCCGCGCGTCAGCAATTCACCCTTTTCGCCACGCGGTACCACCTTGCCATCCGCATCGACGATCTTCACCTCCAGATGCGGATGGATGCGCCCGACGGTGGAAACGCGCCGCTCCACAGGGTCAGTCGTCGAGCTCTGGAAACTGACCGGGCTGGTCTCCGTCATGCCATAGGCGATGGTGATTTCGCTCTGGTGCATCTCGCTCACCACCCGCCGCATCACTTCGATGGGGCAGGGCGATCCGGCCATGATGCCGGTGCGCAGGCTGGTGAGGTTGAAACGGCTGAATTCCGGGTGATCGAGCATCGCAATGAACATTGTCGGCACGCCATGGAGGCCGGTGCATTGCTCCTCTTCAACGGTCTGGAGCGTCACGAGCGGATCGAAACTGTCGTTTGGAATTACCATGCAGGAACCATGGGTCACACAGGCAAGATTGCCGAGCACCATGCCGAAGCAATGATAGAACGGCACCGGGATGCAGAGCCGGTCCTGTTCGGAAAGTTGCATCGCCTCGCCGACGAAAAACCCGTTATTGAGGATATTGTGGTGGGAGAGCGTCGCACCCTTCGGGCTGCCGGTCGTGCCACTGGTGAACTGGATATTGATGGGATCGTCAAATTGCAGTTCTTCGGAAAGCTGCGCAAGTTCTTGCCCGGTGACTTCGTCGCCGGATTGGGTGACCTCGTCGAAATTCAACATGCCCGGCGTCTGTTCCGCACCGAGCCGGATCACGCATCGCAGATTGGGAAGCCGCTCGGACATCACATGGCCGGGCCGGGCTTCATCAAGTTCAGGCACGATGCTGCGCAGAATATCGATATAGTTGCTGGTTTTCAGTGACGGCGCGAGGATCAGCGCCGCGCATTCGACTTTCCCCAGTACATATTCCAGTTCATGCGCCCGATAGGCCGGGTTGATGTTGACAAGGATCAACCCCGCTTTTGCGCTGGCAAACTGGGTGAGAATCCATTCGAGATTGTTCGGCGACCAGATGCCGAGACGTTCGCCAGGGCGTAGCCCGATGGCGAGGAAGCCTTCGGCAAGCTGGTCGGTCAGTTGTCTGAGTTCGGAATAGGTCAGCCGGATATTCTGGTGCCGGACAATGACGGCAGGACGTTCGGGATATTTTTCCGCGATCTGGTCAAGATGCCGACCGATCGTATTGCCAATGAGAAGCTTGTCGCTCGCACCATGTACATAACTGGCCTGCTGCATTTCCGATCCTCCTAAACCGAAGATGACGCCCGAAGGCGATGCATCAAGTGATGGGAGGATGCCATTCGTGAGGCTTCGTGAAAACCGCAGTTTTTAAGTTGACGTTCAGCGCTTGGTGCAGCGCACCAGAGTGGCGGCACCGGCATTGGTGTATTTGCTCTGCATCGTATAGAGCCATCCCTTGCATTCAGACATGCTGCTGAAGCACCGGACGCGGTCGATCGCAACCAGACCGTCACCGCCAGTGATGAAGGGCGAGTCGTCCACGCCGCTGAACTGACCGACGATGATGCCGCTGCCTCGTCTCGGCACGTTACAGCGCTGGCCTGCATATTCGCTGACATCCTTGCGTACCTGCGCTTCAGCCGACATCGGCAGTGCAACAAGACCGGAAACCGCAAGCGATGCGGAAGTGAGGCAAACAGCAATGACCTGACGCAACATCGGTCTCTCCTTAAGAAGAATAGATGTAAAACAATATTATAAGTGAAATAGCGCGGTCTTCCAGAGCATGTCTCCCGAAAGTGGGAATTCGTTTCGGGATAAAGACATGTGTAAAATGAAGGAAGCATCGCACCCTTAAAACCTGGATGCGATGCTTGTTGTAAAGGATCAGAGTACACTGCCCGCCTTGCCTGCCACCTTGAGTGCGAAGGCATAGGTATAGGCGACTTCTTCCAGTCGCGAGAAGCGACCCGACGCGCCGGCATGGCCCGCATCCATATTGATACGGAACAGAACCGGATGGCTATCGGTCTTCAGTTCACGCAGTCTGGCGACCCATTTGGCAGGCTCCCAGTAAGTGACACGCGGATCGGTAAGACCTGCCACGGCCAGAATGGCCGGATAAGCCTGGCGGCTGACGTTGTCGTAGGGCGAATAACCGGCAATCGTCCGGTAATCCGCTTCCGATGTGATCGGATTTCCCCATTCGGGCCATTCCGGCGGAGTCAGCGGCAAGGTGTCGTCCAGCATCGTGTTCAGCACGTCTACGAACGGGACTTCGGCGATGATGCCGCCGAATGCTTCGGGCGCCATATTGGCAATCGCGCCCATCAGCATACCGCCTGCGGAACCGCCTTGGGCAACGATGCGGTCATGACTGGTGAAGCCTTCGGCGACGAGGTGGTTTGCAGCAGCGATGAAGTCGGTGAACGTGTTCACCTTCTTGTCTCGCTTGCCGTTTTCGTACCAGGCAAAACCCTTGTCCTTGCCGCCGCGGATATGGGCGATGGCATAGACGAAGCCGCGATCCACGAGCGACAGCCGTGACGTGCTGAAGCTTGCGGGAATGGTGATGCCATAGGAACCATAGCCATAGAGCAGGCAGGGTGCCGAGCCGTCGAGCCTCGTATCCTTGTGGTATAGCAGGGACACCGGCACCAGTTCGCCGTCCGACGCCGTGGCAAAGACCCGACGCGTAACATAGTCCTGGGCGTTGTGGCCGGAAGGAACTTCCTGCGTCTTCAAGAGCTTCCGCTCCCGTGTCCGCATATTGTAGTCGAAGAGCTGTTCCGGCGTTGTCATGGACGAATAGGAGAAGCGGATCACATCCGTATCATATTCGGCGCTGCCATGAAGTCCGAGCGAATAGGCCTCCTCATCGAATGCGATGGCATGTTCCTCGCCGCTTTCGCGATCGCGGATCACGATGCGCGGCAGGCCGTTATCGCGTTCCATCCAAACTAGATGATGCTTGTAGGCGGAGTGCGACAGGATCAGCCGTCCCGGTTTTTCCGCCACAACCTCTACCCAGTTTTCCGGCTGCGGCGAGGCGGCAGGCGCCTGACAAATCTTGAAATCCTTGGCGCCGCCTGCATTGGTCAGGATGTAGAAGACATCACCGCCCGGCGCGATGTCATATTCCGTGCCGGTCTTGCGCTCCATGACGAGCTGCGGCTTTGCCGCCGGATCGTTGGCGGGAAGGAGCCAGCATTCCGATGTTTCATGGTCGTGAATGTCGATAAAGATATAGTCGTCCAGCGCCGAGCCGCCGACGCCGAGGAAAAAGCCTGGATCTTTCTCTTCATAGATCAACGGATCATCCGATTGGTCCGTGCCGACCTTGTGATAGAATACTTTGGATGGACGGTGGTTCTCGTCGAGACGCGTATAGAAGAAGCCCTTGCTCTCCGCATCCCACGCGCCGCCGCCATTCGTATCGGTGACGATGTCTTCAAGGTCTTTCATAGAAGACAGATCACGGACTTTCAGCTTGTAGAATTCCGACCCCTTGTCGTCATATCCCCAGATCAAAAGCTTGTGATCCGGTGCATGATCGGCCGATGCAAGGCGGAAATAGGCCTTGTCCTTGCCTTCGACATCGCCGTCGAGAAGGATGGTTTCCGCGCCACCATCGCGCGGTGTGCGAATGAAATAGGGCTGCTCGCCACCGGTGCGATAAGACACGCCATAGGCGAAAGGGCCATCCTTGGAAGGAACGGAGGAGTCGTCTTCCTTGATGCGCCCGCGCATTTCGGCAAACAGGCCTTTCTGCAGCGCTTCCGTGTCCTTCATCAACGCTGCCTGATAGGCATTCTCTGCTTCCAGATGCGTGCGGATTTCGGGGGCCAGCACCGATGGATCCCTGAATACTTCCTGCCAGTTATCTGCGCGCAACCAAGCATAATCGTCGGTGCGTGTGATCCCGTGACGAGTGTCATTGACCAGATGCTTGGCTGCATGCGGTGGTTGAAGTTGGGAGGAGCTTTGAGACATCCACAATTCCGATGAAAACTGTTTCAATTTGCTGCAAGGCCGGTAAGCCGTGCCTTCTGGCGGGTGATAGTGATATTTATATAGTTGGCCGAAGTGGCGAAAGCGAGTTGATTTCGTTGAAATATATTTGAGCAATGCCTTTTTGAGGCCCGATTCTGTCGCCAAAAGCTACCTAGCGGAAACATGTTAGTCTTGGACTTCGTACAAGAAAACTTGAGGGAGAAAACTATTGCTAACGCAGTTCGAGCAAATTAAAGGAAGCACGGCTGTGAACTGCAGCTTCATCCATATCCTTCAATAAACGGCAGGGGCGGCAACGCGAACACATCGCGATTCAAAGTTTCCCCATCTTAGTAAGGTTGAGTTCGAGTTTTTCTATTTGATGATTCAAGAAGAAAGACTTGTTGTTAATGTAATGTGGTTTGACAATTCTATTGCAAATGACATTATCAACTGGTATTCGCAGCCGGGAACGGATGGGGCAGGGCTTAGGAATACGTAACGACGATGGCAGGCGGGGATCTCCAGTCGTCGATTACGCAACAATAAGAAGTAAAAAGGAAATACAATGGAAAATCTGGACACGCACGACGAAAGCGCGGAACTGCTTCTGAGCCTTACTGCAGACGTTGTCGCCGCATATGTCGGCAATAATTCGATTCGCGCTGGTGAACTGCCGCTGCTGATCGCTGAAGTACACGCTGCTTTCAAGCGTCACGTCGAACGCGAAGAAGCGCCTGTCGTTGTCGAGAAGCCGAAGCCTGCCGTCAATCCGAAGAAGTCGGTTCACGACGACTACATCATCTGCCTCGAAGACGGCAAGAAGTTCAAGTCGCTGAAGCGTCACCTGATGACCCATTACAACATGACGCCGGAACAGTACCGCGAAAAGTGGGATCTCGACCCGAACTATCCGATGGTCGCTCCGAACTACGCTGCTGCTCGCTCGCGCCTGGCTAAGAAGATGGGCCTGGGCCGCAAGCCTAAGGACGCTTAATCGCTCCGACTGTCGAGCGGACCGCGCTTTGCAGTGTCTGTTCTGAGAGCTTTATAGAAATGGCCAGTATCGTTGAGCTTACGCTCCTAGATGCTGGCCATTTTGTTTTGGATTTGAGCACGTCCGGAAGCGCATGGTCTTTTCAACCAATCCGGTCGAATGCTTGTTTTAGTGCAATGTGCCTGTTCAGGTCATAACTCCAGTGACCGCACATTCCTTTCAGGCGCTCCCTTTCCATGAGACGCGTCAAACGCCGTTTGGTCCGTTCCTTCTCTTCCAGCGGGGCCTTGAGAACTTCATCGAGATCGATGCCGGCGATGATCTGCAAGGCAATGCGTTGCATTGCGGTCCGTTGATTCTGTTTTTGCCGGGCAAAAAATAGTGTGCGGGCTTGCTTCATATCCGCGTCCATGGCGATCATTCCTCATTTCTTGATGCGAATGAGCATGAGCCACGCAAAATGTCGTTGGATAATATTCCTAGATTCTTTCTGATTTTTCTGTAAAATGGCCATCAAACGCGATGGATTCAAACGCGTTAATGCCCGTGTTGGCAAGGCTTTAGCCTATGTTTGGGCTGTCGAAACTAACCGCAGACAGCAATTCCTTCTACGAAACTTATCCACACTTGCAATTTTCTAGGTATAAGAAGATATTCCTATTCTGGCGAGGAAAGATGAATGTCTTTGGAACTATCGGATGTCATTCATACACGGGCGGAAGCTTTCGAAGCATTGAAGTTGCTTGCGGTGCGGCATGGGCGAAGCCTTAACCTTGGAAGGGTGGAGGGTGTCGCCGACCGGTCACGGGAGCGGCAGAACATAGCGCTATGCGATGCCCTTATTGATTTGCTGGTGACTGTGTTCGGTGTTTCCGGCGCTGAATTGCGGTCACCGCTGCGGTGCAGGCGAGAGGTGGCGCGTTTGCGGCAGATCGGCATGTATGTCGCGCACACGGCTTTCGGGCTGGCCATGCGTGAAGTGGCTGCCGGATTTGCGCGAGACCGGACAACCGTAATGCATGCCTGCCATCTGGTGGAGGACATGCGCGACGATACGGAGTTCGATGCGATTGTCTCGACATTCGAACGCATTGCGCAAAGTGCTTTCACGGCCTGGAGGTTTGCGGCATGACCACCCAATTGTTAGCGTCCGAAGCGAGAATTATGCGCTTTCTGAAAAATGGCGGCTGCGAGGTTCAGGATTCCATTCGCGCTTCGCATGTCTTGCTTGCAACGGATCAGGTGACCATCGCTGCTTCCCGCGCCGAACTGGAGGCCATGCAGAAAAAGGGATTGCTGTATTGGAATGAGGAACGGCTTGTTTCATCGCAGCCCACTATCAACCGCGCAAAGGAAGGCGGCAAGCCGTTGCGCAACCCGGCAAGAACCTTGCAGACGATTTACTATGAGCAGGGCGAAAAGATTGAGATCAATCCAGAGGAATCGCCTCTTGCGATGCTCTACAGGCGCAAGAATGCGAATGGTTCTTCCTTTATCTCGGAGAGCGAGTTCCTTGCCGGTGAAAGGCTGCGGGCCGACTTCACACGCGGATCGCTGATGCCGTCCGTCACCATGCGCTGGGACACCAGTGTTGGCGGCGGGCGCAGCGGGCCGGGCGGCATGGCAGAGCTGACCGATATCGCGCTGGCCAGCCGCATCCGCGTCGAGCGGGCGCTGGAAGCAGTCGGGCCGGAACTGAACGGCGTTCTGGTTGATGTCTGCTGCTTCCTGAAAGGGCTTGAAACCGTGGAACGTGAGCGGCAATGGCCCGTTCGTTCTGCCAAGATGCTGCTCAAGTTCGGTCTGGCCGCGCTGCACCGGCACTACAATCCTCAACTCGAAAAGGAGCGGGGCAGAGGCGCTGTCCTGCATTGGGGAACAGACGACTACCGGCCGCAAATGCGTCCGCAGAATATGTGAGGTGGCGCACTCATTGACACCTTTCCGGAGCGGGGCTATCGCCTCTTTCTCAAAGGGACTTTGTGTCCGTTGGGGAAGTGGGGAGAAATCACATGAATTCGGTACGGGATCGGCTGGAAAGCATCCTGTCGCGTCTGGAAGCGCGGACAGCAAGCGAACACGTTTTCAGCAAGGTCTATGCACAGCAGGCGCGCGCTGAGGCTGATGCCGCCGATGCGCGTCTTCGTGATGGGCGCGCCCTTGGGCCGCTCGACGGGCGCATTGTTTCGATCAAGGATCTCTTCGATGTTGCCGGAGAGCCGACGCTTGCCGGTTCGGTTATTCGCCGCGATGCTGCCCCGGCGACACAGGATGCCAAGATTGTCAGCCGTCTGCGTGATGCGGGTGCGGTCATTGTCGGCAAGACCCAGATGACGGAGTTCGCCTTCACGCCGGTCGGCCTCAATCCGCATTACGGCGAGCCGGGCAATGCGATTGATCCGACGCGCGTTCCGGGCGGATCGTCGTCGGGTGCGGCAGTTTCGGCAGCTGAAGGAACAAGCGAGATCGCCATCGGTTCGGATACCGGGGGATCGGTGCGCATTCCGGCAGCGCTGAACGGCATTGTCGGCTTCAAGCCGACCGCCCGGCGCATTCCGCTCGACGGTGCGTTTCCGCTGGCGCCGTCGCTCGATTCCGTTGGTCCGCTGACCAGGACAGTAGCCGACGCCATTATAAGCGATGCGATTATGGCAGGCGAAACGCCGGTGTTGCCGAACGCCTTGCCGCTGAAGGGTCTGCGCATTGCACTGCCGAAAGGCTATCTTCTGGCCGATATGGAGCCGGACGTCGCAAAGCAATTCGAAGCAACGGTTGCGCTTCTTGAAAAGGCAGGAGCGATCATCGCCGATCTGGAAGTCGACGATCTGATCCAGCGCCTGCGTGAGGCAACCCGCGTTGGCTCCATCGCCGGGATCGAGGCAAGTCATATCCACGCATCGACCTGGCTTGGCGATCTTGACGCCAATGTCGATATTCGTGTGAAGCACCCGCTGTCCGTCCGCGTCAAGGTTCCGATGGAAACCTATCGCGGGATCATGGAAACACGCGCAACGCTTGTTCGGCAAATGGACGAGCGCCTGAGCGGCTTCGATATGTTCGTAACGCCCGCTACGCCGATTGTTGCGCCGACGATTGCTTCGGTCAGCAATGACGAGGCTGAATATGACCGTGTGGAAGGGCTGCTGCTGCGTGATACGCAGGTCGGAAACCAGTTCGACCTGTGCAGCATCACCGTGCCCATGCCGGGCATGACACTGCCGACCGGCTTCATGCTCAGCGCGCGCGGCGGCACGGATAAAAGGCTGCTTGCCGCAGCCTTGTCGGTTGAGAAACTCTTAGAGCCTGAATCAAAAAGCGGCATGTGAGTGCGAAAATGGTGATTTTCGAGTACCGGAGCGCAATGTACTTTTGGTACATGAGCACCGGAACGCAGGTAAATTGCCATTTGCAGCCGCACAGGGCGACTTTTGGAACGGGTTCTTAGGCTGATTCTTTCGCCAGCTCTGCTTCACGACGGATGCGTGCCACCATGGCGCGCAGGCCGTTGGAGCGCTGCGGCGTCAGATGTTCATCGAGGCCGAGCTTTTTCAGAATGGCTTCCGGGTCCACGGCGAGAATTTCTGAAGCCTTGTGGCCGGAATAAAGCGCCAGCACGATGGCCACCAGACCGCGCACGATATGCGCATCGGAATCGCCGAGAAACTCGATGACCGGATCGTTGCCGTCTTGCGGAAGCGTCTTCAGCCAGACCTGGCTGACGCAGCCCTGAACCTTGTGTGCAGCGTCGCGCGCATCGTCAGGATAGGGCGGCAATTCCTTGCCGAGGTCGATGACATAGCGATAGCGGTCTTCCCAATCGTCGAGAAATTCGAAATCGGACATGATGCTATCGATGGTCGTGGTCATAATACTCGCCTGAAAGAAGTTTCTTGCCGCTTATATAGTCATGAAACGCTGCAAGGTCACGGAAAACTCGAGCGCACCCAGCTGCGTGTCTAAAAAAGCTTTAGCGTTGAATTGAACCAGTCGGGCGACGGTCCAGTGCGCGCAGGGCTTCGTCCCGCGAGGTCGGGATGGGAATGCCGATTGCGGCCTGCACAGGGGTGGCGGCTGCCGGTTCCACTTTTGCAGGCGGTTGCGGCTTGGTGCCGAAACGATCACTCAGATATTCGAGGGCCACGCGGCTTCCTTCCAGAAGGCCGCTCCCGGCGCCGGAAACAAGCGAGGTACCGTTCTGGCAGAAGGATGGGTTGTCGATGCACAGCTTGCCCAGTTCCACGGCGGTTTTGCCATTAGCGAGAAGCTGATCGATTGAATCCGGCTCCCGCTTCGTCTCGGCAATGGCTGGCTTCTCCTGCGGCTTGTTTTGCTCATCCGCAGGGAAGAAGCGCGGCATCACGATGAATGCCAACGACAACCAGAAAACGGATTTGATGAGAAAACGGATCATTGCCATCTTGCGGTTGCGTGCCTTCGGTTTGCGTCAATGTCGGATGAATTGGAAAAGATTCCGTAACTGTTCGGTTTATTGGAGCGCATCGCGAAAAGTGTGAAACGGTTTTCGGACAAGATGTGCGTCATGGTAAAGCTTTTGAACGTCAAAATTGTGCCGCGGCTATGGTTTCGCCACCTGATCGCTACTCTCTGTTTACCATAGGCAGAAAAGCAGACCCGGCGCGTCACTTATCCGCTTTGGGCGGTTTCGTTTTATCGTTTCTTTAAAGCCTCGGCTGCAATCTGTTGCTGGCTGGGAGAGCGTCGTCACGGCGAACGGTTTTCCGGTTTTGACAATGCAAGAGTATCGAGTGAGTACGGCACGTTGAACGCCATTCTTTTGAAAACAGCCGAGACCGTCCGCATGAATGTGCAGGCGATCAGCCGTTTTTACGAACGTTTCTGCCGCCATTGGGTATCCAGTCCCGATGCGGCCTCCATACGTGTTATCGGTTCGGTCATCACCGCGCCGGTCCTGCTTTGTGCGGCCGTGCTCGCTTCGGGTGTGACACCGGGCTTTACGGAATTTGCGATTCTTGCAGCAAGCTTTGCAGGCGTCGCCATGATCCTTTGCGCGCTGTCGCTGATGGGCGTCGCCGCACCTGTTCTGGCTGGCCTGAACTTCGCTGCCTATGGCGTGGGTCTTGCTGCCATTGGCGCTTTTTCTCATGGCAATGCGGTTTTGTGGTTGATGGCGGCTGGTCTGCCGCTTGAAGTCTGGTTTGCGACCCGCAAGCCTGCCGCCGCAGTAGCAGGCGCTGCATTCGCGGCCATGATTCTCGGCTATTTTGCGACGGCAAGCGGTGGCGCCATTTCCGGCGGCAGCTATGTGTCCGTCGCTGTTCTGGTACTTTATGCAGCAAGTCTTGTTGCACGTGGTTACGCGAGCGCCGCCAAGCCCGCGCAGATCAAGGTCACCGCGCCGCAAGTCGCAGTTGCTGCGGGTGACCTGCAGTTCAGCCTCGATTCGGATGGCGTGGTTGCCTCGGTCGATATGAATTCGGCAAAGCTTCTGGGCGTACAGTCCAAAATGCTGGAAGGCACGGCGCTCATCGACCGTGTTCATGTCGCCGACCGTGTAGAATATCTTTCGCTTCTGGCCGATCTTCGCGCCGGTTCCGCTTCCAGCAAGATCGATGTGCGCCTGCGTTCCATCGAAAATGGCGATACGGTCTTCCGCACTTATCGTCTCGAAGGTGCCGCAAGCGCTCGCGCTATCACGCTCGTTGGCCGCTCGCTCGAAGGCGAGCAGAAGCTTCTGGACGAGATTGCAACACTGAAAGCAGAGCTTGAATCGGAGCGCATCGGCAAGGGCCGCCTGCTTGCAGCCGTCAGCCATGAGCTGCGCACGCCGCTCAATTCGATCATCGGCTTTTCCGACATGCTATCGCATGAAATGGGCGGCAAGCTGGCCAATGAGAAGCAGCGCGAATATGCGGGCCTCATTCACCAGTCCGGCCATTACCTGCTGGAGCTCGTGAATGCTGTTCTCGACAATTCGCGTCTGGAAACCGGCAATTACAGCATCGACCCGCAGAACTTCGCTTTCCGTGACGCGGCTGAAATGTGCACTTCTGTCATGCTGCCGCAGGCTGAAAAGAAAGGCGTTGCCTTCTGCCACCGCGTCGGCGCAGGCATTGGTGAGCTGGTAGCGGATCGCCGCGCCATTCAGCAGATTCTGCTCAATCTGGCCGGTAATGCGGTGAAGTTCACACAAAGCGGCGGCTGCGTCACCATCGATGCAAGCCGCGTGATGGCGAGCGGACGCGCGATGCTGGAAATCAGCGTGTCGGATACGGGCATCGGCATCGAGCCGGAAGATATGCAGCGCATCGGCACGCCATTCGTGCGCGCCGACAATAACTATACGCGCGCGCAGGAGGGAAGTGGCCTCGGACTTTCTGTGGTCAAGGGGCTGGTGGAACTGCATCAGGGAAGCATGCAACTCAAGAGTTGCCCCGGCGAAGGCACGATCGTCACGATCCGCCTTCCGGTGGCAGGCCCGCAGGTTGTCATGGGAGAAGACGAATATCAGGAACTTGGCACGGTGATCGACATGCACCGTCACCAGGGGGAAAGGCGTAATGACTGGCAGAACGACGAAGACAACAGCCAAATCCGGGAGCAGAAAGATGCGCAAACCCGCAAAACGGCGTAGTCTCGGCTTGCGGCTCCTCCACTTCTTCTTCACATCGGCTTCGGCACTTGCAATTGCTGCCGGAGATTTCATCGTGCGCAACCCCGTCCTGACTGGCGGGGCAACTGCGTTTCTGGTGGTGATGAGTTTCGTCTCGGCTAATGCGCTCTGGTATCAGCCGGAGGCGCACAAGGCGGTATTCTTCAGCACAAGACCGGACTTTGTGTTCAAGCCGACTCCACGTGCAGTCCTGCCTGGCACGGCGGCGGCAAGTGACAATGCCCCGAAGTCCACCGAGACCGCCTCTGCCGAACCTGCAAACAATGAGACTGCCCAGCCGCTGGAAGCCGCGAGCCTGTCGGCGGACCGGCTGAACATGAGCGCATCGGTTGATGACATGCTGCCGGCACTTGCGCCCAATGCCGATCTCGAAATCGCACGGCTGCAGCAACGTCTTTCGACGCTTGGAATTTACAAGGGACCGGTGGATGGTTTCACCGGGCCGCAGACCCGCGAAGCGGTGGAACGCTGGCGCGCTTTGCAGCAGAAGCTCGGCGTGCAGGAAGCAAATATTCCGGCGCAGTTGCAGGCCGATGCCCAAAACAGTGCCCCGGCTCAGGACGATGTTGCCAAAGTCATCGAGGTAGCAGTTCCGACGCCGCGCCCGCAGCCCGCCGTTTTGAAGACGGAAACAGTTTCAAAACCGAAACCCGCTCTCGCTTCCTATGAAAAGCCCGCGCCGAAAAAGCAGGTGGCGGCAACGCCCGCCGTGCAATCGGTGAAAGTGAGTTCGCAGGATATCATCCGCGTACAGGCCGGGTTGAAAGCATTCGGCAATGACACCGTGCCGGTGAACGGACAGCCGGGCAAGACGACACAAGAAGCGGTGCGCGAATTCCAGAAACTGTTCAGTATGCCGGTAACCGGCGAAATCGATGCGACGCTCATCACCAAGATGCGCGAGATCGGCCTGATAAGCTGATGGGTTTCCGATGCGCCTGACATCCGACTTCTGGGTTTCGGCTTTGATCCGCAATGTTCAGGGCGAGGGCGGCTTTGCCTATCTTGCCCGTCGCGGATCGCCGGAGGCGGGCGCAATCTTCATCAAGGTAAGCTCACGCTTCGGCACCTGCGATCTATATTCGCCTGCGCCGCAAACTTCTTATGAAGAAGATAATGACGGCGAGCGCATGTTCCTGCGCATTCTGCACGATGCCGATGACATGGCGGCAAGTGACCGTATGGCGCGGGAAACCCGCTTCGACCCCGACCTGTGGCTGGTCGAACTGGAAGATATAGCCGATGCGTCGGCACTGTTCTCGATTTCGCAGGACGGAGAAGCTTTCTAAAACTTCTTCCTGATGAACTCTATTTCACCAATCGCTGAAGCGACGGGTGATCGGAATTGGCGGCGTCGGCGAGTGGCGTATCGTCCTCGGCCATTTCACGCAATTTCCCACGCAGCATGGCCGACATGTCTTCCGCCTTCCAGCGCCGCACGAGCGCCATCGCTTTTTCGCGGTCGATGGAGCGATAAATATGCACAAACTCACGCAGGCTGTCGCGGTTGGTGTCGATAGGCCCCAGAATGGCAGTCATGACGAGATAGCATTCTGCAGGCGACAATCCGAGCGCCTTGAGTGCAATCGGCAGATGCGAATCCGGCCACTGTCCGATGATCGCGTCGGACCGTTCAAAGGACAGGTCTAGCGTATCGGCCAGCGCATTGCGGAAAAACTGGCTGTCGATCAGCAGTGCGGTATCGATGAGATGCTGTGAGCCGGTAGTTGCGCCAGCCTCGAAGAAAGGCTGTTGCAACGCGCGTGCCAGTCGTTCGGAACTGTCTTCCTTCATCAGCGGCGCTCTGGCCGCAGAAAGGTCGGGTACATCCGGCCTTTCGAGCGGTTCGGCCTCGATATTGGCGAGATTTTCCTGAAGGGTCAGCGTGCGATCGATGACCGGATCGGCGAAACTGCGCAGCACGCCTTGCAAAAGAACGTCACCGGACTGGCGTCGCGCAATGGCGCGCGCATGGGCAAGACCGTTCTTGCCGATGATCTCGATGAGGTCGGAAGGGCGCAGAAGGGGAGAGCGCAACAGGATCGGTGCGGAGATTTCGACGGGGTCGTCGGCCAGCGTCAGAATGAGGCGGCGCGGTGCGTCTTCCAATTGTGCCAGCGCATTGGCTGCATGACGCTTGCCGCGGGTGGACGCGCATTGCAGTAGCGGCATGGCGAGATCTTCAAGCTGTTGCATGTCCTGCCGTCCGGGGCGCGTGATACCCGCGAACGCCGAAATCGCGGCCGCCAGAAGGTCGTCCGCCTTGCTGCTCCCCGCTTTTGAATTCGACGGGCTCCGGTGGCCTGAAATATCCTCCAGGGCGCGGAACTGATCATTTGTCACGCAGAATACTCCGGTAGGCACACAACTCACCCGTCCCAAATTGCAGATCGCGCATCCGGCAGCAGCCGGTTAATGCGGAAGTGCTCCCCGCATGGGTCGGTATTCCGGATAGTAGCGTTGAAGCCTTAGCAACTCATTAACCGTGCCATAAAGAAACAGCATTTGGCTGGGGTAATGCCTGACGACTTTTGGGGCAGGCAATTAGAGCCCTTCAAACGGAGCGCATTCCGCCTCCGCAAAGAAGCGCTGCACTTCCGTGTTCCACGTCGCGTCAGGCACGAAAACGCGCAGCACGGCGGCACCTTCGCCGATATTCTGCTCAATCAGGATGGAACGTGCATCGGCTTGCGAACCATCCGAGCGCAGACTTGCCATGCCGATGGGATCGGCAAGGATCAGATCGAGCTTGCGTTCGTTGGAAACGCTGTCGTTGAGGCTATAGAGATTGTCTCCGTTGGGCGCATAGATCGAGAGCGACCAATAGGGCACATTTGCCCCGGTCGTGATGTGCACGGGACCATCGGCAAGATCGAAGCGACAGGTGGCTTCCTGTACCAGCGGGTCGCTGTCGCTGACCGGGCCGGTCTTTTCGTCCAGCCTGTGGAAACGGTATGGCTCGCTTCCGGTTTCGATCCGCGACCAGGCGTTCTTGTCGGAATAGAAGGGAACGAGGAAAAGAACTGCGATATGCACAATCGCGGCACCGACGATGCCGAGGAGAACGAGGTGGAGAATTCTAGCCACGGCACGCCCCCTTGTTTGCACCCGGAACACGGGTGAGACCTGGCATCACCAGATCGGAGAGGCCGGAGGATGATGCCGCAGGCGTATCATAGAGCGTCATGACAAGAACGAAATCGCCGCTTCCTTCCACTGGCAACCAGTTGCCGGAAGCTGCATCGGGGCCGATGGTGATCGTGACGCTGCCGTCATCGTCATAAAGCACTTCGCGGGAATGCAGCGCTGCCTGCAGTCCTTCGCGCGGCGGGATCGGTTCGAGATCAGGTGAGGCGGGAAAGACAGTCCAGAATCGGGCCGGTGGCGTCAAGCCACTCTGGCGATAGGTGCAGCCGCGCCGGAGGGTGCGCCCGCTATTGTCGCTGCGCGCATAGAAGGGCAGGCCTTCAGCCGTTCCAAGCGCCAGATAGGCTTTGCGAGCAGCCCGAGCCTTGGAATAGGGGTCGGCATCGGGTGTGCCTGCCGCCGGATAGGCGCTCCAGACCCCGACACGAAGTTCTCCGAAACCCTCAAACCGGTCGAGAACCTTGTCGACGCTCCAGATGCCGCCGCCAAGCGCCAGCACAAGCACAATCGCCGTGTTGAATATCCTTTTGAACATCGCCCCTCAGAGTACCGATATTTTCGTGCGTTCGGCGATCTTAGGCAGAGGCGGAGCCGCAAGGAAGCGGTCATGCAGTTCTTTGATAACTTTTGTCGACATGGGCGAGAGTATGCGCGGCGGTGCTGCCATGGTTTCTTCCGGCTTGGCATTTGCCACTTGCGGCTCGCTCTTCTTGGGCGGCGCCGGGAAAGGCGGAGTAACGCCGGGTATTGGCTTCAACTCGATATTCTGGTGCGCGTAGGCCATCATGCGCTGCCAGGCCATGGCTGGCAGGATGCCGCCGGTCAGGTCTTTCATCGGCGTGAAATTATCATTGCCGAACCAGACAGCCGCCGTGAAATTGCCGGTGAAGCCGACGAACCATGCATCGCGATAGTTCTGTGTCGTGCCGGTCTTGCCACCGACCCGCGTCATCGGCAATGCCGCCCGGCGTCCGGTGCCGCGTTCGGGCACCTGCACCAGCATGGAATTCATTTCGAGTGCGGCCTTTTCCGACAGCGCCCTGTGCGGCTTCGGTGCATCGCGACCAAAGTCCCACAAAACCTTGCCTTCCGACGAAACGATCTGCGTAAATGCATGACGGTTACCGGCCATGCCCGCATTCGGAAACACGTTGAAGCCGGTGGCCTGATCCATCACCGTCATTTCCGATGTGCCGAGCACCATGGTCTTGTGTGACGAGATCGGCGATTCCACGCCCATCGCCTTGGTGAGGGCTACGATGGGGGCTGTGGTCAGATAATCGCGCGCCAGCCGCACCGGTACGCTGTTCAATGAACGGACAAGTGCGGTCGTCAGGTCCACACGACCGGCAAAACTGCGGCCGTAATTACGAGGCGACCAGTTACCCCAGCTGATCGGACCATCCGAAACGATGGTGCTGGGCGTCAGGCCCTTTTCCATCGCTGCCGCGTAGACATAGGGCTTGAAGGACGAACCGGCCTGCCGCAATGCCTTGGTGGCGCGGTTGAACTGGCTTTCGCCGTAGTCCCGCCCGCCAACAAGCGCACGGACGGACCCGTCATTGGCAATGACCACGGTCGCAGCTTCTGCAGCATTATAATCCTTGCCGAACTGGCGCAGATGATACTCCAGTGATTCCTCTGCCGCCTTCTGCAGGTTGCGGTCGAGCGTCGTGCGCACGATCAATGTGTGCTGTGGAATTTTGGCAGCGACCTTTTTCACCTCCTCGAAAGCCCAGTCGAGGAAGTAATCCGGGCTCTCATTCTTGGCGCGGTCGATGACGCTTGCCGGATGACGGCGTGCAACGGCCACTTGTCCGTCGCTCAGGAAGCCGCTTTCAACCATGTTGGAAAGCACGACATTGGCACGCGCACGCGCTGCGGGCAGATTGACATGCGGCGCAAACTTGGCGGGCGCCTTGAAAAGGCCGGCCAGCATTGCGGCTTCTGCCAGCG
Organism: Ochrobactrum sp. XJ1; assembly: GCF_024701725.1. NCBI lineage: Bacteria > Pseudomonadati > Pseudomonadota > Alphaproteobacteria > Hyphomicrobiales > Brucellaceae > Ochrobactrum > Ochrobactrum sp. XJ1. The sequence goes on from NZ_VDGD01000003.1 coordinate 57,085, forward strand.
AGACATCCTTCACGCTTTTGCCGAAATAGAATTCCGAAGCGGCAGCGATACCGAAGGTTCCGCCGCCCATATAGGCGCGGTCGAGGTATAGCTGCAGGATCTCCTTCTTGCTGAGATTGCTTTCCAGCCAGAGCGCGAGGAAGGCTTCCTTGATCTTGCGTTCGATGGTGCGCTCGTTGGAGAGAAAAAGGTTCTTGGCAAGCTGCTGCGTGATGGTCGAGCCGCCTTGCACGACACCATTGGCGCGCATGTTCTGGCTGAGTGCGCGGGTCAGGCCCCAGAAATCAATGCCGTAGTGGTCGAAGAAGCGCCGGTCCTCAGTGCCGAGCACAGCCTTGATGACGTGATCCGGCAATTCGTCGATGGGCACGGCCTGACGATGCAGAATGCCGCGCTGGCCGATTTCATTGCCGTAGCGATCGAGGAAGGTAACGGCATAATCGTCCTGCGCGCGCCAGTCCTTCTTGGTTTCCTCGAAGGCTGGCAGGGCGAGGACGAGCATCAACACCGCACCGCCAACGCCGAGCGTAAACCCTTCATCGAGAACTTCGACCACGAAACGCCGGAAGCCGCGCACGCGAAAACGCCGTGAGAAAATGGTGATATTTTCCCACCACTCGCCGAGATTGTAGCGCAGGCTGTAGAGAGTGGAATCGATCCATGCGTCAAGCCCGATCAGGCGCGATGCCCTGAAGGGTTTGCGCTTCTCGCTTTCGGGGTCTTTATCTGCCGTTTTACGCATGAACACTGACTTCGGCATGGTTGGTTTCGGAGAAAGGCGAAATTACCGTTCCATCATAGCAGATAAATAAGCCACACCTCATGTGAAATGGTTAAGGCGCTCGCAGCTTTTTGGCGTCAGGAATAAAATCAATTATAGGAAAATAATCCTTGACTGCGTAACGCTGCTTTGCTAGGTTTCATATACAATCAAAGAGTTCTGACTAATCAGGTTTATCTCCCTTCGACGCATGCAAACATCACCCTGAAAAGCTGTGGAGGCTTTTCAGGGTGATGTCTTTTGAGGCCACTGGTCGAGGATAAAGTTTTTGCCGCAAAAATCGTAATGAGACATTGGCCAATTTGGGTCTTCTTCTCTTCGGACAACGAAAAGATGATCTCGCGCCGCGCCGCAAGTGCAACAAAACTCCCGATTAAACTCATGAGGCGGAGTTCAGTGGGGCAGTACACTTGCGGAGTAGTTTTCATAGACAGAAAAAATGCGATGCGGTTGGCATCTGGTTCTGCAACATGAAAGGAAACCATCATGATTGACCTTAAGGATGCAATATTTACCTCTGAGGTTACGTGGATCTGGTTCGCCAAGATGGCGGGTGCAATGGCAGGCTCTTTTATGTCGCTCGCCTATATGGCTCCGCGAGGAAAGCGAGAAGCTGCGATCCGTTTCGCGGTCGGCGTGATCTGTGGCATTGTTTTCGGTGGCGCAGCGGGCGTCAAGATTTCAGAAGTATTGGCTCTTGGAGGATTGCTTGGCCGGGAGGAACTGATGTTGATAGGATCCGCGGTTACAAGCTTGGCGGCGTGGTCGGTTCTCGGGGTTTTTCAGCATTTGTCCGAACGACTGAAACATGCGCCTATACCCGGGCTACTTCCTGAAGAAAAAGAAAGGATGACGAATCCTGACGATGGATGAAATCGTAAAATACTGTTCTCGGCGTTCAAGGGGAGTTTGGCAGCCACCTTTCGGGAATCAAGTGTCCCCCTAGCTGTTTTGCTATAGAGGAAGCAAAAAGCAGTCAGACCTAGACACTTGTCGATATGTCAGAAGACAGACCGATCTCGTCCATGGCATTCCTGTTTAGTGTTGTATGGGTCTGGGCAAGGAACGGACATGTAGGTTCAGTCGTCCTCCGCATGTCGACAATAATTCCCCAGAAAGAAAGGCTCATTGGTTGAAATAGAGGATGGCCTTGGTCGATCCTGGTTCAACTGGTTTCGTTTCGTTTCGTTTCGTTTTTTAATCATTCTCTAGTGCTTCCGGAACCGCAACCGTCTTGATCGATCAGGATGCTTTAACGGATATTCTGCTACAACAGGTGACCGCAATTGTCGGAATTGTTACGGTATTCGGTCGTATAGAAGGCACTTCACGCATTTCATAATTTCACAAAGCGTGATAGTCAGGGGCTGAATTTTCCTTTGGGCCCGGAAGAGGAATGGTTGTTCATGCATCGTTCAGCTGTGGGGCGCTATATAAGGCGGCATGATGAAACAAAATTCTGCACTCAAAGTTTTCGCGCTTCTAGCGGTTAGTATTGGCTTGCTGCCGGTCGATGCCGGTGCCTTGCCGATGACTGCGCCGCAGAAATCCAATCTCATTGTCGCTGCCGCCGGAGATTGTGCGGCGGTCGGCGAACAGGTGGCTGCCCAGCAGGGCGGTCAGCTTGCCAAGGCCACCGCCACGACTCAGAACGGGCGTCCCATGTGCGTGGTCGTGGTGCTTGTGCCAGGCCGCGATGGCGAGCGTCCACGCCGCGTTGAAGTGGCTGTTCCCGCTCAATAACTACAGCTTTTGCCGCTGTTTTTCGTAGATTGAGGGAGAATGTCCGCTTGCGTATCCTGATCGTTGAAGACGACAAGGACCTGAACCGGCAGCTTTCCGAAGCAATGGCTGCTGCCGGTTATGTGGTCGACCGTGCCTATGACGGCGAGGAAGGGCATTATCTCGGCGATACGGAGCCCTATGATGCTGTGGTGCTCGACATCGGCCTGCCACGTATGGATGGCATCAGCGTCGTGGAGCGTTGGCGGCGCAGCGGGCGTACAATGCCTGTTCTCATGCTTACGGCCCGCGATCGCTGGAGCGACAAGGTTGCCGGTATTGACGCCGGAGCCGACGATTATGTGGCCAAGCCCTTTCATATCGAGGAAGTGCTTGCGCGGTTGCGCGCGCTGATCCGCCGCGCTGCGGGACATGCTTCGTCGGAACTCGTCTGCGGGCCGCTCTATCTTGATACGAAAACGTCGAAGGCAAGTGTCAACGGCGTTGCGCTCAAGCTTACCTCGCACGAATATCGGCTTCTGTCCTATCTGATGCACCATATGGATGAGGTGGTCTCGCGTACTGAACTGGTCGAACATCTCTACGATCAGGATTTTGACCGCGATTCCAATACGATTGAAGTCTTTGTCGGTCGCTTGCGCAAGAAAATGGGTGTCGACCTGATCGAGACCGTGCGCGGCATGGGCTATCGCATCCGCTCTGAAGAGGGCGGGGACGAAACGAAAGGCGATGACAGCTGAAGCTTCTTAGCGTCTTTCCTCCGCTACGTTCGCTCGCAGTCCGCGTCGTTACTCTTTCGACGATCTGGGTCATCGTGGCACTTGTGGTGGTGGCGACTTTCATCGGCTCACTTTATGGCGAAGCTGCGCGCAGCAATTTTGAACGCCTGTTGACCGCCCACCTGTTCAGTCTGGTCGGTGCCGTCAGCACGTCGGGCGAGGGCTCCTTGCAGGGGCGCCCGGAACTGGGCGAATTACGCTATTCCAGCCCGCTCTCCGGTTGGTACTGGTCCGTCGATCCCGTCACGCCGAACCTGACCGGAAAATTGCAATCGCCATCGCTGATAGGGCGCATCGTACCGGAAATGCCGGTCTCGCAGGCACCCTTCGACAGTTCCTTCATGCGTAGCTACACCTTGCCCGGCCTCAACGGCGAGGAGCTCTTCATCGTTGAAACCGAAGTGGTTCTGGATACTGCCAATCGCGTTGCGCGTTTTCGTGTCATGGGCAATCTCAGCGAGGTTCTGAAGGAGATATCCGATTTCAGAACCAGCCTCGCGACCTATCTGGCGATTTTCGGCATCGGCAGTATCCTCATCAATGCCGCTGTGATCCTGTTCGGCCTGCGTCCGCTCGACAAGGTGCGTCAAACGCTGGCCGATATTCGCGAGGGACGTTCGTCCAAGCTCGATGCGTCGCTGCCTGTCGAAATTGCGCCGCTCGCCAGTGAAATGAATGCGCTGATCGAAAACAATCGCCGTATTGTCGAACGGTCGCGAACGCAGGTCGGCAATCTCGCCCATTCTCTCAAAACTCCGCTTTCCGTGCTGGTCAATGAAGCACGGAGCATGGGTGGTGAACATGGACGCATTGTTCAGGAACAGAGCGAGGCGATGCAGGTGCAGATACAGCACTATCTGCAGCGCGCGCGCATTGCCGCGCAGCGTGACAGTGTGGTGTTCCGTACACCTGTGACGCCGGTTCTCGAACGCATGCAGCGCGTCACGGCGAAACTCAATCCGGCTTTCAGCGTTAACTTCAGGAATGAACTGCCCAATGCGGTCTTTGCTGGCGAAAGGGAAGATCTGGAAGAGATCGTCGGGAATCTGCTGGAGAATGCGGGCAAATGGGGCCGCAAACGTATCAATATCGGGCTTGCCCCTATTTCTGGGGAGCAACGGCAGTTTGAAGTCCTGATAGAAGATGACGGTCCAGGTCTGGCATCAGACAATATCGAGGCAGCGCTGAAGCGCGGCAGCCGCGTCGATGAAACAAAACCGGGAACGGGGCTTGGGCTGGCAATCGTGCAGGATACCGTTCGCGAATATGGCGGCAGCCTGCATCTGGGCAAGAGTGCGTTTGGTGGATTGGGTGTTCGGGTCGTGTTGCCGCTGACGGAAGATTGAAGGTTGTTTTTGGTCGAAAGCCAACTAGAAGATAAACTGAAAAAGTCACATGCCGATATAGTGTGCATGCTAATTGTTCATGAAGGCCGGTTGTTATGATGATGGTATCCAGGTTTTCTCACCCAGTTTCAGTCGCTTCGATGATGCTTGCCGTGGCGCTCGCATTGTCAGCCTGTGGCACGACCGGCAAGGGCACTGGTCTTGCTTCGCTGGGCGGTGGTTCTACGGAACAGAAGCCCGAAACCAGCCTGTTGACGTCTCTTGGAAACGGTCTCCTTGGCAGCGCCGCAAATCAGCTGAACGCAGCCGACCGCAAGAAGGCCCTTGAGGCTGAATATCGTGCGCTTGAATATTCACCGGCAGGCAAGGCCGTATCCTGGAGCGGGAGCGGGTCGAATTCCGGCGACGTGACGGCGGCGCAGCCTTATCAGGTCGGCTCTCAGAATTGCCGCCAGTATTCGCACAGCTTCAACATCGGCGGGTCGCAGCAGACTTCCCGTGGAACAGCATGTCGCAATCCAGACGGCAGCTGGACTCCTCTGACCTAACTCTCGCGTCCTACCTTTGCGGCGAATTGCCCTAGGTAGCAACTTACTGCAGGTAGTAGTTGGTTTTTCCCTTGGCTGCGCTTAAGTCGTAGCCATGGGATTCTGGCTTATTGCAGCATTACTGACATTGGCAGCCACTCTGGCTGTTTTGTTGCCTCTCACGCGGCGCAAGCAGGCATTCTTGCCCGCTGAAAAGAACGATCTTGAGGTCTATCGGGATCAGTTGCGCGAGGTCGAAGCCGACGCTGCACGCGGCATGATCGACCCGCAGAGCGCCGAACAGGCACGCATCGAAATCTCGCGTCGCATTTTGAATGCTGAAAAGTCCGGCAAGGAAGCTGCGGAAGCCGCGGGCAAGGCAGTGCCGGGCCGGATGCTGGCTTTCATCGCCGTGCTTGCAGTGCCGCTGATCGCCTGGGGCATCTATCCGCTTTTCGGCAAACCTGACATGCCTTCCATGCCGCTCGCCGAACGGCTTTCGGCCAGTGCGGATCGCGGCTCTGTCGATGAACTGGTAGCGCGTGCCGAAGCGCATCTGGCGCAAAATCCGGGCGATGTGCGTGGATGGGACGTGCTGGCGCCGATCTATCTGCGGCTTGGTCGCGCCGCTGATGCCGTCAATGCCTATCGCAGCTCCATTCGCATCGCCGGTGAGAATTTCCCACGCGTTTTGGGATTGGGTGAAGCACTGGCAACCGCTTCGGGCGGCACCGTGACCGCCGAGGCTGAAGGCTTTTTCAAGAAAGCTGCCGATCTCGAACCGAATGATGTTCGCCCGCAGTTCTACCTCGCACAGGGCGAGATGCAGGACGGTCGTATGGATATAGCCGCCAATCGCCTGCAGGCGTTCCTCGACAAGGCGCCGGCCGATGCGCCGTGGCGCGGTCAGATCGAACAGGCTATCGCCCGGCTTCGTAACCCTGCTTCCAACGGTGAACAGCAGCCGAAAGGGCCGACAGCGGATGATGTCGATGCCGCTTCGTCGCTCAGCCCGGAGGACCGGCAGGCGATGATCGAAGGCATGGTTCAACGTCTTGATGAAAGTCTTCGCCAGAATAGTGGGGATGTCGAAGGCTGGAAGCGTCTCGTGCGCTCCTATATGATCCTCAACCGTCGCGATGCAGCGCTGGACGCTCTCAATCGCGGCATGACAGCCCTTCAGGGCGAAAGCCGGACGAACTTGCAGAGTTTCGCAGCCGGTCTTGGACTGGAGACAGGGAACGCACAAAAATGAGCGCGACCGCAGAAGACAACGCACGTGGTGCCAAACCGGCGGGTAATTTTGCCCGAACCGTCAGCCAAAGAAAGCGCAAGCGCCTGTTCCTGATCGGCGGCGCACTGGCGGTTCTGGCCGTAGCGGTTGGATTGATGCTGATGGCCTTTAGTCAGGACATTCGCTTCTTCCGTACACCTGCCGACCTGACGGAACAGGATATGGCCTCCGGCTCGCGGTTCCGTCTCGGTGGCCTCGTCGAGGAAGGGTCCGTCAGCCGCGAGGGCAGCGAGCTGCGCTTTACAGTGACCGATACGATCAAGACCGTGAAGGTCGTGTTCGAGGGTATTCCGCCTGATCTCTTCCGCGAAGGGCAGGGCGTTGTCGCCGAAGGGCGCTTCGGAGACGATGGCGTGTTCCGCGCCGATAATGTGCTGGCGAAGCACGATGAGAATTACGTTCCCAAGGACCTTGCCGACAGCCTGAAGGAAAAGGGCGTCTGGGAAGGCAAATAAAAACTAGGGCATTTCGTATCGGACCGGTGGTCCGATACGAAATGCTTGATGGAGACTGCAGATGAGTGTCGAGATCGGCCATTTCGCTCTGGTTCTGGCACTGGCCCTGTCGATTGTCCAATCGATCGTGCCGGTGGTTGGTGCGCATCGCCGGGATACGCAGCTCATGTCAGTCGCGGCGCCGACGGCAATTGCAGTCTTCGCGTTGATCTGCCTTGCATCGGCGGTGCTTGTCCATGCCTATGTCGTGTCGGATTTCTCGGTCCTGAACGTGGTTGAGAACTCGCATTCGCAAAAGCCGCTCCTCTACAAAATCACGGGCGTCTGGGGCAATCACGAAGGCTCAATGCTGCTGTGGGTGTTCATTCTCACCTTTTTCAGTGCGCTGGTCGCTGCATTTTCTGGCAATCTGCCTGAAACATTGCGCGCCAATGTCCTTGCCGTGCAGGGCTGGATCGGTGTCGCATTTCTGGCATTCATTGTGTTCACCTCGAACCCGTTCACCCGCATTTTTCCGGCTCCGATGGAGGGCGGCGATCTCAATCCGATCCTTCAGGATATCGGTCTCGCGATCCATCCGCCGCTGCTCTATCTCGGCTATGTCGGTTTTTCGGTATGCTTTTCCTTTGCCGTAGCGGCACTGCTCGAGGGGCGTCTCGATGCTGCATGGGCGCGCTGGGTACGTCCGTGGGCCCTCGTGGCCTGGATGTTCCTGACTGGTGGCATCGCCATGGGTTCTTACTGGGCCTATTACGAGCTTGGCTGGGGCGGCTGGTGGTTCTGGGACCCGGTCGAAAACGCTTCGTTCATGCCGTGGCTGGTCGGCACCGCATTGCTTCATTCGGCTCTCGTGATGGAAAAACGCTCGGCGCTGAAAATCTGGACCGTGCTGCTTGCGATCCTCACTTTCTCGCTGTCGCTGCTTGGTACATTCCTTGTCCGCTCCGGTGTTCTGACCTCGGTTCACAGCTTCGCCACCGATCCGGGGCGCGGTCTTTTCATTCTGGCGATCCTTGCAATTTTCATTGGCGGATCGCTGTCGCTTTTCGCATTTCGCGTGCAGAGCCTGACGGCAGGCGGCATTTTCCACCCGATTTCGCGCGAAGGCGCGCTCGTCTTCAACAATCTGTTTCTGACGACCGCTGCCGCAACTGTGCTGATCGGTACGCTCTACCCGCTGCTGCTGGAAGTGATGACCGGCGACAAGATTTCCGTCGGCGCACCGTTCTTCAACATGACGTTCGGTCCGCTGATGATCCCGCTTCTTTTTGCGGTTCCCTTCGGCCCGCTGCTCGCCTGGAAACGCGGTGATCTTTACGGCGTGTCGCAGCGGCTGATGACAGCTTTCGCGCTCTCGCTTCTGGCTGCGGCGATCGTTCTGTGGAGCACATCGGCGAAATCGGTTCTCGCTGCCTGCGGTATCGGGCTTGCCGTATGGCTGATTTTCGGCAGCCTGACGGATCTTGTTCTCAAGTCTGGCATCGGCAAGGTATCCGCTGGCAAGGCAGTTGCGCGCTTCAAGGGTTTGCCACGTTCGGTCTTTGGCACGGCGCTCGCCCATATCGGGCTTGGCGTAACGCTGCTCGGCATTGTGAGCGTGACCACGTTTGGCACTGAGAATGTGTTGATCATGCGTCCGGGCGACACGGCCAAGGTGCAGAATTACACACTTCGCTTCGACGGCCTGCGCCCGCTGACCGGTTCGAATTTCACCGAAAACCGGGGCACTTTCACGCTGCTCGATTCCAGCTCGCGCAGTCTCGGGCAGATTGAGCCGTCCAAGCGCTTTTTCCCAGCACGCCAGATGCCAACAACTGAATCGGGCATCAAAACCCTGTGGTTCAGTCAGGTCTATGTCGCGCTTGGCGATGAACCGGGCGATGGATCAGCCGTCGTTCGCATCTGGTGGAAGCCTGACGTGACACTCATCTGGTATGGCGCTCTCGTGATGATGGTGGGTGCGCTGTTTTCCCTTGCAGATCGTCGCCTGCGGGTTGGCGCACCTTCGCGCAGTCGCAAGTCCGCGTCGAAAGAAGCGGAGGCCACAGCATGAGAAAGCACTCGGCATTTGCGGCGCTCCTGCTCGGTGCTGCTCTGGCTATTCAAGGGACGGCGGCGTTCGCAGTCAATCCGGATGAAGTCCTGTCCGATCCGGCGCTTGAAAAGCGCGCCCGAACCATTTCCGGCGAACTGCGCTGCATGGTCTGCCAGAACGAATCCATCGACGATTCCAATGCCGAGCTTGCCCGCGATCTTCGCGTTCTCGTCCGTGACCGGCTGAAAGAAGGCGATAGCGACGAACAGGTCATGGATTTCATCGTCGACCGTTACGGCGAATTCGTGCTTCTGAAGCCGCGTCTCAATGCGCGCACAGTGCTTCTGTGGGGCTTTCCTGTCGCCGTGCTTCTGATCGGTGCGGTCGCGCTGGTTGTTGCCTTTCGCGGACGCAAACAGGCAGGCGAAGCGCCTAAACCGCTCACCGAAAGCGAAAAGGTGGAACTCGCGCGTCTGCTGGACGGAAAATAAGCGCTGGTCGCCTGCGGTTGTTATTCGTAACCTTACGAAACTTTCATGTTGTGGAAACGGAGCGGTAAGGTAGCCCTGACTATCTTACGCTCTATAAAGGTTTCACAGGTCCACGTTTCCTGAAGGATCAGGGACGGCCGGATTGCTGCTCGTAAGGAGAAATAAATGTCCAGAGCCAGGATTTCCAACTATCGCAAAGGCGTTGCCGCGATTGCACTATCGGCTGTTCTCGCCGGTGGTTTTGTCGCGACCGGCCCGCTCGGTGCGCTCAATGACGCCCGCGCGGAAGCCGTGCAGGTAACGCCACCACCGCAGGCTGCGGGTTTTGCCGATCTTGTTGAGAAGGTTCGTCCGGCTGTCGTCAGCGTTCGTGTAAAGAAGGACGTGCAGCAAACTGCTGATCGCGGTGGCAGTGGCCAGTTCTCGGGCCCTCCCGGGTTTGATCAGCTTCCGGACGATCATCCGCTGAAGCGCTTCTTCCGTGATTTCGGCATGGACCCGCGTGGCGATGCACGTCCCGACGCTCGTCCGGATCGCCGCGGCCCCGGCAAGCGTGGCCCGCGCCCCGGTCATGAACGTCCGGTCGCTCAGGGTTCCGGCTTCTTCATTTCCGAAGACGGCTATGTCGTAACCAACAATCACGTCGTTTCCGATGGCGATGCATATAGCGTTGTCATGGATGACGGCACGGAACTTGACGCGAAGCTGATCGGCACCGATCCGCGCACAGATCTGGCCGTGCTGAAGGTCAACGATCCGAAGCAGAAGTTCACCTATGTTGCATTTGGCGATGACAACAAGATTCGCGTCGGCGACTGGGTCGTGGCTGTCGGCAACCCGTTCGGCCTTGGCGGCACGGTGACGTCGGGTATTGTATCGGCTCGTGGCCGTGATATCGGCGCCGGTCCTTACGATGACTTCATCCAGATCGACGCGGCTGTGAACAAGGGTAATTCCGGTGGTCCGGCCTTCAACCTGTCTGGTCAGGTGATCGGCATCAACACCGCCATCTTCTCGCCTTCGGGCGGCAGCGTGGGCATTGCCTTTGCAATCCCAGCCTCGACCGCGAAGCAGGTTGTTGACCAGCTCATCAAGAAGGGCTCGGTGGAACGTGGCTGGATCGGTGTTCAGATTCAGCCGGTGACGAAGGATATTGCTGCTTCGCTCGGCCTTGCCGAAGAGAAGGGTGCAATCGTTGCGTCGCCGCAGAAGGACGGTCCTGCTGCCAAGGCGGGCATCCAGTCCGGTGATGTGATCACGGCTGTCAATGGCGAAACCGTGCAGGATCCGCGCGATCTGGCACGCAAGGTTGCTGGCATTGTTCCTGGCGAAAAGGCGGCACTCACCGTCTGGCGCAAGAACAAGGCCGAGGAAGTCGATATCACCATTGAAGCGATGCCGGGCGATCTCGGCAAGGCAGCCAGCGCCTTGGGCGACAATGGCGGTGGTCAGAACGAGACCCTCGACTCCTATGGCCTGACCGTGACCCCGTCCGAAGACGGTAACGGCGTAGTGGTAACCGATGTCGATCCCGACAGCGATGCCTCCGATCGCGGTATCCGTTCCGGCGATATCATCATGAGCGTCAATAACCAGACGGTGAAGAGCGCCAAGGATATCAACAACGCCATCAGCGAAGCCGCCAAGTCGGGTCGCAAGGCAGTGCTGCTGCAATTGCAGAGCAACGATCAGAGCCGCTTTGTGGCCCTGCCGATCGATCAGGGATGATGACCGGCAGCCCCTTAAGGCTCTGAGCAATTCGATGCCAGGCGGTTCTCCGCCTGGCATCGCCTTATCATCAAACGGTATTATAAGTAGCGCCATGAAGATTCTCGTTATTGAAGATGACCGCGAAGCGGCCCGCTATCTGGAGAAGGCCTTCACCGAGGCCGGACATTCCGCCGATATCGCCGGAGACGGCGAAACCGGCTATACGCTGGCCGAGAATGGAAGCTACGATGTCCTCGTAGTCGACCGTATGCTGCCAAAGCGCGATGGCTTGTCCGTCGTGGCTGGTCTGCGCGCCAGGGGTATGGAAACCCCGGTCCTGATCCTTTCCGCGCTCGGCGAAGTGGATGACCGCGTCACGGGCTTGCGCGCCGGTGGTGACGACTACCTGACCAAACCCTATGCATTTTCCGAACTGTTGGCTCGCGTCGAGGTCCTGCAGCGTCGTTCCAGCCCGCGTGAGGCGGACACGATCTACCGCGTCGGTGATCTGGAGCTTGACCGGCTTGCGCATACTGCGCGCCGTCAGGATGTAGATATCACGCTTCAGCCCCGCGAGTTTCGTCTTCTCGAATATCTGATGCGCCATGCCGGACAGGTCGTCACGCGCACGATGTTGCTTGAAAACGTCTGGGATTATCACTTCGATCCGCAGACCAATGTGATCGACGTGCATATCTCGCGGCTGCGTTCGAAAATCGAGAAGGGCTTTGACGGTCCACTGCTTCATACTGTGCGTGGCGCCGGTTACATGTTGAAGGCAGGGCGAGCGAAACAATCTGCAGCCGCCAAGGTGGATTGATGAGCCGCTTCTCAGCGCTCATGCGCACAACCGCTGTTCGACTATCAACGCTCTATCTGCTGCTCTTCATCGTGGGTGCGATAGCGTTGGTTTTCTACATGACCAATTTATCGGCCTCCATGCTGGCAGCGCAGACCCAGCAGTCGCTGGGCGAAGAAGTCGGCAGCATCGGCAAAAGCTATGCGCGAGGCGGCATCCCGCAGCTCGTGCGCACAATCGACTATCGTTCACGCCAGCCAGGTGCTTACCTCTATCTGGTGGCCGACCCGACGGGCCGCATCCTTGCAGGCAATGTTGAAAGCGTAGAACCCGGTGTTCTGGACACCGATGGCGTTATCGAGCGCGGGTTCAAATATCGGCGCTATGGCGAGCAGGGAACAGAAACGGAACATCGCGCCATTGCAGTCGTGATTGCCTTGCCGAACGGCATGCGGCTTCTGGTCGGTCGCGATCTGGGTGAACCAGAACGGTTCCGCGATGTTATTCGCCAGTCGCTGATGCTGGCGCTGGGCATCATGGGTGTTGGCGCGCTCTTGATCTGGCTGGTAGTCGGGCGCCGTGCATTGAAGCGCATTGATGAGGTTTCGCGGGCGTCGCAGCGCATTATGGATGGCGATTTGACAGGGAGGCTTCCGGTCAATGGTTCTGGTGACGAGTTCGATCGCCTGTCAAGCAATCTCAATGTCATGCTCGGCAAAATTCTGGAACTGAACGAGGGGCTGAAACAGGTCTCCGATAATATCGCACATGATCTTAAAACGCCGCTGACGCGTCTGCGTAACCGCGCGGAAGAAGCTCTTTCCGGCAAGAAGGCGGGGCCTGAATATCGTGAAGCGCTTGAAGATATCATTGGCGAGTCGGATCAACTGATCCGGACCTTCAACGCGATCCTGATGATTTCGCGTCTTGAAGCAGGTTATTCGTCCGAAAGTCTGGAGAATATGCCGGTAGCGCCGATCCTTCGCGACGTGGCCGAAATGTATGAGCCCGTTGCCGAGGACGTGGGCGTGAACCTGACACTTGGCGATCTCGATGAAGTTGCGCTTCATATCAATCGCGAACTGGTCGGGCAGACGATTTCCAATCTCGTGGACAATGCAATTAAATATGCCGGTGGCGATGAGCGGACCGCGACCGTGAGTCTTTCGATGGAACGTGATCCGAACTGGGTCCGCATCATCGTTGCCGATAACGGTCCCGGTATTCCTGAAGAAAAACGCGAACAGGCAACGGAACGTTTTGTCCGTCTTGAGGAAAGCCGCACACAGCCCGGCTCGGGACTCGGTTTAAGTCTTGCCAAGGCTGTGATGAAATTGCACGGTGGCGCACTTCGTCTTGAAGGCAATGATCCGGGCCTGCGCGCCGTGCTGGAGTTCCCGTTGCCATCGGACAAGGTCGAATAATGGCGTGACTTAAGAGGGGATCATGGCGGCAGAAAACGCAACGGCACTATTCTTCGAGAGAGAGATTCGTGCTTTGACGCCGCTTGATCCCCCAAGGGCGGAAACCTTTCTGGCCGACCTTGCGGTGCGCGCCGGAGAAGAGGGACTTACAGGTGTCGTAGCCTTGTTAAAAAAGGCAGAAGCTGAAAGTTTTTTCTCCGCCGTTCTCGATCTTTCTCCATTCATTCGCGAAGCGCTGATCCGTCATCCGCGTATTCTTGATCGCATCGTCGCCAAAGCGCCGGAGGCTGCACTACAGGATATTCTGGCGGAAATCTCCGCCAGTGCTGCGAGCGCGGACGTGACGGAAGCCTCCCTCATGACCAGCCTGCGCGTTTTGAAACGCGAGGCGCATGTCCTGATCGCACTTTGTGATCTCGCTGGCATTTTCAATACGGAAGCAACGACAGGCTGGCTCACCGATCTGGCCGAGGCCTGCACCGGCGCTGCCATCCGGTTTCTGCTGCTTGACGCTGATAGTGCGGGCAAGATCAAACTTCCTGACCGAAACCAGCCCGACAAGGACAGTGGCTGGATTGTTCTCGGCATGGGCAAGTTCGGCGCGCGGGAACTCAATTACTCGTCCGATATTGATCTGATCGTCTTCATCGATGAAACCAGACCGGCTATCGGTGATCCGTATGAATGCGTCGAAACTTTTTCACGGCTGACGCGCCGCCTTGTCCGCATCCTGCAGGACCGTACCGGCGATGGCTATGTCTTCCGGGTCGATCTTCGCCTGCGTCCCGACCCCGGTTCCACGCCGCTCGCCATTCCTGTCGGTGCAGCACTTCATTATTACGAAGGGCGCGGCCAGAACTGGGAACGGGCAGCCATGATCAAGGCCCGTCCCGTTGCGGGGGACCGCGAATCCGGGAAGCAGGTGCTGGCGGAGCTCTCCCCCTATGTTTGGCGCAAGTATCTCGACTATGCTGCCATTGCAGACGTGCACTCGATCAAGCGCCAGATTCACGCCCACAAGGGCCACGGCGATATTGCCGTGCGCGGGCATAATGTGAAGCTCGGACGCGGCGGCATCCGCGAAATCGAATTCTTCGTTCAGACGCAGCAGCTCATCGCTGGCGGACGATTTCCCGAATTGCGCGGCAACCAGACGGTGCCGATGCTCGCACGACTGGCGGAGCAGGGCTGGATCACTGAGAAGGCGCGCGATGCCTTGGCAAAGGAATATTATTTTCTTCGTGACGTCGAGCATCGCATCCAGATGATTGCCGATGAGCAGACGCATATTGTGCCGGAAGACGATGAGGGCTTTGCGCGTGTCGCCCATATGATGGGTTATGCCGATCCGGCGGCCTTTTCCGATGTTTTTCTCGATGCGCTCAAGGTCGTTGAAAGGCACTATGCGGCCCTGTTCGAGCAGGCTCCCGAACTTGGAAGCTCATCCGGCAATCTGGTCTTTACCGGCGATGTGGATGATCCGGGCACGCTGGAGACGCTCGTATCCATGGGCTATGAACGCCCGAGCGATATGTGTCGCGTGATCCGCACGTGGCACTTCGGGCGTTATCGTGCCACACAATCGGCAGAAGCGCGCGAGCGTCTGACCGAGCTTACGCCCGCTCTGCTCAAAGCCTTTGCCGAAACCAAGCGTGCGGATGAAGCGCTCTTGCGTTTCGATGGGTTTCTAAAGGGCTTGCCCGCGGGCATCCAGCTGTTCAGCCTGTTGCAATCCAATCCCCGTCTCCTGAACCTTCTGGTTATGATCATGAGCGCCGCACCTCGGCTTGCTGAAATCATCACCCGTAACCCGCATGTTTTTGACGGTTTGCTTGATCCGGCGATTTTCTCGGAAATGCCGACACGCGCCTATCTGGAAGAACGCCTTCGCGTGTTTCTGGGACCTGCGACCGATTATGAGGAAGTGCTGGACCGGCTGCGCATCTTCGCTGCCGAGCATCGCTTCCTGATCGGTATCCGCTTGCTGACGAGCGCCATTGACGGAGTTCGCGCTGGTCGCGCATTTTCCGATCTGGCCGAACTGATGATCGGTAGGGCATTCGAGGTTGTCGAAGCCGAACTGGAGCGACGCCACGGCAAGGTTAAGGGCGCCAAGGTGGCTCTTCTGGCTATGGGCAAGCTCGGCAGTCGTGAACTCACTGCGGGTTCCGATGTGGATCTGATCTTGCTTTACGATCACGACAAGGAGACGGACGAATCCGATGGCGAAAAGCCACTGGCTCCCTCGCAATATTATATCCGCTTGACCCAGCGGCTCATTGCGGCACTTTCCGCGCCAACGGCGGAAGGCGTGCTCTACGAAGTCGATATGCGGCTGCGCCCTTCCGGCAACAAGGGGCCGGTTGCGACCCATATCGAATCCTTTGGCAAATATCAGCGCAGCGAAGCATGGACATGGGAACATATGGCCCTGACACGCGCGCGCCCGATCCATGGCGACGAGGCCTTTATGGATCACATCAGAAGCGAGATTGACGAGGTTCTTGTCGCCCCTCGCGATGTGAAGAAGATTGCCAAGGATGTGCGCGAGATGCGCGACCTCATCTATCAGGAAAAGCCACCTGCCGATGATTGGGATTTCAAGCTGAAGCCCGGTGGCATTGTCGATCTGGAATTCATCGCTCAGTTTGCCGTGCTGGCCAACAAACTCGACCGGAAGCCGCGTCCCTTGGGTACAGAAGAAATCCTGTCAGCCCTCGACCCGTCCTTTGCTGATCCGGCGCTTGCCGATAATCTTGTCGGCGCCCATCGCCTTTATACCAATCTGAGCCAGACGATCCGTCTGTGTCTTGGAGGCGATGCCAAGCGTGAAGAATTCATACCTGGCATGATCGACCTGCTATGCCGTGCGGCTGACATGCCCGATATAAAACGTGTCGAGCATCACCTGGCGGAAGTCGCCGTTGAAGTGCGGACAAGTTTCGAGAAGCTTTTGAATATTTAGAGCAGTTCCGGCGACTCCGTTTTAACTGGAACAGCTCTAATCAGGCCGCGTGGATTTCCGCACCATGCCCAACGTGACCGCGCTTGCGATCAGGGATGCAGACCGAAACCACGGTGCCAACGCCTTCGGTCGAGCGAATGCGAAGCCAGCCGCCGTGAAGCTCGGCAAGTGAACGGGTGATGGCAAGTCCGAGACCGGAACCGGTATGGGTCTTGGTGAACTGGTTTTCCACCTGCTCGAAGGGCTGGCCGATCTTCTTGATTGCCGATTTCGGGATGCCGACGCCGGTATCCTGAATCGTCATGAAAAGAGCCGAGCCGGTCTTGCGTGCCCGCACCGTGATCTGTCCGCCATAGGATGTGAACTTCACCGCATTGGAGAGAAGGTTGATCAGCACCTGCTTGATCGCGCGCCGGTCGGCATAGAGCTGCATTGCTTCTTCAATGCGCGTATTGACCGCAATATTCTTCTCATCCGCCTGCAGCGAAATCATACGTACCGTTTCATTTATGAGCGGGCAGAGATCGATCTGCTCACGGTCCAGCGAGAAATGGCCGGCCTCGATCTTCGACATGTCGAGAATATCATTGATGACGTTGAGCAGGAAGTTGCCGCTCGTATGGATGTCGTTGATATACTCCTCATAGCGGTCGGAACCGAGCGGACCGAATGTGCCTGCCTGAATCATTTCCGAGAAACCGATGATCGCGTTGAGCGGCGTACGCAGCTCATGGGACATATTGGCGAGGAATTCTGACTTGGCACGGTTCGCAGCCTCGGCGCGTTCCTTTTCCTGACCGTATTTGCGGGCAAGTTCGGACAGCTCACGCACGCGGTCCCGTTCGCCTTTGCGCGCAATCGACAGGTCGTGAATAGTCGCCATCAGGCGGCGTTCGCTGTCGACCAGACGTTCCTGATGCAGCTTGAGCTGGGTAATGTCGGTGCCGATGGAAACAAGCCCGCCATCTTGCGTGCGGCGTTCGTTGACCTGAAGCCAGCGTCCGTCGCTGAGCTGACGTTCGAAGGTCTGGCCACCGGCGCGATTGTGTTCATTGGCCATGCGGCGCTCGAAGGTGAACGGGCGCGTATGGGCATCGACCTCGTTGCGCGGCACGCCGGGTTTCAGCGTCCAGACGGGAAGGCCAGCATATTCACTGAACTTGGAATTCGCCATGACGAGGCGATTGTTGGAATCCCACAGGATGAAGGCCTCAGAAATGTTCTCGATGGCTTCGCGGATGCGCATGTCGGCTTCGGCCGTCTGTTGCGCAAAGCGGTGCTGTTCGCTGACGTCGAAAGCAATGCCGACCAGATGAAGATCGCCTTCGCTGGCGATTTCGGCGCGAACGCGCATCCACACCCATGAACCATCGGCATGGCGCATGCGGAAGACGCGGTCAACGTGCGAGATATCGCCTGCGGCAGCCTGTTCGGCGATGGAATAGAGATCGCCATCTTCCGTGTTGATGATTGCAGCCACATCGCCGAAAGGCAGAACTGCATCCTGCGCTTCGTAGCCCAGCATCTCATACATGGAGCGCGACCAGTAAATGCGACCGCGTGCCATGTCCCAATCCCACAGGCCGCAGCGACCGCGCCCCAGCGCCAGATCGATACGGCGCTGGATCTGGCCGGAAAGGTCGTCGGCCTCGCGAGCTCGCGCCGCTTGGCTGAAATAGGCGTAAAGGATGGCGAACATCACGCCGGTTGTGCCTGCGAAGAGCGTCACATTGAGCGACACTGCCCGGCGCCATTCCGCAAAGATCGTGCTTTCCGGTTCGACGGCGATAACGGAATAGGGCAGGGTCATCGGCTTGGACAAGGCGCCGAAAGCCGGTTCACCTTGCAGCATGACTTTCAGCACGCCTGCACGTTCTGCAAACAGGAATAGCGGCTGCGCTTCGGTAAGGATCGTATCGACCGGCTTGCCGGACAGATCGGATATCGGGCCGGATATTGCGACCACGGAGGATTGCGGGTCGATGACGGCAAGCGTCATGCCGGACGAGGACAGGCCACGCGAACGAAACTCGGCTATTGTGTCCTGAATATCCTTCGCGGCGATCTGTGCGCCCGCGTCGGTGCCGTTAGCAACACGTTCGATCATCTGTGCAAGATTGGCGGTTGCAGCCGACAGAAATGCCTTATGCTGTTGCTCGATATCTTCCCGCCACGCCAGCATCGAAAAGACGCGCGCTACGCCGAGAATAATCAGAAAGATAATGATGAGCGCTGGAACGAGGCGTCGCAGGATAGGCTCGATTGAGATGAACTTGCCATAGGCCGGACCAGCAAGAAGACTGACATGGCCCGAAAGCTTGCCTTTCCTTCTTTTCCGACCGGATTCGCAATGCGTCCCCGCCGGCGCGCCATACGCGTCGGTGCTCGCCATATAATGGTCCCTCGTGAATTCCCTGCGAGTGAAGTGATTCGGAATACGCCACCTCCGAATGTCATCAATGAATCAAAAGTGATTCGCGCTGTCCAGCGAATTCGTTAACGAGGCGTAAAAATCGGGGTTTTCATCAGCCGATTTATTCATGAATCTCAAGCTCTTAAGTGGAATCGATATTGCATCTGATTCGCCTAAAGGCATGAAAAGACTCACGAAAGCTGACTGTCCACCGCCTCTGCGTTCATCAGCATGAAAAGGCTCGTTCCGATTGCCGGTTAAGCAGTCGGAGCGAGCAAATCATCAAGTCGATCAGGATAGGTCGCGAATCAGGCGAGAGTGCGGTCCACGATATCGCGCAGGTCGGTAGACAGTTTGCCCGCGCCCGAAATACGCGCCAGCGCTGCCCTTGCATGTTCGCGGCGTGTATCTTCGAGCGAACGCCAGGAGCGAAGCGCCGTCAGAAGCCGTGCGGCAAGCTGTGGATTTTCCGGATCGATGGACAGGATCGTATCTGCAAAGAACTCGTAGGCTGCACCATCCTTGCGGTTGAAGCCGGTTGGATTGGATGCGGAGAACGAACCAATCACCGAGCGGACGCGGTTTGGATTGTCGAGCGAGAAGAGGGCGTGTTTCGTAAGATCGCGCACGGCCTGCAAGGCTTCGTCGCCGGGACGGCTCGCCTGCACGCTGAACCACTTGTCCATCACAAGACCATCCTTGCCGAACTGGCGTTCGAAACTTGCCAGTGCGTCCTTTGCCTCGTTCGTATCACCAAAGCGGTGTACCAGCACGGCCAATGCCGCGAAGCGGTCGGTCATATTATCCGCATTGGCGAACTGGCTGGTGGCCCGTTTCTGGTTTTTCTCGTGACGGCTCAGATAATCGAGCAGCACGTTCCGCAAGGCACGTTTGCCTGCCGCGCCTGCATCTGGCGAGAAGGCGCCGTCCTGTTTCAGGGCATCGTAGAGCTTGGTGAAATCGCCAGCATAACGGGCGGCAATGGCGTCCACGAAGTGGTTTCGGCTGGCGAGGATCGCATCCGGATCGACATTGCTGCCCATTTCGCGCGCGATGTCGCTTTCGCTCGGCAGCGTGAGGCAGAGCGCGCGGAAGGCTGGATCAAGCGTTTCGTCGGAAGCAACGTTTCCGGCAAGTTCGATGATTTTATCGTCAACCGCCGGTGCATGACCGCCGCGAATACGCTTGGCGCCTTCGAGCAGAACCTGGTTGAAAATTCCGGTCAATGCTTGCCAGCGCGCCACCGGATCGCTGTCGTTCAGGGCCAGGAATGCGCGAGCATCGTCGGATAGGGGCGCCGACAGGTTTACGGGAGCAGAGAACCCGCGCAACAGCGACGGAACAGGGCGTTCCTTGATGCCATGAAAGACGATCGTTTCGGACGGACGATGCAGATGAATAACGTCGCCGCGCACGTCCCCACCTTCGACGGATGTTGGAACCATATCCTCGCCGTCAGTTCCGATAAGGCCGAAAGCTATCGGGATATGCATCGGCTTCTTGACTGTTTGTCCGGGCGTTGCCCCCAGCGACTGTGCCAGTTCAATCGAGAAGGTTTCCTTCGCAGCATCGTAGGAGAAAGCAGCTTCCACCTTCGGCGTTCCGGCCTGATCGTACCAGAGCGCGAACTGTGAAAAGTCCTGACCGGAAACATCGGCGAAGACCTTGATGAAATCCTCGATAGTTGCGGCTTCCCCGTCATGGCGCTCGAAATAGAGGTCCATACCCTTGCGGAACAGCTCAGGCCCAATGATCGTGCGGATCATGCGCACGCCTTCCGAACCTTTTTCATAGACGGTTGCCGTATAGAAATTGTTGATCTCGCGATATTCGCGCGGGCGCACGGGATGAGCGAGTGGTCCGGCATCTTCGGGGAATTGCTGCGCCTTGAGAATTTTCACTTCGGCGATGCGCTTAACCGGGCGCGAGCGCTCATCGGCGGAGAATTCGTGATCGCGATAGACCGTCAGGCCTTCCTTGAGGCAGAGCTGGAACCAGTCGCGGCAGGTGATGCGGTTTCCGGTCCAGTTATGGAAATATTCATGTGCGATGACCGCCTCGATGCCCGCATAGTCAACGTCGGTAGCGGTTTCAGGGTCGGCCAGCACATATTTGTCGTTGAAGACGTTGAGCCCCTTGTTCTCCATCGCGCCCATGTTGAAATCGGAAACGGCAACGATGTTGAAGACGTCGAGATCATATTCGCGGCTGAACTTTTCTTCGTCCCAGCGCATGGAGCGTTTCAATGCATCCATCGCGTAGAGGGCGCGGCCTTCCTTGCCATGCTCGACATAGATCGCCAGATCGACCGGTTTTCCTGACTTCGTGGTGAAGTGATCCTTCACGACGCCGAGCGATCCGGCAACGAGCGCGAAGAGATAGGATGGTTTTGGGTGCGGATCATGCCAGATGGTGAAATGCCGGTCCGGCGTGCCTTCGACCGATCCGCTCTCGACCGGATTGCCGTTGGACAGAAGAATAGGAGCGGCTTGTTCGTTGGCGTCAACCCGTACGGTATAGACTGACAGAACATCCGGGCGATCATAATAATAGGTAATGCGGCGGAAACCTTCTGCCTCGCACTGCGTGCAATAGACGCCGCTTGAACGATAGAGGCCGGATAGCTGGCGGTTGGTGGTTGGATTGATTTCCGTCACGACTTCAAGCGTGAAGCGCTTGCCTTCCGGCAGGTCGCTGATTTCGAGCTGATCGGGCGTTGCGATATAGCTGTTGTCGGCGAGTTGCTTGCCGTCGATGGCGATGCTGACGAGTTTCAGTTCGTCACCATCGAGAATCAATGGCGTACCAGCTGCAGTGCCATCGCGACGCTCAATCGTGAGGGTCGCACGGACGATGGTTTTTTCCGGTTCCAGGGAGAAGTCCAGTTTCGTCTCGGGTATGGCGTAAGGGGTCGGACGGTAATCTTCGAGACGAAATGTCTGGCCGGTTTCAGTACGCATAGCGAAACTCTCTCCCTGAACTCTCATTGAACTCACGATGATAGATTGGTACCTAAAATTGCCGCCAAGGGAAACTCAATTCCAGAACAACCAACTGGCCTTTTGTGGCCGGAGCATTTCCAGCAAAACTGCGAAGCGTCAGCGCGGGGAAATCAGTTCACTGGATTGATTTCCATTCCCGCTTCGATGCGTCGGATAATGCGACAAAACAAACGACAGGCGCTTTGCCAAATAATTTTCAGCTTGAACCTTGTGCTACTGGTGCTGTGTCACAAACAGGAATAAGAAAACAGGCGCTCGAATACTTTGGGCGAACCTGCGTTTCATGTTTTAAGGAATTGCGTTGTGAACGCTCATGCGAGCGCGCCTGTCGAGGCTGCCCATCTTGAAACGAACCCGATGCTCGGCATCGGTCTCAAAATCGCTTCCGTTGCTGTTTTTGTCGCCATGTCCACCTTGCTGAAAGCAGCTGAAGGCGTGCCTGTCGGACAGTTGATCTTCTTCCGGTCGTTCTTCGCAATCTTCGCTATATTGCTCTATCTGGGGTGGCGCGGGCAGCTTTCTGGCGTGTTCCGCACCCAGAACGGTTTCAGCCATTTCTGGCGCGGACTGGTGGGTGTCTGTTCCATGTCGATGAGCTTTTTCGCTCTCACCAAGCTACCGCTGCCCGAAGCAATCGCGATCAACTACGCTTCACCACTGATTACCGTCATCCTTGGTGCGGTCATCCTGCATGAAGTTGTGCGGTTTTATCGCTGGAGCGCGGTTCTCATCGGGCTTGGTGGCGTGATGGTTATCATCTGGCCGCGGCTGACAGTGTTTTCCGGCGGTAGCATGGGGCATGACGAGGCCATGGGTGCGTTCGCCGCTCTTGGTGCGGCTATCTTGTCTGCGGTGGCGATGATGCTTGTACGCCGCCTCGTGCAGACGGAACGCACCTCGACCATCGTGATCTATTTTTCCATATCCGCGAGCGTCATCTCCTTGGTGAGCTTTCCTTTTGGCTGGATCGTGCCGAACTGGTCGCAGCTTGCCATGCTGGTCGGTGCTGGTTTTGCCGGGGGCGTCGGCCAGATTCTTCTGACCGAGTGCTATCGCCATGCGCCGATGTCGACGATTGCTCCCTTCGAATACACGTCGATGCTGCTGGGACTAGCCATCGGCTTTCTGCTGTTCGGCGATATTCCGACCTTCGAAATGCTGGCCGGTAGCGCCATCGTCATGGCGGCAGGCGGTTTCATCATTTACCGCGAGCACAAGCTTTCGATTGCGCCCCACAAGGTCAACGCACCGCAGACGCAATAGAATTCAGCTTTGACCGGGTGTGCCTTCTGCACGGGGATCGAGCTGCATGGTCTCCGGCGTGGACTGGCCGTCCGGCGTATGGAATTTGTACTCGGTCTTCTGGTCGCTGATCGCCGGGCGCTCGAAGCGGCGGATACGCCAGAAGGCATGCAGGCCGTATAAGCCGTAGGCGATGGCCATGGTTACGAAGAAGCCCGATGCGCCAATCATATCCATCAACGGGCCGGAAAGGGCAGGCCCGATGACACTGCCCACGCCGTAAATAATCAGCAACCCGCCGGAGACCTTCACGAATTCGCTGGCATCTGCGTAGTCATTGGCGTGAGCGACGTTGAGGCTGTAGATCGGATAAATCACCGAACCGAACAGAAACATCATCGCGTAAAGCGCATAGGGCGAGGTGGGGTAGAACAGCACCATCACCATCGACAAGGCAAAGCCGATGACACCGGCGATCACCATGACATAGCGACGATCGACAAAGTCCGATCCCCGTCCGAGCGGGTACTGGAAGATAGCGCCACCGATCATGGCGCAGGCAAGCATTGTGGCGATGCCGAAGGTGGAGAGGCCATTCATCTCACCGTAAATCGCGGCGAGGAAGTTCCAGGTACCTGCAACGATACCTGCAATCAGCGAGCCAACAGCCGCAGCAGGTGACCGTCGATAAAGTCCCTTCAAATCGAGCGAAACCTGCGTCAGCGGATTGGGTGACTGCGCGCTTGAAAGGGCGGTTGGAAGCAGTGCGCTTGCATAGATGATGGCACAAATGATGAAGAGCGTCTGCGTTCCCGCATCGCCGAACGGCAGGATGTACTGCCCGCAGAGCAGGCCGAGCATGGTGATGATCATATAGATCGAAAAGATGCGACCGCGCGTTTCATTGGTTACGCGCTCGTTCAGCCAGCTTTCAATAATCATGTAGCTGCCTGCGAGCGAAAAGCCCGCAACGCCACGGAAGATCATCCATGCGACAGGATTGACGACCAGTGCGTGGAAAAGCAGCGCCATCGAAAGCAACGTCGCAAGCGAAGAGAATACGCGCACATGCCCAACGCGCCGCACCAGATGCGGTACTACAATGCAGCCGATCGTGAAGGCGAGGGAATAGCTCGTACCCATCCAGCCGATGGTCGTGGTCGACCAGCCTTCCATGCCGCCCCGCAGGGGCAGAAGAATACCCGCAAGGCCACCGGCGAGCAGCATCAGAAAGGTGCTTGCAAGCAAAGCGGCTATGGGCAGGAGCTGGCCAGCCATGAAAAACTCCACAGTGAAATCCCATGGGGAAACTGAATTTAGGGCTACTTGTCGCCGAAAGGCGGTTTGGCAAGCGGCGAAATAGAACTAGTTTGCGGCATGTTGGTGACAGTGCCGTCTGCGTCGCCTGCCGATGCCACTGAACTAAAAAGATTTCAACTCATCAATTCGGCCAATTTCAGCTTCACAGCCAGAAAATCGCGCCATGCAAAACGCTTTTGTGCCGGTGTCCTGAGAAGATATGCGGGATGCAGGGTCGGCATGACGGGAATTTCGAGGCCGTTGGGCGTACGATGAATTTTCCAGTTGCCGCGCAGGCGCAGGATGCCTTCCGTCGCGCCGGTGAGGGCCTTGCCCGCAGGACCGCCCAGGGCAACCAGAACTTTTGGTGAGGCAAGCTCGATCTGTCGTTCGATGAATGGCCGACAAAGTTCCGTCTCAAGCGGTGTCGGCGTACGGTTGCCGGGCGGACGCCACGGGATCGTGTTGGCGATGTAGACGCTTTCTCGCTTCAGGTCGATGGATTCGATCATGCGATTGAGAAGCTGTCCGGATTTTCCGACAAACGGCAATCCTTCCATATCCTCATCTCGTCCGGGCGCTTCACCGATGAACATGATGTCGGATGACGGATCACCATCGGCGAAACAAAGGTTCTTCGCCGTGAATTTCAGGTTGCAGCCGTCGAATGCCGCAAGCTTCTCCCGCAATTCTTCCAGCGTTGAAGCCTGTGCCGCCGCTTCGCGTGCGAGCGCAATCTGCGCCGTATCGGGAAGGTCGGCTGCGGCTTGCACAGGCTTGCTGGTGGGGGCGGGGGCCGGCGCTGGGCGCGGTTGTTGCTGCCGGGCGCGCTCAGGTGAATTCGGCATCTGCGCGGTTGGCTGCGAAGAGGCAGGGCGTTGAGGCTCTGCAAACCGGTCTATCGGCGTTTCGGAAAGCGGCATGTCAATGCCTGCCTCCGCATAGAAGCGGAGCAAACCTTCAATATCCAGCGGTTCGCGATTATCAGCCATTATCTACCTCACCTCTGAGGTGGCGAATTTTGCAGGTGAATGCAAGAGCCCGGTTTAGATTTAGGGTTCGTTTGGCCTGTTAGTGACAGTTCATACCCTGTTTGATGCGCATATAGCCAGGCAAGGTGCGAACATGGTCCTGACATGACACGAGGACATGCTTCTTCTACCATCACAAACAAATCTTCATCGCGGCTTCTTGAATGGAATGAATTTGACGTTTACGTTAAGGTAAATCAATTTGAGGACGTAGGACGCCTGTTTTGGACAATTGGACGCATTTGCGGCAGTCTCCAACTCTGCGACAGGGTAAGGCAGAATACGGGGAAACGGCGATCTTTTCGTACCGCCAGTGCTGACGGGCAGTCGGTTCATGGGTATTCGCGATTAGATCATGCACAAAAACAATTGGATGCGTCGTCTGGGCTACCTTAGTGAGAAGACGATGTTACACCGGACGGAGGGATGAATGTCTGAAGCCCCAGAATATGCAAACCAGGAGCTTCCCGAACGCGAGAGCATGGAATTCGACGTTGTGATCGTCGGCGCAGGCCCTGCGGGCCTTGCTGCGGCAATCCGTTTGAAGCAGGCGAATCCAGAGCTGTCCGTCGTCGTCCTCGAAAAGGGCGGGGAAGTCGGCGCGCATATTCTTTCCGGCGCTGTCGTTGATCCGGTAGGTATCGACCAGCTTCTGCCGGGCTGGCGCGAGGAAGAGGGGCACCCTTTCAAGACGCCGGTTACTGCCGATCATTTCCTCGTGCTGGGGCCCGCAGGTTCAGTACGCCTGCCGAATTTCGCCATGCCGCCTCTGATGAGCAATCATGGCAATTACATTGTGTCTCTGGGCAATGTCTGCCGCTGGCTCGGCACCAAAGCCGAAGAACTTGGCGTAGAAATCTATCCGGGTTTTGCAGCAACCGAGGTGCTCTACAATGACGAGGGCGCGGTCATCGGCGTCGCCACTGGCGATATGGGCGTCGAGCGCGACGGAACGCATGGGCCGAACTACACGCGCGGCATGGCGCTGCTCGGCAAATATACGCTGGTCGGCGAAGGCGCGCGCGGCTCGCTTGCCAAGCAGCTGATCACCAAGTTCAAGCTCGACGAAGGCCGTGAACCGGCGAAATACGGTATTGGCCTCAAGGAACTATGGCAGGTTGATCCTTCCAAGCACAAGCCGGGTCTGGTCCAGCACTCCTTCGGCTGGCCGCTCGACATGAAGACGGGCGGCGGCTCGTTCCTTTATCATCTGGAAGACAATATGGTTGCGGTCGGTTTCGTGCTGCATCTCAACTACAAGAACCCGTATCTGTCGCCGTTTGAAGAGTTCCAGCGTTTCAAGACGCATCCGGCCATCAAGGATGTCTTTGAGGGTGGCAAGCGTCTTTCCTATGGCGCACGTGCGATTACCGAAGGTGGCTTCCAGTCGGTGCCAAAGCTGTCGTTCCCGGGTGGAGCGCTCATCGGCTGCTCGGCTGGTCTGGTCAACGTGCCGCGCATCAAGGGCAGCCACAATGCGGTTCTTTCCGGCATTCTCGCTGCCGACAAGATCGCCGAGGCAATTACCGCAGGCCGCGCCAATGACGAGCCGGTCGAGATCGAGAACAATTGGCGTTCAAGCCTGATCGGCACGGATTTGAAGCGGGTGCGCAACGTCAAGCCGCTGTGGTCGAAGTTCGGCACGATTGCCGGCGTGGCGCTCGGTGGTCTCGATATGTGGACCAACCAGCTTTTCGGCTTCTCTATCTTCGGGACGCTGAAGCATGGCAAGACTGATGCGCAGTCGCTTGAGCCGGCTGCAAAACACGCGAAGATCGATTATCCGAAGCCGGATGGCGTTCTGACCTTTGATCGTCTGTCGTCGGTGTTCCTGTCGAACACGAACCATGACGAGAACGAGCCTGTGCATCTTCAGGTTCGCGACATGAAATTGCAGCAGACTTCCGAACACGACGTATTCGCTGGTCCGTCGACGCGTTACTGCCCTGCGGGTGTTTATGAATGGGTGGATGCCGACGGCAACTCCGCAGCGGATCCGCAGGCAAAGGATGTGCGGTTTGTCATCAACGCTCAGAACTGCGTGCACTGCAAGACTTGCGACATCAAGGACCCGAACCAGAATATCAACTGGGTACCGCCACAAGGCGGCGAGGGACCTGTTTACGTGAACATGTAATGTTTACGTGATGACACGAGAAAAAGGCGGTCTGGGACCGCCTTTTTTTATTGCAGCATGACGGACTGCGTTTCCGGTTCTTCTTCATCTGGCCGAACGGGTGGTGGAACGGAAAAATCGAGCCGCACTGGCAGATGATCGGAACCAGCATCTTCGCGAGCTGAAACCTTCGCCCCTCCGATTTCAGGGCTTACGAGTATCTGATCAATCGGCAGGCCGATGTAAGGAGCGAGCTTAACAGGCAGTAGGTGCGTCATCCACGTGCCGCCAATACCGGTCATATGGCGGGTGCCGGAGGCACGTTCGACGCGGCGAACGGCATTGCTCCACGGCGCTGCATTGAAGTCACCGGCGACGACCAGAGGACCTTTCAGCTTCTGCAGTTCCGGTTCGATGTAGCGGAGTTGATAAGGCTGCCAGCGCGGCCATGGCCATGAAAAGTGCAGTGCTGCGACATGCACGGTCGTTCCGCCGAAATTGATCGGTGCAATTGCGAGCAAACCATCGCCGACACAGGCCGTCTGTGCATCTTCGCTGAAAGGCCGCTTCGAAAGGATGCCCACGCCCCATGTGTTGGGATCGTCAGCACAATTGAGATGGTAGGGATAGGAGCCCTGGAGAATGGTGAGCCACTTGGTCCATTGGTCGCTTGCTTCCTCATAGGTGATGACGTCCGGCTTCTCCCGCGCGATCATCTGGAGAATGCGTTTCGGCTCGGGATTGTCTTCGCGTAAATTGATCTGGACGAGACGGTAGCGTGCGCCGCCTTGTTCCTGCGCATGGGCGCCCGTGGAGCCGCTCAGGAAATCGCGTGCAGCACCAACAGTCGTGCTTAGAGCCATGACGGCAAAGAGTAGCAGCATCGCCGCCTCACGCCGCATCTTGGTGAAAAGCAAGGGAATGGTCAGCACTGCCAGCAGGACGGACAGATGAGCTCGAAAATGCGAAAAGGAGTCGAGAGCCGGGTGCACCGCTCCAAGAAATCCCAGCACGAGCGGAACCGACAGCGCGACAGCAGCCAGCAGCAACAGGAATGAAAGGTTTTCACGGCTTTTCGACATGAAATGCCTCTAGCTATCGAATACGGCGCGATGATGGAGGTGAAGGCAATTGGGAAGTAGGGGAATAAGGCAGTATGTTAAGAGCATCATCTGTTGCTAACCAACATATCGCTCTACTGCCTTACTACCCTATTCCCCTAGCGTCACTGAAAAGCCGTCTCGTAGAAGCTGCGAAGCTTGCGGGAATGCAGCCGCTCATCCGGCATGGCCGCGATTTTTTCCATCGCGCGGATGCCGATGCGCAGATGCTGCGCCACCTGCCGCTTGTAAAATTCGGTCGCCATGCCCGGCAGTTTCAGTTCGCCGTGCAGCGGCTTGTCGGAAACACAGAGCAGGGTGCCGTAAGGCACACGGAAACGGAAACCATTGGCCGCAATTGTCGCTGACTCCATATCAAGTGCGACAGCACGCGCCTGCGAAAGGCGCTGCACCGGGCCGCGCTGGTCGCGCAGTTCCCAGTTGCGATTGTCGATGGTCGCGACCGTACCGGTACGCATGATCTGTTTCAAATCATAACCTTCCAGACCGGTGATTTCCTCAACGGCCTCTTCCAGCGCAACCTGAATTTCCGCAAGCGCTGGCAACGGCACCCAGACAGGCAGATCGTCATCGAGAACATGGTCTTCGCGCATATAGGCGTGCGCCAGAACATAATCGCCGAGCTGCTGGCTGTTGCGCAGGCCAGCACAGTGACCAAGCATCAACCAGGCGTGGGGGCGAAGCACCGCAATATGGTCGGTTATGGTCTTGGCGTTGGACGGTCCCACGCCAATATTGACCATCGTGATGCCCGAATGGTCGGCCCGCTGCAGGTGATAGGCTGGCATCTGGGGCAGGCGGGGCAGAGGGCTGCCACTGCTTGGCTCGGTCTCGCCCGCGCGGGTGATCAGATTGCCCGGTTCCACAAACTGTTCATAACCGCCACCGCCTTTTGCCATCAGATCGCGGGCATAGGCGCAGAACTCGTCCATATAAAACTGGTAGTTGGTGAACAGCACAAAGTTCTGGAAATGCGCCGGGCTTGTCGCCGTGTAGTGCGCCAGCCGATGCAGCGAATAATCGACGCGCTGGGCTGTGAATGGCGCAAGCGGCATCGGTTCGCCTGGTGCAGGCTCAAAGTCGGCATTGACGATCTTGTCGTCGGTTGCCGCCAGATCGGGCACATCGAACAGATCACGCAGGGGATGTGTGAAGGCGTTGGCGACGGATGCCTCGACATAGGTGCCTTCCTTGAAGGCAAAATGGATCGGGATCGGCGTCGAAGATTCTTTCACCGTCACGGTCACGCCATGATTGCGCATGAGGAGACGAATCTGCTCGTTCAGATAATGGTCGAACAAATCGGGCCGTGTGATGTTTGCGGAATAATCGCCGGGCGTCGAGACATGGCCATAGGCCAGTCGTGAATCCACATGCGCGAAGCTGGACGTGGACAGGCAGATTTCGGGATAATAAGCGCGATAGCGCTGTGGTGGAACCTCGCCGCGCGCAACCTTCTCGAACGCATCGCGCAGGAAGGCGGTATTGCGATCATATAGTTTTTGCAGGGCGGCAACCGCCGCTCCGGCGTCGTTGAAAACCTCCGGGTCAACGGTGGGAGGTGTTTTGATCTCGGTCAAAAATGGATGTTCGATTCGCTGTGTCATGGCCTAGTGTCGTGATCTCGAAGTTCGCCTGTGTTTCGATATCGTAGTCGTAAGCGAACTTCGAGATCGAAACGACACTAGGAAACCAAGCTGCTAGTGTCCTTTTGATTCTGAAATTTGCATCTCGCTTGATATCATTCTCAATGCAAATTTCAGAATCAGGACACTAGTATAGCAAAACCGATGACCGTTACATGACCCAGTTTATGCGGCGCGCTGCAGGCTTACATAAAGTACGAGGCCGACGCCGCTCATCTGGGAATGCTGGCCGATCTGTGTATAGGCAAAGGTCGCTGCCGGACCGGTGAAAATGGCTGTGAAAAGGAAAACCCGAAGGGCGATTGCGGCTATGGTCCGGGTTCTTTTCATGGCCGCTCTCCGACAGGCTTCTGGGTGAATGCGGAGACAGGTCCGATTACCGGCTGATCCCGATATAGGTTGTACCTCTGGTCAACGAAAATGCTGGCGACAGCGGCAAAGCCAGCGATCATCAGGCAGACAATTGTTAAACGCCGAAGCATACCGGTTGGCCCCCAAAGCCGTTCTGATTTCTGTTCTCCCTCGTCAATTTAGCCATTGCGCCTGAACCCTCCCTGAGAGCGTCGTTCATGCGGCGTTCAAAAATATTGATGTTCCGTTTATTGCGGCGTGTGGCTCTTGTGCCTGCTCGAAAGGGACTTATGTTTCCCATCATTGGAACGCGGGAACATGTCCCGCTCAACGTCAGGATCAGCGGGAGAGAGCCCATGGCCGAACAGACCAAGCCCATCGAGTTGTATTATTGGCCGACACCGAACGGCTTCAAGATCAGCATCATGCTGGAAGAGCTGGGCGTTCCCTACGAGGTCAAGTATGTCAATATCGGCAAGGGCGATCAGTTTCAGCCGGACTTTTTGAAGATTGCTCCTAACAACCGTATGCCCGCCATCATCGATCCGGAAGGACCGGACGGCCAGCCGATTTCGGTGTTCGAGTCCGGAGCAATCCTGCAGTATCTCGGGCGGAAGTTCGGTAAGTTCTACCCGACCGACGAACGCAAGCGCGTCGCAGTTGACGAATGGCTGATGTGGCAGATGGGTGGCCTCGGCCCGATGTCCGGGCAGGCCGGGCATTTCCGTGTCTATGCGCCGGAAAAGGTTCAGTACGGCATCGACCGCTATACCAACGAGGTCAACCGTCTCTATGGTGTGTTGAACAAGCAGCTTGAAGGCAAGGAATACATTACAGGCGAATATTCAATTGCCGACATGGCTTCGATCGGCTGGATCAATGCCTATAAGAACTACGACCAGAACCTGGATGACTTCCCGAACCTGAAGCGCTGGCATGAGACAATGAATGCGCGTCCTGCGGTTCAGCGTGGTCTGCTTATCGGGAAAGAAGAGCGAGAAAAATCCAATCTGGCGACGGACAAGGAAGCCCAGAAAATTCTCTTTGGCCAAAAGGCACGTTGAACAAACGCTAAAAAGAAAGGGCAGCTTCGAGGCTGCCCTTTCTTATTCTGGATGCCACTGGATATTACTGGCGCGTGAGGCTCTCGCTCTTGCAGATCAAGCCGCCCATCACGCAGCCAGAGAGTGAAAGCGTGTTGCCCTTGACGCTGGCTTTGCCGGTATAGGTTTTGCCCTCGTCGAGCTTATTGACCTCGCCCTTGTAGCTGCCGCCCGTGCCTGACATCGTGCCGATGGACTTGCCTTTGTACTCGCCGGTCTGCACCGTACCGCAGAACTTGTTGGCGCCGCAGGACGCATAGCTGATGATCGTGCCGTTCGGGCGCTTCCACGTGCCGACGATCCCTTCGTCGGCAAGGGCAGGGGCGGCAAAAGTGGCTGCTAGCGTCATTCCAAGAATAAGTGTGCGGATCATTCTTTCCTCCCAAATCGCCGCCAGTCCCGGCTTTGCCGGTCGCAACGATGAAACCGCTGTGATGCGCTTTGAAGTTTGAGACAGAAGCCTCCTCGACCATCCGTCAAACTTACGCAAACGTAAACGTAAACCAGTTTTTGGCGAAGCGGAAGAGGGATATTTGTGTCTCGCCTGGCACCTGAAATACTGCCCTTTTTACACACACAGCCGCTTTCGAATGTTGTCTATAGTTAGCAACTGGTTTCG
This sequence comes from Ochrobactrum sp. XJ1, assembly GCF_024701725.1. Classification (NCBI taxonomy): domain Bacteria; kingdom Pseudomonadati; phylum Pseudomonadota; class Alphaproteobacteria; order Hyphomicrobiales; family Brucellaceae; genus Ochrobactrum; species Ochrobactrum sp. XJ1. Next base: position 89,377 of record NZ_VDGD01000003.1, read on the forward strand.
TTCGACCGTGCGGATTTGAATCGAATTTTTGCAAAAATCCAGCAATCGGCGGCACTTGCATGTTTAACAAAATCCCAAGTTTACCCCTTGTTCGGATTTTGTTGGTTGCTCGTTAAGCATCTGGTTTAACGCGCATTTCAACCCTTTCCCGTAGATTTGAGAGCATGAACGGAACGACAGAGACGGCAGTTTCAAAGCAGTGAAATCAGGCTTTGAAAATAAAGACCGGACGGTTCTCGGGATTTAACAGGGACAGAGAAAAATGGCACAGTTTCAGAGCTTCTCGAATACGCACAACGCAGTCGCACAGGACCGCATTCTTCTGGAAATGGGCATGAAATTTGCCATCGGCCGTGATTGCGAGATCGACGTGGTGGAAGCCCACAAGTGGCTGAACATTGCCGCCATCCGCGGTAGCGAGAAGGCCGCCCGTATGCGTAATCAGGTGGCAGCGACGATGAGCAAGGGCGAACTGGCAGCAGCGCTGCGCGGTGCGCGTGAGTGGATGACCGCCCACTGACTGACAAGATAGTCGTTATGAAAAAAGCCGCCTTCAAGGCGGCTTTTTGTTTTCTCAACTTATACCGAGATACCGGCCCGGTTTGTGGTTGATTGCGATGATGAGGTTCATGGCAATCGCCCCGATCAGGGAAAGAACCATGTTTTCCCACGGGATAAAGAACAGCGAGATCAGCATGATAAGGACATCGAGGCCGAGCTGAAACCAGCCGGCTCTTATCCCATAAGCGTCCTGCAGATAGAGCGCCAATATGTTGACGCCGCCGACGCCCGAGCGGTGCCGGAAAAGTGCCAGCACACCCATACCCATCAGGGTGCCACCCATGAGTGCTGCGAAGAGCGGATTGACGCTTGAGAAATCGACACTCATGGGCATCAGTCGAGCAAAGCCCGACATCGTGGCCACGGCGACGAAGGTTCTGATAGTGAACGCCCAACCCATTCGACGCAGGGCGAAATAATAGAATGGCAGATTGATCAGGAAATAGAGCAATCCGAATTCCGTGCCCGTTGCATACTGGATGAGAAGGGCGATACCAGCAGTACTGCCGGTCATCAGCATAGCCTGACTATAAAGCGTAATGCCGAGCGCAATGAAGGACGTGCCGATCAGCATTGCCATCGCATCTTCATAGAGGCGGTGACGGTCGATTGCGGCAGCTTTCGACGCATCGATGAGCGGGGCGGCGTTATCAGCGATATCGGCCACGTGGAAACTCCAGAACAGCGAGAAGCCGGTAATCCGGCAAATAGATTACGGTGCCGGACTGAATTCCGGCTTGTCATGCATTCGCGCTGTGCAGAGGGTTGGGTCAAAGCACGCGGCGTCAAGTCTTGGGAGACGGTTAAATATAACAGCCGTTTTGACGCTTCGCACGGCTTGAAAGATTGTTATTTCACGGTCGTGTTTGTAGATTTATCGCGATTGCGAAGGCTGTTTGTTTTGATTTATTTCGTGCGTCATCTGCGCGAGGAAGCGTTTGACGTCATGCGGGCTGCGCAAATGACGCTTGGCGAGATGCTGAGGCGCACTTTCCAGAAAGGCCAGTGCGCGAATGCGACCGTTCTTGCGATAGCCTGCCACCCATTTCAGGAAGTCCCAGTCGAAACGCTCCACACAACCTTCCGCCATATCCGGGCGTGAGCGTCCGTAATGGATTACGGTTCTTTTGAGTACGCGCCACAGGCGACGCACAGTCGATATATCGAGAAAAACGAGCGTATCGGCTCGCGATGCACGATAAATCATAGTTTCGCTATGATTGCCTTCGAATATCCATGTGTCCTGATCTGCTGCTTCGTTGGTGAGACGGCTGATCTCGTCACGCGGGCGCATCGTCCAGCACGGCTGCCAGTAGAGGGTATCGATATGAATGACCGGTAAACCGGTAATCTCGCCGAGCGCACGTGCCAGGCTTGATTTTCCCGAACCGGCGCCGCCTATGATCATGATCCGCTCTATCACCTGCATCGTCTCCGGATTTTAACTCTGTTCGAATAAAAATCGGACATGAGGCAGGAAGTACTATAATTTTACTTCATGGCACCTGCATGACCATAACGAGCAAAGAAAGCCCGTTAGAAAATTTGTATTGGAGCTGAAGGTAATATTGACCAAATGATTGACAGTCAACTTTGCGGAGCGCAATGTTGGCGTATAAACGGAACGGGTCAGAGCAACAATGACATCTACCGTTCCTCTATATTAGTAAGATCGCAAGGCGTAAAAGTGCCGAGTGATCGAAAGAGCTGCATTCGATAGGGAGTGACAAGATGTCAATTCGAACCATCACCGCCATGGCCGGCACAGCCATCATCATGAGTGCTGCTGCATTTGCCTTTTCATCGCCTGCTAATGCGCTGACGATGAAAGAATGTAGCGCAAAATATCAGTCTGCCAAAGATGCTGGCACGCTTGGTGACATGAAGTGGAATGATTTCCGCAAGGCGCAATGCGGTGATGATGCAGATGCTGCCGCAGCACCGGCAGCTCCAACCAAAAAGGCAACCAAGAGTGCAGCCGCCCCTGCCGCAGACGACAGTGCCAAGGGCCTGACAATGAAGGAATGTAGCGCGAAATATCAAGCTGCCAAAGATGCTGGCACGCTTGGCGGCATGAAATGGAACGATTTCCGCAAGGCGCAATGCGGTGCAAATGCCGCCGCAGCTCCTGCACCTGCTTCTCCAGCTAAGAAAACGGCAAAAAGCACTGCTGCTGATGACAGCGCCAAGGGCTTAACGATGAAGCAGTGCAGCGCCAAGTATCAGGCGGCAAAAGACGCTGGTGTTGACAATGTTGCAAAATGGAACGATTTCCGCAAGGCTGAATGCGGACCGGGTGCAGATCCAGTTGCCTTCAGCACCGACGGTACCAGTGAACCAGCTGCCCCAACGGTTGCGGCGCCCAGAGGCGTCAAATTCCCAACGGCAGTTTCTGCAAAGTTTTCGAATGAATCAGCTGGCAAGGCTCGTATGCACACCTGCCTCGAGCAGTATTATAGGCTGAAAGATGCCAATGCATTGGGTGGTTTGAAGTGGATACAAAAAGGCGGCGGTTACTACAGCCTCTGCAATGCACGCCTGAAAGGCAATTCCTGATCTGATCAGGACTATTCGAATAAGAAGGGGCCTATTGGCCCCTTCTTATTTGGTTCGTGAGAACCAGCCCGCGACCGCGACTGCGAGCCAGCCAAGTATCATCAACGATCCACCTGTCGGCGCGGCCATTGGAAAGAGCCGGTCGCCTATCATATCACGCATGAAGAGGTCGCCGCAGAATAAGGCGAGACCGATCACAAGTAATGCGCCGCCCAGATAAGCGGTACGGCTGAAAGGTACAATGAGAGATAGGACCAGAAATGCGGGCGCATGGCCGAGGAGCAGGGGAGCGATGTTGCCCAGATGGTTCTCTCCACCATGGGCGGCTCCCGCATAAGCGGCAATTGCAAGGGCACCGCACAGTCCGGCAAGCGTGCTGAAAAGAATGTTGGGATACTGGCTATCGGATCGAATCTGCATCTATGGCTCCACCGTTCAGGCAGTTTCACGAGTATCTGCGTGTTTGCGCGCATCCTCCAAAGCGGCGGGTAGGGCAGCTTCAAAGAGATCGAGCTGCTCATCGATGCCGACGCTCACGCGAATACAGCGGTCGAGAACCGGTGCCCCGGGTTTGCGCACGAAGATGTCACGCGCGATTAGCTCGTTGAGAACTGCTGTGGCGAATGCTCCATCCTTACCGCAATCGACGGCAACAAAATTCGTGGCAGATGGGACGGTTGTAAGGCCGTTCGCCTCGGCAATTGCTACAATGCGGTCTCGCCCGGTAATTATTTTAGCGACCACATCGCGTAGATATGCCTGATCCTTGAGGGCCGCAATAGCTGCTGCCTGCGCAAGACGGTTCACTGCAAAATGATCGCGAATCTTGTCGAACGATTTGATGGCTTCGGCGCTGCCGACAACATAACCACACCGGATTCCTGCCAGACCGTAGGCCTTGGAGAAAGTGCGCATTCGCAAAATGTTCGGACGGTCGGTTTCAAAAGGCGGGAAGGCGGACGCAGGCCCTGTTTCGCAATAGGCCTCATCCAGAATGAGCATGATGGTTTCCGGAACGCGCTCGATGAAAGATTGAATATCCGAACCCGCATGCCAGCTTCCCATCGGATTATCCGGATTGGCGAGATATAAAATCGCAGCATTCTCTTTGCGTGCGGCATCGAGCAGGCCATCGAGATCCGATTTGTCGTTGATATAAGGGACAGTGACCAGTTCTCCGCCATAACCCGCAACGTGGTAATTGAAGGTTGGATAGCCGCCCAGCGAATTAATGACCCTGTCACCTTCCTGAACATATTGCCTGACTACCAGCCCGAGCAAGGCATCGACACCTGCTCCCGGCATGATGTTTTCCGGCTTTACGCCGTGATGCGCAGCTATAACCTGACGCAGTTCGTAATTTTCAGGGTCGCCATATTTCCAGATTTCGTTCGCCTCGGTCTGAATAGCTTCCAGAACAGACGGGGCTGGTCCAAAACTGCTTTCATTCGCGCCGACCCGTGCCTTGAAAGGCTTTCCGCGCTGTAGCTCCAGCGTTTCGGGGCCGGTAAAAGGAACAGTAGAAGGTAAGCTTGCGACGAGTGGTGTAAGGCGAGGCGATCCCATGGCGACTTCCAGTCGATTCTCAGTCCATCAACGTGTGAGGAGGGCAGTCGAAGAGCTGGAGAAAATCTTAGCCACCTACGCCTGTCCCGCTGGGAAAGGCATAGCAACTTGTACCGACTAGTGCCATCACAATGATTCTAGTCGATTGAACAACGTGAGCGAACGATCCGACTTGAGGCCGTCAATCAAGTTAATCGATAAGGTTCTGCAAAGTGAAACTATCCGGGTCAGAACCCGAACATCTGCACGCCTCAGGGGCGCGTGCGCACCGTCGGTGTCTCATAACCAGAAGCCCAACTCGCAGTACCGGAGCCATCAAAAACACCTCTTGATCTGATTAAACCAGATCGGCGTTCCAAGCATTCAACCAAATGCGCTCTTGTCCGAAACCGGTTTATCTGTTTCGGGATGCGCTTTAGTGGACTTCGAGCACTTTCACGCAAGAATCGAGATCATGTGTCGCCAAATGGGCGTAACGCATGGTCATCTGGAGTGTCTGGTGCCCCAGCCACATCTGAACACGACGGATATCGATCCCGCCCCGGACGAGACGGGATGCGCAAGTATGACGTAGGATATGCGGAACGACCTGATCGTCCGTACCAAGACCGACTTCCATCTTCGCTTCATTCCAGATCTGGCGGAACCGGACCTGATTGAGCATGGAGAAGGGGCCTTTGAGCTTCTCATGCGAGATATGTGCTGCCTTGCGGGCGCGGCGGGTGAGGGGGACAGTGCGGCTGCGATTCGATTTGGTGAGCCAGAACGTTACCCGCTGATCCTGGATATCGTTCCAGGTGACACCGATCGCTTCTCCAAGGCGGCAGCCCGTGTCGACAAGGAAAAGAGAAAGCCTATAACTATCTTCACAGCGCGACTTGATCGCGGCGAACAGGCGTTTTTCTTCCTCATATTCAAGGAATCGAATACGTCCTACACGCTCCTTCTGCCGGACGAATTCCGGTAGATTGAAGATATCTCCCATTTTGTGCGCCTTTCGCAGCAGCTTGCTCAGCGCAGCCATCTTTCTATTGATGGTTGCATTGCTGTTGCCACGCTCACGAAGCGAACCGATGACGGAATCAAGCATTTGCTGATCGAAACCTGAAAAGCGTTCGCCCTTCAAAATCTCATCAATCTCGCCTAGAAACGACTTCACATTATACTTGTGTGATCCATCATCCCACAGGATGTTGATATATTTCCCCGTCAGTTCCGCCACTGAAAACTGCTCGACAAGCCGGTGGTTCGGACTTTTGCTGGATGTATACTTTAAGTTGTAGTCGACTATCGGCGCAAACTTGTCGCCCGTGTCGATCTTCGTTTCCCCAACGACGTTCATTGCACGCCCCCCTTCTTCTTGTAGGACGTACAACTAATGAAATAATTCCCGGAGCACAAGATAAGTGAGCTAACTTTATGCGGAGACATGATTAGACCTTTCTAAAAGACCATGTTTGCCCCCAGCTTTCTGTCGTCCCCGAATTCCCCTCGTTTATCGATCCTTTTCGAAATTCCCTGTTCGAAAGGATCGTGTCACTTAATCGTAAGCGGTGTTTCAAATGGATGAGCGCCAACGGTTTCCCGTTGGCGCATTTTTTCAACGTCGTTCTTATTAGAACGAGCGCTGGAAGCGAAGCATGCCCTGGAATGCATCCTTGGTAACACGCAGAGGATGGTCATCGTCCCAGCGGGTGTAAGAGACTTCAGGCGTAATGGTGAAGCCCGGAACCAGCTGATAGGCAACGTTTGCGGTAACTGCGGTCTTGCCCCAGTCTTCGTATGCAGCCTGCACATTGATGACAGCCTTTTCAGAGGCCTTGTACTTCAAGCCACCCCAGACGGCCCAGTCACCGCCCCACTGACCGTACATCTGATCGTCAGACTCTTCCGAGGAATAACCAGCCTGTACCCAGACAGAGAACTGGTCGGTGAGGTTTACGTCACCGCGAACTTTAGCCGCCCATTCTTCAATAACGGAGTCATAAGCAACTACAGCTGCGATCGCACCCCAGCCACCGGCATACTTCACGCCACCAACAACGTGCGGAACATAATCGTTGACAACGTAGCCTTCGCCGCCTTCTTCCAGAGCAACAGTTGCCGAGAAGCCGTTGCCGCCAGTGAAGGTGTAAGAAATTTTGCCAGTACGATAAGCACCTGCAGCTACAACATCGTCGTTGATGACATCGCCAAGATAGCCAGTGAACGTATGGAACGACGATTCGTCGAGACCTACGCGAAGGCCGCCCAGTTCGATGTAAGCGAATTGCAGCGTGGTCGACTGACGATCAGCACCATAGCCTTCAAAACCGGTGTCACCGAGATTGCCTGGAACGGCATCCCACTGAAAGCGGTTTTCGGTAAACGTACGAAGAGTACCCAGTTCCGTTTCAGTCGCAGTATGCGTGCGCAGTGCGAAACGTGCACGCTTCACCCAGCCACCCAGTTCAACGCCGGAGTAGGCATCATCGCCACCCTTTACGTCGTAACGAACGTAACCGGAAATACGCAGGCAGGTTTCGGTGCCTGGGATGTAGAAGTAGCCGGCGCCGTAAGCATCGCAGACGCGGACATATTCAACGGCTTCTGGCTCTGGCGCGACGATTGCGTCGGCAGCCTGAGCGCCGGAAGCTGCAACCAGAGCTGCAGCGGAGCCAAGGAGAAGGCTCTTGATGTTCATTTCTGACCTCCAGTCAAGAATCGAAGGCTTCTGCAATAAATATGTATTTTCAACGGGTTATGGAGTTTGCGGATTCAAAACTCAAAAAGTCAGCAAATCGGAAGTGATCCGACATGCGTCGAAAACGGTGCGTAAAAGCACGGAATCGCATATCGCGAGGCAATCTGGATCTGATTGTTGTGAAGAGATTTGCTTGAGGCAGCTGGCGGAGAGGATGGGATTCGAACCCACGAGACCCTTATGAGGTCTACTCCCTTAGCAGGGGAGCGCCTTCGACCACTCGGCCACCTCTCCGGTAAGGGCGAGATAGCCGGTACGCTTTGTCATTTCAAGCGAATTGCGCGCCAACTGGTAAAATTTCCTGCGAATTATCGCACTTTATATATACGCAATCAGGAATATGCGTGGAATCGGCCGCTTTCACCAGGCATCGGCAGCTTCAATCAAGCTGTATAACGAGAAAGATTCGCACCCAAATCAGCTAATGTGGCAGTACGCGACGGTGCTTTGACATATTCTCCGCTCGGTGCGCGGAAAGTCATGGATTCGTGGGCTGAAAACCGCGACGATGCCAAATATCGCGTGTTTGCAAGCGTTAAGACCCGTTAATTCGCGTTCACTCATGTTAATAAACCCTAAATAGCCCACCCTGAAATGGGCAATTTCGTGTCTTTTCTGCAACAACCCTCCCTCATAGAAGCACCAGAAAGGTTGGGAGAGTGTATTCGATGTTGAAACGAAGGAACGGGCGAGTATCTTCACATCCAGAAGAAGGAGCGCTTCGGGGCGACTTTTTCAAAAGGGGATGGGGACAGGTTGTCCTTCAGCCAAATCAGAATGCCCAGACCCATTTTTAACTTTGACTGGAGGTCAGAAATGAACATCAAGAGCCTTCTCCTTGGCTCCGCTGCAGCTCTGGTTGCAGCTTCCGGCGCTCAGGCTGCCGACGCAATCGTCGCGCCAGAGCCAGAAGCCGTTGAATATGTCCGCGTCTGCGATGCTTACGGCGCCGGCTACTTCTACATCCCAGGCACCGAAACCTGCCTGCGTATCCATGGTTATGTTCGTTACGACGCTTCGGGCGGTGATCGCGTTTACGCTCGTACGCCTGGCGATCTGGACCGTGACACCTGGGGCAAGAACGCCCGTGCAACGCTCCGCTTCTCGACCGCTTCGGAAACCGAACTCGGCACTCTGAAGACCTTCACCGAACTGCGTTACAACTGGAACGGCGGCGGCGACGGCGAAGAAGACGCATACGGCTCGAGCGAAAACAGCTCGCTGCGTTATGCTTACATCCAGCTCGGCGGCCTGCGCGTTGGTCTCGATGAATCGGCCTTCGTAACCTTCCCTGGTTACCTCGGCAACGTCATCAACGACGACGTGATCCTCGCTGGCGGCTACCGCACCAACCTGATCAGCTATACCTTCACCGGCGGCAACGGCTTCTCGGCCATCCTGTCGCTCGAAGAAGGCGGCAACGGCGACTCCGACGTTGACGTAACGCTGAACGACTACACGCCGCACATCGTTGGCGGTCTGAAGTACGCTGGTGGCTGGGGCTCGATCGCAGCTGTTGCAGCTTACGACGCTCGTAACGAAGAGTGGGCCGGTAAGGTTCGCGGCGACGTTAACATCACGGACCGTTTCTCGGTTTGGGTACAGGGTGGCTACAAGTCCAACGACGACGAATACTTCGTCGAAAATGGTACCGGCTACACCTACCGCGGCATCACCAGCTTCTACGGCACGTGGGGCGGCGACTGGGCTGTCTGGGGTGGCGCTGCATTCAAGGCAACCGAAAAGGCTACCTTCAACCTGCAGCTCGCTTACGACGACACCAAGACCTTCGCAGCAACCGCAAACGTTGCTTACGAACTGGTTCCTGGCTTCACGATCACCCCGGAAGTTTCCTACACCAAGTGGGATGACGAAAACATCAGCCTCGACGGCGAAGATGCTTTCCAGGGCATGATCCGCTTCCAGCGCTCGTTCTAATCCCTCTGGGATTGTTCAAAAAGAACCCGGCAGCATCGCTGCCGGGTTTTTTGTTTGCCGATTTTTACGTTTGTGATCTTGCCTTTGCGGAAAACTCGGTCTTTCTACGAATAGAAAGCGGGACGTGTTCGCCGCTTTACATCCGATGATTTCCAGCGTGGAGACGCTACGATATGTTCAAATGGTTTTGGCCCGGTGTAACGTGGACCGCAGCGCTGACAGCGCTTGCGCTCTGGTTTGGTGCAGACCGGGTCGAGATGGACATCGCAACACGTACTGGCGAAGCACTCACTCCTTTCATATGGACCGGCTTCGACGTCGATGGTCGCGACGTCACGCTGAAAGGCATAGCGCCCGATCCAGAGATGCAATCCGCTGCGCGGGATGCGCTTGAAAAGGTGAGGGGTATTCGGGAGATCGCCGACCTGACGAGTGTTCTGCCGCTCGTGTCACCCTACCAGCTACAGATAAAGAGAAGTGCCGACGGCATTGTCCTGTCTGGTTCAGTACCGGACAACGACGTTAGAGACCGTATCATGACGATGGCCGAAAGCGCGGCTCCTGGCGTTCCGCTCGATGACGAGATGGCTGTAGGGCGAGGCAGTCCCGCAAACTTTGTTGATTCGGTGGAGTTTGCTTTGCAACTCGTTTCTGACCTGACGAAAGGGGAGATCGAGATGTCCGATCTCAATATCTCGATCAAGGGCGAGACTGCAGACAATGCCAGCTATCGAAAGATACAAGCCCAATTGGACCAGCCGCTGCCCTTTGGCCTGAAATTGGAACGAGCCGAAATTCGCGAACCGTAGATTAAATCGCGGCGAGGGCTGAGCAGATTTGGATCCTCATCCCCCGTTAGTTTTCTGTTCGGAATTGACAGTCCGCCTGTTCGGGCCTTTCCTTTCTCTTTATGAATAGGCATAGCGGATCATATCTTCCGTTTCCGGAACAGAAGGCGGACCTGACAATGCTTTATCTAGCCTTATCGTTTTGGCCGGTTCTCGTTGCAGCGGTTCTTATCGGTGCGGGCGTGGGCTGGTTGACCGGTCCGAAGTAGTGGCGGCAAATTGGGGCGGGGAAAATTGACGGCGAATATGTTCGTCGGGTTTGAGTAATTTGGAGTACGAGGAAACCATATGCCGTTGCTGATTGTTCAACTGGCTGTTCTTGTCGCCATCGCTTTCGTTATAGGCTGTCTTTTGGGCCGGTTCGTGCGGCGCAGAGGTGCGTCGATGCCAGACCGTGAGCGCACGATCATTGCAGCGGCACATGCTACATTGCCTGTCGATCAAAAGCCGGAAGCGGTGAAGCAGACCAAAATATCGGAGAAGGTTGCAGAACCCAAGGCTTCGCCCCAGCCGAGCGAACCAGAGAAGCCTCAAATGAAAGCCGTGCCGGACGCGGAAGTCGTCGGAAACTGGCCTTCGCAAACGGAAAAGCCGGACGTGAATACAGAGCCGGATCAGGATCCGGGACGTCCAGAGATTCTGGATGCTGCACGCCTTGGAAAGCCTGATGATCTCACAGTCATCAAGGGTGTTGGCGGGGCAGTTCAGGGGCTACTCAATGGGATCGGCGTGTTTCACTACGACCAGATTGCCAGCTGGAACGATGACGAATCACGCTGGATCGAACGGAGTATAGGTTTTCCACGCCGCGTGGAGCGCGAAGATTGGATCTTACAAGCCACGAAACTGGCGAATGCAGCAAATAAAGCCAGCGCAAGGAAATCGGAAAAGCCCGGCAAAACAGCCGCTAAACCAAAATCGCAACGGACAAAAAAAGCAGGCGAATAGCCTGCTTTTTCATTTCAGAGCATTTCCACCATCTCAATATAAGCGCGAGATGTTTTAGAGCATGTCTCCCAAAAGTGGGAACCGGTTTTGGGATAAAGACATGCGTGAAAACAAAGAGATAGAGCGGTTCTAGCGACTTCGTTTTAACCGGAACCGCTCTAGCGGCGACCGTAAATCAGATCGGTCTGTATATCCGCACTTCCGGTCAGGCGGGCCTTATAGACTTCGTAGTTTTCCATCACGCGCTGAACATAGTTGCGTGTCTCGGAGTAGGGGATACGTTCGATCCAGTCGACGACCTGATCGATAGGCTTGCCACGTGGATCGCCATATTTCTCGACCCATTCGGATGCGCGGCGAGGGCCTGCATTGTAACCGGCGAAGGTAAGAACGTAAGACCCATTGAAACGGTCAAGCTGCTCGCCGAGGAAATGGGCGCCAAGCGTCGCATTATACCCTGCATCCGTCGTGAGGCGTGGCGCGGAGAAGCTCATGCCGTTGCGGGTCGCCACGCTTTTGGCCGTTGCTGGCATAAGTTGCAGCAGACCGCGTGCGCCAGCTTTTGAAACAGCGCCGACGTTGAATTCACTTTCCTGCCGGGCAATAGCATAGGCTAGAGCCTTACCTGATCCGCTTATATTGGCATTGGCGGGAATTGCGCCAAGCGGATGCGAGAGAGCACCAACATCAAGACCTCGCAATGCAGCATTTTTGCCGACGCGCAGCGCCAGATAGTGGTTCTCGTTGCGCTCGGCCATGACCGCCAGCAGAGCCAGTTCGCCGACACTGTCGAGTTCCTGCGAAAGCTGATTGTAGAGCGTCGTTGCGCGACTGCTATAGCCGACCTGTTCCAGCCGCTTGATTGCCTGCACGGCGGGACGGCCCGCAAACCGCGCGCGATCCGCTTCCGTTGGTCTTGGATAGATAAGCTCAGGTGCTTTTTCGCTCAGTTTGGCTGCCGAAAGCTGTCCGTAAAATGTTGTGCCGAAATGGGCGGAGCGGCGATAATAGTCGCGCGCATCGCCACCGCTACCTGCTTCGGCCGACCGTCCGAGCCAATAGAAAGCACGAGACGCCGAAATCGGACGCGAGGAGATTTCTGCGATCTTGGCAAAATGTGGCGCAGCCGTCTTCGGCTGGTTCAGGGCGCGCAGTGCATACCATCCGGCATGGAATTCCGCTTCTGCGGCCATTGTGGGCGATTCGGCGGCGTGGGCCGAAACCAGCTTGTAGGCGAGCTGCGGTTTGCCAAGGTCGAGCAGTTCCCGTGACAGGATGCGGCGTTCGACCCACCAGGCATCCGGATCGACAAGCGCCGACGCCTGACGTGGTGCCTTGAGCATGAGGTCTGTCGCCTCGTTATAGCGTTCGGCGCGACGCAGATAGCGAATCTTCAGGAACTGATAGGCGGCGTTTCCCTGCCACGTGCGGTCGACGTCCGCTATCGCCTTGGCGGCATTCGGAGACTTCTGTGCTACTGCCGCAAAAGCGTTGTAAAGCGATTGGGCCTGTGCCGGACCTGCAAGCAGTTTTGCGGACTGCATACGGTCATTATAAAGAGAACGCAGAATACGGCGCTGATGATCTTCGCGCGTCAGAACGTCAGAGAACTCCTTCAGGATCTTTTGCTCGTCATCGGCTGATAAGCGCTGTGTAGCCCACCATGGTGAAAGCAGTTCGCGCGCTTTGCCCGCATTTCCAGTGCTGACATAGGAGCGGGCAAGAAGAATCATGCCTTCTGTAGTCTGCGGGCGCGTATTGCCGAATGTTGCGATTACGGTCGCAGGAGCTGGATTTTCCTTGAACAAGGCCCGTTCAGAGTTACGGCGCAGAACCGATGTCCCCGGCCAGCCGCGCAAATCTGTTGCCGCCGCTGCAATTTCAGCGCTCGGCACACCATCAAGACCGGATGTCGCGATAGCCCACGTCAGAATCTGGCGGTCAAGCGAACCACGAGGCATCCCGTTGCGGAATGCGATAGCACTTGCCGTGTCACGGGAGGAAAGGGCATCAAGCCCGCTTTTCAGCGTTCCACCAATCGCTGCCGGGTTTTCCATGCGGCTGACTGCTGACGTCACGACCGGATCAGGCGTGGCCGGACGCGGTTTCGGTGTCACCAGATTCATCGGCGACTGGTGTGTCGTCGTCGGTGCAAAGGGACGCGCAAGCGGGGTGGGAACGCCGGACGGCAGCGAGGATTGGGCGAGCGAAATCACCGGCTGCAGAGTAACCGCAACAAAGCAACTCGCGAGGAGAGCTTTTCTTTTCAGGGATATCGCTGCGACTTGTTTTGACATTGGCTAACTAGAACAAAGACTTGGTTGATGTGCAATATGTTGTTGAAATCCGGCTTTTCTTAGCCCGGTTTTTGACTGGCTATTTCAATGATGAGGATAGGCTCAAGGAATGAATCTATCCTTAATAAAGCGTTATCGCTTCGGTGTTGCCGCATCTTGGTTGTTTCGGGCCGCCGATGTTTCTAAAGGCAATCGAGCGAATAGCCGGTGGAGCTTGGGGATCGCTTTAAATTTTGTCGCAAAACTGCCGTATTGCCCTTGTTTTGCCTGTATACCCCGCTTGCTCCACTCGTGTGGCAAGACTATTGTGCAACGCCTCAACCCGGTCAGAAGCCCCAGGGTGATCCCAAGCTGATCGGTGGAATGAGGTCCAGTCTTTCTTTTTTCAGGAGTTCACTAATGCTGAAGGGCTCAATTACCGCGCTTGTCACGCCATTCGATTCCGAAGGAGCGTTCGACGAGAAAGCCTTTCGCGCATTTGTAAACTGGCAGATCGAAGAAGGCACCAAAGGGCTCGTCCCAGTCGGCACGACTGGTGAAACACCGACCCTGTCGCATGACGAGCACAAGCGCGTCATTGAGGTTTGCATTGAGGTTGCAGCTGGTCGCGTTCCCGTGATCGCCGGTGCAGGTTCCAACAATACTGTGGAAGCGATCGAACTGGCGCAACATGCCGAAAAGGCTGGCGCTGATGCCGTTCTCGTCGTCACGCCTTACTACAACAAGCCGAACCAGCGTGGTCTTTACGAACATTTTTCGCGTGTGGCCCGCTCCATTTCGATCCCGCTCATCATCTACAATATTCCCGGTCGTTCGATCGTCGACATGACACCGGAAACGATGGGCGCACTCGTTCGCGATCACAAGAACATCGTGGGCGTCAAGGATGCGACTGGCAAGATCGAGCGCGTATCCGAACAACGCGCAACCTGCGGCAAGGATTTCATCCAGCTTTCCGGTGAAGACGCAACGGCTCTTGGTTTCAACGCCCATGGCGGGGTAGGGTGCATTTCGGTGACGTCCAACATTGCGCCGCGTCTTTGCGCCGAATTCCAGGATGCATGTCAGGCCGGCGATTTCTCCAAGGCACTCGAATTGCAGGATCGCCTCATGCCGCTGCACAAGGCACTCTTCATCGAGCCAAACCCGTCAGGCCCGAAATATGCGCTGTCGCGCCTCGGCCGCGTGGAAAATGCCTTGCGCTCGCCGATGGTGACTGTGGAAGCCGCGACGGCAGAGAAGATCGATCAGGCCATGAAGCATGCGGGTCTGGTCAACTGACCCGTCAAGTTTACCGCTTTCGCTGATTTTTACGCTCCCGTAGCTTCGGGAGCGTTTTCATTTCAGGCATTGCACATTATATGGTGCCATCATGAACAAGCCCAAGAATTCTCCTGTGCGCAAAATCATCGCGGAAAACCGCAAGGCGCGCTTCAATTTTGAAATTCTAGATACGCTCGAAGCCGGTCTCGTCCTGACCGGCACCGAGGTCAAGTCGCTGCGCGCCAATCAGTCCAACATAGCGGAGAGCTATGCGAGCTTTGAGAATGGCGAGTTCTGGCTTATCAATTCCTATATTCCGGAATATACGCAGGGCAATCGTTTCAACCACGAGCCGCGGCGCTTGCGCAAACTGCTCATCAGCAAACGCGAAATGTCCCGCCTGTTCAACTCGGTATCACGCGACGGGATGACCGTGGTGCCATTGAAGCTTTACTTCAATGATCGGGGTCGCGCGAAGCTGGAACTGGCGCTGGCGCGAGGCAAGAAGACTCACGACAAGCGCGAGACGGAAAAGAAGCGCGACTGGAATCGTGAAAAGGCTCGCTTGATGCGGGATAAGGGATAAAGATCAGCAAAGTATGAGAGCGCCTCAGGCGCTCTTTTGATTCAGATAGTCGCGTACATTCCGGAATACGGTTCGGAACATGGTATCCGTCAACCGCCCGGTATTGGTGTTATAGCGCGAGCAGTGATAGCTGGAAAAAATGCGCAGGCTGCCAATGTCGCTTGCCCGGTCGTGACCGAAGGGATGTCGCGCAACCGGCGCACCAAGTGCACGAACCGTCGATTGATGCGCAATCGTTCCCAGTGTGACGATTGCCTGCAGATTCCGAAATCGGGTCAGCATCGGCAACAGGAATTGTCGGCAATTGTTGATCTCGGCGCCGATGGGCTTGTTTTCCGGCGGCACGCAGCGCACCGCATTGACGATGCTGGCATCCAGCAGGCGCAAACTGTCGTCAGGACGAGCCTCGAACTTGCCAGTGGCAAAACCGAATTCACACAGTGTGCTGTAGAGCAGATCACCGGCATAGTCGCCGGTGAAGGGGCGTCCGGTTCTATTGGCGCCGCGCAAACCTGGCGCCAGCCCCACAATCAGGAGCCGAACATCGTCATCATGCGCTGGCAGAAACGGTGGAACCGGTGAATTATGCCACGAAGGCTCCTTGCGGCGCCATTCCTGCAGGAATGCGTGCAGCCTGGGGCAGATATCACAGTTGGGAGATGGTTCGGAAATCATGCCCCTGCATGAACCGGCTCGACGACGGCGTCAATAGCTGTCGTCGAGATCGTCATCCTGGCGGCGCGGTGCGCGTTCCGACGGATCGCGGCCAATCTCAGCCTTGAGCGAGACCAGATCGATGAAATGATCGGCCTGGCGGCGCAGTTCATCGGAAATCATGGCCGGCTGGGTGGTGAGGGTCGAGACAACCGAAACCTTGCGGCCCTTGCGCTGAAGTGCTTCGGCAAGTGAACGGAAATCGCCGTCGCCTGAGAAAATCACAAAATGGTCGACTGTATCGGTGAGCTGCATGGCATCGACTGTCAGTTCGATGTCCATATTACCCTTCACCTTGCGACGCCCGGTGGAATCCGTGAATTCCTTGGCAGCCTTAGTGACGACCTTGTAGCCGTTATAATCCAGCCAGTCGATCAGCGGGCGGATCGAGGAATATTCCTGATCTTCAACCAATGCCGTATAGTAATATGCACGAAGCAGATAGCCACGCTTCTGAAATGCCTTCAAAAGCTTCCGATAATCAATATCGAACCCCAGAGTTTTCGAGGCGGCGTATAAATTGGCGCCATCAATAAAAAGGGCAATTTTTTCACGAGAATCGAACATCGTGCAATATATCCACTCTACGGCCGGACGGGAGTGGACCGACGACCGCTTATCAGTTTGTTTTCTAAACGGCGGGTGGTATCAAATTTTACCAATGCGTTTATTGCCTTCTAAGGATATATCACAGAAAAACAAGCAACCATGGGTTGTTATTTACCTGCACAAAATTACCTATAAGGGAGTCTTGTCTCAGTAATCCCGTTCTGGCTTACAAAATATTGTGCCGTTTTGACGCGCCGCCGTGTTTTATCGGGTGAATCCATGAAATTGACGTTCTTTTGGCAGATTTCATGAGGTGAGGCACGAGCAATTCCGCTTTTGCTTGTAATTTGGCTCCACAAGCGTTATGTGGGGAAAATCCAATAAAGTTCGAGAAATGAAAGGGACCGCGCATGGCCCGCGTCACTGTTGAGGACTGCGTAGATAAGGTCGAGAACCGTTTTGAACTGGTTCTGCTGGCTGGTCACCGTGCTCGCCAAATTTCCCAGGGTGCACAGATCACCATCGACCGCGACAACGACAAGAATCCTGTTGTTGCGCTGCGCGAAATCGCTGATGAAACCCTGTCGCCAGATGATCTGAAGGAAGATCTCATCCACTCTCTGCAGAAGCATGTGGAAGTCGACGAGCCAGAAGCCGCTGCGCCTGCACAGATTGCTTCTTCTTCGGAAGAAGTTGCAGAAGGCATTGCAGACGCTGCCGAGGAAGATGTGGTTGCTTTCGACCGTATGTCGGAAGAAGAGCTGCTCGCCGGTATCGAAGGCCTCGTCGCACCAGAGAAGAACGACGACTTCTAATCGTCGTTCGAATTATTTCTCTTTAGTGCATGCGTCGCGACTTTCCAGTCGCGGCGCATGTTTTTATGCGCCGACGGTTTACACACTGACTGGTCGAGAAGTTTCTGAATGCTTGTTGCCGGTTAGAATGACCAGATGACGAGCGATTTCTGCCGGAAATTAATATTGTCGGCAGAAAATTAAGCCTAAACGTCGAGAACTATTCGATTTTCGGCGATTTTGGGTCACAATGCCCGGTATGTGTGCAGGTACAAGTACCGGTTTCGAAAGGGAGTTCTCGTAGATGATGCGCCAATATGAGCTTGTGGAGCGTGTTCAGCGATACAAGCCTGACGTGAACGAGGCGCTTCTCAACAAGGCATATGTCTATGCCATGCAAAAGCATGGCAGTCAGAAACGTGCTTCCGGCGATCCCTATTTCTCCCATCCGCTCGAAGTCGCTGCGATCCTCACCGATATGCATCTGGATGAAGCGACGATTGCAATCGCGCTCCTGCACGACACGATCGAAGATACGACGGCCACTCGGCAGGAAATCGATCAGCTCTTCGGCCCTGAAATCGGCAAGCTCGTCGAGGGACTGACCAAGCTCAAAAAGCTCGACCTCGTTTCGAAAAAAGCAGTGCAGGCGGAAAACCTTCGCAAGCTGCTTTTGGCGATTTCAGAAGATGTCCGCGTGCTTCTGGTGAAGCTTGCGGATCGTCTGCACAATATGCGCACGCTGGGCGTGATGCGGGAAGACAAGCGCCTGCGTATTGCCGAGGAAACGATGGATATCTATGCGCCACTCGCTGGCCGCATGGGTATGCAGGATATGCGGGAAGAGCTCGAAGAGTTGGCCTTCCGCTATATTAATCCGGATGCATGGCGCGCCGTGACGGATCGCCTGGCCGAGCTTCTGGAAAAGAACCGCGGCCTGCTGCAGAAGATCGAAAAGGACCTGTCCGAGATTTTCGAGAAGCATGGCATCAAGGCCAGTGTGAAGAGCCGCCAAAAGAAAGCGTGGTCGGTTTTCCGCAAGATGGAAACCAAGGGTCTCTCATTCGAGCAGCTTTCCGACATTTTTGGTTTCCGCGTGATGGTCGACACCACGCAGGATTGCTATCGGGCGCTCGGTCTCATTCATACGACGTGGTCGATGGTTCCGGGCCGGTTCAAGGATTATATCTCAACGCCTAAACAGAACGATTACCGGTCGATCCACACCACCATCATCGGTCCGTCGCGCCAGCGTATCGAGCTGCAGATTCGCACACGCGAAATGGATGAGATTGCGGAGTTTGGTGTCGCAGCCCACTCGATCTACAAGGATCGTGGCAGCGCCAATAATCCGCACAAAATGTCGACCGAGACCAATGCTTATGCATGGCTGCGCCAGACAATCGAGCAGCTTTCAGAAGGCGATAATCCGGAAGAGTTCCTTGAACACACTAAGCTAGAGCTCTTTCAGGATCAGGTCTTCTGCTTCACGCCCAAGGGCCGCCTCATTGCTCTGCCGCGTGGTGCGACGCCGATCGATTTCGCCTATGCCGTTCACACCGATATCGGTGACAGCTGCGTCGGTGCGAAGGTCAACGGGCGCATCATGCCGTTGATGACCGAACTGAAGAACGGCGATGAGGTCGATATCATCC
Source organism: Ochrobactrum sp. XJ1 (assembly GCF_024701725.1). Taxonomy (NCBI): domain Bacteria; kingdom Pseudomonadati; phylum Pseudomonadota; class Alphaproteobacteria; order Hyphomicrobiales; family Brucellaceae; genus Ochrobactrum; species Ochrobactrum sp. XJ1. Next base: position 108,395 of record NZ_VDGD01000003.1, read on the forward strand.
GTTCCAAGGCGCAGGTTCCCCCTGCGGCATGGGAGTCGCTTGTTGCAACCGGTAAGGCGCGCGCAGCCATTCGCCGCGCGACCCGCTCGGCTGTTCGCAAGCAATATTCCGGGCTTGGCATGCGCATTCTGGAACGCGCATTCGAACGTGCCGGTAAGCCGTTCAGCAAGGATATTCTGAAGCCAGGACTTCCGCGTTTGGCACGCAAGGATGTAGAGGATGTGTTGGCCGCAGTCGGACGCGGAGAGCTGCCGTCCACCGATGTGGTCAAGGCGGTCTATCCTGACTATCAGGACACACGCGTCACATCGCAGAATAGTCCGGCGAAGACTGGCGAAAAGGGCTGGTTCAACATCCAGAACGCCGCCGGCATGATCTTCAAGGTGCCTGAGGGCAGTGAGGATGCAGCGAAGACCGATGCAGATGCCGTGGCGAAGCCCGGGAAAAAGGCGCTGCCGATTCGCGGCACCAATTCGGACCTGCCTGTGCGCTTTGCCCCGGAGGGGGCCGTTCCCGGAGATCGCATCGTCGGTATCCTGCAGCCCGGCGCCGGTATAACGATTTATCCGATCCAGTCACCTGCGTTGACAGCCTATGACGATCAGCCGGAACGTTGGATCGACGTGCGCTGGGACATCGATGATCAGATGAGCGAGCGTTTCCCGGCTCGCGTCAGCGTATCGGCCATCAATTCGCCCGGCTCTCTGGCGGAGATCGCGCAGATCGTGGCTGCCAACGACGCGAATATTCACAATCTCTCCATGGTGCGCACCGCACCGGATTTCACCGAGATGATTATCGATGTCGAGGTTTGGGACCTCAAGCATCTCAACCGTATCATTTCCCAATTGAAAGAAAGCGCGAGCGTCAGCGGCGCGAAACGCGTGAACGGATAGGACTAAGATGAACACCGAAGATGTGCTTGCCGTCTTCCGCGAAGCGGGAGCGATCCTTGAAGGCCACTTTATTCTTACGTCAGGCCTGCGCAGTCCTGTTTTCCTTCAGAAGGCGCGTGTTTTCATGCATGCCGACAAGACGGAAAAGCTATGCAAAGCGCTTGCAGAGAAAATCCAGGCGGCAGATCTTGGACCTATCGATTATGTGGTTGGTCCAGCAATTGGTGGCTTGATTCCCTCCTACGAAACTTCACGCCATCTGCGTGTTCCGTCGGTCTGGGTAGAGCGCGAGAACGGTGTGTTCCGCCTGCGTCGTTTCGATGTGCCGAAGGGCGCGCGAGTCGTTATCGTGGAAGATATCGTCACGACCGGACTTTCCATCCGCGAAACGATCGACTGCATGAAGGACCTCGGCATTGAAGTTGTGGCTGCGGCCTGCATCGTGGACCGCTCGGCGGGCAAGGCGGATGTTGGCACGAAGCTGATTGCTCTCGCCGAATATGAAGTTCCGGCCTATCCTGCGGATAAATTGCCGCCGGAGCTTGCTGCAATTCCGGCTGTGAAGCCCGGTAGCCGCAACATTTAAACAAGCACACCGACGGCTTTTGAAACGCTGCGGGGGACGATACACCCCTGCGGCGAAATTCCGCTTTGCGGGACGCGTTCTAGTTACCTATTTAAGGGGTAACTGCAAAAACGTTCTTCCAGCTTCCACAAACAGGGTTCCATCGTGAGTGTAACGCCTATCAGATTCGACCCCAGATCGCTTTACCGTGCGCCATGTGGGGTATGCGTGGATTGCGATGTCCGACGAACGGCGGTTTGTGCGGCACTTGACGACGGCGATCTCGGAGCTCTCGAAGCAATCATGACGTCCAAGCGTCTCGATGCCAATGAGCAGTTGGTGGAAGAGGGGGAGCCGAAGCGCCGTGTCTTCAGCCTGACCTCCGGCATGCTGCGAATCTACACATCGCTTCCGGATGGACGTCGGCAGATTGCAGGTTTCCTGTTCCCTGGCGACTATCTCGGTCTGGCTGACGACGAGACGTACTCTCAGTCTGCTGAAGCGGTCGTACCGTCGGTTTTGTGCGCCTTCTCCACCAGAGAGATGGATGATCTGATGGAGCGTTTCCCGAAATTGAAGGAGCGTCTGCACCAGATGACGCGGGCAGCTCTTCGCACGGCGCGTGACAATCAGCTGGTTCTCGGGCGCCTTGCACCGGTGGAAAAGCTTGCGAGCTTTCTTCTGGTGCTGTCCGCGCGGGCTGAAAAGCGCGGCGAGAAGCCGAACCCGGTGCATCTCTCGATGAACCGTACCGATATTGCCGATTATCTCGGCCTGACCATTGAAACTGTCAGCCGGAGCTTCACAAAGCTGAAGACTCAGGGGCTGATCCAGTTGCTTGACGCCAATACGGTTGAGATCCTGTCCCGCCGGTCTTTGGCGGCCGTTGCCGGAATGGACCCGGAAAACCTCTGAATTTAAGCTGCCATCCCTAAAAGCCGGGTGTATTTCCGTTGATTCAAATCAATGCAGCACCCGGCAGAACAGCCTATTCCTGATCATAGAGATTGATGCGATCCGTTTCAGGATTGCACGTTCAAAATGGGGAAAACAGGTGCTGTTGTGGCTGGGAATTGCAATATCGGCTGTCATGCATGCGGGCTTCCTTGCCGCATCATGCCGTCTTGCCCCGCGGAATGTCGCCCCGGTTCTGGTGTGCGCATATCCGGCAGGGCCTCGCCGGAGCGCCCGACGCTTAAGGTGGACGCGCTATGCATGAAGAAGCGATAAGACGCTACGCCGCGTTGGCGGTTCCCAGATACACGTCCTTTCCGACAGCTGCTGATTTCATGCCTGTGGGGGTCGATACGACTCATCGTTGGTTGCGCCAGATCGGGCCGGAAGAAAGCGTCTCCCTTTACATCCATGTGCCTTATTGCCGGCAGCTCTGCCATTATTGCGGTTGTCATGCCAAGATGGCGGTCCGCAACGACGTGGTCGAAAACTTCTGCACTTCTTTGCTCAGCGAAATCGAAACTGTCAGCAAGAGCCTGACAGCACGGCCCAGTGTCGTCCATCTTCATTGGGGCGGTGGTACGCCCTCAATTTTGAACCCGCGTCAGTTTACGAGCATTCTGGCCGCTCTGCGCGTTGCGTTCGATTTTGCGCCTGAGATGGAACACGCCATCGAGCTTGACCCGCGCACGGTTACCCCGCAGCTGGTGCAAACGCTTGCGCTCATGGGAGTCAACCGCGCCAGCCTCGGCGTACAGGATGTCGATGCCGAGGTTCAGAAAGCCATCGGTCGCATTCAGCCGATAGAAACGGTTGCTAAGGCTGCAACTCTGCTGCGGGAAGTCGGCATTGATCGCCTCAACTTCGATCTCATCTACGGCCTGCCGTTGCAGACCGTCGAGACATTGCGTGAGACTTGTGAAAAGGTTGCGGTGCTCAAGCCTGACCGTGTTGCCTGCTATGGCTATGCGCATCTTCCGCAGCGGCGCGCCAATCAGCGCCTGATCGATGCAAGCCTTCTGCCCGATGCTGACGAGCGCTTCGCTCAGGCACGTGTGGTGGCGGACAGCTTCATCGGTTTCGGCTACGAGCCGGTGGGGATCGATCACTACGCATTGCCGGATGACAATCTGGCGGTCGCTGCGCGCAATGGAACGCTGCACCGGAATTTCCAGGGCTATACGGATGATCGCTGCCAGACATTGATCGGTCTCGGACCGTCATCGATTTCGCAATTCCCCGGTGGCTATGCCCAGAATATCTCGGACGTGAAGCAATATTCCAAGCGGGTTGAAGCGGGCGACCTTGCAACGGTTCGCGGTTATGCCATGCGCGAAAGTGACCGTATCCGTGCCGGAATCATCACAGCCCTGATGTGCAATTTCCGGGTCGATCTGAATACAACGGCGCCGGGCGTGGAGTTTTCCGACGAGCTGGCCCTGTTGCGACCTCTGGTGGCTGACGGGCTTGTGGAAGTCCGCGGCGGTGTCATCAGCGCAACTAGCGACGGCAAGCCGCTGATCCGTCTGGTGGCGGCTGCTTTCGATGAATTTCGCAGGGAGACGATGCACGGCTTCAGTTTCGCCGTCTGAACTTGCGTTGGAACAAAGAGATAGAGCGGAAGATGCTCTATCAAGAGAATGCTGCTGCACCGGGCCGTCAAAAGGTCAGTAGCATGGGAGCACCGCCGTTGGGGGACGTGCGGTGCTCCACTATTTTGAGCACAGCCCGAGGAGCGTGAATTGCTTCTCGGGCTGTGCGTTTTCATATGGGTCAGGCCTTGCGGTTCTTTTCCAGCTTGGGCAGGAAAATCGTCAGCAAGCCGAGCAGCGGCAGATACGAGCAGATGGTGTAAACATACTCGATGCCCTTGTGATCGGCCACGATACCGAGGACGGCGGCTGCGATACCGGCCATGCCGAAAGCAAAGCCGAAGAACAGGCCCGACACCATGCCGACGCGTCCTGGCAGCAATTCCTGTGCGAACACCACGATTGCCGGGAAGGCCGAGGCGAGGATCAGGCCGATGATAACCGTCAGGATCGCCGTCATTTCCAGGTTCGCATAGGGCAGGGCCAGCGTGAACGGCAGGACGCCGAGGATCGATGCCCAGATCACCTTGCGCGCACCGATCTTGTCGCCGATCGGGCCACCTATGATCGTTCCCGCAGCTACCGCACCGAGGAACAGGAACAGAAGCAGCTGCGATGCCTGCACCGTCACGCCGAAATGGCTAATGGTGTAGAAGGTGTAGTAGCTCGTCAGGCTGGCCATGTAGATGTACTTGGTGAAGACCAGCATTGCCAGAACGCCAACGGACACCAGAACCTTGTTGCGTGGAAGCGGAAGGGTCTTGTCGGGCTTCGCCTTGCTGGCATTGGCAATCCGGTAGCGATTATACCAGTTGCTGACATACCAGAGCAGCATCATGCCGATCAGTGCGGCGACGGAGAACCACGACACGCTGATCTGGCCGAAAGGCAGAACGATGAACGCTGCCAGAAGCGGGCCAATCGACGAGCCGAAATTGCCGCCCACCTGAAACAGGGATTGCGCGAAGCCATGACGCCCACCCGAGGCAAGACGCGCCACGCGAGCTGCTTCCGGATGGAAGACGGACGAGCCGAAACCGACAAAGGCCGCCCCCAGAAGCAAGATCGAATAGTGATGTGCCGTTGCCAGAAAGATCAGCCCGACAAGCGTACAGCCCATTCCGAAAGGCAGGGAATAAGGCATCGGCTTGCGGTCGGTATAGATGCCCACGAGTGGCTGCAGGATCGATGCCGTCATCTGGAAAGTGAATGTCAGGAGGCCGATCTGCCAGAATGACAGGCTGTAGTTATCCTTCAGCATCGGATAGATGGCAGGAAGGAGCGACTGCATCATGTCGTTCAGGAAATGGCCCATGCTTGTGGCCAGAATAATAGCGAGGACAGTATTATCCGCGCCGCTGTTTGATGGCTGCTGTGCAGCACTCATGCTCATACTACTTCTCCGAAGATGAAAGCCGGTCTTCAGAGCCTGTTCCGAAAGTCGCCCTGTGTGGCTGCAAATGGCAATTTGTCTGCGTTCCGGTGCTCATGTAGCTTTCTCTGGTGCATAGTCTTATCCGAAAAGTCTGCAACTTTTCGGGACCATGCTTAGAAGTACATTGCGCTCCGGTACTCGAAAATCACCATTTTCGCACACACATGACGCTTTTTGATCCAGGCTCTCAGGCAAATTTCCTGCAGATACCATCCGAAAACAGGAAACAAGACCCTCAAGAAAATTACGGGGTGTTGATGAGAAACCAGCGAAAATTCGCGAATTTGACGTCTGAACCGGTACTTGTCCGATTCAAACGTCAAATTCATTCCGCCAGCGAATGTCGCGACCCATTCTCAGCAAGCCATTAATAGGACTATTGCCTCTCGCCCGCTTTCGTGATTTGGTCCAATAGTTTCGAGAGTGGGCCAAACGCAGGGCAGAACTGCAATGAAACCAAAGTCTCCGCCGGGGCTTTTACTGCCGGGAAGCGAGGAGCTGCAGAAGTTCCACGAGCAGCGTATTGCCATGCTGGAGGGCATGAGCGGGCCAGTGATTGCCTTGCCGACACGCTATCCCGACGGCTATTTTGTGCCGCGCCACCGCCATAGCCGGGCACAACTTCTCTGCGCCTCACAAGGAGTGGTGCTGGTGACGACGGATGCTGGACGCTGGATGATTCCCAGTGACCACGCCATGTGGATACCGGCAGGTGTGGAGCACTCGGTTGAAATCCTCGGCGAAGTCTTTATGCGATCGATTTACATCTGCGTCGATGCCGTCTCGGGCGTACCGGATTATCTCCACGTGGTCGGGCTTACCGATCTCATGCGGTGCCTCATAACGGATGCAACGACGCAGGACAGCACGCCGGAACCGGATAGTCGCGATGCTCTGGTAATCGAACTGATCCTGCGGGACCTTCACACATTGCCGCAACGCTCGCTGGGCCTGCCTTTTCCATCGGATCCGCGCTTGCAGAAACTGTGTCGTGAATTCGTGAAAAAGCCTTCTTCGCGCGCCACAATTGATGACTGGGCGGACAGGATGGCGATGAGCCGGCGCTCGTTCACCCGGCATTTCCAACGGGAGACTGGCGTAAGCCTTTCAGTCTGGCGCCAGCAGGCCTGTCTTTTTGCGGCAGTTCCCCGCCTGGCAGAAGGGGAGGCGGTGACGAGCGTGGCACTGGATCTGGGTTATGACAGCGTTTCCGCTTTCACGACGATGTTCCGCAGGATGCTCGGTGTTTCGCCGCGGTTTTATTTGCCTCGACTGGACACTGTTCCGTTTGAGCGCAGCGACAACGCCGCAGTTTTGGCCGAATAATAACAATTGTCTCCGCGATGGGAGAGCATTAATAGAAGCGCATGCTGTTTCAACGCCGTAATCCTCCGACCAGAAAAGAGCGCTTAAGGCTTCTGGTCTGGCCGCGCCGCTCCTTCTCCCGTTCCTTCCGGTACGGTGGAAAGCGGATTCTGCGCATCACTGCCTCGCCTCATGCTGTCGCAGCCGGTCTGGCCGTGGGCGTGTTTTCGGCGTTCACGCCTTTCTTTGGCTTCCATCTCATCATCGCAATCGTGCTGGCCTATTTCCTTGCCGGAAATATTGCCGCCGCGGCACTTGGCACGACGCTTGCCAATCCGCTGACCCTGCCATTCATCTGGGGCAGCACATTCGAGCTGGGCCGCTTCATCATGAATGGAAGCATCGACGATGCTCCGCCAGTTCATCTCGGGCGGGCACTGGAAACCATGCATTTCGATGAAATCTGGACGCCGCTTTTGAAGCCGATGCTATTCGGCTCAACGATTCTGGGCGCAGCATTCGCTGTCGTGGTCTATTTCGTTACCCGGTTTGCCGTTTCGGCCTTCCGCCGTCGCCGTATCGAACGCCTTGCCGAAAAACATCGCCTGCACCGCGAACAGGAGCTTCAGAAAGTATGATCGTCGGTATAGGCAGCGATCTCATCGATATTCGTCGTGTCGAAAGCGCGCTGGAACGACACGGCGATCGCTTTCGCAACAGGGTTTTTACCGAGGTCGAGCAGAAAAAATCGGACGGGCGCAAGCAGCGTGCTGCATCTTATGCAAAGCGCTTTGCGGCGAAGGAAGCCTGTGCGAAGGCGCTTGGAACTGGCATAGCTCAGGGCGTTTTCTGGCGGGACATGGGCGTGGTCAATGCCCCTTCCGGAAAGCCCACCATGCATTTGACCGGTGGTGCCGCAAAGCAGCTGCAGAAACTCTTGCCCGCCGGAACACGCGCCGCCATACATCTGACAATTACCGATGATTTTCCTCTCGCGCAGGCGTTCGTGATCATCGAAGCCCTGCCTGAGTGTCTGAATCAAAATGCGTCAGGCCGCAGCGAGAATGGTGATTTTCGAGAACCGGAGCGCAGTGTACTTAAAGGTACATGAGCACCGGAAGCGCAGAAAAATGCCATTTGCAGCAAGGCATAGCGACTTTTGGATCAGGCACAGAGACGAAATAGTTGTGGTTGTGACAGGTAAACTCCTGCTCATAATCGTGCGATAAACCGGCGTTCTGCCGGTGGCCTGATTGCGTCATGCATTCATAGTCGTTATTAGATCGCGTTATCGGAAGCGGAGATACAATGAGCGTGTCCAGCAAGAGTGAGACAAAAAAATCCGGCGGCCTTGGCGAAACCATCAGCGTTATCGTGCAGGCGCTGCTGCTGGCACTGGTCATCCGCACCCTTCTTTTCCAGCCTTTCAGCATACCGTCGGGCTCCATGCGCCCCACGCTTCTCGAAGGCGATTATCTGTTCGTTTCGAAATATGCCTATGGCTATTCGCGCTATTCACTGCCGTTCGGACTGGATTTGTTTTCAGGTCGCATCTGGAGTGCCGAACCGAAGCGTGGTGACGTGGTGGTGTTCAAGCTGCCGAGCGATCCTTCCGTCGACTACATCAAGCGCGTGATCGGCCTGCCGGGTGATCGTGTGCAGATGCGCGGTGGTGTGCTCTATATCAATGATCAGGCGGTCAAGCGCGATCGCATCGGCACGATCAACAATCCCGATGTCACCGAACAGAACCGCCCCGTCGAAGTCTATCGTGAAACCTTGCCGGACGGCGTGACCTACGACACGCTTGATCTGTCGCCAAACTCCATCGGTGACGATACGCGTGTTTTCGAGGTTCCGGCCGGTCATTACTTCATGATGGGCGACAATCGTGACAACTCGCTCGATAGCCGTTTCGGCGTTGGCTATGTTCCGTTTGAGAATCTTGTCGGGCGCGCAAACATCATCTTCTTCTCCATTGCCGACAAGGCGAGCCCGCTGGAAATCTGGAAATGGCCGACTGATGTTCGCTTTGGCCGACTGTTCAGTTCAGTCAATGCCGCGCCGCATACAGCTGTAACCGGAAACTGAAATGGCTTCGGCAAATCAGGCAGCAGCAATCCTGGAGGAGCGCACCGGACACCGTTTTCTCAATTTGAAACGGCTGGATCGTGCGCTCACCCACTCAAGTGTGCAGGCGCCATCGCGCGCAAATTATGAACGTCTCGAATTTCTCGGTGACCGCGTTCTGGGACTGACCGTCGCGGAAATGCTGTTCGATGAGTTTCCGGACGCATCCGAAGGTGAACTGTCGGTTCGCCTCAATGCGCTGGTGAACGCAGAAACCTGTGCGGCGATTGCCGATGAGATCGGTCTCGCTAACCTCATCCATACCGGTTCCGATATCAAGTCGCTGAATGACAAGCGTCTTTTGAATGTCCGCGCCGATGTTGTCGAAGCACTGATCGCCACGATCTATCTCGATGGCGGACTGGAGGCCGTGCGGCCTTTCGTCAAGCGCTACTGGGAGAAGCGGTCTCTGCAAACGGGCGCTGCCCGCCGTGACGCCAAGACGGAACTGCAGGAATGGGCACACCAGCAGGGCAACGTCCATCCTTCATACGCCATCATAAGCCGCACCGGTCCGGACCATGATCCGCTGTTCGCGGTGGAGGTTACGGTCAAGGGCTTTGCCACGGAAACGGGTGAGGGGCGTTCGAAAAGAATAGCCGAACAGAATGCGGCGGAAGCGATGCTTTATCGCGAAGGCGTCTGGAAGCGTGACGATTCCGCTTGATGCAAGAGTTGGCGTTTTTTAAGTCGAGATCGGTTATAATCAGTCAATTACGATGTGTCGCTTTCGTCGGCGGTTTTGTCGTATCCGGAATGCCGTACGCAGGGGACGGCGGCGTTCTGCAAGGAAATATCGTCTGGAAGGATAAAAAATGAACAATCGGACGACGCCGGCTGACGGCGAAAACGAGGCAGGCCAGACCCGGTCCGGCTTCGTGGCGTTGATCGGGGCGCCGAATGTGGGGAAATCCACGCTGGTCAACCAGCTTGTGGGAACGAAGGTTTCTATCGTCACGCACAAGGTGCAGACGACACGCGCTCTTGTGCGCGGCATATTCATTGAAGATCAGGCGCAGATCGTCCTGGTGGACACACCTGGTATTTTCCGGCCGAAGCGCAGGCTCGACCGTGCCATGGTCACCACGGCCTGGGGCGGTGCGAAGGATGCCGACATCATTCTCGTTCTTCTCGATTCGCAAGGCGGTTTGAACGAGAACGCCGAAGCGCTGCTTTCGAGCATGAAGGACGTGCGCCAGAAGAAAGTTCTAGTGCTCAACAAGGTTGATCGTGTCGATCCGCCGGTTTTGCTGGACCTTGCCCGCAAGGCCAACGAGCTGGTCGCGTTCGACCAGACCTTCATGATCTCGGCGCTGAACGGATCGGGCTGCAAGGATCTTGCGAAATATCTCGCAGAGAACGTGCCGAACGGTCCTTGGTATTATCCGGAAGATCAGATTTCCGACATGCCGATGCGGCAGCTTGCAGCCGAAATCACGCGCGAAAAGCTCTATCTGCGCCTGCATGAAGAACTGCCTTACTCGTCGACGGTGGAAACCGAACGCTGGGAAGAGCGCAAGGATGGATCAGTCCGCATCGAGCAGGTGATCTATGTCGAGCGCGAAAGCCAGAAGAAGATCGTGCTTGGCCACAAGGGTGAGACGATCAAGGCAATCGGGCAATCCGCGCGCAAGGAAATCTCCGAGATATTGGAACAGACGGTTCATCTCTTCCTTTTCGTGAAAGTGCGTGAGAACTGGGGCAACGACCCGGAACGCTATCGTGAAATGGGTCTTGATTTTCCAACCTAAATTATAAGACTGGCGGCCATGGAATGGCGCGATGAAGGCATAATTCTCGGGACACGACGCCATGGCGAGACAAGCGCCATCGTGGAAGTGATGACCCGTGAGCATGGCCGCCATATGGGTATGGTGCGCGGCGGGCGTTCCCGCCGCATGCAGCCTTTGCTACAGCCGGGCAATCATGTGGACGTGACATGGTGGGCGCGGCTGGACGAGCATATGGGCAGTTTTACCATCGAACCGCTGGAATTTGCCGCCGCCCGCCTCATCGAAACGCCAGTGGCGTTATACGGTATCCAACTGGCGGCTTCCCATTTGCGTCTCCTGCCGGAACGCGATCCGCATCGCGGCCTCTATGAGACATTGCGGCTCATCATCGAACATTTTGACGATCCGTTGGCCTCTGGCGAACTGGTGCTGCGTTTCGAAGTGATGATGCTTGAAGAGCTGGGCTTCGGCCTTGATCTCAAGAAATGCGCGGCAACAGGCGTCAAGGAAGACCTGATCTATGTGTCGCCGAAATCCGGGCGCGCGGTCTGCCGTGATGCCGGGGCGCCTTGGGCCGACAAGCTTCTGCTGCTGCCCGGCTTCGTCAACAATACTGCTGTTCGCGCGTCGTCCTATGACGACATCGATCATGCGTTCACGATGACAGGCTATTTTCTGATGCGGCATGTCTGGGAGCCGCGTGCTGTAACACCGCCTGATGCACGCGGCGGGTTTTTGAATGCTCTCGGGCGAGCGATCAATGTCTCGCAGGCAAGCTGAAAACCTCACCTTCGAAGGCATCCGCTCCGCGTCCGATTGCGCGTATGGCCGCAGTCATTCGTCCGTTTCGCCCCAGAACTTCGTCTGCGAGCGATATGAGCCGGATATTCGGCGTCGCAGATGGTGACAGGCTGCGAACAAGCGCGGCAAGCTCGCTTTCATCCAGCGCCGGGTTTAAAGCCGAAGCGATGATATAAGCCGCGGCCGTAGAACGAGAAATGCCAGCATAACAATGGATGAGCAAAGGCGCATCCATGGACCAGCTCTTCGCGAAGTTCAGAAGTCCCCGCACATGGGTTTCATCGGGGGCGACCAACCCCTCGCGCAATTCGATAATATCGTTGAATGTCAGCGACAGACGGACGGCATCGTAGCCATCAGGCAGAGCCGCCGGGGCCTCGCTTCCAAGCGTCACGACATGGCTGGGCTGGTGCGATGCGAGTTGTGTTGCCAGTTGCGACAAGGGCGTCACGACGATCCGGCTCATCGGGGGTGTCGCGCCTTGTCCAATGCCGCAAATCGCGCCAGGAAATCTATCTGCACGTCTTGTGTGGGGCGCGGTGCGATATCCAGCCCTGCGGGGTCGAAGCCACGCGGGCGCCCGAAATATTTAACGGCCTCGGTCTCGGTGAAACCGGCAAGTCGCGTGGCTTCAAAGAAAGCGGCAACCTGATCCGCGCGCTTGATCAGCGTCTTGAGCTGCGCAGGCACAGTTACCGGCAGCGAGAAGCGCAGGTGAATTGCGTTTTCCAGCCGCGTTTCGATTATCTTGTAATTGCCACCCATCACCGCCTTGAAGGGCGAGATCATGTCACCGATCACATATTCCGGTGCGTCGTGCAGGAGTGACAATAGCTGCCATTCAATGCTGGCATCGGGCACCAGCCGGGTGAATATCTGATCCACGAGCAGCGAATGCTGTGCGACCGAAAAAGCATGTTCACCAACAGTCTGACCGTTCCAGCGTGCAACACGGGCAAGGCCGTGAGCAATATCTTCGATTTCAATATCGAGCGGCGAGGGGTCAAGCAGGTCGAGACGGCGTCCCGACAACATGCGTTGCCAGGCACGTGTCTTGCCGGAAGATCGGTCGGCGCTTGCCATCAGGCGTTACCCGCTTCAGCTTCCGGAAACCCGAACCGCACGTGAGGCGGCAAGGTGAGTGTTATGGGCGTTTCGCCAGCCAGAATCGGACTACCCGCATCTATCGCATCCTTGGCGCGATCGATGCGCACAAGCGCGATGCCGATAGTGTCAGCGGAGCTTCCTGTCGTGCCGATCTCGCGCCCATCAACGGTAATAGGCGTACCCATCGGAGGCAGATTTCCATCGGAGTGTGCCACCAGAACGCGCCGCCGAGCCGTACCGCGATGCTGCATGCGCGACACGACTTCCTGCCCGATGAAACAGCCTTTCGGGAAGGAAACGCCGCCGGTCTGGTCGAAATTGACGTCATGCGGGAATACGTCATTATAAGCGAAATCCGTTTCGCCTTCCGCTATGCCATACTCTGCGCGCAGCTTTGTCCATGCGCTTTCATCGGTCGTGCCATCGGCCGGACCGTAAATCCGGTGTACGTTCAGCTCGGTCGGAAAGCGGCTGTCCCGCTTGATTGAACCATTCTGTGAAGGATGTGATTCAGTTTGCCAGGAAACACTGACAAGCGATTCTGGTAGTTGCGTTATTTCGGCTTTCGCACGCAGCCTGTAGAGGGTGATACGTTTGATGAAATCGGCGGCAATGCTTACCGGGAGATCGAAACGCAAGCCGCCATCAATGCGTGAAACGAGAAAATCGAACAGGATTTTCCCTTGCGGAGCGAGCAATGCTCCCGGTTTCAGGTTGTCCGGTCCAAGCTTGTCGAGGTCGGTGGTAATCACAGCCTGCAGAAATTTTTCCGCCTCTTCGCCAGTGATATGAACCAAAGCCCTGTTTGAAAGATTTACCACTTCAACTGCCGTCGTCATCGCTTCGTCCTTGCCTTTCGCGCCTTCGTTACGTAAGCCCCAATGGAAAGGCTCGCAAGTCCTATCAATCTGGCAGGAGACAACTATGGCCGAAACATTCGATACGATTTTGAAGGGTGCAACCATCGTCAATCACGACGGTATAGGCCAACGCGACGTCGGTATTCGCAATGGTCGCATCGCTGCCATAGGCTCTCTTTCCACACATACGGCAGGTGAGGTGATCGACTGCACCGGCCTGCATATTCTGCCCGGCGTGGTGGATAGCCAGGTCCATTTCCGCGAACCTGGCCTTAAACACAAGGAAGATCTCGAAACCGGTTCACTCGCAGCCGTGCTGGGTGGGGTGACCTCCGTGTTCGAGATGCCGAACACCAAGCCGCTCACCACTTCCGCCGAGACGCTGGAAGACAAGATTCGTCGTGGCCGCCATCGCATGCATTGCGATTTCGCTTTCTGGGTCGGTGGTACGCGCGACAATGCAAACGACGTTGCTGAACTGGAGCGCTTGCCGGGCGCTGCCGGGATCAAGGTTTTCATGGGATCGTCCACCGGCGATCTGCTTGTTGAAGACGATGATGGCGTTCGTTCGATCCTGAAGAATACGCGCCGTCGCGCGGCCTTCCACTCTGAAGACGAGTTCCGGTTGAAAAAACGCGAAGGCCTGCGCGTGCAGGGTGACCCGTCGAGCCATCCGGTCTGGCGCGATGAAGTTGCAGCACTTCAATGCACCGAACGGCTTGTGCGCATCGCACGCGATACCGGCGCCCGCATTCACGTACTGCATATCTCCACAGCCGAAGAAATCGACTTCCTGAAAGATCACAAGGATGTCGCGACGTGCGAAGCAACGCCGCATCATCTCACCTTGTCGGCAGACGATTACAAGACGCTCGGCAATCTCATCCAGATGAACCCGCCTGTCCGTGACAAGCGTCACCGCGATGGCGTATGGAAGGGCATCGATCAGGGTATTGTCGATGTGCTCGGTTCTGACCACGCTCCGCATACACTCGAAGAAAAGCAGAAGCCTTATCCGGCTTCCCCGTCCGGCATGACAGGCGTGCAGACACTGGTGCCGATCATGCTTGATCACATCAATGCGGGCAGGCTCACGCTGGAGCGCTTCGTCGATCTTTCCAGCCATGGCCCGAACCGTATTTTCGGTATGGCGCGCAAGGGTCGTATTGCAGTCGGCTACGATGCCGACCTGACCATCGTGGACATGAAGCGCCGCGAAACGATCACGCATGAGCAGGCCGGTTCGAAAGCCGGCTGGACACCCTATCATGGCAAGACTGTTACCGGATGGCCGATTGGCACTTTCGTGCGCGGCATAAAGGTGATGTGGGAAGCGGAGATCGTCAACGCCAACAAGGGCGAGCCGGTGGAATTCCTCGAGGCATTGCCGCATCGCTGAAGGTCGTCTCATGTTCGTTGTCAACCTGACCTACATCAAGCCTCTTGAGGAGATCGGGAGGCATCTCGAAGCGCATCGGGAATTTCTGGACCGGCAATATGCGGATGGCGTTTTCCTGGCTTCCGGGCCGAAAAACCCACGAGACGGCGGCGTGATCCTCGCAAGCGGTAAAGTCAGCAAGAGCGAGCTGGACGCGATACTGAGGCTTGATCCTTTCAGGCAACACGGACTGGCAACTTATGACGTCGTCGAGTTTACGCCAGCAAAGTATGCGCCTCCTCTTGGTGATCTTCTTTAAGGTAAGGAGCTGGCAACGTATTGGCGTAATCTGTCCGCTCTTTGTCCGTCAGGTGGCTTTTGATCCAAGTTGCAAGGCGTATTCTCTCCCTATAGTCTTTTTATAAGGAGAACAAAAATGTCCGCTCAAGATACTGCTTTGCTGGTTATCGACGCTCAGGAGTCATTCCGCCACCGGCCTTACTACCGGGACGAAGAGGTTGGCGCCTATATTGAACGCCAGCAGGCGCTGATCGATGGCGCCAGGCGTGCCGGTATTCCGGTGGTGCAGATTTTCCATGTCGAGAATGAAGGCCCATTCTCGGAAGCATCGGGTCTGGTAAAGGCGATTTCGCCCCTGTCGATTGAACCCGACGCGGTTTTCCGCAAGCGTCGCCACAGCGCGCTGGTGGGAAGCGGGCTTGATGTGTGGCTGGTTGCCAATGGTATCCGTCGCGTGCTGATTTCCGGTATCCGCACAGAGCAATGCTGCGAGACGACAACACGGCAGGCATCGGATTTTGGATATCACGTCGATTTCGTCAGTGAAGCGACATTGACCTTTCCCATGACTGACGCAAGCGGCCATGAGTGGAGCGCTGCGGACATCAAGGCTCGCACCGAGCTTGTTCTTGTCAATCGCTTTGCTCGTATCGTAACTGTGGAACAGGCGCTCGCCACGTCCGGAGAACGGAAGGCAGCATGAGTGACCAAGCGGACATTGTCCGGGTAGTTCCGGTTTATGTCGTAATCCCGCCGCGTGTGCTTCTGCTCGACGTGGCGGGACCGCTGGAGGTTTTGCGCAAGGCAAATCTTGAACAGCATAAGTTACGGTTCGACGTTTGTTATATCGGGCCAGCATCGACCGTGCTTAGTTCCATCGGTCTGCCAGTGGCGGGGGTGGAGCCTTTGCCAGAAGCCTTGCCAGATGACGCACTGGTCATTGTTTCGGGTGCTGCCGATATTCCGCTTGGAAACGCGGAGATCCACCGATCCGCTGATGCGGCACTGGAAAATGAAATCGTTCTATGGCTTCGCCGGGCAGTTCGCCCCGGTGTGCGGCTGGTGACGATCTGTTCCGGTGCGCTGCTCGCAGCGCGCGCGGGATTACTCGACGGCTATTCCTGCACCACGCACCATCTAACGCTTGGTGAACTCGAACGGCTGGCGCCTGCTGCACGCGTGCATGAGAACAGGCTGTTCGTTGAAGACGGCGAGCGGCTGACGAGCGCGGGCATCACCGCAGGCATCGATCTGATGCTGCACATCGTTGCAGGGCTGACCGATCACGCCACGGCGCTGGCGGTTGCGCGTTATCTGGTCGTTTATCTGCGGCGCAGTGGCAGTGATCCGCAACTATCGCCCTGGCTTGATGGGCGAAACCATATGAATCCGGTTGTGCATCGCGCACAGGATGCCATCGCGCACGATCCGGCGGCGGAATGGTCGGTGGAACGACTGGCGGATATTGGTGGTGCGAGTCCGCGCAACTTCTCGCGTCTGTTCAATGAATATGCCGGAATGACGGTGACCGACTATGTCAATCGTCTCAAGATCAGCCTTGCGCGCGAGATGCTTTTGAATTCCGAGCTCGATATCGAGAATGTAGCGGCGCAAGCGGGTTTTGCTTCCGCACGGCAGTTTCGCCGGGTCTGGCAACGCATCTACAACGAGCCGCCGAGCCGGGTACGTTTCGGGGTCTGACTATTCACCCGCAGTGAAAAAGCGCCAGCTACCGTCCGGCCCGATACCGATACTGTAGAAGATATAGCCGCCTGCTTTCTTCATATCCTCGAAATCACCGGCGGTGACGATTTCGAAAAGCTCCACGATCTGCGGCGGCGTCAGTCTGTCGAGGGGCATGGCGTAGAAATAGGGCCAGACATAAACCTCGTCGTCCTTGCCTGCATTCAGATGCACATAGCCGGTATCCAGTAGATCGACGATGATTGCCAGAACTTCACGGCCTGCTTCGTCGCCCGACAGCGATTTGAGGAAATCGATAACGTCTTCCTCATGATCCTCAAGCGAGAGCTGGGTGGCCTTGTCCTCGACGCCGAGGAGCGGTCGCAATTGCTCAATGTCGCCGGAGCGGGCAGCTTCCAGCATGCGCTCACGCGTCAGCCTCACAGGCTCGGGCAGCTTGTCGAAATCGCGGTGGATTTCCGGCATGGGCTTGGAGGATGCAGCCGGGGCAGGTGCGTTGTCTGGCGACACTCTTGGCACCGCGCGAGGAAGCGCGCCAGGCAGGGGAATAGGGGAAGAGCTGTCGCTTTCATCCGTCACTGCACGGCCGCCGGGGCGTTGCAGGAAGTCCGACTGGTCCGCCAGCGCGAGGTCAAAAGAGCTTGCCGCGGCTGCGGGCAAGGCAATGCCACAGGCAAGGAATAACCCGGCCAATAAAGCTCGGAGCGAGGCGAAGTTCCTGATCGGGAATGACATTTGGCGCAAGGAGAGGGACGCCGGGAGGGAACTGCTACGCCGGTCTGGTCCCGCGACCGGCGCTCTATCGATGCTATTGAAGAATGCGCTGCGGCAGGAAGGTTCCCGCTACAATCTGTTCGCGCATTTTCTCAATCAGCTCCAGCGCACAATCGTCGCCCGCTTCACGGATCAGTTCAGTGAGCGCGGTCGTAAAGGCTGCTTCGGCAAGGATTTCCGGTTCGATACCTTCAGAGATACCGTCTGCCCAGGCCTCGTTGTGATATTCGATTGCGACGAGTTTCTTCTCGCGCGCAATCATTTCGTCCAGATCGGCCGGTGCATGTTCCATAGACTTCATCCTGGCTTTCGCCTTTCTGTTGCACTGTCGGTGTCTCACCGTTTCGCGGGAGCTCAACCATCTGGCAACGTGACTGCCTGCTTAAGACAGTGTTAACAGATTATCACGGATTTGAACGAACTAATCCTGTCAATCCGCACAAGAGTGAATGATTGGTTAATTTCCATAGCGCGAGATGATCTCGTTCGACAAGTCCTCGCCTTCCTTCATGTAGCGATCAATCGCCGCAAGCGCCGAAGGGGTGCAACGGGTATAATTGTCGCTGAACACGCGATACCCGTGGTTGAAGCTCGAAATGAGCCGCACCCGTTCGGCTTCGGAAGGCTTTTCCGCCGTCACAATCGCATCCATCCGATCTCGCCATTCGCTGCCAGCTTCGCCACACAGATTGCGCAGATAGTGAAGCGAGCCGAGAATTTCGGCGAGCCGCAACATCTTCCCTTCATAGGGCGCGTCCTGAGCGGAAGCCGGACATGCCGCCCCGACCCATAAAGCGATCGAGAAGCAGATAGCCGGTCGAAAAAACGGAATGCTTTTCAATCGAAAACCTCTCACCTGAAAATGAGCTATTGCTATAAATCGGGGCCTCTTCAAGGCAGATCGCTAAACAGGATTAATATCCAAGCGCTCGTCTTCATTTTCCGCCACCGTGCGCGCGACATCGAGGGTACTGTCCGTCACCTTTGCGGACGCCATTTCTTCTATCGTCAGCCAGTGAATGGATGCGGCGTCGTCTCCGGCAATTTCCTGCCCCGAAACTTCGATGGCCCGGAACACAGACAGATAATAGCTCTTGTCATATGCCTTCCCCTCAAGCGCCAGATCTACAGTAATGACGTGAGATAGCGCCCTTGCATCAAGCGCCGTTTCTTCCTTGAGTTCGCGGATCGCGGCTTTTTCGGGTGTTTCGCCCGGTTCGATACTTCCTCCCGGAAAAGCAAGCCAGCCTTTCCACGGCTCCTTCCCGCGCTCGACCAGAAGGAAGCGCCCTTCGCGTCTGCAGATCAGCGAAACACCATGAATCTTCAGAGGTATCGGAACTACGGGAACTGTTTTCATCATGCTAGAGCTACACCGTTGGTAATGGAAAAGCACCCCTTGACCGGCGCAGAAAAACGCTAAACATGGCTACCATGTGTGGACGTTTTTCATTGACTGCAAGCCGGGAGGAGCTGGAAGCCTTCGCGGCCGCATTGATCGCAGAGGATTTTCCTCCACGATACAACATTGCGCCAACGCAACCCATATTGACTATTCTGGGCGGGGAAACGCCGCCGCCGGGCAGCAACAGGCCGGATCGCGTCGGCTTGCTGGTGCGATGGGGTTTTGTCCCGTCATGGGTCAAAGACCCGAACGACTGGCCGCTCATGTTCAACATCCGCTCCGAGACGGCTGCAGAGAAGAATTCGTTCCGCGCGGCGCTGAACCATCGGCGCGCCCTGATTCCGGCATCGGGTTTCTATGAATGGCGCCGTGAGGGCAAGAACAAGGCTCAAGCCTACTGGGTGCGCCCGCGCAAGGGCGGAATTGTCGCTTTTGGCGGCTTGATCGAGACATGGAGCAGTGCGGACGGATCGCAGATCGATACCGGAGGCATATTGACGACGAGTGCCAACGGCCTGTTGCGGCCGATCCATGAACGGATGCCTGTTGTTGTGCAGCCGGAAGGTTTTGCCCGCTGGCTGGACTGCAAACGTTTTCTGCCGCGCGAAGTGGCGGATATCATGCGTCCGGCTCAGGATGATTTTTTTGAAGCAATTCCGGTGTCGGACAAGGTCAACAAGGTGGCCAACACGACGCCCGATTTGCAGGAGCGTGTAGAGGAACAGGTTCCTTCGGAGCATGCAAAGCCGAAGCGAAAGAACAAGCCCGAATCCGATGACGGAAATGGCGGGCAGCTTTCGATGTTCTGACCGTGACCGCCAGTCTTGCTGAACTGGCGCTATTTGTTACGCATCCACCGACTCTGATCGCCGAGCCTGCGCGGCTCGGCGCTGAACGACATCAGCTTCTTCAGCCTGTCTTCTTGACGGCGAGAATGGAACGCCGGCGATTGTCGTTACGACCGTCGCTGCTGCGCCGCGTTGCGTTCAGCAATGCTGCAACAAGCACGGCAGGCCCGATTTCGCGGTATTTATCAACCAGTCGGTCTTGGCGGGGTTGCAGTTCACTCTTAGACATTGGTCCTTCCTTTCGATAATGCCTGCTCACCATTTTGTGATTGATTGAGACCGAATGAAGGCTGTTTGGAGCCGGTTTTGCGGTTTTCCGGTTAACGCGGGAAAGGGGGATATGCAGGTTGCAAAAATACAACATGCTTGGTGATCTCACTAAACTATCAGCCGCTTAGCGAAAGTTCTTGACGGAAGCACTCCTGCTGAGGATAAGTGCAGCCATGAAAACGCCGACCACGATCATTTGTATTTGTGCGATTATTATTGGCTAGCAGTTTGCTGGCCCGGCCGTTTTCGTCTCCCTTTCATAAAAATTGGATGATAACGCCCCGGCCAGTCGGCTGCGGTCAGTTGCGCACTGATTTCACAGGTCTATTTGGGGAATATTTACAATGGCTTATGCGCCACAACTGCGTCTGTACAACACGCTGACCCGCATGAAGGAGGAGTTTTCTCCTCTCGATGCTGACAATGTGCGCATGTATGTCTGCGGACCGACGGTTTATGACTTCGCGCATATAGGCAATGCCCGTCCGGTGATCGTTTTCGACGTATTGTTCCGTCTGCTGCGTCATGTCTATGGCGCAGAACATGTCACCTATGCGCGTAACATTACCGACGTTGATGACAAGATTAACGCCCGTGCCGCGCGGGATTACCCTGATCTTGCCTTCAATGAAGCCATTCGTCGTGTGACGGAAAGCACCAATGCGCAGTTTCAGGCTGACGTGACGGCACTCGGCAATCTGCAGCCCAGTGTTCAGCCGCGTGCAACCGAGCATATGGACGAGATGCGCGCGATGATCGATCGTCTCGTGAAGCTCGGTGTGGCCTATGTGGCTGAGGACCATGTCCTCTTCTCGCCGTCCGCCATGAATGAACGGAAGGGGCCACGCTATGGTGCGCTCGCCCGCCGTTCGCTGGATGAGATGCTGGCTGGCGCCCGCGTTGACGTCGCGTCTTACAAACGGGACGAAATGGATTTCGTCTTGTGGAAACCGTCGAAAGAGGGCGAGCCGGGCTGGTCGTCTCCTGCGGGGATTGCGGTGCTGGGCCGGCCGGGTTGGCATATCGAGTGCTCGGCCATGTCGATGGCCAAGCTGCTTGAGCCGTTTGGTGGCGGATTGAAGTGCGATGATCCGCTGAAGAACCAGTTCGACATCCATGGCGGCGGCATCGATCTCGTCTTCCCGCATCACGAGAACGAAATTGCGCAGTCATGCTGCGCATTCGGCACTGAGCGGATGGCAAACATCTGGATGCATAACGGCTTCTTGCAGGTCGAAGGGCAGAAGATGTCGAAATCGCTCGGCAATTTCATCACCATTCGCGATGTGCTGAACGAAGGCCTGCCGCAACTGGGCGTATGGGATGACGTTGATGCGCGTGATCGCTGGATCGGTCTGGCGGCACGCCTGTCGATGCTACAGACGCATTATCGTGAGCCGATCAACTGGACGGCGCAGCGTCTGGCAGAATCCGCCGACGAACTGCATCGCTGGTATGGCTTGCTGCGCGACAGGAAGTTCACTGTACCGGAAACGCTGACTGCAGTTGGTGAAGTCGTTGAGGCCTTGTCTGACGATTTGAACAGCTGGACGGCGATCACCGCATTGCGCAAGGCTTTCAAAGCACGCGATATCACCGGATTAGGCGAGGGCATGGCGCTGCTGGGCTTGTTGGATCCGCATTTCGTTATGGCTGAAGATATTCCTGTCTTTGCAAAGGCGGAAGTGGATCGTGAAGCCATCGAAGCACGTATCGCGGAGCGTCTGCGCTTCATCAATGAGAAGAACTGGGCCGAGGCTGATCGCATTCGCGACGAACTGCTTCAGGAAGGTGTTCAGCTTAAGGATGGCAAGGACCCGGCAACGGGCGAACGCACAACCAGCTGGGATGTGGTAGGCTAACAAGCTTATGGAGCAGGGAGGATGATATGACGCTTGATAACAAACCGATCTATACCGGCGGATGCCAGTGCGGTGCGGTTCGCTTTCGCGTCGACGGCGCGATGGGCTCCGCATCGATCTGCCATTGCCGCATGTGCCAGAAAGCGTTCGGTAATTTCTATGCGCCGCTGGTTTCGGTGAGCGATGCGAAACTGGAATGGACGCGCAACGAGCCGAAGCGCTTTCGTTCGTCCAATCATGTACAGCGGGGCTTTTGTCCCGAATGCGGCACGCCGCTTACCTACGAAGCGCCCGACGGGATCGCGCTTGCCATAGGCGCTTTCGATGCGCCGGAGGAAATCGAGCCGACGGTTCAGTGGGGCATCGAAAAGCAGCTGCCCTATGTGCCGGAACTTGCAAATCTTCCCGGCTACACAACGGAACGCGATCCGGAGAGCATCGAATTTGTACGAACGATGATTTCCTACCAGCATCCCGATTACGACACTGAAAGCTGGCCGCAACAGCAAGGTTGACCGGACCGCAGACCCACCGACAGGCAGGCACAATGGCACGCGAACGCATCTATATCTACGACACCACTTTGCGGGATGGGCAGCAGACACCCGGCATTGATTTTTCCGTGGAGGACAAGAAGTCGATTGTCGCGCTGCTGGAAGAGCTCGGCGTCGATTATGTGGAGGGCGGTTATCCGGGAGCCAACCCGACTGATACGGCTTTCTTCAAGCGTCGCCAGACCGCTCGCGCCAAGTTCGTGGCCTTTGGCATGACGAAGCGTGCAGGCGTTTCGGCATCCAATGATCCCGGCCTTTCCAGTCTGCTTCAGGCCTCTGCCGATGCTGTTTGCTTCGTTGCCAAGAGCTGGGACTATCACGTCCGCTTGGCGCTGGGCTGTACCAATGAGGAAAATCTGGAGTCGATCACCGCTTCCGTCACTGCTGCCCGTATGGCAGGACGGGAAGCGCTGGTCGATTGCGAGCATTTCTTCGATGGATACAAGGCCAATCCCGAATATGCGCTTGCCTGTGCCAAGGCTGCCTATTCGGCAGGTGCGCGCTGGGTTGTGCTTTGCGATACGAATGGCGGCACGCAACCGTCGGAAATCGCTGAAATTGTTGCCGCCGTGACGGCTGTAGTTCCAGGCGAGAGCCTTGGCATCCACGCCCATAACGACACCGAGCAGGCGGTCGCCGTCTCGCTTGCAGCTATCGATGCGGGTGTTCGCCATGTGCAGGGGACCCTCAACGGGATAGGCGAGCGTTGCGGCAATGCCAATCTCGTTTCGCTGATCCCTACACTGGCGCTGAAACCCTATTGGGCAGACCGTTTTGAGCTGGGGATCAAGCCAGCTGCGCTGAAGGGGATCACGCGGATTTCGCGCGCCTTCGATGATATCCTGAATCGTCCGCCGACGGAGCAGGCGCCCTATACTGGCACTTCCGCATTTGCGACCAAGGCCGGAATTCATGCTTCCGCGCTGCTCAAGGAACCGCAGACCTATGAGCATGTGCCACCGGAATCCGTTGGCAACAGCCGGCGTGTCATGGTGTCGGATCAGGGTGGAAAGTCCAATTTCATCGCCGAACTGGAACGCCGGGGCATTCGCGTTGCGAAGGACGATGTGCGTCTCGATACGTTGATTGCCGTGGTCAAGGAGCGCGAAGCCGAAGGCTATGCCTATGAAGGCGCGGATGCGAGTTTCGAGCTGCTCGCGCGCAATATGCTGACGCCACAGCCGGAATTCTTCAAGGTCGAATCCTTCCGTTGCCTTGTCGAGCGGCGTTTCGATGCCAACGGCATGCTGAAGACCGTTTCCGAAGCCGTGGTCAAGGTGGAGGTCGATGGCGAGGTGCGCATGTCGGTCGCCGAAGGGCACGGTCCGGTCAACGCGCTCGATATTGCATTGCGCAAGGACCTCGGGCGTTTTCAGGCCGAAATCGAGGATCTTGAACTGGTGGACTTCAAGGTGCGTATCCTCAATGGCGGTACGGCGGCTATTACGCGCGTTCTGATAGAATCCGGAGATGCGACCGGTGCCCGCTGGCGCACGGTTGGCGTGTCGGACAATATCATCGACGCGTCCTTTCAGGCACTGATGGATTCGGTCAATTACAAGCTGATGAAGAACCGCGCGATGGCCGGACTGGCTGCTGCTGAGTAAACCTATCTGTTCACGGCGATTGATGCTTCGATCAGTTTAATTGAATGGATTTTATGGGTTGTTGGGCGCATAGCAGGTGAAGTTTGATGCTTCGCCTGCCGCAATCGGTTTGCGACATCTTCAGTTTCGCCGAGGAGAGAGGCATGTCCGACCAGACCATCACCGATACGCGCCTTTCTGACGGGTCGCGCGGTTTTCTGATGGCTTTGGCAGCCTATGGACTCTGGGGCGCTCTACCGTTCTATCTCAAGGCACTTGGCCACATCCCGGCAATGGAAGTCGTGTCGCATCGCGTGATCTGGTCGGTTCCGGTCGCGCTGCTGCTTTTGCTGGCTCTGGGCCAGTTCAAAGGCATTCTCAGCGCCGTGCGCCAGCCGCGTATGCTGGCCATGGCTGCTCTGACAGCCGGGCTTATCACTATCAACTGGTCGATCTATGTGTGGGCTGTGGCTCATGATCAGGTGATGGGTGCAGCGCTCGGCTATTACATCAATCCACTGTTCAATGTCGTCCTCGGCGGTCTCTTCCTCGGCGAAAGGCTGACCAGGGTTCAATATGTTGCCGTGGGACTGGCTTTCGCTGCAGTGATACTGCTGACCGTCAATGCAGGCGGTTTGCCGTGGGTATCGCTGGCGCTGCCACTGACTTTCGGCCTCTATGGTTTCTTCCGCAAGTCACTGCCAATGCCGCCGCTGCAGGGCTTCACACTTGAAGTGCTCATCCTGTGCATTCCGGCGCTGGGCTATGTGCTGTGGCTGGCCGCAAACGGTCAGGACCATTTCTCGACCGGCCCAGCGTTTAACGTGACGATGCTGCTTCTGGCCGGGCCTTTCACTGCCATCCCGCTGATCCTTTATGCAGGTGGTGCCAAATTGCTGCGCTATACGACGCTTGGCCTCATGCAGTACATGACGCCGACGATGTTGTTTTTCTTTGCGATTTTCATCTTCCATGAGCCGTTCTCGACCGCTCAGCTCGGTGCATTCGCGCTGATCTGGGCCGGTCTTGCGCTCTATACATGGTCGATGCTGGTCGAACATCGCCGGGGGCGGGTGAAGGCCTGATCTTCACAATTCGCTGAATGTGATTCTCTTCTGGTGGATATCCCGCCAGAAGCCTTATTTTGGCCGCTGTCTTTGCCACTCTTCCGCCGATAATCCTTGGCGGAGAATTATTTAAGATGGTCTTCTGGTCAGCGCCAGCAAACGAAAGACTAGTTGCTGCGACGGCGGAGCCAGATTTTGCGTCCTTCGGAGCTGCCCTCAAGGGCGAGCCGCTTTCTTCCCGCAGTCTGAGACCATTCCGGCAGGTCCGGTTTTCCCTGCATACACATCTGCGGTTCTGTCTGGCACTGGCAGCCGCTACCGTCATTGCCGGGGGCGGATTTTTGTTTACGACAGGGCGGCTGGTGCGGCATGGGCGGCCCGCACAACCGGTTATGTTCAATACAATTACACTGAGAAGGAACCGCGCTGCACCGAAAGAAGCACGACTGGTGCCGGAAGGAAGTATTGCCCCCGGAAGTCGGGTATCAAGACGCATCGACATAGCTGAAGGCGTCGAGGACGGCGACGCGCGCCTTTACACCTACCAGCACGTGGTTCTTGACGTCAAAGGCTCGAAACGCGCCGTGATTGATGATGCGCTTCGCGGAGGAATTTCCTCGCTGAAATCTCGTTCGGAACCAGCCGAAGAAGCACTGGAGCGGGGTATTCCGGTCAATGTCAGTCTCGCCAGACCAGCCGTAGGAACAAAAGCCAAGGTTCATGAAATTATTGTCGCGCCGCAGTCACGCGAACGATTGGGCGCGTTGTTGCAGGCAGCGGGCATAGCAATCGAGGACAGCAAGCGGCTTGAGGAGGCTCTGGCTCGAACTGAACTGGTACCCGGTGACAGTCTGGAACTGCTGGTCGATAAATCGGGGCAAGACGCTGGCGCTGATGGCGAACAGCACATCGCGCTTGCGCGCTTCGAGCATGGCGATATCGATAAAGCTGTCTATGGACGTGCCGACGATGGCGTTTTTCGCGCTACCGGCAATGAACGCCTTTTTGCACGACTGTCGCGCGATGCGATGCTGACAGCCTACCACCCACAAAATGAGGTCAGCAGTAGCGGCTCCATTCCGTCCCGGCTGGCACAGGCGGGCGCACCGAAAGCGATCGTCGGTGAAGTCGAGAGGCTGGCTTCACAGAATGGTATTTCGCTGAATGGTGGTAAAAGACCGGACTTGATCGACCTGCTCTTCCGCAAAAGTGCGGAGACGGAACCGGAACTGGTTTTTGTCGAGTTCACAACGGATGGGAAAAGCCGCCGCCTGTATCGTCATGAAGGCAATGGCGGTGCGGATTACTTTAATGAAGACGGCTCCTCCATGACGAAATATCTCATGCAGAAACCTCTTCCGAATGGCCGTCTCAATGATGGTTTTGGCTGGCGCATACATCCCGTTCTGCATGTTCGCAAACACCATAATGGCGTGGATTACGATGCGCCAATCGGCTCGCCCATCGTTGCGGCGGGTGACGGTGTGGTGGAGCTTATCTCGTATCAGAAGGGATATGGAAAATATGTCCGTATCCGTCATCAGGGTGGCTACAGCACGACCTATGCGCATCTTTCAGCGGCCAGAAAAGACCTGAAGGTTGGCGAACACGTCAAGCAGGGTGAGGTGATCGCCTATGTCGGGTCGACGGGGTATTCAACCGGCCCGCACCTCTATTATGAGCTCAAGGTCGGCGATCAGTATGTCAATCCGTTGACGGCACGTCTCAACGCTGGTGAAAAACTGACTGGCTCGTCCCTGAACAGCTTCCGTGAAGAGATCGACCATGTAGGGCAGATCGTCAATGAAATGAAGCTGCCAGTCATGCCTGCTGCGCCCGAAGCGGCGAAGGCAGCCACCGGGAAAAGTGACCGTCATTAGAGCAGTAAACCGCTCTAACTATTTGATCGGGCGATAGGCGTTTGCCAGCGCGACGAATTCTTCCACACTGAGCGTTTCGGCACGGCGTGTTCCGTCGATGCCTGTCTTCTCAAGAAGCTCGGCCCCGCCAACCGGTTTCAGGCTCTGGCGCAACATCTTGCGACGCTGTCCAAAGGCGGCCTGCGTGATTTGCCCGAGCGCATTCGCATTGCAAGGCAGCGGGTCTTCACGCGGGATGATATGGACGACTGACGACATCACTTTTGGCGGTGGTGTAAATGCTTGCGGCGGCACATCGAAGCTGATCTTCGAAACAGTTCTCCACCCGGCAAGCACACCCAGACGTCCGTAATGATCACTGTCAGGCGTCGCGACGATACGCTCGGCGACCTCCCGCTGGAACATCAATGTCATCGACGAATAGAAAGGGGGCCATGGCTCGACCAGCAGCCAGTTGAGCAGAAGCTGCGTGCCAACATTGTAAGGCAGATTGGCAACGATGCGCGGCTTTGGCCCATCTGGAAATAATGCCGAAAAATCCTGCTCAAGAGCATCGCCTGAGATGATGCGCAGACGACCCGGATAATGGGCCTCAATTTCGGCAAGAGCATCAAGGCATCGTTCATCGCGCTCGATCGCCGTGACATAAGCGCCTTGGGCAAGAAGTGCGCGGGTCAGTCCGCCGGGACCTGGACCAACTTCGATGATGGGCTGGTCCTGCAGATTCCCTGCCTGGCGGGCGATCTTCGATGTCAGATTGAGATCGAAAAGGAAATTCTGGCCGAGCGATTTCTTCGGCATCAGATCGTGCCGTTCGATTACCTCGCGAAGCGGGGGAAGGCCATCAATACTCATGCCATTTGTACTCGTTAATGTCCGTTGGCTGCATTCTCAGCCAGTTCTTGCGCAAGGCGAATAGCCGCGACAAGGCTGTCCGGGCGGGCGATGCCTTTGCCCGCAATGTCAAAAGCCGTGCCATGGTCTGGCGATGTGCGAATGAAGGGAAGCCCGAGCGTTACATTCACGGTTTCGTCGAAAGCCAGCGCTTTGGCAGGGATAAGAGCCTGATCGTGATACATGCAGACCGCAGCATCATAGGTTGCGCGGGCTGGCGCGTGAAACATCGTATCGGCGGGCAGGGGGCCGCGCGCATTGATCCCCTCACGGCGCAACGCCTCGATTGCGGGAAGGATGACGGCATCATCCTCTTTGCCCATGGCTCCACCTTCGCCCGCATGTGGATTGAGTCCGGATATGGCCAGACGCGGTGATGCGATGCCGAACCGTTCGTGCAGTTCGGTGGCGGTGATCCGCGAAACTTCGATGATATCGGAAGTACGCAAGCGTACAGGTACTTCGGAAAGCGGAATGTGTATGGTGACCGGAACGGCGCGAAGCTGTGGCCCGGCCAGCATCATGACCGGCGTAACAGGCTTTCCAAGATGCTTGCTTGCCAGTTCCGCCAGAAATTCCGTATGGCCGGGATGCTGAAACCCGGCTTCATAAAGCGGTTTCTTCGAGATTGGGCAGGTAACGACTGCCGAAGCCTCACCTTTCAGTGTGAGCGCGACCGCGCGCTCGATGGCTTCGATGATGCCTGCAGCGTTTTCTGGTAACGGCTTGCCGACATTGTCCGTCAGCTTGTTCCCGAGCGGAAGCACCGGCAACGCACGAGAAAAGACACTGCTTGCGGCAGATATAGTGGAAATAACCTCTATCTCAACATCAAGACCGAGGTGTCGCGCACGGGCAGCCAGTTGCAGCGGATCTGCCAGCAAGGCGAAAGGCGGCAGCGAAAGCTCGCTGCGCTGAAGCCAGGCTGCAAGCACAACATCGGGGCCGATGCCAGAAGGGTCGCCAATGCTGATGGCGAGGGGAGGAACAGGTGCGGCGGACATCACGTCATATTCCATAGAGGACGGATGAACCGTCCGGTCGGTTTAGCGATTAACGATCGTCGCCTTTTCGCGCAGTTCCTTCAGATATTTCTCGCTGAGCTGTTCGGCTTTCTTTTCCTGGCCGGCAGGGGAATCCGCACCTTCCATGGAGAAGACGAGCTGAGCAACGCGGTCATCCGATATTTGGCGGGTCGAGCAGACTGCCAGGAATTCCACGCCCTTTTCGGTTTCCTGTGGCGGGGTCGTGCCACCGACGGATGTTGCCTTGACCGCTTTCGCCCACTCGTTCGGCAACTGCTGTTCGATGATGCGGCCGAGATCACGGACGGTCACGTCAAGAATGCCTTTGGCCTGCTGACGGGTCGTGTCACAGCTCTGGAAGCGCGAGCGAAGCGCATTGGCTTCCTGCTTGCGCTTGGAAAGCAGGGCAGGAGAGCGTTTGGAAGCGGGGATCACGAAAATGACCTGCTGAAGGCGATATTCGGTTGCCACAGGCTTCTTACCGCCATCCTTCAACATGCGTTGAACGGCTTCCTGTTCACTGACCATGCCGGTCGCGCGGAAGCGGGCGCTGACGAGGCGGCCCCAGCCCATCTGGACCATGATGTATTTCTTGAAATGGTCAGGCGTAACACCTGACTGGTTCATCAACTGATTGAGCTGAGCCAGGCTCATCTTGTTGCGGCTGGCAAACCCGGCATATGCCTCATCGACCTGCTGGTCGGTAATGTTGATGCTGCGCGATTTCATTTCGATGCGCTTCAACATTTCATCGGTCAGTTCTTCTTTCGCGACCTGACTGAGATTGCCACCCTTGCGTTGCAGCTTCAGGAACGCGACGCGGTGCTGAATGTCGCTGTTCGTGATGGCATTGCCGGAAACGATGACTTTGACCTCGGACCCTGCACCTGCAGCAAATGCCGGAACCGCAACGGTTCCAAGCGTCGTCAGGCAAACTGCGGCGCTCAGCATGGAGGCGAAGAGAGGTCTTGCAATCATCATCTTTCTTTCCCGATTCCTTCCGGTCGACGAACGACAATCCTTACCGGACATATCCCATTATAGTCATTGCCGCTATTCAGCCCAACAAGCAATCATATCAGCGGCTGATCATAAGCTGCCTGTATAGATGAGCTAGTGCGGCGAAACAATGACCCAAAAGCTATTTTAGGAAGCTTGTATCGTCTGAATACTGAAGAATGGATGCCAAATCAGGCTTTGATGAGCAAATTTCTTTGTCGCATTAAATGGAAAGACCGGAAGCATTTCCAACGCTTCCGGTCCATCAAGATTAGAAAGTCTGATTGCCGCTGCCTATGTCGCCGAGGGTGCGCAGCGAAATGTTGAAGCCAACGCTATGGGACGCTTTATCATCACCCGGATTGCGGGTTTGGACATAAGCCATGGAATACGTGAAGCACTCATCATCATAAGCGAGGCCTGACGATGCGCGGACCAAGGTTTCAGATACCATATCGTAGGTGCCTGAGCCGAAGACGCGCCAGTTCGTATTGATACGCGCTGTTGCCGAACCGGTAATCTCCTGACGAAGATCACTATATCCGTAGGCCGGTTGCGGCGCGATATAGGCGTACTGTGCAGAAACTGTCAGCTTCTGCCAGTTCTGCTGGGCTTCAAGCTCGCCACGCTGAACTGCGAAACTGTCCTTGTCGAAACGTCCGCGAGCAGCCAGAGCAAGGCCTGTCGAGTTGGACGTGCCGATCATGGCCACATAGTCGGAGCGGGCATCTTGCAGGCCGGAATCTGCGCCGACATTCACGAAATCGCTTGTGCCGTAGGAGTTTACGCCACCCAGCTGGAATGACTGACCGCCGAGAGCATAAAGCGCCCAATCGCTATTGTTGAAGTTGCCCGAATAGCGGACGCCGAGATTGGCACGGGTGCCACCTTCAACACGATCATAACCGGAGAACTTGTCACGCGAGAACAGGTTCGTCGCGTCGAAGACAAAGCTCTGGGCATCTTCATTCGGCAACTCCCCTGCATAGCGTTCGTTGTTGCGAACATAAAGCTGGGCAATCGGTTCGATGATATGGGTTGAGCTGGTGGTCGAGAACAGGATCGGCCAGCGCAGTTCAAGCCCTGCGGTTGCCATGGCGCGAAGCGCTTCTGAACGCACGAGTGCATCCGTATAGCCAGCATCTGCCAGATTGAAGTTCGTATTGGCGCCAATGGCGTCGCCGCGCAGTGCCAGCAACGGCGTGATGACCAGACCGGCAGGCGTGATGAACGTCCGCTTCCATTCCGCTTCGGTGGTCAGACGTGCATTGGTTCCGTCGAAGCCAGGAACGCGAGGGAACCTCGTGCCGAGAGGCGTATAATTTGCATTCTGACGATAAAGAACCTGCAGATTGGTATTGAAGTTCAGCTCACCGCCATAGACCGGCTCAGGCATCGTGTAGGAATAATCCAGACTTGGGAAAACCCAAGGCTGCTTCGAATGCATCTCGTTCGGATTATCCGACAAGAGAGATTCCTGCACATTGAAACGGTAGAAGTTCAGGTCGAAATAATTCCGGTTATTAATACCCGTGAGGTATATCTTCGAAACCTGAGTTTCGGCGCCGTAGCCGTCAAGAGAATAAGTGCGGCTGAAATTCCGGTCGGTCTGTGCCATCACATCCCAACCAAAACGCCAGCGCGAATTAAGATTGAAATCGCCTTTCGATGCGACCATGCCGCGATTGTCTTCTTCGCGGTCAACGGTGTTTACATCGAATTCGCCCGGCTTGTTCTGGTGAATGCCCGCGATGCGAAGATTGTAGGTGCCATTTTCCAGGCGATGACGCCATTCAGCCTCGGTCAGGAAGCCCTGCTTGGTGTAGGCAGTCGTGGAAAGCGTGACGTCATAATTCGGTGCGAGTGCCCAGAAATATGAGTTCTTGATGCCGACGCCCAGATCATCCTTGTAGGAAAAACCCGGAAACAGGAAGCCGCTTTTGCGCTTCACCGTCGGGTCTGCCATCTCGAATGCCGGAAAATAGGCAAGCGGCATGCCGAAGAACTCGAAGCGGCCATGTTCAAAACGAACCGTCTTCGTCGTGCTGTTCCAGATGATCTTGCGCGCCTTGATCTGCCAGAGAACAGGCTTGTCTGGATTTTTCGCGCAGGGCTCGCAGGCCGTATAGACGCCATTGTTGAACGTCGTGATTTCGCCGTTGCTGCGTTCAGCGCTTTCGGCGGCAAAGCGGGTGTTGTCCGTCGTCTCGACACGAAGGCCGTTCACGAAGCCGTCGCGGAAACTGTCGGTGACATCCATATGTTCGGAGTAGATCTTGTTGCCGTCGCGTTCGACGATTTCAACATTACCCGTCGCGGTCATACGCCGCGTCTGCTGGTTATAGGTTACCTTGTCGGCGACGAGATGGTTGCCGTCATACTCGATACGCACTTTGCCCTGAGCCGTGACGGTATTGATGTCGCGATCATAGACGAGCTCGTCTGCTTGCAGAAGCATGCGCGCATTCGGATCGCTCTCATAATTGGATGCGAGAGCGTCCTGTGCCGATGCAGGAGAGGGCAGGGCTGCGACAGAAATGAAAGGTAAAGCAAGGACGCACGCCAAGGCCGTCCCGCGCGCAAGACGCGAGAGCGAATGGGGCAATACCATGCGGGCGTTACTCAAACCCACTAACCATCCTCCTTATGCAACAGAAAGGAGACACCAAAGAATGTCGCGATAACAACCGGAACCCAGGCAGCCACGAACGGCGGAACGAATCCCGCATTCCCGAATGCCTTCACCAGCACCGAAACGACATAAAGCATGAAGCCTGCGATAACGCCACCCAGAATCATCGCTCCTGACTGACCAAATCGCACAAATTTCAACGACACTGTTGCAGCAATGAGAGTCATCGCCATCAGCAATGCCGGCAATGCCAGAAGTGACTGGTATTGCATGTCAAATGCGTTTGCCGAATAACCGAACGAACGCGCGACTTCGATCTTGTGACGCAACTGCGTGAAGGGGATCGTGTCGGGCGTCGCGAGCTTCTCTTCCACATATTCTGGGCGCAGCTGCGTCTCTATCTGGAAACTCGCCATTTTCTGGGGTTCTTCGCCGCGCGCGAATCGCGTCACGTCGGTAAGCTCCCAATGACCGTCCTTCAGCTGCGCAGTCCGCGCATCGTAACGGACCTTGATGTTCTTCTTTTCATCGAACTGAATGAATGTCGCGTCAGCAAGCGTAGCGCCCTGATCCAGAATGCTTTTTGCGCCGATGATGGTTTCGCCTTCATCCGTTTTCTGGCGAAGCCATGGATCGCGCAAGGCGGAAACGTCGGTAACCTTGCCGGTCTTCCACGTCGATGCAATCTCGTCGGCCTTGGCAAAGCCGTAGGCAGCAAACGGATTGAGGATGAAGATCGTGGCAAGGCCAAACAGGAAAGCGCCGAAACAGGCAGGAAGAAGGAACTGCCAGGCGGAAACGCCGACGGAGCGGGCGACAACGAGTTCGTATTTTCTGTTGAGCGAGATGAGCGTCGCCATTGCGGAAAACAAGGCAACGAACGGGATCATCTGCTGCATGATGAACGGAACGCGCATGGCGGAAAGGCCAAGCGCAGCCCATACCGAATAGTCCGGCAGGTTTGAAAGCTTGCTCGCATTCTCGGTGAAGTCGAGAAGCAGGGACAATGCAAAGATACCGAGCAGAAAATAGAGTGTGATCTGCACATAGCGGATGAAGAAATAGCGTCCAAGCGTCCAGCCGATCATGCCTGACCTCCGGCTTTATTGCGCGAACGTCCGGTGAGACGGGCATAGCGCTCCGAAACACGGTTTCTCAGATTGTCGAAATTGTCGAGAATACGGTCGTTCCATTTGTCCGGCAGGCCGATCCGTCGCCCGGTAGCGAGCGCAAAGCCCGTCACAAGAATGACGGCGGCAGGAACGAGATACATAACGACGATATAGCCTGCATCCTTGTCGGCCCGATCGGACGCGAAATAGCCTGCCCAATAGACGAGAAGGGCGGTGCTGATCGCCGAGAAGGACGCCGATACGCGGGCTTCGCGATGCGAGCGGGAATCGCCAGCAAAAGCCAGTGCGATCATTGCAAAGACAACCGGATAGAGCCATTGCGTCAGACGGCGATGCAATTCGGCCTTGTAGCGCAATGGACGGGTCTGAAGGATCGGATCGTTCGGGTCCGGATTCAACAGGTAGGAAAGCGGACGATCCTTCGCGTAGATAACGAAATCGTCGCCAGCCGAGGCGAACTGGCTGAGATCGAATGCGTAGGAATTGAACTTGATGATCGAAACGGTGCCATCCGACACATCACGCCGCTGCACTTCACCGTTCTGCATCAAAAGCATGTCGCCAGTCGGCGTCGACGCAATCGCGCCATCTGCGGCGTAATAGATGAGGTCGAGCGACGGATCGCGTGAATCGGCAATGAAAAGCCCGCCAATGCTGCCGTCGGCGCGTCGTTCCGCCACCTGAATATAGAGATTATCCGCCAGTTTCCGGAAGTTGCCTTCCTGAACGATGACATTCATCAGGTCGGCGCTGGCATTGGCAATCATCGCGCGCATGTTCATGCGCGCATAGGGATCGACATAATTGGCGACGAGAAACGAGACGACGGAAATGACGGCTGCAAGAATCAGGATTGGACGCATGACCGCGCTGCGCGGTGCGCCCGACGCATTGATGACGACAAGCTCGGAATCCTGGTTCATGGTCGAAAGCGTCTGAGTGATTGCAATAATCAGCGCAAACGGCATCACGAGGGGGATGGCCGACGGGATCAACAGCGAGCTGAACTGAATGATGGTCTGGAATGTCTGTCCGCTAGTGGTCAGAAAGTCGATGCGCTGGAGCACCTGCACAGTCCAGGTAATACCGACCGCCGCCCCGAGCACTGCTAGGAACATGATCGCCACCCGGCGCAAGATGTACAACTCAATCAATCGCATAGGTGGAGTCTACATCCCGGTTCCGTTGAAGGAGCGCGCACCCGAAAGGGCAGCAGCACTCGTGATAATCATTAAACTTAATGACGCTTGGCTAAGATTGGCCCAATAAACGCGGTTAACAGACTACTAAAAGCATTAGGAAGATGCCAGCTCTGCTACTCCCATTAATGGGCCCTGTTAATGAGCGATGAGTCGGCTCATGGCAACCAGTTTTTGTGCGGAGCAGGTAAGACGGGTTTGCAATTGTGTCCTGCACGGTTTTCCTCGGGCTAAAACTGGACAATCTGGCATCAACTCTTGCTGTTTCGCCATATTCGTCTCACATGAGTGGGGAAAAGTCGCGACACAATCGTGTCATTCTCAAATCGACACCAAGTTTGGAGTTGTCATGTCTAAACGTCCTTCGATCTCTTTCAGCGATTTTGCAGCACCAGAAAAAGGCGTGTCCATCGTCCTCGTCGCCAAGGGCGGCGGCTTTGCGGATGAGGCGGCTCAGGCTGCTGGCGGTGCGGAAAAGATCAAGCGCATTGCCGAAATTTCCGGATTCACCGGTGCTCTCGGCAAGACCGCTGAGGCGATCGAAACCACGTCCAGCGGTGTCGACAAGATTGTTCTGGTCGGCGTCGGTGAACCGGGCAAGCTTGGCAATGACGATTGGTTGAAGATCGGCGGCGCTGCATTTTCACGAATCGGTAAAGCCGAGCGCGCAACGGTGACGCTTGCATTGCCCGAAACCACCATTGCCGGTGACGAAGCAGCTGATCTCGCGCTTGGTATGATTCTGCGCTCCTACAAGTTCGAGCGCTACAAGACGCGCAAGAACAATGAGGAAAATGGTGATCCGAAACACGCTGCCAAGATCAGCATCTGCGTCGCTGATCCGCACACGGCGAAGCGGGCTTTTGAAGTTGCTGAGGCGGTTGCGGACGGCGTTATCCAGGCACGCAATCTCGTCAATGAGCCTGCGAACATTCTCGGCCCGGTCGAATTTGCACAGGAAGCTGAAAAGCTCGAAAAGCTTGGCGTGAAGATCGAGGTTCTCGGCGAGAAGGAAATGAAGAAGCTCGGCATGGGCGCGCTTCTCGGCGTGGCACAGGGTTCCGTTCGCCCGCCGCGACTGGTTGTCATGGAATGGCAGGGCGCGAAGAGCAAGGAAAAGCCGGTTGCCTTTGTCGGCAAGGGCGTGGTGTTCGATACGGGCGGTATTTCCATCAAGCCTGCCGCTGGCATGGAAGACATGAAGGGCGACATGGGTGGCGCGGCAGCCGTTACTGGCCTGATGCGCGCTCTGGCTGGACGCAAGGCAAAGGTCAATGCCATCGGCATTATCGGCCTTGTTGAAAACATGCCGGATGGCAATGCCCAGCGCCCGGGTGACATCGTTACATCCATGTCGGGACAGACGATTGAAGTCATCAACACCGATGCCGAAGGTCGTCTCGTTCTCGCCGATGCGCTGCACTACACGAATGACCGTTTCAAGCCGCGCTTCATCATCAATCTGGCCACCCTTACGGGCGCTGTCATGGTTGCTCTCGGCCAGTATCACGCCGGCCTCTTCTCCAATGACGACGAGCTTGCAGATCAGCTTTATGATGCAGGCCAGTTGACCGGCGAAAAGCTGTGGCGCCTGCCGCTCGGCACCGAATACGACAAGATGATCGATTCGAAGTTTGCCGATATGAAGAACAGCGCTGGCCGTTACGGCGGATCGATCACGGCGGCACAGTTCCTGAAGCGCTTTGTCGGCGAAACCCCTTGGGCGCATCTCGACGTTGCCGGAACGGCTATGGGGTCGCCAGCAAACGAGTATAGCCAGACATGGGCTTCCGGCTATGGCGTCCGCCTGCTGGACCGCCTTGTCCGGGATCATTTTGAAAGCTAAAATCTTTTCCAAACAAAAGGATGGGTGGAGAAGCGGAATCAATTTCTTCACCCATTCCCGAAACGGATAGTGCATGGCGGAAATTCTCTTCTACCATCTGACGGAATCGACACTCGATGAGGCCTTGCCCGGTCTGGTCGAGCGCTCGCTCGGGCGCGGCTGGCGCGTCACGATCCAGACTGTCAGCGAGGAAAGACGCGATGCGCTGGATGGTTTGCTCTGGACCTTCTCCGATACGTCCTTCGTGGCGCATGGCACCGATAAAGAGCCTCATCCCGAACACCAGCCGGTTCTGCTGACCACTAGTGAAGCCAATCCGAATGGAGCGACGGTGCGCTTTCTCGTTGAAGGCGCAGGACTGGAACGGGCGGATGCCTATGAACGTCTTGTCGTCATGTTCGACGGCCACGATCAGGATCAGCTCGATATTGCCCGAGGGCAGTGGAAAAATTTCAAGGCGGGGAGCCACGACTTGACTTACTGGCAGCAGACGCCCGATCGCCGTTGGGAGCGCAAAGCGTGACGCGAGTGCTATTCATTTTGATGATCGTCGCCGGTTTCGGGCTCGCCATCGGTTATCCTTGGTATATGCGCCATTTCACTGGCAGAGAAATCGGGCGCTGGACCATGCTTGAAAACCGCCAAAGCGGCTTCAAGATACAGGAAGTCAGGCTGTCGGCGGACGATGGGCCGGTGCGTGTGTTCATTGATGCAACGCCTTTGCCGGGTTACGTACCTGCGGAAAGGCGCTCGGCGGTGACCCTTGCGGTCAGCCGCGACGGCCAGCCGGTTCTCTCTCAGGGGCTCGATTTCGCCTCCACGAGCGGGTCCATCAATACGGACCGCCCGCAGGATGGCAGCGTTCTGCGCCAGAGTGCGGGGGATATCGATCCAGTCATTCCAGGGCTTTATGCGTTCCGTCTGGTGCAGGGAAACACGGATGGGCTTCAGCTTTCAAAAGCCGATCTCGTATTGCGTCGTGGAGCGGAAACGCCGGACGAGGTCTATACGACCATAGGTCTGATCCTCGGTGCATTCGGTCTTTATGCTTTGATGCGCACGCGTTTGCGTCCCCAGAGCTGACCAATGACGATGCTCTGCAAAATTTCCGACAGGTTGCTGCTGTTGCTGCTTTCGGCTCTTGCAGCGCTGGTTGCGCTGATACCGCTCGAAAAGCTTGGCGTCTTCGGCTCTTCTTTTGAAGGGCAGAGCGGTTACGCCGCCCTTTATTTCGGGTTTCCCGTTCTGACCGTCATTTTCGCGCTTCTCGCGGTACGGTTCATGCCCCGCCCTCTGCCGGTTGCCATGCGTGTCATCGGCTGGATCCTGTTGGGGGTCGTGATCTTGCTTATGTTCACGTAGGACTCTGCCGACAGACAGAAGGCCGATTTTTAATCGGCCATAGCTTCTTCATATTTGGTGGAAAGCTCCAGCCACTTGTCCTCTGCATCCGCAAGTGCAGAACGGGTATCGCTCATGTCCTTGTTGATCCGGACCGCCTTCTGGGGTTCCTTCTCGTAAAGCGCCGGGTCTTCCAGTTGCGACGAGAAGCCTTGAATCTGTTTCTGCAGTTTTTGAATCAAGGCTTCGGTTTCCTTGATCTTTTTCTGCAGCGGCGCCATGGCTTCGCGCTTCTGGGCGGCGAGCTTTCGCTGTTCAGCCTTGTTGACCTTGGCGTTATCGTCGCGGTCAGCAGCCGGTTCTCCCTTGGCATCAGCAAGAACGATCTGTCGGTATTCATCGAGATTGCCTTCAAACGCCTTCACGCCGCCCTCGCGGACCAACCAGAGTCGTTCCATCGTGGCTTCGATAAGATGGCGGTCGTGGGCAATCAGGATAACCGCGCCGTTGAAAGCGTTGAGCGCATGCACAAGCTCCTCGCGGCTGTCGATGTCGAGATGGTTGGTCGGCTCGTCGAGGATCAACAGGTTGGGACCATGAAAGGTCGCAAGTCCCATCAGGAGGCGCGCTTTCTCGCCACCAGACAGGTCTTTGGCCGGCGTCAGCATCTTCTCGGTCGACAGGCCCATCTGCGCAACGCGCGCGCGCACCTTCGCTTCCGGTTCCATCGGTATCAGCTTGCGCACATGCTCGATGGCATTGTCTTCAGGAATCAGATCGTCCATCTGATGCTGTGCGAAGAA
Source organism: Ochrobactrum sp. XJ1 (assembly GCF_024701725.1). Classification (NCBI taxonomy): domain Bacteria; kingdom Pseudomonadati; phylum Pseudomonadota; class Alphaproteobacteria; order Hyphomicrobiales; family Brucellaceae; genus Ochrobactrum; species Ochrobactrum sp. XJ1. Next base: position 147,273 of record NZ_VDGD01000003.1, read on the forward strand.
TGCGACTTTCAGGCTCGGCGAAAGCGTGAGCGTGCCTTTTTCCGGCGTCAGACGACCGGCAATCAGCTTTGCAAGCGTTGACTTACCGTTACCGTTCGAGCCGAGGAGGGCGATGCGGTCATCATTGTCGATGCGCAAGGTCACATTGCGAAGGACCGGCTTGCCGGGCACATAACCGACATCGGCATTATCAAGCGCGATGACAGGCGATGCCGTCTTTTTGTCAGCGTCTGGAAAACGAAACGGCTGCACATTGCTTTCAACATAAAGCTCGATTGGTTTGAGCTTTTCCAAAGCCTTCATGCGCGATTGTGCCTGACGGGCCTTGGTGGCCTTGGCACGGAACCGTTCCACGAAGGATTCCATGTGCTTGCGGTGGGCTTCCTGCTTGGCGTGGGCCTTCTGCTGCAATTCCAGCATTTCGTGACGCTGGCGCTCGAACTGATCGTAATTGCCGCGCCAGAAGCTGATCTTCTTCTGGTCGAGATGCATGATCGAACTGGTCGCCGAGTTCAGAAGATCGCGGTCGTGGCTGATGATGATGACGGTGTGCGGATAGCGCTTCACATAGTCGACCAGCCACAGCACGCCTTCAAGGTCGAGATAGTTGGTCGGTTCGTCGAGGAGCAGCAGGTCCGGTTCGGCGAAAAGAACTGCGGCCAGGGCGACGCGCATGCGCCAGCCGCCGGAGAAGGCGGACGCAGGCTGGCGTTGTGCTTCGGCGTTGAAACCGAGACCGGACAGAATGGCGCCTGCGCGAGCTTCCGCCGAATGCGCATTGATATCGGCAAGGCGTGTATGAATTTCCGCAATGCGGTGCGGATCGGTTGCCGTGTCGGCCTCTTCAAGAAGTGCTGTGCGCTCCTTGTCCGCCTTCATGACGATTTCAATCAGTGCGTCCTCGGTGCCGGGCGCTTCCTGCGCCACCTGACCGATACGGGTATTTTTCGGAAGCGAGATGCTGCCGGTTTCCGGCGCAAGATCGCCCGTGATCACACGAAACAGCGTGGATTTGCCGGTGCCGTTGCGGCCGACGAAACCCGTCTTCGACCCCGCAGGCAGCGTTACGCTGGCGTGGTCGATCAAGAGGCGTCCGGCAATTCGTACGGAGATGTCGTCAAGGATAAGCATGGTGAAAGCGCTTTTGCACGGCTTGACGCGTTTCCGCAAGTATCAACATCAGTCAGGCGAAGCGGCGCCCGCCTTCGGTTCGCTGGAATTGTGAGAGGTCGAGCGACGGAGCGTCGGCACCGAGCCGCGTCAATGCAGCATGGATCTGGCCGCGATGGTGGGTCTGGTGATTGAACAGATGCGCCAGCGAAGGCGCAAGCCGCTGGCTCATCGTGCGCATGTCCGAAACGGTCGTATAGGTAAAACGTCCAGCAAGCTTGTCGGCGTTCAAGGAGTCGGTATACCGGCAGATGCGTTCATCTTCGGCATGACGCAGATCGCGCAGCGTGATGAAATTGTCGGTGATGATGGCGTCGAGTTGCTTTGGATGGTCGCCTTCGCCGGTAAACCGCTTCATCCAGATGCGGTCGGTGACCAGAAGATGGTTGAGCGTGCGATGGATCGAACCGAAGAACAGCCCAAGATCGAGCCGGTATTCCTCGTCGCTCAGATCGGCGGCAGCGGCATAGAGCAGTTCGTTGGCCCAGCGATTGTACCACGCAAACATTTGAAAATGCTGTTCCATACAAGTTCCCCGCTACCCGATAGCCTGAATCAGAGTGGCATTATCTATGCCTTCAAATTTCCGTCGTCTCAAGCTGCTAGGCGGTATGCGATGTGTTCAAAATGGTGTGGCCTCTTGGCAATTAGGCCTATCGACGGTATAGAGCCTCACTTTTCTGAAATTTCCTAGCGAACAAGGTGTCATAATGGCAATCGAACGTACCTTCTCCATGATCAAGCCCGATGCGACCCGCCGCAACCTGACCGGCGCAATCACCGCCAAGCTCGAAGCAGCTGGCCTGCGCGTCGTCGCTTCGAAGCGCGTCTGGATGAGCCTGCGTGAAGCTGAAGGCTTCTATGCTGTTCACAAGGATCGCCCGTTCTTCGGCGAACTGACCGAATTCATGTCTTCCGGCCCGACGATCGTTCAGGTTCTGGAAGGCGAAAACGCCATCGCCAAGAACCGCGAAGTCATGGGTGCAACCAACCCGGCCAACGCTGACGAAGGCACCATCCGCAAGGAATTCGCCCTGTCGATCGGCGAAAACTCGGTTCACGGTTCCGACGCTCCGGAAACCGCTGCAGAAGAAATCGCTTACTGGTTCTCGGGCACCGAAATCGTCGGCTAATCCCAACGAGAATTCAAAGAAAAAGCCCGGCATTGCCGGGCTTTTTTTGTTGGGTGGGATGACGCGCAGAAGCAAATCTCAGAGGCTCTGTGCGAGCCTTGCCATCTCTTTCCCTTCGTCATCGAAGAGAACAAGCTTGCCCATGTCGATCTTGTAGGACTTGGTTTTGCCGAGCACATCGAGGAACTTGCGTTCCTGGTTCATGAGGGCAGGCGGGCACTGGACATAGGTCGATCCGATATCGGCAAAGGAAATGTTTTCCCCGGTCACGACCGCCTTGCTGAAATAACGGTTGCAGCCGCCTGAGCCACTGACGGCACCGTCGCTCGAAACCGTCAGCGTCGTCTGGGCATTGTCGATCACGCCGCCGCCCTGAATGTCTTCCGCGAGCCAGTCCTTGCCCTCGATGCCGATGGCAACGCCTTCATCACCGCTCTTGCGAACCATCACAACCTTGATTTCTGCCGGTTCTCCGGGGTTCTCCGGATCGATGGTATAGCGCTCGTCATTGACGAACCATAGCGTATCGCCTGCCGAAATGCGCGCCTGCAGGGCATAGGTATGACCGGGCTGAATCTGGTCCGTATCAAAATTGATGGCAAACGGGATCGGCGATCCCTGAACGGATTCAATCCGCGTTTCGCCAATGACTTTGGAAGGAGCGTCGGCCAGCGAGACATCGGAAAGCTGAACCGTCAGGTTTGCCTCCGGTGGCAGCGCGATACGCTCACGATACATCACCTTGCCGCTGACGGTTTTTTCCGCGGCAATGCTGCTCGTCGGCATCGACGTGGTCAGGAATAAGGCAGCGCCACCAAGCGCGCCAATGCCGACCACGAGTGCCGCAGCAATTGAAAGGGTTTTTGCCAGTCCATTTCGCATCGTCAAAGCCCGAAACTTCCGTTCCCGCACGCGTCATCTGTTGCAAGACAGATGGCGCTGATGCGGTTTCCAATCTGTCTTTCATTATCGCTTGTCAGCGTCTGATTCATCATGCCGACATTAGCGAAATCTTCATGTGAAAATTGTGGCAGCGCAAGAACACACCACCTAAATTAGCCATTATTCTAGGGGGTTAAATAGTTAATTCACGATTAAAATGAGAAATAGAGATCAACAGAATAGCTGGCAATCGAAAGATTACGACTGTTTCCAGCGTTCGCGGATCTTTTCGTCTTCCTCTTTGGACGACACCCAGCCACCAACCGAACCATCTGCGAGATGTTCCCGCTTCCAGAAGGGGGCGTCGGTTTTCATGTAGTCCATCAGGAATGAGGCGGCCTCGAAAGCCGCATGTCGATGCGACGACGCTGCTGCAACCAAAACGATGTTTTCGCCCGGTTTGATGAGTCCATAACGGTGAATGATCGTGAGGGCTGTTATCGGCCAGCGCTCGATGGCCTGTCGGGCGATGCGGGTGATTTCAGCTTCGGCCATGCCCGGATAATGCTCCAGTTCCAGAGCGGAAAGCGAGCCGCTTTCATCGCGACACAACCCGGTAAAGGTGACGATAGCGCCGATATCCGTGCGCCCATGCTCAAGCTTGCGCAGTTCCGCTGCCGTGTCGAAGTCTTCACTTCTTATGCCGACGAAAAGTGGGCATGTCATTAGGGCATTTCCAGTTTTGCTTGAATCATTGAAAATGGCCTATGTTTTTCTTTTACGCATTATCCTACGCAAAACCGCTCCGCACTTTTGCTGGAAATGCTCTTGCCCGCTCACTTCATCCTCCCGTCATGGGCGGAAAGAGCGCAACTTCATCGCCGTCATTCACGAGTTCAACGTGCTCGGCATGTTCCTGATTGATCGCGGCACGGATGACATGTTCGTGCTCGAAGGCGGCTTCATATTCATCACCGCGCGATTTCAGGTGGCTGATCAGGTCAGCCACTGTCGTTTTGGGCGAGGGAAGTTCGATTAACTCTTCACCCTTGCCGATTTTCTCGCGCACCCATGCAAAATAGACGAGTTTTACCGTCACTGGATCAATCCATTACGTGTTTGAGGCCCGCCTTGAAATAGTCCCAGCCCGTATAAAGCGTCAGAAGAGCCGATATCCAAAGCAAGACAATACCCATTTCGGTTACATAGGGCACGACTTTGTCACCAGCAGGGCCTGCGAGCAGAAATGCGAGAGCAACCATTTGTGCTGTCGTCTTCCATTTGGCGAGACGGGAGACGGGAACGCTGACCTTCAGTTCGGCAAGATACTCACGCAACCCCGAAACAAGGATTTCGCGGCAAAGGATGATGATTGCGGCCCACAGCGTCCAGCCGGCGATCGTGCCATCAGCTGCCAGAAGCAGCAGGATGGCGGATACGAGCAGCTTGTCGGCAATCGGGTCCAACATGCGACCGATGGTCGATGTCTGCTTCCAGATGCGGGCGAGGTAACCGTCGAAAAAGTCTGTAATGCTGGCGACGATAAACAATCCCAGAGCTGTCCATCGGGCGAAATCGCTTGATTCCAGCCGCCCCTCGACAAAGAAGCACAATACCACAAGGGGAACGGCGATGATCCGGCCGTAAGTGAGGATATTGGGCAAGGAGAGGGTATGATTTTTCTGCATTGTTCCGCCACGTCGTTGTTAGCGCACATCAACAGGGATGACCGATAAAATCAACACCTGCGAATATGTTCTGCCGGGACCTAATGACGCTTGTGCATAAATCCCGGACAAAATTGCGTCATCTGTCACGAAAATGATCGTGAATCGTCTTGGCCATGGCTTCCGAGATGCCTTCGATCTGCATCAGATCGGCAACCGCGGCTCTGGAAACCGCTTTTGCAGTCCCGAAATGGTGCAGCAGGGCACGCTTGCGCGATGGGCCGATTCCCGCAATTTCATCGAGCGGATTCTTGACCATTTCCTTCTTGCGACGGGCGCGGTGTGTGCCGATGGCAAACCGGTGCGCTTCGTCGCGCAGGCGCTGGATGAAATAAAGTACAGGATCGCGCGGCGGCAGCGTGAAGGCCTGTTTGCCTTCCACGAAGAAACGCTCGCGCCCCGCTTCACGGTCGACGCCCTTGGCAATACCGATTGCATTGACGAGATGGCTGATTCCAAGCTCCCCGAGAATTTGCCTTACCGCACCGACCTGGCCTTGACCGCCGTCGATCAAAATGACATCGGGCCATGCGGGAAATGTATCGGTTACTTCTGCGTCAGCGGGCTCTTCCGGCGTGCCATGCTCCTTGACCAGCCGTGAGAAGCGCCGCTCGATAACCTCGCGCATCATGCCGAAGTCGTCGCCCGGCGTAATGTCAGTCGAGCGGATATTAAACTTCCGGTACTGGTTTTTGACAAAGCCTTCCGGCCCGGCGACGATCATGCCACCGACGGCATTCGTGCCCATGATATGCGAGTTATCGTAGACCTCGATGCGGCGCGGGGGCTGGGACAGGCCGAAGGTCTCAGCCATGCCTTGCAACAGGCGCGCCTGTGACGATGTTTCGGCAAGCCGCCGTCCAAGCGCTTCGCGCGCATTGGTCAGGGCGTGATCGACAAGGTCTTTCTTCTCGCCGCGCTGTGGAACGTTGACCTGCACCTTATGGCCCGCTCGCGTCGAGAGCGCTTCGGCAATAAGCGATTGCTCCTCAACCGTTTCGGACAAGAGAACCAGACGCGGACATGGCTTGTCGTCATAGAACTGTGACAGGAATGCCCCCAGAACCTCTGCCGGGCCGAGCGAACTGTCCGCTTTGGGGAAATAGGCGCGATTGCCCCAGTTCTGGCCAGTACGGAAGAAGAAAACCTGAATGCAGGTCATGCCACCTTCCTGATGTATGGCGAAAACGTCAGCCTCTTCGACCGTCTGTGGATTGATACCCTGATGTGACTGGACGTGTGAAAGCGCAGCCAGGCGATCCCGGTAAACCGCTGCATGTTCGAAATCGAGATCAGCCGATGCGGCTTGCATTGCCGTTGCAAGGTGGTCTTTTACCGACTGGCTCTTGCCGGACAGAAACGCCTTGGCCTCGTTGACGAGTTCGGCATAGTCCTCATCGCTGATCTCGTGCGTGCAGGGGCCGGAGCAACGCTTGATCTGAAAGAGAAGGCAGGGACGGGTGCGTGTCTCAAAAACCGAATCCGTGCATGTCCGCAACAGAAAGGCGCGCTGAAGCGCGTTGATCGTGCGACCGACAGCACCGGCAGAGGCGAATGGGCCGAAATAGTCTCCCTTGCGGGACCGTGCACCGCGATGCTTGAAAATGCCGGGTGCCCGATGGTCGCCAGTCAGGAGAATATAGGGAAACGACTTGTCATCGCGCATCAGCACGTTGAAGCGCGGACGCAATCTCTTGATGAGATTTGCTTCCAGCAACAAGGCCTCGGTTTCTGTCCGGGTGACGACGAATTCCATCGTCACCGTTTCGCGGATCATCCGGGTGATGCGATTCGAATGGCCGATCCCGCGCGCATAATTGGAGACGCGCTTCTTGAGATTGCGTGCCTTGCCGACATAGAGCACGTCACCATCGCTGTTGAACATGCGATAGACGCCCGGATTGTTCGGCAGGCGCTTCACGAAAGCATTGATGATGTCCTGACCGCTCAGGCCTTCAATGTCCGGCAGGCCATCCGTAGAATCCCATTGAATGGAATCGGCAGCGGACGGCGAGGCAGGAACGTCGACTATATCGTCGGTCTCGTCATCATCGTCGGTTTCCGCATCACCAATGATAATACCGGCCACATCCTGCTCGTCATCTGACGGCAGGTTTGCAACGGCATCCTCATTGTTCTTGCGGTTTCCGGTCATTCGGTGATTCCTGCAATATCCGGGGTTTCCCACGCCAGATGCTGTCCGCCATCAAGTGCGATCATCTGGCCGGTGACGGAGCGGCTTTCCCAGAAATAGCGAACAGTACGCCCAAATTCCGACAATTCCGGCGCACGTTGCAAAAGAAGTTTCTCGACCTGCTGTTCGAAATCGCCTGGCTTCTGCCGTTCGCTCGGCAATGTTGGACCAGGTGCGATTGCATTGACCCGAATCTGCGGAGCAAGCGCTTGTGCCATCGTTCGGGTGGCATTCCAGAGGGCCGTCTTTGAAAGCGTGTAGGAAAAGAAGTTCGGATTGAGCTTCCAGACGCGCTGGTCGATGACATTGACGACAAGCGCTTCTTCACGATCGGGCAGGGCTTTTGCCATTTCTTCAGCCAACAGGACAGGCGCCTTGAGGTGGATGGCAAAGTGCTTGTCCCACAGCGTCATGTCCAGTTGGCCGATACGGTCATCTTCAAAGAGCGATGCATTATTGACGAGGAGCTGGATCGGCCCGATCTGGCGCGACGCATCTTGCACAAGATTGCGAATATCAGATTCGGACGAAAGGTCTGCGCGCACGACACAGGCTTTGCCGCCTTGTTCATTTATGGACGCTGCAAGGGCGGCGCCTTCATCGATGGAGTGATTATAGTGTATGGCGACCGGGAAGCCATGGGCGGCGAGGTCTTCGACAATTGCCTTCCCAATGCGCCGTGCGCCGCCGGTGACCAGAACCGGGCATTTAGCAAGCAGGCGAGGCTCTTGATCGTTCAACACGGTAAACACTTTCTTATCGAGATTCTTCAATCGATTTCATGCCATTTCGGTCGGAAGATTGCAGCTAAAAACAGCGCCCGCAATGTTCACAACTGACAAATTTGTAGAGATTTCAGCGGCTTCGTGTCACTTCGCCGCGCGTTGCCGTCACTGCAATCGACGTTATCCCACTATATAGGTGGCTGAATTCGGCGTTGCGATAATGCAACATCGTATTTTTGCCATGTTCTCGTCAGGTTCTCTCCACAGAAGCGGGCATTTCGTGCCGCAATTACCGCCGATATGTCGATCCTGTCAGCGCGGCATGGACGATTTGCTCCCAACATCGTCCGCCCGATAAGGGACCGCGCTAAAGGTAATTTGTGTAAGGAGAATGCTATGCGCACTCTTAAGTCTCTCGTAATCGCCTCGGCTGCGCTGCTGCCGTTCTCTGCGACTGCTTTCGCTGCTGATGCCATTCAGGAACAGCCTCCTGTTCCGGCTCCGGTCGAAATGGCTCCGCAGTACAGCTGGGCTGGTGGCTACACCGGTCTGTACCTCGGCTACGGCTGGAACAAGGCCAAGACCGACACCGTAGGCACCGTTAAGCCTGACGATATGAAGGCTGGCGCTTACGCTGGCTGGAACTTCCAGCAGGACCAGTTCGTATACGGTGTTGAAGGCGATGCCGGCTACTCCTGGGCCAAGAAGACCAAGGACGGTCTGGAAGTTAAGCAGGGCTTCGAAGGCTCGCTGCGTGCACGTCTCGGCTACGACCTGAACCCGATTATGCCGTACATCACGGCTGGTGTTGCCGGTTCGCAGGTCAAGCTTGACAATGGCTTTGACGACGAAAGCAAGTTCCGCGTTGGTTGGACTGCTGGTGCCGGTCTGGAAGCTAAGCTCACGGACAACATCCTGGGCCGCGTTGAATACCGCTACACCCAGTTCGGTAACAAGACCTACGACCTCGGCAACGAATCGGTTCGTAACAAGCTCGACACCCACGACATCCGCGTCGGCGTTGGCTACAAGTTCTAATTATCTGATAATTGAACACGGAAAACCGGGCAGGCAACTGCCCGGTTTTTTGTTGCGCTGTTTAGCTCAGTTGTTCGCGGCATCTGTCAGCCAGTCGCGAAATGCGGCCATCGCTTGCGTTTCCGTCCGCGACTGTAGCCTTGTCAGCCAGTAACTGCCCATCGTCACCGTCGTCTCGAACGGCTGGACAATGGTTTCCGACAGCAATTGCCGGGAGAACATCAGTGGCGGGGCAAGCGCAATGCCCGCTCCCTGCATGGCGGCTTCCATCATCGCGAGCGACGAATCAAACATGATGCTTCGCGGCAGGGGCATGTCGCCCGTGACGCCTGCTGCCACAAACCACTGCGTCCATTCATCGGCACGATAGGAGCGCAGCAAAGTATGTCGTGCGAGATCGACCGGTGTTCGCAATTCGCGCGCCAGTTCCGGGATGCAAAGTGGCGACAGGGGCGCTTCCAGCAATCGGGTTGCGTCGATGCCGTGCCAGGCGCCGCTCCCGAAACGGATCGCGTAATCCAGTCCCTCCGCCGCGATATCCACCCGGTTGTTGTTGGTCGAAAGCCGCAGGTCGATGAACGGGTAGCGATTCTGAAAATCGCGCAAACGTGGCAGTAGCCAGCCGACGGCCAAGGTGCCGACAGCACCCACACGCAAGATTTCCCGATAATGCCCCGCTTCAAAACGCTCTAGCGTTCCGGCAATCCTGTCGAATGCGTCCTTTAATGTGGGAAGCAGCGTTTCTCCTTCGCTCGTCAGCATCAGCCCGCGGGGCAGGCGCTCGAACAATGTCACGTTCAGACGGGTTTCGAGGCTCTTGACCTGATGGCTGACAGCTGCCTGCGTGACGCAAAGTTCAATCGCGGCCTTCGTAAAGCTCAGGTGGCGCGCCGATGCCTCGAAGGCGCGCAGGGAATTGAGCGGGAGATGCGGTCGAACCATGTTGCCCCAAATTTTTCTAATGCCAAGTGCTAGATAACGTCGTTTGTCGCGCCAGCGCAAGCATCGTATATAAGCTGGGCCTGAAAGGCTTATATCCCGCAAAGCGGGCTTCAATATAATGGACCGCGCAATACCGGCTATGTCTTGAGAAAGATGCAGCGGAACGCATAATCATGAGGTTAATTTTTCTGTCATGAGAAAATCTACGACACTTTTGATCGGTTTCCTCACCACTGCCGCTATTATCCCGAATAATGGCGCGCTGGCTGCGAGCAAGGCGAATGATGGCGACTTGCGCCGTATTGTCGATGAAACGGTGCGCCCGCTCATGGCCGAGCAGAAAATCCCCGGCATGGCCGTCGCTATAACCATCGACGGCAAGAGCCACTTCTTCGGTTATGGTGTGGCATCGAAAGAAAGCGGGCAAAAAGTCACTGAAGACACGATTTTCGAGATCGGTTCGGTCAGCAAGACCTTCACTGCAATGCTTGGCGGTTACGGGCTGGCGACAGGCGCGTTCTCCCTGTCCGATCCCGCGACCAAATGGGCTCCTGAACTGGCAGGCAGCAGCTTCGACAAGATCACCATGCGTGATCTTGGGACCTACACGCCGGGCGGATTGCCCCTCCAGTTTCCCGATGCTGTCACCGATGACAGTTCGATGCTGGCATATTTCAAGAACTGGAAACCCGATTACCCGGCAGGGACGCAGCGTCGCTATTCGAATCCCAGCATCGGCCTGTTCGGCTATCTGGCGGCACGAAGCATGGACAAGCCGTTCGACGTTTTGATGGAGCAAAAGCTTCTGCCTGCATTCGGCCTGAAGAACACCTTCATCAATGTGCCGGAAAGCCAGATGAAGAACTACGCCTACGGCTATTCCAAAGCCAACAAGCCGATCCGGGTATCGGGCGGGGCGCTGGATGCACAAGCCTATGGCATCAAGACCACCGCGCTTGATCTTGCCCGCTTCGTCGAACTGAACATCGACAGCTCATCTCTGGAGCCTGATTTCCAGAAAGCCGTCGCCGCAACGCATACCGGTTACTACCATGTCGGAGCGAACAATCAGGGACTTGGCTGGGAGTTCTACAACTATCCGACTGCGCTCAAGACACTTCTTGCCGGCAATTCGTCGGACATGGCGCTGAAGTCGCACAAAATCGAGAAATTCGATACACCTCGCCAACCGTCAGCTGATGTGTGGCTCAACAAGACAGGCTCAACCAACGGCTTTGGCGCTTATGCGGCCTTTATTCCTGCGAAGAAGACCGGAATTGTTCTGCTTGCCAACCGGAATTATCCGATCGATGAGCGCGTAAAGGCTGCCTATCGGATATTGCAGGCGCTCGACAACAAGCAATAGGCCGCAAAAAAAGAACCCCGGAAAATCCGGGGTTTTTTCTTTCCAGACCGGTCAACCGCGCGGCAGCAGTTCAGTCAGTTCCGGATGCACTTCCTGAAAGCGCTTCATCCAGCGCTTGAGCTTGGGACGGTTACGTTCCCATTTGCCCTCGAAGCGTAGCGCCAGATAGCCCAGCGTGGCGGCGACAGCGATATGACCGCCATGCAGCTTGCCCGCCAGACGTGGCGGTGCTTCGTTCAGAAGATCGAGCGCACGTTCAGCCTTGCGCCATTGCAGGTCGAGCCAGGGCTGATGAATCTTTTCTTCGGGACGCATACGGCGTTCATAGACATGTGCCAGAAGCACGTCGCAGAGACCGTCGGCGATGGCTTCATAGCGCTCTGCATCGGTGCGCTTTTCGGCATTACGCGGGAAGAGCTTGTTACCCGAAACCCGGTTCAGATATTGGATGATTGCACGGCTGTCGAAAACCGATTTGCCATCATCCGTCACCAGCGTCGGAATTTTTCCGAGTGGATTGGCATGGATGAGGTTCTCCGGTTCCGCCGAGGTGTTGACGACGACGCTTTCAAACGGAATGCCGGCATAGTGGGCGGCCATGCGCACCTTCGCGCTGTAGGGCGAAGCAGGCGAATAGAGTATCTGTGTCATCGTTCGTTCCTAAACCGGATATGTGAAGTTTATTGCGTGGCGGGCATCATGACGGAGCGGCTTCGGCAACCATTGGCATCGACCTGACCGCAGGCGCGGTATTGCAGGTCTTTTGTCATGCAGATGCGAACTTCCTGAAGATAGTTCTGTTTGCAGCTTATCGAAATTCCGTCCGGCTTCATGCCGGGATTGGCTGCGATAAAGGCTTTTTCGACGAGAAGTGGATCAACACGCCGACCACTCGCCAGATTGCGCAGGCTGGGCGGAATGTTGACCTGATCGAAAGCGTTACGCAGCGTTGAGAAATATTCGTCCTGCGACAGGCCCGAACAACTGCCGTGTTTGCGCCATTGATAAGCGACAAGACCGGCAGAAGGCATGATATCCGACAGGCGGGAAATGATTGGACGAGGCACATAGCTGCCCCGACTGCGGGCATTGTCGAACTGGCAGTTCGCCGGATAGCCCCATTCGTTCTGTGGCCAGAGACCGTGCACCACGAAACCGAAAGGACGGTTGGTTCCACATTGCTGCTTGTTGGCGCGGGGGCCTTCGGAGGCACAATAGCTCGGCGACCAGGAGAGGGCGAGGACGTAGAAGTCGAACTCGCCCGCAACGTCATCAGCATGGCTTGGTGCAACTGCCAAAACACTCGCAACTGCCGCTGCGAGCAACGTAAACGCAGCTGCACCAAAATTCCGCAGCATATGCCCTCCACTCAATCGTTGCTCAAGGCTTCAGTGTCTGAATCAAAAAGCGACAGGCCGAGGCGAAAATGGTGATTTTCGAGTACCGGAGCGGAGCGTACTTAAAGGTACGTGAGCACCGGAACGCAGACGAATTGCCATTTGCAGACCGGCATGGCGACTTTTGGAGCAGACACTAGCGAAGAACGCGGCAGCTCGCGTCGTAAACATACCAGCGGTCGAAACCATCGACGCAGAATTCGACGTTGCGGCCCATCGAGGCAAAGCCCTGACCTTCTTCGACCATATACCAGACCGAACGGTACTGACCGTCGGTCAGAACGGCGGTTGCCTTGCAATAGGTACGTTCGATCTGGGCCGGATTGGTCTTCGGCTCATAGCGTGTCAGCTGAACATCGCTCATCGCCGAAATACCGACCTGCGGCAGGTTCGGGACATGACGTACCTGATAGCCAAAATCGGAAACCACCGAGCGCAAAACGCTCTGCTGGCTGCAAGCGCCTGCATCGGCAACGCCTGCTGGAGCAGGAGTGAGATAGTCTGCGGCACTGGCCGGCAGAGACACAAGCGTCAGGGGAAGGACAGACGCAGCAAACAGGGCTGCGCGTGAATACTGTCCGATACGTTCCAGGGTTCGTTGCATATCTCTGTCCTGTCCCAAATTGCGAGCTCGCACCCGCTCTAATCTGTGATAGCCGAAGCGTTGAGGCGCAGTTTCTGTCAGCAATTCGCGCGGGTCAAGTGCGATCCGTCTCGCTGCGCACCCACTTGATGCTGAAATTGCTCCCTTTTTCCTCCGCCAGAAGCTTGGTAAGGCAGGGAAGCAGGGTTTGCATCTCACTTTCGAGTGTATAGGGCGGATTAACGACAATCATGCCGGTGCCATCGAGGCGTGGTTCAGCGGACGGTGCACGAATCGCAAGCTCAATCTGCATGATCTTTGGAATGCCGGTTTCCCGCAGCTGCCGGGTGAACCGTTCTGTTTCCTTGCGATCTTTCACCGGATACCACAGTGCATAGATGCCGCCGCCGAAGCGCTTGTAGGCCTTGGCCAGACCGTCGACCAGACGATCGAATTCGCCATCCTTTTCAAAAGGCGGGTCAACCAGAACCATGCCGCGTTTTTCTTTGGGCGGAAGGTGGGCGCCCAGCGCAAGCCAGCCGTCGAGCTCCGTCACGCGGACGTGATAATCACCGTCGAAAAGTTTCGCCAGCTTGGTGGAGTCCTGCGGATGCAGTTCCAGTGCGGACAGGCGATCCTGCTTGCGCAGCAAATGCCGGACGACAAGCGGCGAACCCGGATAATGGCGAAGCTTTTCACCGTTGTTGACCGCACGGACAGCAGCGAGATAGGGCTCCAGAAGTTCAAGCGCGGGCTGCTCGATCTGCCCTTTCTTCACCGCGTCCATGATGCGGTCGATACCGCCCGTCCACTCGCCGGTTTTGCCTGCTTCGATACCCTTCAGGTCGTAGAGGCCAATGCCTGCATGGGTGTCGATGACGCGAAAGGCTTGATCCTTGCGTTTCAGATACTCGACAAGACGCGTCAGGATGACGTGCTTGACGACATCCGCAAAATTTCCGGCGTGATAGGCGTGACGATAATTCATGGTTGCGCTTGTTTCATGTCGGCCAGTTTTCGGCAAGAGGCAGTGATATCCAAAAAGACCCCGGTCTGCGTCGTTCCTGCAATATCTCTCCTGTCACAAATGTGACATACAACTTTCATCATCCGCTCCGTAGCTTTGAGTCGAGTCCCGAAATGTCTGGTGGCGTCCTTCTGATCGTCCTCTTTGGCGCGTTTCTCCACGCGAGCTGGAACGCAATTGTAAAGGGAAGCGGAGACAAGTTCTTCGGCGCAGCCAGTGTAACCGGTGCAGCCGGTTTGATTGCTCTTTTTATCCTGCCATTCTTGCCACTGCCGAACCCGGCAAGCTGGGGCTACATAGTTGCTTCAACCGTCACACAGGTATTCTACATGTCGCTCGTGGCCGCGGCTTATAAATCGGGCGACATGAGCGAAGCCTATCCGATTATGCGCGGCACGCCGCCCTTGCTGGTGGCGTTGGTGAGTGCCCCCTTGGTCGGCGAGGTTATGGGCTGGCAAAGCTGGCTTGGGATCGTGCTGATCTGTTCCGGTGTTCTTGCGATGGCGCTGGATGCCCGCCGCAGAAATCGTGGCGCCTCAAGTCGCACGGCGCTGCTTGCGCTCGCGAATGCGGGCTTCATTGCAAGCTATACGATCATTGATGGCCTCGGTGTTCGTGTCTCGGGCGCACCGATTTCCTATACGCTGTGGCTATTCCTGATGAACGCCATGCCGCTGGCAGGCTGGGCTCTTTATCGTGAACCGAACAGGTTTATCCAATATCTGCGCAATCACTGGCGACCGGCCATGATTGGCGGTGTCGGAACCCTCGGTTCTTACGGATTGGCACTTTGGGCGATGACCATGGCTCCGATTGCCGTCGTGGCGGCGCTTCGCGAAACGGCTATCCTCTTCGGCGTACTCATCTCGGCTGTGGTATTGAAGGAAAAGGTTGGCTTGCCGCGTTTCATCGCTGCCGGTCTTATCGTTCTTGGTGCGATTTCGCTCCGCCTGTCGTGAAAATTTATTTCGTCACAGTGACAATCTTCCGGCAGAAATTCGTTTCTGTGCGAAGTGGCTTGAGATAATAAAGTAACATGAACCAGCACGCTCCCATCTCGAACATCAAAACAGGTCATTCGGCTTGCCCGCACGACTGTCCGTCAACTTGCGCACTCGATGTCGAAATCCTCGATGAGCGCACCATAGGGCGTGTGCGGGGGGCAAAGGACAACAGCTACACGGCTGGCGTCATCTGCGCCAAGGTCGCGCGCTATGCCGAGCGCGTCCATCATCCCGACCGCCTCAAGCATCCGCTGGTTCGTGCCGGTGCGAAAGGCGCGGGGCAATGGAAGGAAGCTTCATGGGAAGCAGCACTTGATCTCATTGCCGAGCGCTTCCTGAAAGCCGAGCATGAGTTTGGCAGCGAAAGCGTCTGGCCCTATTACTATGCTGGCACGATGGGGCTGGTGCAGCGCGACTCGATCAATCGTCTGCGTTTCGCCAAGCGCTATTCCAACCAGTTTGACAGTTTCTGTACCAATATGGCCTGGACTGGCTATTTTGCGGGAACAGGAAGCCTGACCGGTCCCGATCCGCGTGAAATGGCAAAGGCAGATGTGGTGGTGATCTGGGGCACCAATGCCGCCGCCACGCAGGTCAATGTGATGACCCACGCGGTTCGGGCGCGAAAGGAACGCGGCGCAAAGATCGTCGTCATCGATGTTTACGCCAATGCGACCGTCCGGCAGGCGGATATGGGCATTGTGCTGAAACCGGGTACGGACGGCGCCTTTGCCTGCGCGGTCATGCATGTGCTGTTCCGTGATGGCCTTGCAGACTGGGATTATCTGGAGCGCTACACCGATGATCCGAAAGGACTGGAAGCGCATCTTCAAACCCGGACACCGGAATGGGCAGCCGCCATCACCGGCCTGTCCGTCGAAGAGATCGAGGCATTCGCCCATCTCGTCGGCAAGACCAAGCGCACCTATTTCCGTCTCGGCTATGGTTTCACCCGCCAGCGCAACGGCGCGGTGAACATGCACGCAGCTTCTTCGATTGCCTGTGTGACAGGCGCTTTCCTTTATGAAGGCGGTGGTGCATTCCACTCGAACTCCGGCATCTTCAAGATGGACAAGCGCGAGATCGAAGGTCGCGCCATGCAGGATGTAGGTCTTCGTTTTCTCGATCAGTCGAAGATCGGTCGTATTCTCACCGGTGACAGTGAGGCTCTTTATGGCGGCCCACCCGTCATGGCGATGCTGATCCAGAACACCAACCCGATGAATGTGACGCCGGAACAGAGGCTGGTTCGCAAAGGTTTCGCGCGCGAGGATCTTTTCGTTGCGGTGCACGAACAGTTCATGACCGATACGGCGAAGATGGCCGATGTCGTCCTGCCTGCGACGACATTCCTTGAGCATGACGATATCTATCGCGGCGGTGGACAGCAGCATGTGGTTCTGGGACCGAAGCTGATCGAGCCTCTTGCCGATGCGCGCCCGAATATTTTCGTTATCAACGAATTGGCGAAACGTCTCGGCGTTGCGCATCTGCCGGGTTTTGATCTCGACGAGCGCACGCTGATCGACAACATGAATGCCAATAGCGATCTGCCGCAATTCGACGAATTGAAGGAAAAGCGCTTTGTCGATCTGCAGCCGCCCTTCGAAGAAGCGCATTATATCGATGGTTTCAAATGGCCGGATGGCAAATTCCGCTTCCGACCCGACTGGACTGGAAGCCCGTCGCCGAACAAGCCGCCGGAAATCATGGGGCTGCAGGGGCCCTTCCAGTCGATACCGGAGTTTCCAGACCATTGGGAAGTGATCGAAACGGCGGATGCCGAGCATCCCTTCCGCATGACGACCTCACCGGCGCATAACTTCCTGAATTCGACCTTTGCCGAGACACCGACATCGCTCGCCAAGGAAATCCGGCCAGAATTGCTTATTCATCCTGATGACGCGGCTGAGCTTGGCATCGAGAATGGTGAGCGGATCGAGATCGGCAATCATCGAGGCGAACTGGTGCTTCATGCCGTGCTGCGCGCCGGGCAAAAGCGTGGTGTTGTGGTGTCGGAGGGCATTTTCCCGAACTCGACATTCGAGCGCGGCGAGGGGATCAATATATTGATCGGCGCTGAACCTGCCGCACCCTATGGCGGGCTGGCGGTGCACGATACCAAGATCTGGATTCGAAAAATAAACTCATAACTATTTATCCAACAACGCCGGGGCGCATATATAAACTATATATGCGCCCCGGCGTTGTTGTTTATTCGCGCTGCTCGTTAGCCAGCGTAACGCAGTTTCAGCTTGGAAACGCCCACAGCTGCATTCAGGCCACGCTGGCCCTGAAGCGAGATCGGCTGAAGCGAAATCGTCTTCCACGAACCGCCGGTCAGGATGTTGGTGCCGAAGCCGACGCCGATCGCGGCATTGGCAGATGCGCCGACATAACGGCCCTGAAGAGCGCCTTCGGGACGAACGGTCGGAGCCCACACGGCCCAGGCGACACGACCGCCATTGATGAAGCCGACATCGATGCCGAGCTTGGTAATCGTCCCTGTATAACGTTCAGCTGGACCACGTCCACGGGCTGGGCTGAATACGCAGTCCACATCCTGCTGGCTGCCGATGATGACGCCGATGGCAGGGGAGATATCGCAGGACAGCGTGCCGACTTCCGAGCGCGGCTGGGTGCGACCCGAAGCGGGAGGAGCTACGTAGTCGGCAGCAATGGCTGGAGCCGTGACCGCAATGCCTGAAATGACGGCCATTGCCGAAAGGAAGGAAGTCGAAAAACGGAGAGACATGTCCTTGTCCTCTTCTAAAACACACATTGAAAGAGACGCTTACACGTCCCTTAACGAGATTTGCCGAAGCAAGTTCCGTTACGAAGGGGAATTAGAGCTTTTTGCGGGAAATTAAAGTTTTATTAACAAAAAACTTCGTCTGTGATTAATTTGCCGCGGTTGAACATGGAAAGAGCGCCATCAGGCGCTCAAAACCATCGCATCGGTCAAATCTGGCTGGCCGTTTTGCTCATCGGCAAATTTACGTAGGGCCAGCGCATAAAGTTGATGTTCGGCTTTGAGAACGCGGGCTGCGAGCGCTTCGGCATCGTCGCCAACATGTACCGGCACCGCCGCCTGGGCCAGAATCGGACCTTCATCCATCTCTTCCGTGACCAGATGAACGGTACAGCCTGCGACTTTCATGCCCGCATCCAGCGCGCGCTGATGGGTATGCAGTCCAGGGAAAAGCGGGAGCAGGGAAGGATGAATGTTGAGGATGCGGCCTTCATAGGGAGCAATGAAGCGGCCCGACAAGAGGCGCATATAGCCAGCAAGGCAGATCATATCCGGTTTCAACGCGGCGAGCGCGTCCAGAATGGCATCTTCATGCTCATCCTTCGAGGCAAAGTCCTTGCGCTTGAAAACCTGTGTCGCAATACCGGCAGCCTTTGCTTTGGCAAGGCCACCAGCTTCTTCCTTGTCGGAAAAGACCGCCACCACTTCCGCCGGAAAATCGGCGACTTGCGCAGCGCGGATCAGCGCCTCCATATTGGAGCCGCCGCCCGAAATGAAGATGACGACCCGCTTGCGGCTCATAGCGAAAGCGTGCCTTTGTAGACGACGCCGTCCTTTTCACGCTTCACCATCTGGCCGAGCGTGACAACCTTTTCGCCTTCAGCGGCAAGGGCAGCCACAACTTCCTCGACCTTATCAGGCTTCACGACGGCAATCATTCCGATGCCGCAATTGAATGTGCGCAGCATTTCATTCGGCTCGACGCCGCCCGTCTTGGCAAGCCAGGAGAAGACTGGCGGAACGGAAATGGACGCAAGATCGATTTCGGCAGCGAGACCGTCCGGCAGAACGCGCGGAATATTGTCGGGAAAACCGCCGCCCGTGATGTGTGCCAGCGCCTTGATGCCGTCCGAAGCGCGGATCGCGGCAAGAAGAGGCTTCACATAAATGCGTGTTGGGGTGAGCAGCGCTTCACCGAGTGTTGCGCCCGGCTGGAACGGGGCATCGGACTTCCAGCCGAGGCCGGAGAGTTCAACGATGCGGCGTACCAGTGAAAATCCGTTGGAATGAACACCGGACGAAGCAAGGCCGAGTATGACATCACCTTCGGCGATATCGCCACGCGGCAGCAGACGGTCGCGTTCAGCCGCACCAACCGCGAAACCGGCAAGATCATAATCGCCGTCGCGATACATGCCGGGCATTTCAGCGGTTTCACCGCCTATCAGTGCGCTACCGGCTTGTCGGCATCCTTCTGCGATACCCGCAACGATATCGACACCCTGATCCGGCGAAAGCTTGCCGGTCGCAAAATAGTCGAGGAAGAAAAGCGGTTCAGCACCCTGAACGACGAGATCGTTGACGCACATGGCAACAAGATCAATGCCCACCGTGTCGTGCTTGTCGGCATCGATGGCGATCTTCAGCTTGGTGCCGACACCATCATTGGCGGCAACGAGTACCGGATCCTTGAAGCCAGCAGCCTTGAGGTCGAACAGCCCGCCAAAACCGCCGATCTCGCCATCCGCACCGGGGCGGCGCGTGGAGCGCACGAGCGGCTTGATCTTCTCGACCATCAGGTTCCCGGCATCGATGTCGACACCAGCCTGCGCATAGGTCAGGCCGTTCTGGCCAACAGGCTTATCGGCGGGCTTATTTTCCATGGTCATGGCCTGCTCCTGAAATTGGGTGCTTATCCACGCAGCTGTTTAATGCATTTTCGGCAAAAGCGTGTAACGGTTTTGCTCAAGAAAAATGCGATAAACAGAGAATGTGCGCGCAATGGCACGAGACGGCGCTGCCTGCAAGGCCACAAAGCTCGAAAAGAGCGAAACAGTGCAGGATTCTGCCTGAAATCGTAAAGCACCGTCCATAACTCGATAGAAGGTTGTGTTTCGTCAGGCTTTTCGCACAGACATTGCAATCCTCAGTAACCGTTCTAACTTGTTCCCGTTCGCACTAAGATATCCGTAACGCCATTCTGCTATCAGGACTGGCTCTATCCAATTCGTTTCCTGGAAATAGATGCACATGGTCAAGAAACCGACACCCACGCGCACGAGCGCCAGCCGAACGATCCGTCAGTCGGAAGCGACAGTTCGGGATGGTGATATCCACGTCAATGTGGAAGTCGGCGCGCTGACCGGCTCTTCGGTACGCCGTCAGGCGATGTTCTGGGTGGGGACCGTCGCGGTCTTCGTTCTGTTCCTGATCGTATTCAGTTCAGTGCTGTTGCCTTTTGTTGCGGGCATGGCGCTGGCCTATTTCCTCGACCCTGTCGCAGACAGGCTGGAACGTTTCGGCTTGTCCCGGCTTACGGCCACAATCGTCATCCTGCTCATCTTCCTGATGGCGCTGGTAGTCGGCCTGATGATTATTGTGCCGATCTTGGCAACCCAGCTAGCTGACTTCATTTCTAAAATTCCAGACTACATCACACAACTTCAGTCGCTTCTGGCAAACGAAGATTCGCAATGGCTGAAGAAATATATCGGTATTGACAGTTCGGTCATTCAGCAGAATCTGAGTTCTCTGCTCCAGCAGGGCGCCGGGTTCATGTCGACCTTGCTTCAATCCCTGTGGAATTCGGGGAAATCGCTGATCGATATTGCGGGCCTTTTCGTCGTCACGCCGGTGGTCGCTTTCTATATGCTGTTGGACTGGGACCGCATGGTCTCGAGCATCGATTCATGGGTGCCGCGCCGCCAGCTTCACACCGTGCGCCGCATTGCCGCTGAGATGAATGCTGCCGTCGCCGGTTTCATTCGCGGGCAGGGAACGCTCTGTCTCATTCTGGGAACCTATTACGCCATCGGTCTCACGCTGACCGGGCTTAATTTCGGCTTGTTGATCGGCTTTTTTGCCGGTCTCATCAGCTTTATTCCCTATATCGGTTCCTTTGTTGGTCTGGCGCTCGCCATCGGTGTGGCGCTGGTCCAGTTCTGGCCTGACTGGATCATGATCTGTGCCGTCGCGGGTGTGTTTTTCCTTGGTCAGTTTGTGGAAGGAAACATCCTCCAGCCGAAGCTCGTCGGCTCGTCCGTGGGGCTTCATCCGGTCTGGCTTATGTTCGCTCTTTTTGCCTTCGGCTCGCTGTTCGGCTTTACAGGAATGCTGGTGGCAGTGCCCGCAGCGGCTGCAGTCGGGGTGCTTGTGCGGTTCGCATTGAATAGCTATCTCCATTCACCGATGTATGATCCTGCCTACCATCAGCCAAACCCCGACGCCGGGCCGCTGATCGAGGCAGGCGAGAATGCAGGCAAAGAGAAATGAGATTGGGTCGTAACCGGGCAAGGTTTGAAACGGGATTTGCAGGAGGCCGCGATGCGTGAGGCACCGCGCCAGATTCCGTTGAATCTTGAGCATCAGCCCGGTTATCATCGGGAAGACATGATCGTCACGGGCTCCAACCGTGCTGCAGTCGATCTTATCGATCGCTGGCCGAACTGGCTGTCGCCTGTCACGATCCTTGCCGGGCCGACAGGATCGGGCAAGACGCATCTGGCGGAAATCTGGCGCGCCGGAACAGGTGCGCTTCTGGTAGACCCCACGAACATTACCGAGGAAGCTGTAAACGGCGCTGCCGAATATCCGGTGCTGATCGACGATATCGGCGCCACGTCTTTCGATGAAACCGGACTTTTCCATCTCATAAACAGCGTTCGGCAGAATGCGGCTCAGGGACTTGGGCCCTCGCTGCTCATAACTTCCCGCCTGTGGCCCGCGAACTGGAACGTCAAGCTCCCCGATCTTGCCTCGCGTCTCAAGGCTGCAACCGTCGTGGAAATTTCAGAACCGGACGATCTGCTGCTTTCCGGCGTCATTCACAAACTCTTCGCGGACCGGCAGGTAAGCGTCGAGCCGCATGTCGTCGCCTATCTGGTGAGCCGGATCGAGCGCTCGCTTCTGTCTGCGATCCAGATCGTCGACAAGCTTGACCGGGCGGCACTTGAGCAGAAAAGCCGCATCACGCGCACGCTTGCTGCTCAGGTTCTGGCGGGCAGCGAACAGCCGGAACGCTGAGGATGAAGATAGCGGTCACCGGAGCGGGTGGTTTTATCGGAAGCGCACTCACTCAAGTGCTAACCGGGGAAGGGCATGATGTCCTGCCTCTGTCCCGGAATGAACTGTCTGATCCAGATTTCTCAGGTGTTGAAACGGTTGTTCATTGTGCAGCACTTGCTCACCGCACCGGCGCAGAACGACCGGACGCCGATACATTCAATGCGGTCAATCATCGACTGGCCGTGGAACTTGCCGCCAAGGCAAAAGCCGCCGGTGTAAGACGCTTCGTGTTTGTATCCACGATCTATACGATTGCGGGAAACCCATCGCCGCTGACGCCAGACATGCCGCTGAAGCCGCGTGATGATTACGGCCGTGCCAAGGCAAAGGCGGAAGCCGATCTGCGTGAACTCAACGGGATTGAGATCGTCATTGCGCGCCCGGTTCTCGTTTATGGTCCCGGAGCGCGGGCGAACCTGAAAGCCTTGATAAAGCTCTGCGATAGCGGGTTGCCGTTGCCGTTCGGCCTGGCAGACAACAGGCGCAGTTTCGTCTCGCTTGAAAACGTCGCACATGCGCTGACATTTTTAAGCATAGCGCCTGCCGAAAAAGTTGCAGGGCGGGTGTTTCATCTTGCGGAGCCGCAACCCCGCTCCACAAAAGAGCTCGTGACGAAACTGCGTGCGGCCTTGCGAAAACCTGTGCGTCTTGCGCCTGTTCCGCCGGTCTTCATGCGGCTCCTGCTATCAGTAGTGGGCAAAAGCGGTCTCTACGACCAGCTTTATGGCGATCTGGTCGCGGACAGTTCATCGCTGACTGAAGCGGGCTTCGATTATCTGCCGGGCGACCAGCAACTCGAAGCAATGGCGCGTGGTCTGGATTAGAGCATGTCTCCCAAAAGTGGGAACCGGTTTTGGGATAAAGACATGCGTAAAAACAAAGAGATAGAGCGGTTCCAGCGACTCCGTTTTAACCGGAACCGCTCTAGTTTTTCTGGCCGACAGCTTTGGGCGGCTCCATGCGCGAATGCGCTGGATTTGGAGCCTGTTTCGGTGCGGCTGCCGTTGCAGTTTGCGTCTTCCTGGTAACCGAGCCGGTGATCAGGCTTGCGCTGTCAGGCTTGTTGCGTCCACCGATAAGCTGATCTTCATGCACCCAGCCGATCATGTTCGTCTTCGGGACGATCACGCGATGCCAGCGTCCGGTCTTTCCATAGGAGCGCATCTCACGGCCTTTTTCCACCACGCCGATGGATGGCGACTTGTCCCACGCATTCTTATGGATGGTGAGTCGCGCCTTGGCATAAATCACCGAAGGCGAGCTTGCGGGAGTGTTGACGCCACGCGGCGGCATGGAGCGCAGTGCAGCGGCTGGTGGGGACACGACAACCTGATTTGCGGGGCGGGGCGGGGTGGCGGTCTGGATTGCTGCCTGCTGTACCGGCTTTTGCGGTGCGGGTGCCATAACGGGCGCCGATGGACGCGGCACAGGGCCGACGGCAGCGCCATAATTCTTCGACCACGCCTTGTTCTCGGGTGCTTTGCTGGTGACGGTCGCCTTTGGCTCGGTTCTCGCAGATGACTGTATGTTCGGCTTGGAAGCGGGGCGCTGGAACAGGGCTGTGATCGCGGCTTGCGGGCTCTTGTGCTGCGAGGTTGCCCACAGGCTGAAAGCACCAAGGCCGAGGATTGCGGCAAGCGCGAGCATGGGAGTGGACGAGCCGGACGACTTGCCCGACGACCTGGCCGAGCGCTTTGTGGAGCGCTTGGGCGTGCGGGTGGTGCGTTTCCGTGCAGCCATCGTCTGTCTCCTGTTCGAATCGCGATGGGGAGACGCTACCAATTGTTCCTTCGCATTTGGTTACCGGAGCATCGGGCGCGAACGGCTGGAACGACGAATCGGAAACAAAAAACGCCGCTTTCGCGGCGTTTCAAGGTGGATTGGTGAAGACTTACTGGTGCCCAGACGTCTTGTCATCGCAAGAGGTCTGGCCTGAAGCCTTCTCCTGCTGCCGTTGGTTGGCTTCGCTTGCTTCAACTGCGTTGCGCAACTCTGCCCATTCGCGTTCATGACGACGATAAAGCTCGTCGGAAACAGTCTGGATACCCATTTCGGTCCTCCGTTTTATCTGGTGCCCCAAATAACATGGCGAAGTCCGAAACGTTGCATCACAAAGCGTAAGCGTTTGAAATCTTAATCGGTTTATATGTTTATAACGTCTTGCCGATTTCAGTTTTCCTGAATGGAAACACCACCTTCTCCGATTTTCATCTCAATCCCGGCGGGTTTGGTCTCTTCGCGATAGACATAAACCGCAAGACCTGCAGCCACGACAATCAGCGCGCCAATAATCAGATAAAGCCCGTTTCTATTCACATTCAGTCTCCAGCTGGTTGATGGTGAAGTGGGAACGTTCGCGCGCGTGATTTGGTTCCGCAGAACATGATGACCACAAAAATGCGCCATCCTGTTTTTATTGAATGGAAAAAACACAAACTGGCAAATTTGCCTCTTGCTTTATCTCTTTGGATTATCTAGTGAAGCCGCACCGCTTGAAAGCGACGGAGCGTAGCGCAGTCTGGTAGCGCACCTGATTTGGGATCAGGGGGTCGCAGGTTCGAATCCTGCCGCTCCGACCATCGTCCCCAAGATTTAATGGTCGATATATGAACGCCCCGGCACAGGCTGTGGCGTGCGTCTTTATCGCGTTGACATGCATTCCCGTGTAAACTATTGGCTTGGTGGATTTTCAGCTCCCCCAGCGGGGCAAGAGAGTAGTTCAGGGTTCTTCAAATGGTTGCACGTATTTACCGTCCAGCTAAGACTGCAATGCAGTCCGGTCAGGCTAAGACAGACCAGTGGCTTCTGGAATATGAACCGGAAAGCCCGCGTATGGTCGAGCCTTTGATGGGCTACACTTCTTCAGGTGATATGAAGAGCCAGATTCGTCTGTTCTTCGCCACGCAGGAAGAAGCAGTCGATTATGCAAAGCGCAATGGCATCGCCTATCGCATTACGGAACCGAATGAGCCGAAGCGCCGCAAGGTTTCCTACTCGGACAATTTCCGCTTCGACCGGACGATGCCCTGGACGCATTAAGACGCATTGATTGCCTGTTTAGCCTGACACTTGTTTCAGGCCGGGCAATGCGATAATTCGGCAAGGCTTTGCTGGCAAAGCCCTGTGCACATTGAAATATCTTCGATCTTTTTCGAAAGGCGAGGTCCCGTAGCTCAGTTGGATAGAGCGTCAGCCTTCTAAGCTGAATGTCACAGGTTCGAATCCTGTCGGGATCGCCACCCCACTTTTCCACGATCACAACATATTGAAATGTCTCAACCTTTTTTAAGGTGTGGGGTTTTGGGTTCTAGGTGAGGGGATAGCATGTTCCCTTTTAGTTTATCCACGCCAGATTGAGCCAGTTTTTTAGCGTTCGCATTCTTTATGTAATGCGTCGCCATGGCGTCAGTCGTCCAGCCGAATTGCGCCTTCAGTTCTGCATTGCTGCCGCCGCTTTCCGCCACGATCTGAGCGAGCAGTTTGCGCAGTCCGTGGGCGCGTGGATACCCTATCACCCACGCCGCTTATCAAGTCTCCCTCACGTATTAGTTGAGGAACTTTGGAATCACAGTATGTACTCGGCTTCATGAATTCGCCGGGAGAGATTTGAATGCGAATTATCGTTGCAGCTAGTATTGTTTTGACACTAACAGCGTGCGGGACTCCGTCCGCGGAGAAACAAGTCAAACTGAGCACCAAGACTGAGAAAGAAGCCGACAAATTTTTGAAAGAAAAGGGTGCCGCAATCGCGTTTCGAGCTACGGTCGGCAAAAATTTACTCGGTAATCCGGCCGAGTGCGGTTCAGTTGCATTGAGACGAGTGGAGGGGAAACAGCAGTTCGAGACAGTGCGTGTCAACACTGGATCGGGGTTTCGGCTTTTCAAAGGATATTCCGCTAAAGATCCTCGCGACGAAGGTTACAGAATCAAGTTCGAACCCATAAAGCCAGGAAAGTATATCGTGACCGCCCTGAACTGCGATTCTGGTTATGTCAATCCGCCTCGTCTTTCCGATGGGACAGATATTGCAGTAGCGGGTGCAAATACCATAACCATCGGTTCGAGCGAACTGGTTGATGCTGGAACCTTGGATTTCAAGGCAAACTTCAGCGGGCGAGGGTTCCTAGTTTCATACCCGGCTGAAAGCGGTTATCGGGCCATGGTTCAAAAGAACATGCCAAATGTCTATTCTAGGATTTCATTTAAGACATTCGCCCCATCAGGCCTGTAAACATTGATATCCCCTGAAGTGGCCAGCAAGGTCCGGCGTAGGGGGAACCTGGCGCCGGACCTTTATCGGGAGAAGCGGAGGCCATCTCCCGATGTGTGCAGCTATCAATGAGGGAAGAAGACGAACCGAGCGATGAACAGGATCGCTACCAGCCATGTTGCCGGATGAACGCTTCTCCACTGACCTGTGACCGTTTTGAGGATCGCGTAGCTGATGAAACCGTACGCCAGACCATTCGCGATGGAATTGGTGAACGGCATCATCAGGACAGTCAGGGCAGCAGGTGCGGCCTCTGTTACGTCTTCCCAATTGATCTCCAGAAGCTCCTTCATCATCAGGCCGGCAACATAAAGCAGTGCCGGAGCCGTCGCGTAAGCGGGTACTGAGCCTGCCAGCGGCGAGAAGAATAGTGCCAGCACGAAGAGACCTGCGATGACCAGTGCGGTCAGTCCGGTTCGTCCGCCAGCCTGTACGCCAGATGCACTTTCAACATAGGCTGTCGTGCTGGATGTGCCGATGAGTGCGCCCGAAATGATCGCACAACTGTCAGCCAGAAGCGCCTTTCCAAGACGGCCAGACTTCTTGTCGTGGATCAGGCCCGCGCGCTTGGCAATGCCGATCAGCGTGCCGGTGGCGTCGAAGATTTCGACGAGTACCATGACGAGCAACACCTGAATGATACCGCCGCTCAGGGCACCCAGGATATCGAGCTGCAGGAAGGTTGGCGCGAGGCTTGGCGGCATCGACATGATGCCGTTGAATTGCGAGACGCCAAGCAGCATCGACAGCACTGTCACCGCCAGAATACCGATCAGAATGGCACCACGCACATTGAGGTAATCCAGCGCCGCCATGATGAAGAAACCGACCATGGCAAGTACGAGGCTTCCAGCAAAGACAGAACGCCGCGAGCACTTCGCGGCGTTTCGATTTCTGTTCAGCTGTCTGTTATTGTCCGTGCGGACCGTCTGGAACGCGGTGCCTCATATAGACACGTGGCCGGTCATTTCCGTGCCAGCCTGGACGATCACGCCATCCACGGCGATCCCAATGTCTGTCGCGATAGTAGCGACGGTCGCGATACCAATAGTCATCCCGGTCATTGAGAGCAGAGCCTATGGCAACGCCAGCGATAAGCGGAATGCCGATGAGCGCAGCTGTTCGACCGAAATCATCGGAGTAACCACCAGATGTTCCCTCGCGAAATGCCAGATAGCGCGACGATGCCCAGCCATAGGTCGGGCCGTAGCTGACTTGACACCAGCCATAACCGGATGTGCAGCCACGCACGGTCAAAGGCGCCCCACTGGGTATGGAGCCCAGCGTCGCATAGCGCGTGCCGGGGCCTGTTCGAATATTGAGGTTGGTGGTGGATATGGCGTTCGCCGCCTGCGCTGCGCCCGCCGCAAATACGCCCAAGGCAACAAGGGCGGCTTTGAGAGCAAGCTTCATCGGAGTTCTCCCTGAACTGTCTCTATTGTCTATGAAACGACATCGACGAGCGAAGGTTCCCATCAGGGCAGACAGGTCGCGCGTGCCGAATAACAAAAAGCGCCGGAAAACCGGCGCTTTCGAGGATCTTTGCGGATTGCTGGAGCTATCGTCTGCAGCGAGCCACATACATGCGGCCATGACGGTCGCGATATTGGCAGTTGCCGTTGCGCAGTTCGCGCACCAGAAGGCCGCCCAATGCGCCCGCACCTGCGCCGATCAGCGCGCCACGTCCGCCGCCAGCAATGCCGCCAATGATGGCACCTGCGCCGGTGCCGATGGAAATATCTTTTTCCGTAGTTGTGCAGCCCGTTATTGCGAGCAGGGCCACCAATCCAAGCGCCACTTTCCGCATCACTGTCTCCTCCTGAGAAATACCAGACTAAGCTTAAACGATTGATTTCATGATCGGTTGCGTCCGAACCTGCAGGCCCGGACGAAAAATATCGCAGATCGAAACAGCGTCAGTGGCGACGATGGCGAAGGATGACCGCAATCGCCAGTCCAGCCAGTCCGAACGCGATAACGCCTTGCAGAATGAAAACCCAGTTCATCATGATGTAGTCCTTTGACACTTACCTCATTGAGAGGTGCGTACGAATTTGGGTTTTACCTAGCGCATTTTAGTCGGATGGGAAACGCAACATAATGGCTTTGAGCTGGAGTGCATCCCGAAAAGTGCGACGCGCCTACACAAGGAAATAAGTTCGCTGGACTGATCTCCGATCCTGTTTTGATTGGACATGGTGCGCTTTGATGAAAACTAATCGTATGAAATCATTAAATTTATTTAATGGGAGTATTCACTTGGCGTTCACGTTGGCGAGCGCATTTTCCTTACATCGAATAAACAAAGGAAGCCGATATGAAGCCGATCGTTATTGCTCTTACTGCCTTTTCCTTTCTTGCAGCTCCTGCTGCGATGGCCCAACCGTATCCGTCGCAACATGGCAAGCCGTCTCACAGCCAGATGCACAAGGGTGGTCCGAAATATGATGCGCGTAAATATGACAATCGCCGTCACCAGAGCTGGAAGAAGGGCAACCGCCTGCCGCCAAACTACCGCGGCCACGTCGTGAACAACTATTCTGGCTACAAGCTGCGCAAGCCGCCACGCGGCTATCACTGGGTCAAGGTCAACAACGATTATATGTTGATCAGCATCGCAACCGGAATCATTTCGTCCATCGTGGCGGGCCGGTAAATAATCTGCACAAGAAAGGCGGCCATTGGCCGCCTTTTCCATGTCTGCAATATCAGTTCTCGGGGCCAAAATATTTGGCTTTCAGCTTGGCGACCTCTTCACTCTCGTGAGCACTGATGATTGCTACGCTGGCGGGCTTGACGAGTTCGCTATGGCGCGGGAAGGCAAAGCCATATTTGTCCGGGCTGAATACATTCCCGACAAGATCGACAGGTTGGTCGGCGTGCTGGTGGGCGTAATATTCCAGAACCGGCCCGTCGCCGACGATTGCCGCAATTTCATCGCTGACCAGTGCGTTTACCGCTTCGGGCATGTGATCGAAAGGAACAGTCGCGATAGAGCGCGACTTCAGAAACCGTTCTGCGACACCGCCTGCACGAACGCCAACGGATTTCCCCTGCAGATCAGAAAGGCTGGAAATATTGTTGTCGATATGAGCGACGGTCATGACGCTAGTAATCGATGAAGTCATGTAGGCGATGATCGCTATGCCAAACACCATCCAGAATGTCTGCCAGATGCGTCCCACCCAACCGAACAGGTTTTTGCGTGAAGTTTTGCCAGACGTCGCAATGGAAACCACGTGATAGAAACTTTCTGCCAGTCCCTCGCGCCAGCGTTTCGGAAAGCCTTCATCAAAACGCCTGTCGAAGATCGTCAGCAATACCGTGGCCGCAACGAGAATGCCGAGGATCCAGGCATAAGTCGCCAGATGTCCCGCATCATCAAGGCGGCTGATGAGATCGTCCCAGCCACTTCCTGCCTGGGTATGCACCATGATGCGCAAGCCAGCATCGAACCATGGATGGGTGAAATCCACGATCTCGGCACGCTGTTCCGTGATTGTCAGATTGGTAACGGCGGCTTCGACTTTGCCTTCTGAAACCGCTTTCACCAGTTCGGTGTAATTCGGATACTCCACATATTGCGAAGCAAGGTTCATGCGTGTGGCAATGTCCTGCCAGATATCGATAGCCATGCCGGAGAACGCATTGCCCTGTTTGTTGACGAATGGCTCACTGACATAAACACCAACCTGTACCGGCTTGGGTGCTTGCTGCGCATAAGACACTGACGAGAATGCCACCAAGAGTAGAATTAGAAGATATTTGTATAAACTGCGGTTGAAGAAGCTATTCATTGGCATTAACGACAAAGCACGTCCCCAAAAATTCCAGTACTTGCTGTATTTTAGATAGTTTCGATATTTTAATTGTATTAATATTTACCTCAACAGTTATCATGATATTTCGAGAAATATGTTCGTTAGCTGTTGCTAATTTAATTTGTTCTCTGTTCCGACGGAATATGGAACCGAACGCCCTCCTATTCAGTTATTGCGGCTAACAAGCCGAAGGTCACAACACGGCTAAAGAGGGGTTCATGGAGAGTATCGACCGTCTGGATTCCACGGTGCGTCCGATCACGTCGGCGCCGCCACGCCTGCCGACTCTGGCGGCAATGGCTGTTGCCGTTGCCATTCTCTACTTTGCAAAAGACGTCTTTCTGCCTCTTGCCATAGCGGTACTGCTGACATTTGCGCTTGCGCCGATTGTCGCCTTTCTGCGCAGGGCCGGTCTTCCACGGCTGTTCGCGGTGATTACCAGTGTGGCCAGCGGTTTTCTGATCGTCGCAGTCTTCAGCGCCGTCGTTGCCTTTCAGGTCTCCGAGGTTGGGCAGAATATTTCAATCTATCAGTACAACATTATCGAGAAGATCAGGACACTCAAGGAAGCGAGCTCAGACAACAGTTTCATTGACAGGCTCAACCGCTTTGCCGAGCGCATAGGCACGGAAATCAACAGGCCGGAACAGAAAACACAGGCGCTGCCTTCGGATCAGCCGGAGGAAAAGCCGCTGCTCGTCCAGATATTCGCGCCGCGCCATCCGGTTGAGACGCTCCGGAGCATAATCGAACCGCTCGTCGGTCCGCTGGCGACGACAGGTCTCGTCGTGGTTGTGGTGATTTTCATGCTGCTCGAACGGGAGGAGCTGAGGGATCGCTTCATAAGGCTGGTCGGCTATGGCGATCTTCACCGCACGACTGAAGCGTTGCAGGATGCGGGAAAGCGGGTTGGACAATATCTGCTGACGCAGCTTGTGGTGAATATTACCTATGGAGTGCCACTCGCTTTCGGACTTTGGATTTTGGGTATTCCGAATGCAGCTCTATGGGGAATGCTGGCAATCGTTTTGCGGTTCGTTCCCTATATTGGCCCGGTTATCGCGGCGATCCTGCCGCTGTTCCTTGCCTTTGCCGTTGCACCCGGCTGGAGCCTGCTCCTCTGGACAATCGGGCTCTTCGTCATCATCGAGCTTCTTATAAACAATGTGATCGAACCTTGGCTCTATGGCTCGCGCACCGGCCTTTCGCCGCTTGCAATCATCGTTTCGGCCATTTTCTGGACTTGGCTCTGGGGCCCGGTCGGGCTGGTCTTGTCGACGCCTCTGACGGTCTGTCTCGTGGTGCTGGGGCGTCATGTGCCGCAATTCGAGTTTCTGGAAATCCTGTTCGGCAACGAGCCTGTGCTCGATCCGAAGGAACGTCTCTATCAGCGCCTCCTGGCCGGAGACCCGGATGAGGCCACGGATAATGCCGAGGAAATGCTGGAACGGAAATATCTGGTCGAGTTTTACGGTTCGGTCGCGATCCCGGCGCTCCTGATGGCGGAGCGGGACCGTCTGCGCGGTGTTCTGACCGAGCCGCAATTGCAGATCGTTGACGAAAGCACGAAGACGCTGGTGGCCAATCTGGAACAGATTGCGAGCGAGGAGGAGGGGGACGACGAAGAGATCGCGATTGAGAATCCCGATGGCGATGTTAGCGCATCCGATCTGGAACTTCCCTCCGGCGAAGGCCGGTCGCTGCTGACATTCGGGGGACGAAAGGGGCTCGACGACACGGCTGCGATCATGCTGGCGCAGGTGCTTGCCGTGCAGGGCGCGTCGGCAGAAGCCGTCGTGCATGATGCGCTCAAGCCCGCCAATCTCAGGGCGCTGGATCTTTCCGACAGGGATACGCTGATAATCTGCTTTCTGGATCAGCAGGCGGCACGTCACGCCCGCTTTGCCGTACGTCGCCTGCGACGGCTGCGGCCCTCTCTGCGCATTGGCGTGGTGCTGTGGCACGATCCGAGCGAAGCACGATCCGTTGACCGGGAGGCGTTGCGGGAAGAAATGCAGGCGGATTTCGTCGCCTGCACCATGATAGAGGCCGTCGTGGAAGGCCTCTCTGAAATCGAGCCGAAGCCCTTAAAGGCGGCAAAGAAAACGGTCCGCGCGCGGTCACGCAAGATGACGGCTGCAAAACCGGCTTAGATCGCGGCAAAGCCTTTTTCGAGGTCTGCAATGAGGTCCGGCACGTCTTCCAGACCAATCTGCAGGCGGATCACCGGGCCCGGATAGTCGCCCTTGGCCACGGTGCGATCATCGAGGCGGACATGAACCGCGAGGCTTTCATAGCCGCCCCAGGAATAACCGAGGCCGAAAATCTCCAGCGCATCGAGGAAAGCATGGGCTTCCTTCTGCCCGCCGCTGGCGAGCACGATGGAGAAAATGCCGGCAGAACCGGAGAAGTCCCGCTTCCAGATTTCATGACCCGGATGGCTTTCCAGTGCCGGATGCAGAACCCGGTCGACAGCCGGGTGGCTTTCAAGCCAACGGGCGACGTCCAGTGCGCTCTTGCGGTGATGTTCCAGCCGCACGCCCATCGTGCGCATGCCGCGCAGGATCTGGTAGGTATCGTCAGCCGATGTGCACAGTCCAAGCGTTCCGTGCGTTTCCAGAAGCTGCGGCCAGCATTTTTCATTGGCCGAAATCGTGCCAAACAGAATATCGGAGTGGCCGGACGGATATTTGGTCGAGGCATGGATGGTAATGTCCACGCCGAAATCGAGCGCCTTGAAGTAAAGCGGGGTGGCCCACGTATTGTCCATCATGACGATGGCGCCGCCCTTGTGCGCTTCTTCAACGATGGCCGGAATATCCTGCATTTCAAACGTGTTCGACGCCGGTGATTCCGTGAACACGACCTTGGTGTTCGGGCGCATCAGCTTTGCAATGCCAGAGCCGATCTCCGGATCGTAATATTCGACTTCCACGCCTATGCGCTTCAGGATCGTATCGGCAAAATGACGGGTCGGATTGTAGATCGAATCGACAAACAGCACGTGATCGCCGGGCGAGAGGAAGGCGAGAAGCGGAACGGTAACAGCGGCAAGACCGGACGGGACGCAGACCGTACCTGCCGAACCTTCCAGCGCATCAATGGCAGCGCAAAGCGCATCGCTGGTCGGTGTGCCACGCGTGCCATAAGTGTATTTCTGGCCACCGGTTGCCATCGTCTCTGCATCCGGGAAAAGCACGGTGGAGGCGCGGACAACGGGCGGATTGACGAAGCCATGATAATCGCGCGGCTGATAACCATCGTGAGCCAGCCGTGTGTTTATACCCAGCTTCTCTGTCTTGCCCTGCTGCTTAGTCACGAAAATGCCTCCAGACCATGTTGCATGCTATCCCACTGATTCTCGCCCACCGATTCTCGAACAAGAGGATTCTGCCGGGTCGCATCAAGGTCGGCTGCGGCAAAAAGATCTGCGATTCCGTTTGCGGCGGAAACTTTGAATACTTGGATAGGATGCGCGCGTTCCGGATGCAACCTCGCGTGCAATTTATTGCGTAAGAAGCTTTTGAAAGGGTATTTCTATTATGATGGCGTCAGGCACGGGAAGCATTTTTCTATATCCCTTTCGCGCGGCGCTGGAACTCCTTCGAGCTCTTCTGCGCCCGGCTTACAAGGGGGCGCCATCCCCATGGACGCTTGAAATGACCGCAATTGTGGTGCTTCTGCCGTTCATTATTCTCGTGCTGCATCTGTGGGATGCTGACATCGTTCGCGTCACGGCGCAGAGCACCAATTTTATCATGGAATTCCTGCGTGCGGTTACGGATGCGATTCGCACCATCGTCTGGCTGGCAATCGGCATTGTCGTCTGGCTCGTCACAGCGATACTGCTTTCGCCAAAACTACGTGATAGTGCCAGACCGTGGTTCGTGAAACTCCATAGCTGGGCAACGTTGGTGCTGACGTCGATTGTTGTGGGGAGCATCCCGACTGAAATCGGTAAACTCGCCATCGGTCGGGCGCGCCCGTTCCTGCTCGATGACGTGGGCGCAGCCTATTTCTCACCGTTCAAAGGCCAGTTTCTTTATGAAAGCTTCCCGTCAGGTCACTCTATGATGGCTGGCATCATGATGGTCTCGCTTTGGATATTCCTGCCGCGCTGGCGCGTCCTTACAGCCCCGGCATGTTTTCTCTTCGGGATCAGCAGGCTTGCCGCGGGCGCACACTATCCGACTGACATCGTAGCCGGTCTGACGATCGGATTCGTGGCGACATGGTGGGTTGCCCGTTATATGGCGACGCGAAATATTATTTTTTCTTTGGATGGTGAAAGCGCGATGCCGCGCGTCTGATTTCTATCAGGAGTTGCTATCGGCATTGCCCATCTAGGGTGGTAGTCAAATTTAACCAATTGTATTAATTGAGTTATAATGCCGTATTCCAACTGGTTGCGACATGATCTTCTCTGGAGAGGGTTTCTACCCAGAAATCGGGAAATCGTGTAAATTTTCAAATATTTCCCCCTCATCTTTTTTGGAGGCCAGCTCGCCGGGCTGCGTTATTGCCTTGACCAAAGGCAATTTTTCGCCTTCGATAAGACCCGTGAAGGCGGCAGGTTTGTCACTGCGCTCAAAAACAAGAATCGAAGACCGGAAAGCGGTCTCGGGCGAGGGGCAGCCTGCTGTATGGCATGGGCTTGGGAGGTCACACGGCTTTTCCGACGGGTTTATGCAAAAATAAAGCAACAAGAGACGCTTGAGCTAAGGGTTCAGCGCTCTCCAGGGAACAAAAGGTTGCAGGCCAGATGAAAAAAACTCTTATGACGGGTGTATTGGGTGCGGCGGCGCTGTTTAGCGTAGCTTCGGGAGCATCCGCGGATACGCTTTCCGATGTGAAGGCGAAAGGTTTTCTGCAGTGCGGCGTTAATACGGGTCTTCTCGGCTTTGCTTCGCCCAACGACAAGGGCGAGTGGTCCGGCTTTGACGTAGACTATTGCCGCGCTGTGGCTTCTGCGATTTTCGGCGATCCAACCAAGGTGAAGTTCACGCCGCTGAACGCCAAGGAGCGTTTTACAGCCCTGCAGTCGGGTGAAGTGGACGTCCTGATCCGTAACACGACCTGGACGATCAGCCGCGACACTGCGCTTGGCCTTGATTTTGCTGGCATCAACTACTTTGACGGCCAGGGCTTCATGATCAATTCAAAGAAGCTGTCGGGCATCAATTCCGCATTGCAGCTTTCCGGCGCTTCCATCTGCGTTCAGGCCGGTACGACGACCGAGCTGAACATGGCCGACTATTTCCGCGCCAACAAGATGGAATATAACCCGGTTGTCTTCGAGAAGATCGAAGAAGCCAACGCCGCTTACGATTCCGGTCGTTGCGACGCCTATACGACCGACCAGTCCAGCCTCTACGGGGTTCGTCTGGCGCTTGCCAATCCGGATGATCACGTCATCTTGCCGGAAATCATCTCCAAGGAGCCATTCGGTCTGACCGTTCGTCAGGGCGATTCCAAGTGGGCGGATGTCGTTCGCTGGACCCATAATGCGCTGCTCAACGCCGAGGAATACGGCATTACGCAGGCCAATGTCGAAGAGATGAAGAAGTCCGACAATCCGGACATCAAGCGTCTTCTCGGTGTGGAAGCAGACACGAAGATCGGTACCGATCTCGGTCTCGACAATGACTGGGTGGTAAAGATCGTCAAGGGCGTCGGCAATTACGGTGAAATCTTCGAGCGCAATATCGGCGCCAGCAGCCCGCTCAAGATCGCACGTGGCATCAACGCCCAGTGGAACAAGGGCGGCCTGCAATACGGCGTCCCTGTGCGCTAACGGGCCCTTCTTTCCAGACTGATCATCGGCGGGTGCAGCAGCGCCCGCCGGATTTGTCGGCTCTGCAGTTTGTCCGTTTGCTACTGGCCTCGCATCGTGAGGGCATTTGAACGCTGATAAGCTGCTTTTTGGAATTCAACCGCGTCTTGCAGGCCCGCAAGCTCGAGATGAGCCTGAATTGGGGATGGCAAGACCGAACGGTTCGGCATTCGATGTCTCGATTTCAGGAATTGCTCCGCAGATGCGGTCAACCTTTCCTGTTTGAGGTCGATGCAGCCAGCCGAGAGGCACAGGAAACATATGGCTTCCTATTCTGCAACTGAACGTCGCCAGGACAGCGGCGGAACTTCGTTCCTGTACGATCCGCGGATTCGCGGCATCTTCTATCAGGTCATTGTCTTTGGTGCGGTCATTGGCGCGATCTACTGGATTGTCGGCAACACGATCACCAATCTGCAGCGCGC
The DNA here is from genome assembly GCF_024701725.1 of Ochrobactrum sp. XJ1. Classification (NCBI taxonomy): domain Bacteria; kingdom Pseudomonadati; phylum Pseudomonadota; class Alphaproteobacteria; order Hyphomicrobiales; family Brucellaceae; genus Ochrobactrum; species Ochrobactrum sp. XJ1. Next base: position 183,846 of record NZ_VDGD01000003.1, read on the forward strand.
AAACATTGCGTCCGGTTTCGCCTTCCTCAATGGGCGTGCCGGGTTTGATATCAGCCAGACGCTTATTCAGTACAACAGCGATTCGAACTATGGCCGGGCCTTTCTGGTTGGCCTCGTGAATACGCTTTACGTTGCCGCGCTGGGTGTCATTACGGCATCGATCATCGGGTTTCTGGTTGGTATCGGCCGTCTTTCGCGCAACTGGCTGATCCGCAAGATCTGCACGGTCTATGTGGAGATATTCCGCAATATTCCGCCGCTGCTCGTCATCTTCTTCTGGTATTTCGGCGTTCTGTCGGTCCTGCCGCAGGCCCGCGACAGCTTCGCGCTCCCGCTGGGCACGTACCTGAACAATCGCGGCTTCTTCATGCCATCTCCTATATGGGGTGAGGGGGCGTGGCTTCTGCCGGTGGCGCTTCTCATCGGCATCGTCGCTTCGATCATCGTTGCGCGTTGGGCAAAACGCCGCCAGATGGCAACCGGCCAGTCCTTTCACACGATACGCGTGTCCGCCGCCCTGATTATCGGCCTGCCGATACTGGCGCTGATCGCGACCGGTTTTCCGGTTTCGTTCGACTCGCCGAAGCTCGGAACGTTCAATCTGACCGGCGGCGCACAGATCAAGCCGGAGTTTCTGGCTCTGTTTCTGGCGCTTTCCTTCTATACGGCGTCCTTTATCGCTGAAACGGTTCGCGCCGGCGTTCTGGGCGTCAACAAGGGGCAGACCGAAGCGGCTTATGCAGTCGGGCTCCGTCCCGGCCAGACGATGCGTCACATCATCGTGCCGCAGGCGCTGCGCATCATCATTCCACCGCTCTCGAGCCAGTATCTCAATCTTATCAAGAACTCGTCGCTCGCCATTGCCATCGGCTATCCCGATCTTGTCGCCGTAGGTGGCACGATCCTCAACCAGACCGGTCAATCGGTCGAAGTCGTGGCGATCTGGATGGTGATCTACCTGGGCATCAGCCTGATTGTGTCCGGCCTGATGAACTGGTTCAATGCCAAGATGGCGCTGGTGGAGAGGTGACAATGGAAAACGCAGATCTCCAATATGTCCGCTCGCAGATGGTGGATGGCGAAGCGCCGCCACGCTCCGTGCAGGGCATTTCGCACTGGTTGCGCGTCAATCTGTTCGCAACGCCTGTCGATGCGGCGCTGACCATTCTCGGCCTGCTGGCCGTGGCGTGGTTCCTCCCGCCAATCATCGAGTGGCTGTTCTTCAAGGCCGTTTGGACGGGTGCGGATCGCACGGCCTGCCTGACTGTCGCGCAGGGCGGCACGCAACCGGAAGGCTGGTCGGGCGCCTGCTGGGCATTCGTGAACGCGAAATACGAGCAGTTCATCTATGGCCGTTATCCGATTTCGGAACGCTGGCGCGTCAATCTGACGGCGCTGATCTTCGTCGTCCTGCTGGTGCCGCTGCTGATTCCGAAGGCCCCGAAGAAGGCTCTCAATGCGATCCTGTTCTTCTTCGTGTTCCCGATTGTCGCCTTCTTCCTGCTGGTCGGCGGCTGGTTCGACCTTCCTTATGTGGAAACGCCGCTCTGGGGTGGGCTTCTCGTCACGCTTGTGCTGTCCTTTGTCGGTATCGCCGTGTCGCTGCCGCTTGGTATCGTGCTGGCGCTCGGACGCCGTTCAAAGCTGCCGGTCATCAAGACCTTCTCGATCATCTTCATCGAAATGGTGCGCGGCGTTCCGCTGGTGACGGTGCTGTTCATGGCCAGCGTCATGCTGCCTTTGTTCCTGCCGCCGGGCGTGACTTTCGACAAGCTGCTGCGTGCGCTCATCGGCGTGGCGCTGTTCGCTTCGGCCTATATGGCGGAAGTGGTGCGCGGTGGTCTTCAGGCTATCCCGCGTGGGCAGTATGAAGGTGCGGATGCGCTGGGTCTCAGCTACTGGCAGAAAACGGGACTGATCGTTCTGCCGCAGGCGCTGAAGCTTGTCATTCCAGGTATAGTCAACACCTTCATCGGTCTGTTCAAGGATACGAGCCTTGTCTACATCATCGGCATGTTCGATCTGTTGGGCATCGTCCGTCAGAACTTTTCCGATGCCAATTGGGCTTCTCCACAGACGCCTGCCACCGGTCTCATCTTTGCGGGCTTCGTTTTCTGGATTTTCTGTTTCGCAATGTCGCGATACTCTATATTCATGGAACGACGGCTCGACACGGGTCATAAACGATAAGAATAAAGGGAATAATGGAAATGAGTGCACAAAACGCCCTCCCGCAATCCGAGCTGGGAATGGATGTTGACCGTTCGAAGATGCAGGTTTCCACAACCGATGTCGCCATCGAAATCACCAATATGCATAAGTGGTATGGTGAGTTTCACGTCCTGCGCGACATCAATCTGAAGGTCATGCGCGGGGAGCGCATCGTTGTTGCCGGACCGTCGGGCTCGGGCAAATCGACCATGATCCGCTGTATCAACCGTCTGGAAGAACACCAGAAGGGCAAGATCGTCGTCGACAATATCGAGCTGACCAACGATCTCAAGAAGATCGATGAAGTGCGCCGCGAAGTCGGCATGGTGTTCCAGCACTTCAATCTCTTCCCGCATCTGACCATTCTGGAAAACTGCACGCTCGCGCCGATCTGGGTGCGCAAGATGCCGAAGAAGCAGGCGGAAGAAATCGCCATGCACTATTTGGCCCGCGTGAAGATTCCGGAACAGGCCAACAAATATCCGGGCCAGCTTTCCGGTGGTCAGCAGCAGCGTGTGGCGATTGCTCGTGCACTGTGCATGAACCCGAAAGTCATGCTGTTCGACGAACCGACATCGGCTCTCGATCCGGAAATGGTGAAGGAAGTTCTGGACACGATGGTAAGCCTCGCTGCCGAAGGCATGACCATGATCTGCGTGACGCACGAAATGGGCTTTGCCCGTCAGGTTGCCAACCGCGTGATCTTCATGGATCAGGGCCAGATCGTCGAGCAGAACTCGCCGGACCAGTTCTTCGACAATCCGCAACACGAACGCACCAAGCTGTTCCTGAGCCAGATTCTGCACTAATCAGATTAGTGGCCTGAAATCGAAACACCCGCCGGTTCGCCGGCGGGTGTTTTTGTTTATTCGTCGTGCGGGCCTTCGCAGAACTGGATGCGATTGCCGAAGGGGTCGATGACCGCCATTACGCGGCCCCATGGCTCATTCTCAATTCCTGGTCGCATGAAGCGGTAACCGCGTGCGTTGACTTCTTTGTGCAGTTCCTCAACACCTTGCATGCGCACGAAAATATTGGCGCCCGGACTTCCGTCGCCGTGATGCTCGCTGAGATGCAGGACAAGCGCACCGCGGGAAACCTGCATATAAAGCGGCATTCCCTCGGCAAATCGATGCTCCCAATCCAGATTGAAGCCGAGAAAGCCGAGATAAAATTCACGGGCTTTCTCTATGTCGAAAATGCGAAAGATCGGACAGGTTTGCTCAAACTGGATTGCCATTCTGAAACGCCTTTGCGACTGATTATTCCGTGACACGGGAGAGGGAAGCAGTGACTGATTTTCAATGGGTGGAGAAACTCGCGCCTGAGCAATACAGCGAATTTCATGAGTTTTATAGTAAAGAATGGTGGACGAGCGAGCGGACGCTTGATGACGTCACTAACATGCTGGCCCATTGTGATTTGCTTCTGTTCTGCCTCGACGCAGAAAGCAGGATCGCAGGTTTCGCCCGCGTTCTCACGGACTTCACCTTCAAGGCGATGGTCTTCGATGTGATCGTGTCGGAGAAGCATCGTGGACGAGGGCTCGGACAAGCCCTTGTTGAACGCGTTCTCAACCATGAAAAGTTGAAGCGTGTGAAAAGTTTTGAACTCTACTGCCCGGAACAGCTTGTGCCCTTCTACGAGAAGCTTGGCTTCGTGAAGGGCACATCCTCGTTACTTTTCAACCAGCGTTAGAACACCGATCTGACTGAATCAGGTCGGTGTTCTAAGTATTTGTTTCGTCGCATTTGCCTCACGCAAAACCGCTGCGCACTTTTGCTGGAAATGCTCTAATCTTCGACAAACCGGCGCAGGCGCTGGAGTGCGTCGTCCCACTGGTTGGAAACGGTTGCGAGATAGGCGCGGGCGTCAATCAATGGCGCAGGATGCAGGCGAAACCTGCTCTCCCGTCCGACCTTTTCCCGTTCGACCAGATTTGCCTGTTCCAGCACGGACAGATGCTTGGTGACGGCCTGCCGGGTGATGCTGCCGTTTTGCGACAGCACCACAATCGAACGGCTTTCGCCATCACTCAGGGTTTCGATGAGCGCCAGCCGGGTCGGATCGGCGAGCGCTGCAAAAACCATGGACATGTCCATACCGGTCATCTCTGGCTTATCATACATTTTCGACGTGTCTTTTGATGTTGCCGACCTGTTCCTCCCAGCCGCCCTCGTTCATCCGCAACGCCAGCGGCCGGCGTTCGGCAGGCAACGCATCGAAACCACTTTCGACCACCGTCAGCCGCGTTCCGGTCTCGATCGGTTCCAGTTTGAATTCCACCAGCGTCGGCGGCTCCTTGGAATAGTCGATACTGCGGTCCACCGCATAGGGATGCCAGGTGAAGGCAAAGTAGCTCGGTGCCTTCATTTCCTTGATGAGTGATTCCCAAGGCTCGTGCTCGAAACCGGGATAGGTGATGTGGCCGGTCGAACGGGTGCCGACGATGAACGGCCCGTCGATCTTGACCTGAAACCAGCTCCCAAACTCTTCATGATCGGTGAGGGCGCGCCATACGCGGTCGATCCCTGCATGAATATCGACGGTTTTCGCGATGCGGTCAGTATTGCTTGCAATGGTCATGATATGCATCCTCCGTAATTGGCAACTTAATGGTTGCCAATATGGGGTACTTGACGAAATACGCAACTAAAAAGTTGCATATTTTATTCGGGTGCGGTCGCCTTGTCGGGAAGCGGGAACAACGTCACGAATTTTTCTGCAAGGGTGCGGTCGCCTATCACCTTGAGAATATTGGCGCTTTCCAGCACTGAAAGGGGCTGTCCGCCATAGATGGCGGCAGCCAGCATACGCGGTGAACTTTCGAAATGGAGATCGTATTTCTGCGCTGTGCCGCGCTCTATCCGAATCCCTTCATCGTTCAGCTGTGCGGTAAAATCTTCTCCGTCCAGACGGAGACCGATCACGGCGCGCATACCGAGAGCCCTGTCATGATCCATCATGGTTCTGAGCGACAGCAGGAATGAAGCGGTCGAAATAGGCAGGTTGGGATCATGCTTTGGTGAACGCGCGGCCCAACGACCCAACGTTTGAAGGATGGGTTCGCTCTCATAACCCCAATCAGTCAGTTCGTAGACCTGCACCGATGCGGGAGGCGGAAGTTTCGTCTTGCGAAGAATGCCTGCTTCTTCCAGCCCTTCAAGCCTCTGGGTGAGGACATTTGCACTCACACCCGGCAGACCAGCCCGCAGATCGCTGAAACGTTTGGGACCGAACATCAATTCGCGCATAACCAGAAGCGACCAGCGTTCCCCAATCAAATCAAGGGCATGGGCAGCAGCGCAAGCATCGTCATAACTGCGTTTGGCGGCTGGCTTTTCCGATCTAGTTATTTTTTCTAACTTCATGGTTGCTAATTATAACTTATATGCCATTATGTACAAGCGAACTTTGAGTTCTTCCGATGCCAATTGCGTGAATTGTTTTACGCCCGGAAGGCTCAGGCATCGATTGCATGCCGGGCCTCAGACTCATGGCTCGATCTTATCGCCGGGGGAGCCGGGCAGGCGATAGATAATCGTAAAATAAAATCAGGCCACCTGGCCTTCCAACGGAGGAAATCTTATGCCGAAAATGATATTCGTGAACCTGCCAGTGAAGAATGTTGCGCAGTCGACCAGCTTCTACGAAGCCATCGGGGCTACCAAGAACCCAATGTTCTCGGACGAAACGGCTTCCGGCATGGTCTTTTCGGATACGATTCACGTGATGATCCTTGACCACGAAAAGTTCAGCCAGTTTACGCCGAAGAAGATCGCAGATGCCAACACGGTCAGCGAAGTGCTGGTCTGTTTGTCTGCGGAAAACAAGGCTGAAGTCGATACCACCGTTGAGAAAGCGGTAAACGCTGGCGGTAAGGCGGATCCGGGTCCGAAACAGGACTATGGATTCATGTATGGACGCAGCTTTGAAGATCTTGACGGCCATATCTGGGAGATAATGTGGATGGATATGGAAGAAGCCAAGAAGGTTATGGGCTGAGGAGGAAATAATGTCAGGTCTGACAATCTGTCTCTGGTTCGACAAGCAGGCCGAAGAAGCGGCGAACCACTATGTCTCGATCTTCCGCGCTTGCGGAAGATCGGCTTCCGTCGATGGCTTCATCCGATTTGAGCATGCACACCAGCCCGAAGGCACGGATGTGGTTGTGGCGAACTTCACGCTCGACGGGCAGGCGATATCCGGCCTCAACGGCGGGCCGACCTTCAAGTTTTCCCCGGCAGTTTCGCTTTTCGTCCAATGCAAGGATCAGGTGGAACTGGATATGTTCTGGGAGAAACTGATGGAGGGCGGCGCGCCGATGGAATGCGGCTGGCTGACGGACAAATATGGCTTCTCGTGGCAGGTCGTGCCGCAGATGTTGCTGGATGTCCTGCAGAACGGCACAGCCGAACAGCGCCAGCGCGTGGCCGATGCCGTGATGAAGATGGTCAAGCTCGACGTTGCGATGCTCGAAGCTGCGCGCGACGCAGCTTAATTCCGCACGGCCGCAATGGCATCATAGCCATAGAGCCAGTCCAGATCCTTCAGGAAACTATCCGGACTGCGCATGGCGAAGAGCGTGTTGCGGCCAAGCGCGTAAATGCCGGTGGCGTGATAGGCGAACCTGTTCAACTGGCCGCGCTTGGCAACCGCAGCAATCCGCTCCTTGCGGACGGTATCGAAGCGCTTCAGCCCTGCTTCGTGGTCGCCACTGTCCAGTGCCTCGGCAATGGCCGCAGCATCCTCGATCGCCATGGCGGCACCTTGTGCAGCAAAAGGTGTGACCGCATGCGAAGCGTCGCCGAGAAAAATCGTCCGGTCCGGCCCGACGAATTGAGCATCTGGCATTTCGAAAAGCGGCCAATAGGTCCACTCATTGGCAGCCGCCAGCACATCGCGAACGGGAGCGCCCCACTCCGCGTAGATGGAGCGCAAGCGCGCCGGATCGCCGGTTCTGGACCAGACTTCGCCGGGGTTTTCGCCCGTCGTGATGGCGACGAAATTGAAGAAACTGCCGCCCTTGACCGGATAGGCGATGAAATGCGCTTGCCTGCCGAGCCATGCTGAAACTGCGTTGCTTGTTACAACAGCGGACGAAAACGATGCGGGGAGGGCATCCGCCGCGAGCGTAGTGCGCCAGGCAATATGGCCGCTGAACCTTGCCTTGCTGAAACCTGCCTTCGAGCGCTCCGCCGACCAGACGCCATCGCAGGCGATCAGATATGCAGCGTCGACAGATTCTTCGGAATTGCCACGGCGGATAGTGGCTACAACAGCGCCGTTTTCGACGCGATGATTTGTGATTTCAGCACCGAGGCTGATGTCGATGCCGGGCTCTTCACAGCAGGCGTCGAGCAAAGCGGATTGCAGATCGGCGCGATGGCAAACGACATAGGGATGGTGCCAGCGCTGAGAAGCCTTGTCGCCAAGCTTCATTTCCATCAGCGGACGCGCTTTGCGCCCATCCATGAGGTAGAGCGCTTCCGGCGTTATGGCTTGTGCAGAAAGACGGCCGGCAACGCCGAGCCGTTCCAGATGACGCATCGCATTTGGTGCAAGTTGCAGGCCAGCACCGACTTCCGAAAGGGTCTCGGCCTTTTCGACAAGCCGGACATTCCAGCCGCGCGCTGCCAGCTCCAATGCTGCCGACAGACCGGCAACTCCGGCCCCGGCAATCAATATGCGCCCTTTGCTCATGTCGATGAGATCATCCGGCATTCAGCCTCGTGAGGCTGCCCAGATCAGGCAGCTTTGTCGGCGGGTGCTTCGTAAACGCAGCCAGCCGGAACGGTTTCGTCGGCATGGAGCTTGGCGTTGTAGCGATAGAGGGTCGAACAATACGGGCAAACGACTTCACTTTCATCACCCATGTCGAGAAACACGTGCGGATGATCGAAAGGCGGGTTTGCACCGACGCACATGAATTCCTTCACGCCGATTTCGATGGCCGCATGGCCGGCGTCGTTCTGAAAGTGAGGAATAATGTGATCGGACATAATATGCTCCGGTTCTGGTCGATGGGCGGTATGAGCATGATCCTGAACCGGGTCCCGGACAGGATCATGCATAGACATTGGCATGCGTGTACCGCGAAAGTCTTGTTTCCGGAAGCGTTTTCATCAATTCTGAGGACATTTGAAGCTAATTGCTATCAAACTGTCATATGACAGCCATAGGCTTAAGGCAGAGCCGGAATGTTCCGGTGGAAGTCGGGACAGGAAAAATGAGCGAAAACAGCGTTATGGCGAGCGAAACCCCCAACGCGATTGAAGGCGGGACACACGAAATGACAGCCGGACTAGCCCCCAACCCAACCGTCGTTCCCGATGTGGACGTAGCCCCTGACGTTCACAAAGCTTTGAACGGCGAATTGATGCAAAGTTCCGACCGCTTTGTGAATCGCGAGTTTTCCTGGCTGCAATTCAACCGGCGTGTTCTCGAAGAAGCCGCGAATATGCGGCAGCCTCTGCTTGAACGCCTGCGCTTCCTGTCTATCTCCGCCGCCAATCTCGATGAATTTTTTATGGTCCGCATTGCCGGTCTCGCCGCTCAGGTGCGCGCCGGTGTGGCGATGCGCAGCGCCGATGGACGCACGCCGCAGGAACAGCTCGACTTCGTTCTGGACGAAGTAGGGCGCTTGCAGGAAGAACAGCAGGAACGCCTGCGTATGCTGCGCGAGGAACTGGAACAGGACAGCATCGAGATTGTTCGCCCGTCGGCGCTTTCAAAGCCCGAAAAGGAATGGCTTGAAAACCACTTCCTCGAAACGATTTTCCCTGTTCTGACGCCACTCTCCATTGATCCGGCGCATCCGTTCCCGTTCATTCCGAACCTCGGCTTTTCCATCGCCCTGCAGCTTGCGCGCCGCGCCGACAATCATCCGATGACGGCCCTTCTGCGTATTCCGGTCGCGCTCAAGCGCTTCATTCAGCTGCCGACAGACCAGCAAAACACCTACCGCTTCATCACCATCGAGGACGCGGTGAGCCTGTTCATCGGGCGACTGTTCCCCGGTTACGAAGTGCGCGGCGCCGGTACGTTCCGCATCATCCGTGACAGCGATATCGAAGTGGAAGAAGAGGCGGAAGATCTCGTTCGTCTCTTCGAGACAGCACTGAAACGCCGTCGTCGCGGTCAGGTTATCCGCATTGAGTTTGACGGCGAAATGCCAGAAGCCTTGCGCGTCTTCGTGGCGACGGAACTTGGCGTTTCGGAAAACCGCATCAGCGTGCATGAAGGTCTTCTGGCGCTCAACATGATTTCGGAGATCGTTTCGATCCCGCGGGATGACCTCAAATTCGTATCCTACAATCCGCGTTTCCCGGAGCGTATTCGCGAGCATGGCGGCGATTGCTTTGCAGCGATTCGTGAAAAGGACATTGTGGTCCATCACCCCTATGAATCGTTTGACGTGGTGGTGCAGTTCCTGCGGCAGGCTGCAGCCGACCCGGATGTGCTGGCGATCAAGCAGACGCTGTATCGTACCTCCAATGACAGCCCGATCGTGCGCGCATTGGTCGATGCTGCAGAAGCGGGCAAGTCGGTAACGGCGCTGGTCGAGCTGAAGGCACGCTTCGATGAGGAAGCGAATATTCGTTGGGCACGCGATCTGGAGCGCGCGGGCGTTCAGGTGGTGTTCGGCTTCATCGAATTGAAAACCCACGCGAAAATGTCGCTCGTGGTACGCCGTGAAGATCAGAAGCTGCGCTCCTATGTGCATCTGGGCACGGGCAACTATCACCCGATCACGGCGCGTATCTATACCGACCTGTCGTTCTTTACGTCGGACGCGGATATTGCTCGCGACGTGGCGCATATCTTCAATTTCATCACGGGCTATGCCCAGCCTGCCGAAGAGATGAAGATAGCGATTTCACCTTTCACACTTCGCGCGCGAATCCTCAAGCACATCGAGGACGAGGTTGCGCATGTGAAGGCGGGGCGTCCGGCTGCGATCTGGATGAAGATGAACTCGCTGGTTGATCCACAGATTATTGACGCGCTCTACGTGGCGAGCCAGGCGGGTGTGCAGATTGATCTGGTCGTGCGTGGCATCTGCTGCCTGCGTCCGGGCGTTCCGGGGCTTTCCGACAATATTCGCGCCAAGTCGATTGTCGGACGTTTTCTCGAGCACAGCCGCATTTTCTGCTTCGGAAATGGCAATGACCTGCCTTCCGACAAGGCAATCGTCTATATCGGTTCCGCCGACATGATGCCGCGCAATCTTGATCGCCGCGTGGAGACGCTTGTTCCGATCACAAATGCAACAGTGCATCAGCAAATCCTGTCGCAAATCATGTTTGCCAACATAATTGATAACCAACAGAGCTATCAGCTACTTGCGGACGGCACCTCTCGCCGGATAGAAAAAGAAGCAGGAGAGGAAGCTTTCAACGCGCAGGAATATTTCATGACCAATCCTAGCCTGTCGGGTCGCGGAAAGTCGCTGAAGTCTTCGGCCCCCCGCCTTATCGCGCATCGCAAGCGCGCGCAGGCGGAAAGAAAAACGACTGCATGAGTCCAGCTGTAGCACAAGGCCGCCTCAAGGGACTCAAGCCCGTCGCGGTCATCGACATTGGCTCGAACTCGATCCGTGTCGTCATCTATGAAGGCATCGTCCGTTCGCCGACGGTGCTTTTCAATGAAAAGATACTTTGCGGCCTCGGAAAGGGCCTCGCGAAAACCGGCAAGCTCAACGAGAAATCCGTTGAAGCGGCGCTTCGTGCGCTGAAGCGTTTTCGCGCTCTGGCCGAACAGGCCGGCGCGGTTTCCATTCACGCGCTGGCGACTGCGGCTGCACGCGAAGCAAAAAACGGCCCGGATTTCATCGCACAGGCGGAAGCCATTCTCGGCCGGCACATCGAAGTGCTGTCCGGCAAGGAAGAAGCCTATTACTCGGCGCTCGGCATTATTTCCGGTTTCTTCCAGCCGAAGGGTGTCACGGGCGATCTCGGCGGCGGCAGCCTTGAGCTGATCGCGGTGGACGACCACGAGGTAGGCGAGGGGATCACCTTGCCGCTCGGTGGCCTGCGCTTGCAGGATATGTCCGATGGACGGCTGCCAGAGGCAACCAAGATTGCACGCACGGAACTCGCAAAGGCGACGCTTCTGCAAGCCCATCAGGGCCAGGTTTTCTATGCGGTCGGCGGCACCTGGCGTAACCTTGCCAAGCTGCATATGACGGCGAAGAACTATCCGCTGCACGTTATGCACGGTTACGAGATGAATCCGGTGGACGCGCAGAGCTTCCTCAAGCGCGTTGCCAAGGGCAACCTCGACACGATGCGCGGCATTGAAGCGGTTTCGAAAAACCGCCGTCAACTTTTGTCTTATGGCGCCACGGTGCTGCTCGAGGCGATCCGTCTGATGAAGCCCTCCAAGATCGTTTTCTCGGCGCTCGGCGTGCGTGAAGGCTATCTTTATTCGCTTCTGCCGAAGAATGAGCAGCGGCTCGATCCGCTGCTGGCCTCGGCAGACGAACTGTCCATTCTGCGCTCGCGCTCTCCGCGTCATGCCCGCGAACTGGCAACCTGGACAACATTGTCCTTGCCGGTCCTCGGTTTCGACGAAACCGAGGACGAAGCGCGCTACCGACAGGCTGCCTGCCTCGTGGCCGACATAAGTTGGCGTGCGCATCCCGATTATCGCGGGTCGCAGGCGCTGAACATCATCGCTCACGGCTCGTTCGGCGGTATCGACCACGCCGGACGTTCCTTCATGGCGCTTGCCAATTATTATCGCCATGAAGGGCTGATCGAAGACGAGATTGCGCCGGAGATCATGCAGCTCGCCACGCCGCGCCTGCGTGAACGGGCAAAGCTGCTTGGAGCCTTGCTGCGGGTGGTCTACCTTCTGTCGGCTTCGATGCCGGGCGTCATCCCGCGCCTTGTCTGGCGTGAGGAAGAAAACGGCATTGCGCTTGTCGTACCGGGAGACCTGGCCGATCTGATTTCGGATCGTCCCGAAGGCCGCTTGCAGCAGCTCTCCAAGCTGACCGGAAAGAACATCTATTTCGCGGTTGGTGATGCAGCCATCGAGGGGACGCGGGAATAAGGCAGTAAGTGAGTAGGGCAGTAAGGCAATATGTTAATGCTCGCGTTAAACATACTGCCTTACTGCCCTATTGCCTTACTCCCCTAACTCAACTGCCCTGATCCGCCGGTTCTCGAACCTGATGACGATCTTGCCGTCGATAAGATCGAGGGCTTTCTGACCGAAAACCTCGCGACGCCAGCCATGCAGGGCAGGCACATTGGCCTTGTCGCCTTCCGAGGCGATCTTGTCGATGTCGTCGGAATTCGCCACGATCTTTGCCGCGACGCCGTGCTCTTCCGTCACAAGCTTGAGCAGAACCTTGAGGATATCTGCAGCGGCGGCGCTGCCTTCCGGCGAATGCGACGGCTTCGGCAATTTTGGCAAATCTTCCTTCGGGATTTCAAGCGCGGACTGGATCGCTGCGACAAGCCCTGCAGCCTGTGCCGAACGCTCCCAACCCTTCGGGATCGAGCGGAGACGGCCCAGTGCTTCCGCGTCACGCGGCTGCTGCTGTGCGATTTCGGCTATGGTGTCGTCCTTGATGATACGCCCACGCGGCACATTGCGCTCGCGCGCTTCGCGTTCGCGCCAGGCGGCGACAGCCTGTACAATAGCAAGTTCCAGCGGTTTGCGGACGCGTGCCTTGACCCGGCGCCACGCATCGTCAGGGTGCATGTCATAGGTTTCGCGGGAAGTCAGCACCGCCATTTCCTCGTTCACCCACTCGCTGCGACCTTCTTTCTCAAGTTCTTCCTTCAGATAGAGATAGATATCGCGCAGATAGGTAACGTCGGCCAGTGCATAGTCGAGTTGCTTGTCTGAAAGCGGGCGACGGCGCCAGTCGGTAAACCGGGACGACTTGTCGATCTGCTTGCCGGTGACCTTCTGCACAAGCTGGTCATAGGAAATGGCATCGCCAAACCCGCAAACCATTGCCGCTACCTGACTGTCGAAGACAGGCGACGGGATGAGATCGCCGAGGTGGAAGACGATTTCGATGTCCTGCCGTGCTGCGTGGAAAACCTTGACGATCGTCTCATCGGCCATCAGGCGGAAGAACGGCGCGAGGTCGAGCCCCGGCGCAAGCGCATCCACAAGCGCCGTATGGTCAGGCGAGGCCATCTGGATAAGGCACAATTCCGGCCAGAACGTCGTTTCACGGATGAACTCCGTGTCGACTGTAACGAAATCGGATTTGGCGAGGGCGGATACGGCCTCTTCGAGAGCCTGTGTTGTCGTAATCAGATGCATGTCTACCTTTTAGAGCATTTCCAGCAAAAGTGCGAAGCGGTTTTGCGTCGGATAATGCGACAAAACAAAGAGACAGAGCTTTGCCGCTTGTCGCGAAATAATCAGGAACTGGCGCTCCACTTAATACGCACATAGTGTTTTTTGTCGACACGTTACGTCAAGGTGGTTTAACACCAAAACCCGCAGGGAATGCAGACTTGACAAAACCCGGTCAAAATGCGCTTTTCCGCGAGAATTTAAAGCGTTTCCGTCAGCAAGGACTGACTTATTATTCCAAAGGCAGAAATCATGCACCGTTACCGCAGCCATACCTGCGCAGCCCTTCGCAAGACGGACGTTGGTTCGAACGTTCGCCTTTCCGGATGGGTTCACCGCGTCCGTGACCATGGCGGCATTCTCTTCATCGATCTTCGCGATCATTATGGCATTACCCAGATCGTGGCCGATCCCGATTCGCCCGCCTTCAAGGTTGCCGAAACCGTTCGCGGCGAATGGGTTATCCGTGTCGATGGTGAAGTGAAGGCCCGCGCAGGCGATGCGGTCAATACCAATCTGCCGACCGGCGAAGTCGAAATCTTCGCAACCGAAATCGAAGTGCTGGCCGCTGCCAAGGAATTGCCGCTGCCTGTATTCGGCGAGCCGGACTACCCGGAAGATATCCGCCTGAAGTACCGTTTCCTCGACCTTCGCCGTGAAACGCTGCACAAGAACATCATGAGCCGCACCAAGATCATTGCCGCGATGCGTCGCCGCATGACCGAAATCGGCTTCAATGAGTTCACCACGCCGATCCTGACGGCTTCCTCGCCGGAAGGCGCGCGCGACTTCCTCGTGCCGAGCCGTATTCATGAAGGCAAGTTCTACGCGCTGCCGCAGGCGCCGCAGCAGTACAAACAGCTTCTGATGGTTGCCGGTTTCGACCGTTACTTCCAGATCGCGCCGTGCTTCCGCGACGAAGACCCGCGGGCAGACCGTCTGCCGGGCGAGTTCTACCAGCTCGACCTCGAAATGAGCTTCGTGACCCAGGAAGAAGTATGGGAAACGATGGAACCAGTCATGCGCGGCATCTTCGAAGAGTTTGCCGAAGGCAAGCCGGTGACGCAGCAGTTCCGTCGCATTGCCTATGACGATGCGATCCGCACCTATGGTTCGGACAAGCCGGATTTGCGCAACCCGATTGAAATGCAGGCTGTGACCGAGCATTTCGCCGGTTCGGGCTTCAAGGTCTTCGCAAACATGATCGCCAACGACCCGAAGGTCGAAGTCTGGGCAATTCCGGCCAAGACCGGTGGTTCGCGCGCATTCTGTGACCGCATGAATTCCTGGGCGCAGAGCGAAGGCCAGCCGGGTCTCGGCTATATCTTCTGGCGCAAGGAAGGCGACAAGCTTGAAGGCGCTGGTCCGATTGCCAAGAACATCGGTGAAGAGCGCACGGAAGCGATCCGCACGCAGATGGGTCTCGAAGACGGCGATGCCTGCTTCTTCGTTGCCGGTCTGCCGTCCAAGTTCTACAAGTTCGCTGGCGATGCCCGCACGCGCGCTGGTGAAGAACTGAACCTCGTCGATCGTGATCGTTTCGAACTGGCATGGATCATCGACTTCCCGTTCTACGAATGGGACGAAGACAACAAGAAGCTCGACTTCGCACACAATCCGTTCTCCATGCCGCAGGGCGGTATGGACGCTCTGGAAAACCAGGACCCGCTTGCGATCAAGGCTTACCAGTACGATCTCGTCTGCAACGGCTTTGAAATCGCCTCGGGTTCGATCCGTAACCAGCTGCCTGACGTGATGGTCAAGGCATTTGAAAAGGTTGGCTTGAGCCAGCAGGACGTGGAAGAGCGTTTCGGCGGTCTTTATCGTGCGTTCCAGTACGGTGCACCTCCGCATGGCGGCATGGCTGCCGGTATCGACCGCGTCATCATGCTTCTGGTCGGTGCAAAGAATCTGCGCGAAATCTCGCTGTTCCCGATGAACCAGCAGGCACTTGATCTTCTGATGAACGCGCCTTCGGATGTGTCGCCCGCGCAGCTGCGCGACCTGCATATTCGTCTGGCTCCCGTACAGAAGAGCTAAACGACCTCTATAAAAAAGTAAAAACCCGGCCTTGAGCCGGGTTTTTTATTAGGTGAAAAAAGCTCGGTGAGTCTTCTCACCGGGCTTTTTCATTTTAGTTGTTAGCGTCGACGCTGACTTTGAGAAGCTGGATGATCTTCGTCGGGTCCAGCGATGCGGTGGCAACGATGGAAGCGAAGGTCACCGGCTGGTCCGGCGATGCGCTGATGGTCAGCGACTTCGGATCGTCGAAGAACTTGTCGGATGCGGCCTTGAGCTGCTGGGCAAAATCCGGGTTCTTCAGCTGTGTCGCCATCAGCGGAACCATCATCTTCATCTGCTCGCCAAGCTGCTTGCCATCCGCGCCCTGCTGCTTGCCGTAATAGTCGAGAAGCTTCTGGGTCAGGGTTTCGTTGTCGAAGCGGATCGACAGGTTCTTCAGGTTCAGCTGTTCCGCCAGACCCAGAATTGCAAGTCCGGCAGCATCCTTGTCTGCGTCGGCCTTGCTCATGTTTTCCTGTGTCTTCTGGACGGCTTCGAGGAAGGCCAGATCATAGCCACCGAGGCTGCCGGCGATGTTGATCTTGCCAAGTTCCTCGGCCTGAAGTTCCAGCTGGTCCAGCGATGTGTCGCCCGAAGTCGGCGACCAGCTGCCCTTGGAGTTCAGCGAGCCGTTGAAGGTGTTCATGTCGAGCGGTGCAAGCGGGTTCTTGCCGCCCTTCTCAAAGGTCGCGTCGATATTGGCGATGGTCCAGACATAGCCGATCTTTTCGGCCTTGTTGGAGGTGTCGAGCGACAGGTCGAAACCCTTTACGGTGGCGCCATCCGTGCCGGGGGTGCCGAACTGGATTTCGTCAATCTTCAGCTTGTCATACATGACCATGCTGTCGAGCGGACCCTTGGCGGTTTCCGACGGAATATGCACGTTCTGCATGGCAAGGCCCTTGATCTCGGCCTTGTCGTTCTTGTCTTCCTCGCCAGCAAAGGCAAGATCGGGCACGGTGACCTGTTCGATGCTGTAGCCGCCGTCCGGCGCATCCTGAACGTTCTGGAGCGTCACGTCGCCGAGGGCGGTTTCTTTTTCGCCCACCGTCGGCAGCTTGATCTTGGTGCCCTGGAGCACGATGTCGGAGCCGTTCGCCTGAACATTGGCGAAGCTCAGTTCGCCGCCCTGTTTCGCATAAAGTGCCTTGATACGCTCGGCGACTGCATTGGCGTCAGCTGCCATGGCCGCGCTGCCGAAAATCAGCGAAAGCGCTGTACCTGCAGCCAAAACACGTGCCGCTGGCTTGATATTGACGAAAACCTGCATTCGAAGCTCCTGCCTAATCTCTAATATAGCGCGGCATTCATAGGCGGAAATCACTCGCAATAACAACATGATTTCCTCAGCCTGCGATTGCAGCCGGGGAAACTTGCCCCCAATAGCTCTATAGGACACAAATGGCGGCAGGATTGCGACTATTACACACTAATGTACTGGATTGGTTCTCCTGAACTCTTGCTGGCGAATCGCGCAGTTGGTACTGAGAGACATGGGAAAAAGTCTGATTCCGCCGGATGACGGCGAAGAACACATCGAACGGGTCGATCTCAAATCGGCTCTCGAGGAACGTTACCTCGCTTATGCGCTGTCGACGATCATGCATCGTGCGCTGCCGGACGTGCGCGACGGCTTGAAGCCGGTGCATCGTCGCATCATGCACGCCATGCGTCTGCTGCGTCTCAATCCCGATCAGGCCTATGCAAAATGCGCCCGTATCGTCGGTGATGTGATGGGTAAGTTCCATCCGCATGGCGATGCGTCGATCTACGATGCGCTGGTGCGTCTGGCGCAGGATTTCGCGGTGCGTTATCCGCTCGTGGACGGGCAAGGCAACTTCGGCAATATCGATGGCGATAACGCGGCTGCCATGCGTTACACCGAAGCGCGTATGACGGAAGTGGCGACGTTGCTGCTGGAAGGCATCAACGAAAACGCCATCGATTTCCGCCCGACCTATAATGAAGAGGACGAAGAGCCGATCGTTCTGCCGGGCGCTTTCCCGAACCTGCTTGCAAACGGTTCGGCGGGCATTGCGGTCGGCATGGCGACCAATATTCCGCCGCATAACGTGGCGGAGCTTTGCTCGTCGGCGCTCTATATCATCAATCATCCTGACGCGCCGGTGGAGGAACTTGTCACCTCGCCAGCGCAATGGGCGGAAATTGAACATGAGGCCAAGACCGATCCGGCCGCTCTGCTGAAATGCAAGGTACGCGGCCCGGATTTCCCGACGGGCGGTATCCTTGTCGAAGAGCACGGCAATATACTCGAGGCCTATCGCACGGGCCGCGGCGCATTTCGTGTGCGCGCCCGCTGGGAGAAGGAAGAGGGCAATCGCGGCACCTGGGTGATCGTCGTCACCGAAATTCCCTATCAGGTTCAGAAATCGCGCCTGATCGAAAAGATTGCCGAGCTGCTGCTGGCAAAGAAGCTGCCATTGCTCGACGACATTCGTGACGAGTCGGCGGAAGACATTCGCATCGTTTTGGAGCCGAAGAACAGGACTGTTGATCCTGAACTGCTGATGGAATCGCTGTTCAAGCTGACCGAGCTGGAAAGCCGCGTTTCACTGAACATGAACGTGCTGTCGCATGGCAAGGTGCCGAATGTTCTGTCGTTGGGCAGCGTTCTGCGCGAGTGGCTCGACCACCGCAAGGAAGTGCTTGTCCGCCGTTCGCAATTCCGTCTGGCGGAAATCGAAAGACGCCTGGAAATCCTTGGCGGCTTCCTGATCGCCTATCTTAATCTGGATGAAGTGATCCGCATCATCCGCGAGGAGGATGAGCCGAAGCAGGACCTGATGCGGACCTTCGAGCTGACCGACGTTCAGGCCGAGTCGATCCTCAATATGCGCCTGCGTTCGTTGCGCAAGCTCGAGGAATTCGAAATCCGCAAGGAGTTCGACGATCTCACCGTCGAGAAGACGGACCTCGAAGGGCTGCTCGCTTCGGGCACACGCCAGTGGAAGAAGATCAGCGCCGAAATCAAGTCGGTGCGCGAAAAGTTTGGTCCGAAGACCAAGCTCGGCGCACGTCGCACGACCTTTGCCGATGCGCCGACCCATGATCTGGAAGATATTCATCAGGCGATGATCGAGCGAGAGCCGGTCACGATCGTGGTTTCGGAAAAGGGCTGGCTGCGCGCGATGAAGGGGCATCTGGCCGATTTCTCGACGCTCGCCTTCAAGGAAGGCGACAAGCTCAAGCTCGCTTTCCATGCCGAGACGACGGACAAGCTTCTGTTCTTCACGACAGGCGGCAAGTTCTTCACCATCGGCGCAAACACGCTGCCGGGCGGTCGCGGCCATGGCGAGCCGATCCGCATCCTTGTCGATATGGAAAACGATCAGGATATCTTGACGGCCTTCGTGCATGATCCATCCGCGAAACTGCTGCTCGTCAGCCATGAAGGTAACGGTTTCATCGTTCCAGAAAACGAAGCGGTCGCCAACACCCGCAAGGGCAAGCAGGTGATGAACGTCAAGGCGCCGGACGAGGCAAAGCTTTGCCAGCGCGTTTCCGGCGATCATATCGCTGTCGTCGGCGAGAATCGCAAGATGGTGGTCTTCCCGCTTTCCGACATTCCGGAAATGACACGTGGCAAGGGCGTGCGCCTGCAAAAATACAAGGATGGCGGTGTTTCCGACGTCCGCACCTTTGCACTTGCCGAGGGGCTTTCCTGGCAGGATTCGGCAGAGCGCACCTTCAATCGCAACAAGGAAGAGCTTGTCGAGTGGATCGGCGCACGCGCCTCTGCGGGCCGTCTGGTGCCGAAGGGGTTTCCGCGTTCAGGCAAGTTCTAAGTGTCTGATCTAAAAGTCGCCATGCCGGTCTAAAATGGCAATTTCTGTGCTTCCGGTGCTCACGTACCTTTATGTACGCTGCGCTCCGGTTCTCGAAATCACCATTTTCACCACGGCCTGCCGCTTTTTGATTCAGACACTGCGCAAACGGATCAATAAAAAAGCGGCTTTCGCCGCTTTTTATGTCTAACCCTCAAACCGTTGCCAGCCGCGGGGGCCCAGATGCTCCTGCGGGGTAAAGCGGATCTTGTATTGCATCTTGCGTGATCCCTCGACCCAATAGCCGAGATAGACATGCGGCAGACCGGCGGCGTGTGCGCGCTGGATATGATCGAGGATCATGTAGGTTCCAAGCGACCGGTCATGCATATGCGGTGAGAAGAACGAATAAACCATCGACAGGCCATCGGCCATCACGTCGGTGAGTGCTACGGCGATCAGCTCGCCGTCGCCCTTGGCGCTGATGAAGCTTTCCGGACCGCGCTTGCGATATTCGATGATCTGCGTGTTCACATGCGTATCCTCGATCATCATTGCATAGTCGAGGACAGTCATGTCCGACATGCCGCCGGATCGGTGGCGCGCATCGAGATAATCGCGGAAAAGCGCATATTGTTCGGTGCTGGGCTGAGCCTTGTGCACGCGCCCGATCAGGTCATTGTTCTGCGTCCAGACGCGACGCATGTTGCGCGTCATCTTGAATTCGCCGGCAAGGATGCGAACGGATATACAGGCTCTGCACAATTCGCAAGCCGGACGATAGGCAATGTTCTGGGAACGGCGAAAACCGCCTTGGGTCAGGAGATCGTTGATTTCGTTCGCTTTGTCGCCGACCAGATGCGTAAAGACTTTTCGCTCCATCTGACCCTCTAGATAAGGACAAGGCGACGGAGCTGTCAGAAAGAACTGCGGAGACTGTTGCGGTTGATGGGTCATTCAATATCCACGAAATGGTAATACCGAAACCATCACGATACTGTCTCTAAGGATTGAGCCGACGGCACAAAACGTCAATAGAAATTTTGCGCAGCCGGCTCTGAATTTTTTTGATCTGAAGCATCAACCCGAAAATCGGAATCGATTCTCGGGTATTTTATGCGTTTATCGATCTGAACGGATCACAGCCGTGCCGAGCAGAAGATCATGCACCGTGCGCTTGCGGTCGAGAACCAGCGAAGCGAGCAGGATCAGCGGCGTCAGCACCACGTTGAGACCCCAGAACAGAACCGTATGAACGATGGCGAGCATCGGATCGACCGTGCCGCCTTCAAGCCGGACGAGTTTGATGTTCATCATCTGCATGCCCTTGGTGGCCTGCTGCGGTCCGCCCAGAGTACGCGCTATGTAAAACAGCGCCACCATTGGAAACATGATGCCATAGAGCATCCAGCCGAGGCTGAGCGTAATGATGCCGAGAATTGCAATGACGATTGCCGCCGGGATGCAAAGCAGAAAAACAATCAGGTAATCGATAAGAAAAGCCATGATGCGGCGCGTGCGCACGCCTTCAAAGAATGCGCGGCTTTCATAACGCGGGCCCATGACTTCGCCGTGCAGAATATGGTCGGACATTTTTCCTTCCAGTCGTTTCCAAGGAAGCGTCCGGGGGAGTGTGACAACCGGCGCTGTCCCGCTACCTCAGCGGAACAGTCATCAACATGGTAACCAAAACCGGCGGTTTCAAGGAAATTTGAAGATTTCCTGCCGAAAGGACTTGCCGTTTAACCCTGTTGCTTAAGCTTTTCAGCCACTTCGATTGCGAAGTAAGTAAGAATTCCGTCGCAACCGGCGCGCTTGAACGCCATGAGGCTCTCCATCATCACCTTTTCTTCGTCAATCCAGCCATTGATCCCGGCGGCCTTGATCATCGCGTATTCGCCCGACACCTGATAGGCATAGGTGGGAAGGCGGAATTCGCTTTTCAGGCGATGGATGATGTCGAGATAGGGCAAGCCCGGCTTGACCATCAGCATATCTGCGCCTTCAGCAATATCCTGCTCGGCTTCGCGCACGGCTTCTTCCGGATTGGCCGGGTCGAGATAATAGGTCTTCTTGTCGCCCTTCAGCAGCCCCTGCGTGCCGATGGCATCGCGATAAGGACCATAAAAGGCGGAAGCGAATTTGGTGGCATAAGACATAATCGGCAGATGGCAGAACCCATGTTCGTCCAGCGCCTGACGCACGGCGCCGACGCGACCGTCCATCATATCGGACGGAGCAATAATATCCGCACCGGCTTCAGCTTGCGAAAGCGCACCACGAACCACCATGGCGACCGATTCGTCGTTGACGATCTCGCCGTTCCGCAAAATGCCGTCATGGCCGTGCGTGGTGAAGGGATCGAGCGCCGCGTCGGTGATGATGCCGATTTCAGGCACTTCCTTCTTGATTGCGCGCACGGCGCGATTGATCAGATTGTCCGGGCTTGCGACGAAAGCGCCGTCCTCAGTCTTCACTTCCAGCTTTTCGCGCGGGAAGGGGGCAATGGCGGGAATGCCGAGCCTGGCGGCTTTTTCCGCCATGCGAACAGCCATATCGACCGAATAGCGTTCGACACCAGGCATTGCTTCCACAGGTTCTGCTACACCGGTTCCATAGGTCAGGAAGAACGGCAGGATGAGATCATCAACTGTCAGCCGGGTTTCCTGCACCAGCCTGCGCGACCAGTCGGCCTTGCGCATACGGCGCAGACGTCTGCTGCCGGTAACGTCATCGACATGCTGGCTGATATTGGTGGGCAGATATTTGGATTGGCGGTCGGTCATTTGAATAATCCCGAGAAGTGAAGCCTTAATTCCCAAATTTTGGAGGCTGATATCGGATGCGCACCGTTTATCATGGGAAAAGTGATGAAACCAAGAACATTGACCTGTGCAGGATTGACGCGGGGCGTCTCACTTTCTACCCATTTGATGGAACGGGAGACACGATATGCAGATTGACTTCGGTGGCGGCAGCGAAATCAGCTTTGAACGCAAGGGAAAAGCGGGGCTTGTGAAGCTTACGCGGACCGAGGCCCTCAATGCGCTCACGCATAAAATGATTCTGGCGCTGGATCGCGCATTGCAGGCCTGGGAAGACGATCCTGAAGTGGCCTGTGTGATTCTCGAAGGCGAAGGGCGCGCATTCTGCGCAGGCGGTGATGTGGTTGCCGCCTACAAGGCCGGTCAGGCCGGAACACCTGCTTACGAATTCTTCCGCGACGAATATCGGCTCAATGCGCGCATTGGCCGGTTTCCAAAACCTTATATCTCGCTGATCAACGGGATCGTCATGGGCGGTGGTGCGGGCATTTCCGTTCACGGTTCGCACCGTATCGTGACGGAAAACACCATGTTTGCCATGCCGGAAACCGGCATCGGCTTCTTCCCAGATGTGGGCGGCAGCGCTTTCCTGCCGCATCTGCACGACAATTTCGGATATTATCTTGCGCTGACCGGCAACCGAATCCGCTGGGGCGATTGCCTGCAGAGCGGGATTGCGACACATGCCGTCGCCGCAAGTGATCTGCAGGATGTGCGGGACGACATCATCGCAACCGCCGACATTGATGCGGCTCTGACGCGCAGCCAGTATCCCGATTTTGAAACCGCTGTTGAAACGCGCCAGATCATTGCGGAATGCTTTTCCGGCGCAACGCTTGCCGATTGCATGGCTTCGCTGGAAAAGGAAGCCGAAGCGGGCAGCAAGGCCGCAATGGACATCGTGAAGGTGATCGCCACGCGTTCACCAACCAGTGTCGCGGTTACTTTCCGCCAGATTGCCGATGGTCGTCCGCTCGATCTCGATGATTGCATGCGCATGGAATACCGCATTGCCAACCGGATGCTGGAAGCGCACGATTTCTATGAAGGCGTTCGCGCATTGCTCATAGACAAGGACGGTGCGCCGAACTGGAAACCCGCAACGCTCGACGAAGTGAAGCCCGAACAGGTCAATGTCTATTTTGCAAATCTGGGTGACAAGGAACTGACCTTGTGGTGAGGATCGGCTGATGCATATGAACGAGCTGCGCCAGCATACCCAGCCGAGCGGAACCGAATGGGCCTTCACATGGTTCGTTCGGATACTCGCCCTTGTGGCGCTGGCAAGTGGTGTTTTCTACTGGATCAGGCTGATCGGTATTCAACCGGGACTTCTATGGCGTTTCGATCTGATGCCATGGCCCTGGCAGACTGCGGTTGTGGCTCTGGCCGTTCTGATGCCCGTTGCTGCGACAGGTCTGTGGATGCGCGCACCGTGGGGCCCTGTGCTCTGGTTCGTAGCAGCACTCGGCGAAATCGCCATCTATTCCGTTTTTTCCCGGCATTTCGAATACAAGCCGTTGACAGTTGGGTTCAACGCGGCCTGCATCGTCATTTTTATCGCTTTTCGTATTCTGCTCTTCTTCGAAAAGAGACGGCAGGCCCGTGCGAGCCTGCCGATCTAGCTTCTAGAGCGCTTGCGTACCCTCATAGCGGGCAAAGGGCTTCGTCATCTGGCCTTTGAAAAGCAGAACATCATAGGTATCGGCTTTGCTGCCCGGCATTTCCATGCCCGGCGATCCCATCGGCATGCCGGGTGCAGTCAGCCCCGTTGCCTGCGGACGTTCTGCCAGCAGCCGCTTGACCGCACCGGCAGGAACATGTCCCTCGATGACATATCCATCGACGACTGCCGTGTGGCATGAGGCGAGATTGGCACCAACGCCATACTTTGCCTTTACGGTGTCCATCGCATCCTCGACTTTAACCGTCACATTGAAGCCAGCAGCTTTCATATGTTCAGCCCAGCCCTCGCAGCAGCCGCAATAGGGATCTTTATACATGGTCATTTGCGGAGCTGCGGTAACCGGTTCAGCATGAGCGAAACTCACAAAGCCGGTAAAGCTTAACAGCCCGCCGACCACGAAATAATGTGCAAGACGAAGCGCCATGGTCCCTCCAATGGATTGTTGATGGCTCGTATTTAGCCGCTATCCAGACACTTCTCAAATGACGAAAGTTTAATGTAGCAGGCCTTTCTAACGCCCGGAAAACCGGCATTCTTGCGCTGTAGCAATGTATCCGGGCGCGGTCCCGCAAATGGCGCGGAGTAAGCAAACATTAAGCCTGAATGGTCAATTTGTCCGGTAAGTTACTGTTAAGGCTGACTTTTAAGTCGAATTTTATGCATCTCCCCTAAATTCCTCTCAAGACACGGTGAGAAACAATACACCGCATAAAACAGGACAGAGAGCTGCATCATGGTTTCATGGAATGCGGCTCCGACAGAGAGGCAAAAGAAATGATCAACGCACAGCGCAAGACGGACATATCCGCTCCGCTCACGACACCGGAAACCGCACTTCGTTCGCTTTATCTGGAAGCGCTCCAGCTGGTCGAGCGCCTGCATCGCCGCCTGCTCGACGTCGTCAAGGACGAGTTCGACCGCAATGGCCAGAGCGACATCAATGCGACGCAGGCGCTTCTGCTCTTCAACATCGGCAATTCGGAACTGACCGCCGGTGAACTGCGCTCGCGCGGTTACTATCTCGGCTCGAACGTTTCGTACAACCTGAAGAAGCTGGTCGAAATGGGCTTCATTCATCATCAGCGCTCGCGCGTTGACCGTCGTTCGGTGCGCGTCAGCTTGACGGACAAGGGCAATGCTATTGCCGATCAGGTGGCTTCGCTCTACGAACGCCATATCTCCTCGATCGAACAGGTTGGCGGTATTCAGGTCGAAGAATTCACGGCGATGAACAAGTCGCTGCAGCGTCTCGACCGTTTCTGGAACGACAGCATCGCTTACCGGCTCTAAAGAAAGCGGGTCGGTGTTAACTGACTGACTGCTTTGTTGCAGAACTGTCACAACAGGCTGCCATTGAGAAGAATAAGGCGCTGTGAAGCTCCCAATCGTAAGGCGCATGGCTTGAAATTCCGGCCATGCGACATGATTAAGCCATAAAAAACGACATAAGCGTTTTAGAGCGGCACGGGCAATATTGTGCCACCTTCAGTCAGGAATGGGCTCGAAATCGAATTTCGGATGAGCGAGCAGCTTTGCATCGCCTGCAGTCCGGATATCGCCTTGTTGACCTATTGCTGATATTCTCTGGGAAGATCCCGCGTGAGCGGTTAGCCTTTTGGGACTAAGCAAAATGACCAAGACCGACAGACCAGCCGATACTTTAAGAGTAGACCGCCGCAGTTTCCTGCGCGGCGCGGCAACCGCCGGCCTTTCCGTGGCAGCCTCCGCCATGGTTTCCTCGGCTTACGCTCAACAAGCTCTGACCGATGTTATCTCATCGTCGCGTCGCGGCAACTGGGCTGACCAGTTCGATGCCCGCGCGACGGGTGGCCAGCGGGTCGCAACCAACCAGCCGGTTTTGAGCCCGCAGACGGTTGGCAATCTCCAGACCGCTATCGCTCAATATACCGACATTGCCGGTCGCGGTGGCTGGCCGAGCGTTCCGGGTAATACAAAACTCCAGATCGGCGTCACCGATCCGTCTGTCCAGGCACTGCGCAAGCGCCTCATGATTTCTGGCGATCTGCCACAGGAAGCCGGGCTTTCCAGTTCTTTCGACACCTATGTCGATGCTGCCGTGAAGCGCTTCCAGTCCCGTCATGGTCTGCCGGCCGACGGCGTCATGGGACAGTTCACCTATGCGGCCATGAATGTGGACGCGAATACGCGTCTCGGCCAGCTCCAGACCAATCTGCAGCGTCTCTCGCCTCTCGCCAATCAGGGCCTGCAGGAACAGCGTTTCGTGATGGTCAACATCCCGGCTGCGCGTATCGAGGCCGTTGAAGGTGGCAGCGTCATGCAGCGCCATACGGCAGTTGTCGGTAAGATCGACCGTCAGACGCCGATCCTCAATTCGAAGATTCACGAAGTCATTCTCAATCCTTACTGGACTGCGCCAAAGTCGATCATCCAGAAGGATATCATTCCGCTGATGCGGAAAGACCCGCAATATCTGGCGAAGAACAAGATCCGCCTCTACGACCAGTCCGGTCAGGAAGTGGCGCCGGAAAGCATCGACTGGAATACGGACGATGCAGTGAAGCTGATGTTCCGTCAGGATCCGGGCAAGATCAACGCCATGTCCTCGACCAAGATCAACTTCCACAACCAGTACGCCGTTTACATGCACGACACGCCGCAGAAGAGCTATTTCAACAAGCTCATGCGTTTCGACTCGTCGGGCTGCGTTCGCGTCCAGAACGTGCGCGACCTCGATGTGTGGCTGCTGAAGAACACCGCAGGCTGGGATCGTCAGAACATCGAAAGCACGATCAAGTCGGGCACGAACACACCGATCCAGCTCGCCGATCCGGTTCCGCTGCATTTTGTTTACATTACTGCGTGGTCTACCGGCGACGGCGTGGTGCAGTTCCGCGACGACATCTACAAGATGGATGGCGCAACCGAACTCGCTCTTGGCACCGACACCTGATTCTCATCTTGAGTTTGATTTTCCAAAGCCGTCCGGACCCGTTCCGGGCGGCTTTTTAGTTGCAAGGCATCTATCAAATCGGTTTGCCGCATTTTGGAATAAGCTTTTCGCTTTGCGACCATTGGCCTTGTGCATTCAAGTGTGATAATGCGCCTCATCCATATAGCTTTTACCGGCTAACCCGGAGGGTGTGAAACATGTCTCAAGCCAACGCCGCCGCCAAGAACGCGTCGTCCGACGTTTTCTTCAATGCAAGCCTCGAGGACATCGATTCCGAGATTTTCGGAGCAATCCGCAACGAACTCGGTCGTCAGCGCCATGAAATCGAGCTGATTGCCTCGGAAAACATCGTTTCGCGCGCTGTTCTCGAAGCGCAGGGTTCCATCCTCACCAACAAATATGCCGAAGGCTATCCGGGCAAGCGCTATTATGGCGGCTGCCAGTATGTCGACGTCGTGGAAGAACTGGCCATTGAACGCGCCAAGAAGCTCTTTGGCTGCGAATTTGCCAACGTTCAGCCGAACTCGGGCAGCCAGATGAACCAGGCCGTGTTCCTTGCGCTTCTTCAGCCGGGCGACACGTTCATGGGCCTCGACCTCAATTCGGGTGGTCACCTGACCCACGGCTCGCCGGTCAACATGTCCGGCAAGTGGTTCAATGTCGTGTCCTATGGCGTTCGCAAGGATGACCATCTGCTCGATATGGATGAAGTTGCCCGCCTTGCACGCGAGAACAAGCCGAAGCTCATCCTCGCAGGCGGTACTGCTTACTCGCGCGTCTGGGACTGGAAGCGTTTCCGCGAGATCGCCGATGAAGTCGGTGCCTATCTCATGGTCGATATGGCGCATATTGCCGGTCTTGTTGCCGGTGGCGTCCATCCTTCGCCGGTTCCGCATGCGCATGTCTGCACCACGACGACGCACAAGTCGCTTCGCGGTCCACGCGGTGGCATGATCCTCACCAACGACGCCGACATCGCCAAGAAGATCAATTCGGCTGTGTTCCCGGGTCTTCAAGGCGGTCCGCTGATGCACGTCATCGCCGGTAAGGCTGTTGCTTTTGCCGAAGCGCTGAAGCCGGAGTTCAAGCTTTATGCCAAGAACGTCGTCGACAATGCGCGCGCGCTCGCCGAAGAACTGAAGTCCAATGGCCTCGACATCGTCTCGGGTGGCACCGATAACCATCTGATGCTGGTCGATCTGCGTCCGAAGAACGCAACCGGCAAGCGTGCAGAGGCTGCTCTTGGCCGCGCCAACATCACCTGCAACAAGAACGGCATTCCGTTCGACCCTGAAAAGCCGTTCATCACCTCCGGCGTTCGCCTTGGCACGCCCGCTGGCACCACGCGCGGTTTCGGCGTAACCGAGTTCAAGGAAATTGGTTCGCTGATCGCCGAAGTGCTGGATGGTCTGAAGGTTGCCAATTCTGACGAAGGCAATGCCGCTGTCGAACAGGCCGTGAAGGAAAAGGTCATGGCCTTGACCGACCGTTTCCCGATGTATGGCTATCAGGGCTAAGCTTGCTTCCATGATTGAGATGAAGCCCCGTTCAACTCTGTTGAGCGGGGCTTTTTCATTGTCGCATCTGGTAGGTAGCTTACCGCTTATGGGCTATGATCGCCGGGAATCGGTTGACGATGGCAAAGCTCTTGAGTTTTTGGCGGGGGTGTCCCCACATATGAGCTGTTCGTCGCCAGTGCTAAAGCTGCCGATATTGAAATCGAAAGTGTTCCATGCGTTGTCCCTATTGCCAGTCTGAAGATACGCAAGTGAAGGATTCTCGCCCGGCGGAAGACGGTGCGGTCATTCGCAGGCGTCGTGTCTGTTCGGTGTGTGGAGGCCGTTTCACGACCTTTGAGCGCGTACAGTTGCGTGACCTGATGGTCGTGAAGAAAAGCGGGCGCCGAGTTCCTTTTGATCGCGACAAGCTTACGCGGTCTATCGAAGTGGCGCTGCGCAAGCGCGACGTCGACAATGACCGGGTGGAACGCGCCATTTCCGGCATTGTCCGCCAGCTTGAAAGTTCGGGTGAGGCGGAGGTGACGTCCGACGAAATCGGGCGGCTGGCCATGGATGCGCTGAAAGGCATCGATGATATCGCCTATATCCGCTTTGCTTCGGTCTATCGCAATTTCAGCAAGGCCGTCGATTTCCACAATGTCATTGATGAACTGACAGTTGCTGAAACTGAGGACGATCTGGACGCTTAGGGATGAGTGGCAGCAAGTTTCCGCCTTCGAATGCAACTGTGGATGACGTCCGCTTCATGGAAGCGACGATCCGTTATGCACGGCGTCACAAGGGGCTGACGGGAACCAATCCGTCCGTCGGCACGATCATCGTCAAGGATGGCGTCATCGTCGGACGTGGCGTGACTGCAATTGGCGGCAGGCCCCATGCCGAGCCGCAGGCGCTTGCAGACGCGGGAGAAGCGGCGCGTGGCGCGACGGCTTATGTGACGCTGGAACCTTGTGCGCATCACGGACGCACACCTCCTTGTGCGGAAGCGCTGGTGCGGGCAGGGGTGGCGCGTGTCGTGGTTGCCGCGACCGATCCGGACGAACGGGTCAGCGGAAGAGGCTTTGCCATTCTGCGCGAGGCAGGGATTGAGGTCGTACCAGGCATTCTTGCTGAACAGGCTGCCGATGATCTTGCGGGCTATCTGAATCGATCTGCGAAGAAGCGCCCGGAAGTAATTCTGAAACTTGCACTTTCCGCCGATGGCATGATCGGCCGTCGGGGCGAGGGACAGCTTGCAATAACGGGGCCGGTTGCGCGCGCCCAGTCGCATATCCTGCGGGCCCAGACCGATATTATCCTGATTGGCATCGAAACCGCACTGGCCGACGATCCGGTGTTGAACTGCCGCCTGCCTGGGCTGGAACAGCGTTCGCCTGTTCGGGTGGTGCTCGATAGCGGATTGCGTTTGCCGCTTTCCTCGAAACTTGTACAGACTGCTGATGCCCAGCCCTTGTGGGTTGCCTGTGGTGAAGAAGCGTTGCCGGAGCGGCGCTACGAGTTGCAGGCGGCCGGTTGCCGGATTCTCGCGACCGAAGCTTATGATTGCCGCATCGCTCTGCCCGAACTGATGGACGATCTCGCTGCGCAGGGCATTTCCTCGGTTCTCGTTGAAGGCGGAGCAGGTGTTGCGAAGAGCTTTCTGGACGAGGGGCTGGTGGACCGGCTTGCCATCTTCCGTTCGCCGGTTGAAATCGGCTCAGAATTTGGGGTTGCCGTGGACGGGCTTGAAACCCATATCGCAGACAAGTTCAAAATCTTAAGGCAGGCTCGCTACGGCGACGATGCCTATGCGGAATATGTAAGTGCCAGAATGTAAAAGCGTCAGGTCGCAGCAAAAATGGTGGTTTTCGAGAACCGGAGCGCAGTGTACTTAAGTACATGAGCGCCGGAAGCGCAGGAAACCGCTATTTGCGAGCCAAGACATGGCGAATTTTGGATCAGACACGAAGGAGACTTGATGTTTACAGGCATTATTACCGATATCGGCAAGGTTGACCGGATCAAGCCGCTGAATGAAGGCGTTCTTCTGCGCATTGAAACTGCCTATGATCCCGAAACGATTGAGCTTGGTGCATCGATTGCCTGTTCAGGCGTCTGCCTCACAGTGGTGGCGCTGCCAGAAAAAGGCACGAATGCCCGCTGGTTCGAGGTTGAGGCATGGGAAGAAGCGCTGCGCCTGACCACAATCTCCAAATGGCAGAGCGGACGGAACATCAATCTGGAACGTTCTCTGAAACTTGGCGACGAAATGGGCGGCCACCTCGTTTCCGGCCATGTCGATGGGCAGGCTGAAATCGTCGAGCGCAAGGAAGAAGGCGATGCAGTGCGCTTCACCCTGCGTGCGCCGGAAGAACTGGCCCCATTTATCGCCCAGAAGGGGTCGGTCGCTCTCGATGGAACCTCGCTGACGGTTAATGGCGTCAATGGCAACGAGTTCGATGTGCTTCTGATCCGCCACTCGCTTGAAGTCACGACCTGGGGCGAGCGGAAAGCAGGCGACAAGGTGAATATCGAGATCGACCAGCTGGCACGTTACGCAGCAAGGCTTGCGCAATATCAGAAATAGGCTTACAGCCTAAATTCCCAGGCTGTAAAAGCATATCCCGATTTTAAGCGTTGACCGCAATCGTTGCGGTCCGCAAAATTTGTCATGGAGTCTCTCATGTCCAAGCACGAGGCGCATGCGCCGCATTTGCTTATTGTTGAAGCGCGTTTCTACGATGATCTCGCCGACGCGCTTCTGGATGGCGCAAAGGCAGCCTTGGATGAGGCAGGGGCAACCTACGACGTGGTGACGGTACCTGGCGCGCTGGAAGTTCCGGCGGTCATTTCTTTCGCACTCGATGGTGAAGACAATGGCGGCAAGGAATATGACGGCTTTGTCGCGCTTGGCACGGTTATCCGTGGCGAAACCTATCATTTTGATATCGTGTCCAATGAATCCTGCCGCGCACTCACCGATCTTTCGGTCGAAGAAAGCATCGCCATCGGCAACGGCATTCTGACGGTCGAAAACGAAGAGCAGGCATGGGTACGCGCCCGCCGTGAAGACAAGGACAAGGGCGGTTTTGCCGCCCGCGCTGCGCTGACCATGATCGACCTGCGCAAGAAGTTCGGAGTCTGATCATTATGAATTCTTCTACCGAAGGCCGCCCAACCCCCAATCTCCCACGCACGGCGAACAAGCGCGGTGTTGCCCGTCTTGCTGCAGTCCAGGCGCTTTATCAGATGGATGTTGCCGGAACAGGTGTTCTGGAAGTGGTGGCTGAGTACGAAGCTTTCCGTCTCGGCAAGGAAGTGGATGGCACGCAGTATCTTGATGCCGATCCGCAATGGTTCCGTGCAATCGTGGCCGGTGTCGTCGATGAACAGCTGAAGCTCGATCCGATGATCCATCAGGCGCTGACGGAAGACTGGCCGCTGTCGCGTCTCGATTCGACCCTGCGCGCCATTCTCCGTGCTGGCGCCTGGGAATTGCAGACACGCAAAGACGTGCCGACGGCTGTTATCGTGTCGGAATATGTTGATATCGCCAAGGCTTTCTACACGGAAGACGAGCCGAAGCTGGTCAATGCCGTACTTGATCGCCTCGCATTCGTCATTCGTGGCGAGAGCCGCGGTGTGAAACCGCGCTGATCCGGCTTCCCTGACAATAATCATGCAAGAAGGGCTGTGAGAAATCGCAGCCCTTCTTTCATTGTACGCTGGCAAAGAACGACTTGACGTTTGTTAAACCGTTTCGCATGTTGGGTACGCGGCATTGAGAATGCTGAAATGCAAGGAATCGCGCCAATTGATTGATTTCTCAGGCATGTCGCGCAAAAGTGCGTAGCAGTTTTGCGAGAACGACAGGCCTGAAATCAGAGACATAAAGCGCTGAGAGCGAATCTGAAAGATCGCGATCCGCTTTAGGCGTAAGTTCCAGACGTGAATATACCGAAGAAGCCCGGTATCTTGCATTGGCTTCAGGCACTTCCATGCCGCTCAATCGGGTCCGGGGAGGGGTTTTCGGGCCTAACCTGCGCATGTGCCTGCCGACAATCGCGGCTCGCGGTCTGACGGTAGCCAGCGCGAGCTCAATGGGAGTTGGCCTTTATGCAAATGGGAGTGGCAGTCTTAGTTCTCGTCATTGCCTGCGGCGTGGTTTCCGTTCTTTTCGCCATATGGGCGATTCGTTCGGTTCTTGCAGCCGATCAGGGGACGCAGCGCATGCAGGAAATTGCTGAAGCCATCCGCGAGGGTGCCTCAGCCTATCTCACAAGACAATATTCGACGATTGCCATTGTCGGCGTCGTGGTCTTTCTGGCAGCCTGGTATTTGTTGTCGATCAGTGCCGCAATCGGTTTCCTGATTGGCGCGGTTCTGTCGGGCGTTACCGGCTTTATCGGAATGCACGTTTCGGTTCGCGCCAATGTGCGCACCGCCCAGGCAGCTTCACTCAGCCTCGCCGGAGGGCTTGAGCTGGCCTTCAAGTCAGGGGCCATTACCGGCCTTCTGGTGGCAGGGCTCGCGCTGCTCGGCGTGTCCGTCTATTATTTCATTCTCACTGTCTGGCTTGGTTACTCGCCGTCCGACCGCACGGTTATCGATGCGCTGGTGTCGCTCGGCTTCGGTGCTTCGCTGATCTCGATCTTCGCGCGTCTTGGCGGTGGTATCTTCACCAAGGGTGCTGACGTCGGCGGCGATCTTGTCGGCAAGGTCGAGGCCGGTATTCCAGAGGATGATCCGCGCAACCCAGCGACCATTGCGGATAATGTCGGCGACAATGTCGGCGATTGCGCAGGCATGGCTGCCGATCTTTTCGAAACCTACGCGGTGACAGTCGTCGCAACCATGGTTCTCGGCGCAATCTTCTTCAACGGATCGGACATTCTTTCGAGCGTCATGCTCTATCCGCTGATGATCTGCGGCGCCTGTGTCATCACGTCAATCGTGGGCACATTTTTCGTCAAGCTCGGCGTCAATGGCTCCATCATGGGTGCCCTCTATAAGGGGCTGATAGCGACGGGCCTGCTTTCCATCGTTGGTCTTGCTATTGCCAATACGCTGACCGTTGGCTGGGGCGAAATCGGTACTGTGGCTGGTAAAAGCATTACCGGCACCAATCTCTTCATTTGCGGACTGATCGGTCTGATCGTTACCGGTCTGATCGTTGTGATCACAGAATACTATACCGGCACCAACAAACGTCCGGTCAATTCCATCGCGCAGGCCTCGGTAACAGGGCACGGCACGAATGTCATTCAGGGGCTGGCGGTTTCGCTTGAATCCACGGCTCTGCCAGCGATCGTGATTGTCGGCGGTATTATTTCGACCTACCAGCTGGCTGGTCTGTTCGGTACGGCAATCGCCGTCACTGCCATGCTTGGTATTGCCGGGATGATCGTTGCGCTCGATGCCTTCGGTCCGGTCACGGATAATGCGGGTGGCATTGCGGAAATGGCCGGTCTCGACCCGGAAGTCCGCAAGGCCACCGATGCGCTCGATGCCGTTGGCAACACTACCAAGGCCGTCACGAAGGGCTATGCTATCGGTTCGGCAGGGCTTGGCGCACTGGTGCTGTTCGCGGCCTATTCCAACGATCTGGCCTACTTTGCCGCCAACGGACAGACCTATCCTTATTTCGCCGATATGGGGCCGGTTTCCTTCGATCTCTCCAACCCTTATGTGGTTGCGGGGCTGATCTTTGGCGGCCTGATCCCTTATCTGTTCGGTGGCATGGCGATGACCGCCGTGGGCCGGGCCGGAGGCGCGGTCGTGCAGGAAGTGCGCCGCCAGTTCCGTGAAAAGCCAGGCATCATGACCGGCAAGGAGCGCCCGGACTATGCCCGTGCGGTCGATCTTCTGACCAGGGCGGCCATTCGCGAGATGATCATCCCGTCGCTCCTGCCTGTGCTGGCGCCGATTGTGGTCTATTTCGGCGTGCTGCTTATCTCAGGCTCGAAGGCTGCAGCCTTTGCAGCGCTCGGCGCATCGCTTCTGGGCGTTATTGTCAACGGCCTCTTCGTCGCGATTTCCATGACGTCCGGAGGTGGCGCATGGGACAATGCCAAGAAGAGCTTCGAGGACGGGTTTACCGATGCCGACGGCGTGAAGCACCTGAAAGGGTCGGAAGCGCATAAAGCATCAGTGACCGGCGATACGGTTGGTGATCCCTATAAGGATACGGCCGGTCCGGCTGTCAATCCGGCGATCAAGATCACCAACATCGTGGCCCTTCTTCTGTTGGCTGTGTTGGCGCATATGTCCTGACGGACATGCATTGTGAAAAAAGAAAACCCGCCGTAAAGGCGGGTTTTCTTTTTGTCAGGATATGACCGGATCAGTTGCTGGCGCCACCTGCAGCTCCCGGCAACGATGTCGGGGCCTTGGAAACGCCCTGAATGATCTGACCGAGGAAGGTCTGGTCCTTGCCGCCTGTCGGCGTGGTGCGCGACACGAAGTCGAACAGCTTACCGTCCTTCAGGCCGTAATTGGCGATATGCTCGACCTTGCCGTCCTTGTTGAAATAGATGGCGAGGATCTGCCGCTCGATGATCTTCGGCTTCATGAACTGCGCGGCGCGATAACGCTTCTGCGAAATGTAGTAGAACACTTCATTGTCGAAGGTCGCGGTGGTGGACGGCGTACCGAGCGCCAGAAGCACCTGCTCGCGGCTGGAGCCGACAGGAACCGAATCAAGCGCACCCTGATCGAGTACGTAACCCTCTGTCAGCGTTTCGGACGGATTGAGCGTGGATGCAGTGTTACATCCGGCAAGAGCTACTGCGACGAGAATTGCCGTGCCTGCGAGAAGGGCACCCTGCTTGCGTACGCCAGAGGATGCACTTGGAAAAATTCGCTGCAACAAAGACCTCTCCATACATTCTAAATCAGCGCGGCACTTTCGCCGTCGGGAGAACTTCGGTAAACCACCTTGCTTATTTATGCAACTGGAACGGTCGTACGGACATGATTCTCCAACTATTCCGCCGCAAATCGAAAGCAAACGAGGCAATTATGCTTCACGTTTACGAGGTGATCGTGGCGGCGGCGCGGCAAAAACGGTTTTATGCACAATTTCAGGTGCCTGATACGCCGCTTGGCCGCTATGAAATGCTTTCGCTGCATATTTTCCTCGCCCTGCATCGGATGAGGGGAGAAAACAAGGCGCTTGCCGATCTGGCACAGGAAATCGCCGACGAGTTTTTCAAGGATGTCGATCATTCGCTGCGCGAACTCGGTATCGGTGACCAGGGCGTCCCGAAGCGCATGAAGAAGCTTGCACGCATGTTCTATGGTCGGGTCGCAGCTTATGGGGAGGCGTTGGATGCAAATGATGCAGACGCGCTGGCTGCCGCACTCACGCGAAATATCCGCCCGGACCTCGAATTCTGGCCGCATGCCCACCATTTAAGTGAATATGTTCTGGGATGCCGTGACCGGCTGCAAAAAATTGCGGACGATGCTTTGGCGGCAGGCGACATTTCCTATATGGATGCGGATCAAATGGACTTTGCGCCAAAAAACAATGCTGAAAAGGCCAATGAGAATGACTGACAAACCGGCGCTCACCTATCCTGTTCCGGTTCTTCACCTGCCGCAAAAGGGCGTGACGGTGAAAATAGGCACGGATGAGAAAGAGCGCGCAGCACTCGCGGCAGCCCATGGGCTAGAGGCTGTAAATGCCTTTGCTGCGGAATTTCTGATTACACCCTGGAAAAAGGACGGTATCCGGGTGCGGGGTCGTATCGATGCGGAAATCGTTCAGTCCTGCATCGTGACGCTGGAGCCGCTGACCAACAGCATCGCGGAAGACGTCGACACGATTTTCGTGCCGGAAAATTCGAGGCTTGCACGGATTGAGCTTGATGAAAGCGGCGAAATGCTGCTCGATGCCGAAGGCGCGGACATTCCGGAAGTTTTTGCTGGTGACAGGATCGATGTCGGCGCAATTGCCGAGGAATTCTTCGATCTCGCCATCGATCCTTATCCTCGCAAGCCGGGTTTGCCGGACGAGAGTGAGCCTAAGGTTTTCGGGGATGACGACGGTGAAGAGAAGCCCGTTTCGCCGTTTGCGAAGCTTTCAGAATGGCAAAAGAAGCCGTAATTCAGAGTGGTTTGACAGAATTTGGTTGTGCGGAAACGCAAAAACACTATTTTCGCCGAAAACCTGTCTGCTGCAAAAAGCAGAGCAGGGGCAGGGATCGCACAGGAACAATCAAGAGTGATCAAAATTTCGATTGACGCGATGGGCGGTGATTTTGGCCCTGAAGTGGTCATCCCCGGCGCAGCGAAGGCGCTTGAGCGCCATCCTGACATCCGTTTCATATTCTTCGGTCTCCCCGCACAGGTGGAGCCCGTGCTGGCACGTTATCCGAAGCTGAAAGCCGCATCCGAGTTCCGCGCGAGCCAGGTTGCCATCAGCATGGATGACAAGCCGAGCCAGGCGCTGCGGGCCGGTCGCGGTAAATCTTCCATGTGGCAGGCCATCGAGGCAGTGAAGACCGGCGACGCCCAGGCGTGTATTTCCGCCGGTAATACCGGTGCATTGATGGCCATGTCCAAATTTTGCCTGCGTATGATGTCGGACGTCGAGCGCCCGGCGATTGCTGGCATCTGGCCGACGCTGCGCGGTGAAAGCATCGTGCTTGACGTTGGAGCCACCATTGGCGCCGATGCGCGCCAGCTCGTCGATTACGCAGTTATGGGGGCTGGTATGGCGCGGGCCCTGTTCGAGGTGCGTAAACCGACCGTCGGGCTCCTGAATGTCGGCACGGAAGAGGTAAAGGGTCTCGACGAGATCAAGGAAGCAGGTCAGATTCTGCGCGACACACCGCTCGACGGACTTGC
Organism: Ochrobactrum sp. XJ1; assembly: GCF_024701725.1. Lineage (NCBI taxonomy): Bacteria > Pseudomonadati > Pseudomonadota > Alphaproteobacteria > Hyphomicrobiales > Brucellaceae > Ochrobactrum > Ochrobactrum sp. XJ1. The sequence goes on from NZ_VDGD01000003.1 coordinate 221,027, forward strand.
CTATTCCGGCTTTGTTGAAGGCAATGATATCGGCAAGGGCACGGTGGACGTGGTCGTGACCGAAGGCTTTACCGGCAATATCGCGCTCAAGGCTGCGGAAGGTACGGCCCGCCAGATGGGTGAACTGCTGCGTCAGGCCATGCGCCGGACGCTGCTTGCCAAAATCGGTTATGTTTTCGCCAAGGGTGCGTTTGATCGCCTGCGCGAAAAGATGGATCCGAACAAGGTCAATGGTGGCGTCTTCCTCGGTCTCAGTGGAATCGTCATCAAAAGCCATGGCAGCGCCAATGCAGAAGGCTTCTGCTCGGCAGTGGAAGTCGGCTATGACATGGTGAGAAATCGTCTTCTGGAAAAGATCGAGGCTGATCTGGCGCATTTCCACCACAGTCATCCGCATGTATCGAACGATGGTGGCGAGGCTGCAAAGGCATAATTCCGGCAAAGCCATCCGGAAGACGGAATTGGATAAGATTTGCGGTTGCCGATTATTTTTCGGCGCCGAAGCGGTGAAGTAACTTTTACCGAGTATGTGTAGGGCCAGAATTTTCGACTGCGCGCGTGAATGTTCGTCGCGCCGGTCGCATGTAAGGACAGGAAATAAGAGATGATAAGATCTGTCGTGCGGGGTATCGGTTCGGCTTTGCCGAAGCGGGTGATGAAGAATACCGATTTCGAAGGTATTATCGAAACCTCCGACGAGTGGATCGTGCAGCGCACGGGTATCCGTGAGCGCCACATTGCAGGCGATGACGAAACCACGGTTTCGCTTGGCACGGCTGCGGCCCGCGCAGCAATCGAGAATGCCGGCTTGCAGCCGACTGATATCGATCTTGTTCTGCTGGCAACCTCGACGCCTAACCATACCTTTCCGGCAAGTGCCGTGGAAATTCAGCGCGAACTGGGAATCACCAAGGGTTTTGCCTTCGATATGCAGGCCGTGTGCAGCGGCTTCATCTATGCCATCACGACGGCTGATCTCTATATTCGCGGCGGCATGGCGAAGCGCGTTCTGGTCATCGGCGCGGAAACCTTCTCGCGTATCCTCGACTGGAATGACCGCACGACCTGCGTTCTGTTTGGCGATGGTGCCGGCGCATTGGTTCTCGAAGCTGCCGAAGGCAACGGGCTGACCTCGGATCGTGGCGTTCTCGCCGCCAATCTGCGCTCGGACGGCAACCACAAGGAAAAACTTTTTGTGGATGGCGGCCCGTCAACGACCCAGACTGTTGGTCACCTGCGCATGGAAGGCCGCGAAGTCTTCAAACATGCAGTCGGCATGATTACGGACGTTATCGAGGCCTCTTTCGAGGAAACCGGCCTTACAGCCGAGGATATCGACTGGTTCGTCCCGCATCAGGCCAACAAGCGCATTATCGATGCTTCCGCCAAGAAGCTGAATATCGCTGAAGGCAAGGTTGTCATCACAGTGGATCGCCACGGCAACACGTCTGCGGCGTCGGTTCCACTGGCGCTCGCGACCGCCGTTGCGGACGGCCGCATCAAGAAGGGCGACCTCGTTCTTCTGGAGGCAATGGGTGGCGGATTCACGTGGGGCGCGGTTCTGTTGCGCTGGTAAGCGACAAATTTGATCTGCCGTGAGGAAACTCGCGGCTTGACCGTTGCGCTTTTATTTGTGTAACGTCCTGTCACGTAAGGATATTATCTGTTCAAACGCTAACCAGGCAGGTTCGGTCATGGGAGGTAAGACGGTCACGCGAGCTGATCTGGCAGAGGCTGTTTACCGGAAGGTAGGCCTTTCCAGAACGGAGTCGGCGGCTCTTGTCGAGATGATTCTCGATGAAGTCTGTGACGCTATCGTCAACGGTGAAACCGTGAAGTTGTCGTCTTTCGCGACATTTCAGGTTCGCGACAAGAACGAGCGCATTGGCCGTAATCCGAAAACAGGCGAGGAGGTTCCAATTCTTCCCCGTCGTGTGATGACTTTCAAAGCTTCCAACGTTCTCAAGCAGCGTATTCTGCAGGAACATCAGAAGCGTGAAACCAAAAGCCAGAAGTAATTGCTAGTGGATTGAATTTGACGTTTGATACTCGTCCGATATAGATCACGTTTCAAACGTCAAACTCGAAAAATCTACTAGATTCATAAAGTTACCAGTGGTCTTTTTGATCTCGACATTTGCTCAGTGCTCATATCCGAGGGATGCAAATGTCGGAATCAGACCATTAGCATGCTGCCCATCGGGCAGCATTTTGTTTCGGCACCATCCTTGTAAAACTGACATCGCTTTTGCGCCCGACTTATGGCCGCGTGCAGGACGGCTGTTTTTTTGTTGGTTGCAACCGTCATAATAGTCCTTTGCCACGAACTGGCCATGCTGCTTTCGGCTTCGCATGAAGGGATGCTTATAAAGCTCTGATATTATATAATGGATTCAGTGGAGCGAATCGCTTCGCTGATATTGAAATCTGGAAAGCGGCTGGCTTTTCAGAGAGAGTTCGTGTTGCACACCGTCCGGTTTTGAATGACGTTTGCGCCGTGTCTTTCCGCACGCTGGAGTTTGTTAACTCCCGTCTTCTAAATTCCGATGGTAACAAGCGCCTTTCGTGTTACAGACGCGTTCGCGTTGGCAGCGAGTTGAACTATCTGGATCGGCGAGGTTGCGCCGCAACGGCGAAACCTGAACCACTGGAAAGGGCAAGTGGATGGACAAGAGCCCTGATGCATTCAGGACGATCAGTGAAGTAGCGGATGATCTTGATCTTCCGCAGCATGTGCTGCGTTTCTGGGAAACGCGCTTTACCCAGATCAAGCCTATGAAGCGGGGCGGCGGTCGCCGATATTACCGGCCGCTCGATGTCGAATTGCTCAAGGGCATTCGCCATCTGCTCTATGATCAGGGCTATACGATCAAGGGTGTGCAGCGTCTTCTTCGCGAAAACAATGCACAGTTTATCATCGCGCTTGGCAATGGCGACGTTCAGGCGATTGAGGCGATTACGCGCCAGAAGCAGGCTGCCGCCGATAAGCGCGCTGCCGAAGAGGCGGCTGACAATGAAATGGCTCTGCCGAGCGGCATCAAGGCGCCGCAACCGGCGCGCAAGCTCTTCGGTCTCTTGAAGGGCGAGGAGGATGGCCCCATCGGAGCTGATGGAAAGCGGCCTTCAAAGGACAACCGCTCGCTTCTGCAGGAGGCGTTGTTCGATCTTCTCGAATGCAAGCGTCTTCTCGATCAGGTGCGCTGATCGATTTCGGACCGCATGAAAAAGGGAGGCTTTCGCCTCCCTTTGCTTTTGTACGCGGATTGAATCAGCTGGACGAGAGTTTCAATCCGATGATGCCGGCGAGGATCAGTGTCACGCTTGCAACGCGGAAGAAGGTTGCAGCTTCGCCGAGAATGAATATGCCCACCAGAAACGCACCCACTGCCCCGATGCCGGTCCAGATCGCATAGGCTGTTCCAAGCGGCAGGCTGCGCATGGCGATGGAAAGCAGAATGAAACTGCCGATCATCGTCACGATGGTGATGGCGCTCGGTGTCAGAAGGGAAAAGCCTTCCGACTTTTTCATGAAATAGGCCCAGATGACCTCAAGAATTCCGGCCATTCCCAGATAAATCCATGCCATTCTAATGCTCCCTCACAAGGGTTCTGAACGGGCCGTCCCGTTCGTTGAAGAAGCGGGAAGGCCGTCCTTCCCGCGAAGTCACTGCGCACGGCGCTCTAATCAGTGTGATGGATGCAGTGCATCATTGAGATACATGCAGGTCAGCATAGTAAATACGTAAGCCTGAATAACTGCCATCAGCAATTCGAGTGCGGTCAGCGCGACGGTCATTGCAAGCGGCAGCACAGCGGTTAGCATGCCGAGCGTTCCGAGACTGCCAAGCCCGATAACAAACCCCGCAAAGACTTTCAGCGTAATGTGCCCTGCAAGCATGACGGCGAACAGACGAACCGAATGACTGACCGGACGCGAGATATAGGACATGATCTCGATCGGCACGATGATCGGCGCCAGCACAGCCGGTACGCCCGCAGGCATGAACAGTCGGAAGAACCTGAACCCGTGTCGAACGAGACCGTAGATCGTGACCGTCAGGAAGACCAGCATCGCAAGCGCGAACGTTACGATGATGTGGCTTGTCACGGTGAAGGCATAGGGGAACATGCCGATCAGATTGGCAAACAGGATGAACAGAAACAACGAGAAGACGAGGGGGAAGAAAGCCATACCTTTTTCCCCGGCGTTCTCGCGCAATGTCTTCGACACGAATTCGTTGAGGATCTCGGCTGAGGACTGCCAGCGCCCTGGCACAACGGTGCTCCTGCGGGACGACAGAAACATGAACGCAGCCGCACCCAGCACCGTCAGCACCATGAAGAGTGCCGAATTGGTGAAAGCAACCGGCTGGCCGCCGATTTCGCCAAGTTCAACGATGGGCTTGATTGCGAATTGTTCGATCGGCCCTGCCATAGGACACCCTCCTATGGGGCCGTCCCCGATGCGAACACTGGCGCGGGTCGTCCCGCGCGGCCCTGTAAATAGTGATTCTTGAACGGAGAGGCAAGAGGGCGTTGTCCATATCGCGCCAACAGAAACTTGATCGCGTATCCCATGGATCAGGGAGCTTTTTCGGGTATCCTGTCGTTCTTATCCATAGATTATGCCGGGAGATCGATTGATGACCATCTCAAGACGTAATTTCATTGTTACAGCATCTGCTGCCGGGGCCGGATTGGCTTTATCGCCTTTGGAGCTCAACAAGGCGGCAGCCGAAACAGGCAGTCCTAAAGTGCTAACCCCTTCACAGGTAGAAAATCCGGGCTTCCATCGCTTTCAGTTTGGTGATTTTGAGATCACCACGCTTTCCGATGGGCGCCGAGCAGGCGAAGCGCCCGAAAAGACATATGCGGTCGATCAGGACCCGAAAGTGGTTGCCGCACTTCTTGAGGAAAATCTTCTGCCCGCCGACCGCTTCGTCAACAGCTTCACGCCAGTGCTCATCAATACAGGCAAGGAGCTTGTTCTGTTTGACACCGGCATGGGAGCAGGTGCTCGCGGAACGGGATTGGGCAAACTGGCCAGTGCTCTTGAAGCTTCGGGCTACAAGACGGACGATGTGTCTCTGGTCGTATTGAGCCATTTCCACCCTGATCATATTGGTGGTCTGATGGAAGACGGCAAGCCAGCCTTCGCCAATGCGCGCTACGCCACCGGACGGAAGGAATTCGACTTCTGGACCGATCCCGCGCGGCTCGACAGCCCCGCCAAGACCGTTGCTGAAATGGTGGCCAAAAACGTCAAGCCTCTCGCGGAGAAGATGACGTTCCTGGGCGATGATAGCGAAGTCATTTCCGGTATTCATTCGGTGGCAGCTTATGGCCACACGCCGGGTCATCTGGCTTTCAGGGTCGAAACGGGCGGCAAGTCGTTGATGTTGGTCTCGGATACGGCCAACCATTTCGTCATTACGTTGCAGCGGCCCGAATGGCACGTATCCTTCGATATCGATAAGGATGCTGCCGTCCAGACCCGCAAGCGCATGTTTGACATGATCGCCACCGACAGGCTTCCTTTCATCGGTTATCATATGCCATTTCCGGCACTGGCCTATCTCAAGCGGGAAGGCGAGGGCTATCGCTACGTTGCGGAAACCTATCAGCTGCGCGAGAAATAGGTCGAGGCGGTTTAGTACTAACGCCCACCGGCAACGTCGATGAATGTTCCGGTTACATAGGTGGGGGCGTCGTTGAGCAGCCAGAAAATGGCTTCCGCGACTTCCTCTGCCTTGCCGGCGCGTCCGACAGGCGTACCGGCGCCCAACCTCGCCGCGCGATCCGGATTGCCGCCACTGGCATGGATGTCGGTATCGATCAGGCCTGGACGCACGGCATTGACGCGAATGCCTTTCGGCGCCAGCTCTTTCGACAGGCCAGTGGTCAGCGTATCAAGTGCGCCTTTCGCTCCGGCATAATCTACATATTCAAACGGCGATCCAAGTCGCGATGCCATCGATGACACGATGACGATGGCACTGTCAGGCTGCAAGCGCCGGGCTGCTTCGCGGGCGCTTAGATAGGTGCCGTAAACATTCACGTCGAACATCATTTTCAGACGATCAGCACTCATATCCGCAAGCGGCATGGTCTGAGCAACGATACCGGCATTCAGGACGACGCCTTTCAGCGGACCAAGATCGGCCTCCGCCTTGTCGAACATGGTGATTACGTCCTGTTCTCTGGATATGTCGCCCCGGATCGCAAGCGCTTTCGCACCAAGCTTCGCTGCTTCGGCCACCGTTTGCTGCGCAGCCTGTTCGTTCCCCGCATAGTTCAGAGCCACAGACCAGCCTTGCGCTGCGCTGCGCAGAACGGTAGCGCGACCAATGCCGCGACTGCCACCAGTGATCAGGGCGTTCTTCATACTCTCCTCCATGCAATCATGGCAGAGCTAATCCGATTTGCACGTTGTGTGCAAAGGAAAGATCGTATGAAAATAAAGGTTTGGGGAAGAAAAATGGTCGGAGCGGCGGGATTCGAACCCACGACCCCTTGACCCCCAGTCAAGTGCGCTACCGGGCTGCGCTACGCTCCGAGCCGAGGAAAGCCGTAGATTATAACGACTTGGCACGCAAGGGATAATTTCTCGAAACTGGCAAATTGCACATAACATTCATGCATGGTTCTGAGCATCAGGATCGCGGTGCGAAAAGGATGATGCATGTGCCTGCGAAAGCCGTGCATGCGCCGACAACATCCCAGCGATCGGGGCGTGCTCCTTCGGCAAACCAGATCCATAAAATCGACGCGATGATATAGATGCCACCATAGGCTGCATAAGCGCGACCGGCCACGTTGCTTTCAATCAGGGTGAGCAGATAGGCGAACAATGCGAGGCACACCATGCCGGGTGCCAGCCAAAGCGGTGACTTGTCGAGCTTTAACCATGCCCAGAAAGCGAAGCATCCGGCAATTTCAAAGAGGGCTGCTGCGGCGTATATCGCGAATTGCAAGTTTCTGCTCTCCTGAGCGTTCTCTGAGTTTGAGCGAAAGCTGATACTTGTATTCCAGCCCTGCGCAACCCCAGATGATCCCGAAGAGCAGATAAAAGTGGCGCCAGTGATCGGTGTCGATGACATTGCCGATCAGGACATGCCCGAGATAGGTTGCGTAAGCGACCAGAAGATAAGGCTGCCAGGGGCGATTGCGAAGTACAAGCTTGAAGCCAATCCCGAGTGTCAGGAATGTCAGCGTCAGAAAGGCGATGAAGCCGATCCAGCCATAGTCGAGGACGGCTTTGAGCCAGACATTGTGTGTATCCTCACCGAACATCGGCCCGAACTCGAGCGGCCCGATGCCAAGCGGATGCTGTGTTGCAAGGATCATTCCAAGCCAGTGCCGCGCAAAGCGCCCAAGCCTTGCACTGTCATAGCTCTGTTCGAGACGCGCGCGCTCACGGAAGAAATCGCCGACGCCGGGGATTTGCAGAATAATCAGGATCGCGAGAGTAATTGTTAAAACTGCAAGCAGACCAATCACTATCAGGCGTAACCGAAAACGATTGCTGTTGCTTTGCAGGAAGAGCACGCCAAACAGAACGGCAAAGGAGAGGGGAACCATCGCCCAGGCCGCGCGCGAGAAGGATACCAGAACGCCGAGCGTCAGCAGGCAGCAGAAAGGCAGATAGACGGCCATATCGCGAAAGCCCCCGCGCATGATGCGGTAAAGCGTCCAGGTCAGTGGCAATATAAGGAAAGGTCCGTAGACATTGGGGTCCTGAAATGCGCCCTGCGCACGTCCGTAGCGCGTGAAGATTTCTGCGCCCGGAAAGAGGCTGAGATAACCGGCAATGCCAAGGACGGCAGAAAGCACGCCGACAAGAAGATAGGCGTTGAAGATGGTCTTCAGACGCCGGTGGTCACCTTCGATGACAGCGGCGAAGAATACCGATGTGAAAGCCAGAAACAGCGAGACGGCGATATAAAGCGGTGCTTTCTTGACGTCAGCCATCTGCATGACCGAAATCATGCCGCCGAAATTGAAGACAGCAAGCAGGGCGAGCAGCACAAGACTTGTGCGGGGCAGCCGCAATCCGAACAATAGTGCCAGCGCAATCAGGCCGACCATATAGAGTTCATAAGGCGCAGGCTCGCTCATCACGAAGCCGAGCAGAAAAACGCCGAAGCCGATTGCGATATTGGCGATGAGGCGGTTGAGTGCGCGCTTGCGCGCCACATCTGCCGGCAGCATCAGGGCTGGACGCGAACTACCGTCAAACCGTTGCGCCACGCTGGTCAATAGGCGTTTTCCGTATTGAGAAGTCGCATCGGTGTCAGGAACAGGATTTTCAGATCGAGCCAGAGCGACCAGTTTTCGATATAGTAAAGGTCGAACTCTGTGCGCATGCGGATCTTGTTCTCATTGTCGATTTCGCCGCGCCAGCCATTGATCTGCGCCCAGCCGGTGACCCCCGGCTTCACGCGGTGACGCGCGAAATAGCCATCGACCACCTCATTATAGAGCACATTGTGCGAATGGGCGGCGACTGCATGCGGGCGCGGGCCGACGAGCGACAGGGAACCGGCGAGAACATTGAAGAACTGCGGCAGCTCATCAATCGAGGCTTTGCGAATGAAGCGTCCGACGCGGGTGACGCGAGGGTCGTTCTTGGTAACAGCCTGCTTGGCGGTGGGGTCGCACATCTCAGTGTACATGGACCGGAACTTCCAGACATTGATAACTTCATTATTGAAGCCATGCCGCTTCTGTTTGAAGATCACAGGGCCCTTGCTGTCCAGCTTGATGGCAATCGCCGTGCCGATCATGATCGGCGACAGAAGAACGATGCCAACAATGCTGAAGGCAACGTCGAAGATGCGCTTGGCAACAGAATCCCAATCGTTGATAGGCTTGTCGAAAATATCCAGCATCGGCACCGCGCCGACATAGGAATAGGAGCGCGGGCGGAAGCGCAGGTGGTTGTTGAGCGCTGACAGCCGGATATCGACCGGGAGAACCCATAGCTTCTTGAGTAGTGCCAGCACGCGGGCTTCGGCGCTGATCGGCAGCGATACGATCAGCATGTCGATGTGGGCGATACGGGCAAATTCGATCAGTTCGTTGATATTGCCGAGCTTGGGATAGCCAGCAACGATGGGTGGTGAGCGCTTGTCATCACGGTCATCGAAGATGCCGCAGATACGGATATCGTTGTCAGGCTGCTGTTCGAGCGAGCGGATAAGCGCTTCTGCATTGGGGCCACCGCCGACGATGACAGCGCGGCGCTCCATTGTGCCATTGCGTGCCCAGCGCTTGATTTTCCAGGCGACGAAGATACGGGCAATTAAAAGCAGGACGCAGGCGCTGAGCGCCCAATAAAGGAACCAGCCGCGCGAGAAATCGGACGAAGCTTTCAGCAGAAAACCGGCAATGGCAAGGGTGCCAAGCACGGCTGCCCAACTAATGAAAAGCCGCCGCAGATAGCGACCGGGACTACGCAATATATTGATCTGGTAACCGTCGTTGATTTCCATCAGCAGGACAAAAAGCGCACCGCCCACAACCATGATAAGGGGATAGTAGAAAACCAGATGTGTGCGGATGCCGACATAAAGCAGAAAGCTCAGAATGCCGGAGCAAAACACAAGCCCGAACTCTACCATGCGCATGACGCCGCTCAGCATCAGCGGCGAAAACGTATCGTGCTGATATTGTTCAGCCATCTGGCGCGCCAGTGGGCTAAGCTTCACCGGGCCTTTCGGCTTGGAATCTTGTCCGGACTCCTGCTTGCTGCTGGCTTCTATGGCTTTGCGGCCAAAAGGAGAAAGCGCATCATTATCTCGCACAACATTGCCCCTGATCGTAAAATGACAGCGTAGTAATTAGACCGAGAATCCTAAGCAGAATATAAATGTCGCGTGACAAGCTTTTGACTTAGGTAAACACTCAATTAAATACTCGGTTGAAAGCTGTTACTGTTAGTAACGGCTAAAATAGCATGATCTCCGTCCGTATTGATACAGCATTGGCTGCAGGAGCCGATACGCGCCAGTTGTCGCAAGCCAAGCCAGTGCAAGGCTTGCCTTGTCTAATTATATTGCCTAGGACGGTGATATGAAACCGTTGGAAGATAAAGCTGCGGGCGGCATTTTGCCGTCAAACTGTTCGGCACATGTTGCCGCCAACAGACCAGCTTTGTTTCCGCTCCTGATCGGCACCAGATCAGACGATGTCATGGGGTTGCTGCGCGCCTGACCGCTCAGCGACCCAAAAAATCCTGATGACAGCAATTCACGCTGCGATCTTTCAAGGTCGCATTAACTGTTTGTTTTAAGGCGCTTTATCTAAACCGTTCTAGTGTTTTGGAGGGCGCTCTAGGGTTGATCATGACTATCTGGGCCGAACTGGCTAGAGCGGGCAATCATGCCGGCGATGAAATTTTGTTGCGAAAACGCGATCACATCTATGAAATTCGCTATAACGGCCTGGAATTGATGTCCAACGTCAATTTCCAGTCCGAAACCGTGCTGGCTGAAAGGTCGCTTCGCTTGCACGGACGGAAAGTGTCACATATGCTTATCGGCGGACTTGGCATGGGCTTCACGCTTCGGGCGGCACTTGATTTGCTCGGCCCCGATACGAGGGTAACAGTTTGCGAGCTCGTCCCCGAGATCGTGGAGTGGAACCGGACCCATATCGGTCATCTGGCCAACCATCCATTGAACGATCCGCGTGTCGATGTTCGGGTCGCCGACGTGATGGATGTTCTTAGCGCAGAGCCTGGTCGATATGATGCCATATTGATGGACACGGATAATGGACCGGATTTTACCGTCCGCGATGCCAATGGCGCAATCTATGAAGATGACGGTCTGAGGCTGGTGAAAAGGGCACTGAAGCCTAATGGCATTGCTGCTTTCTGGTCGGCAACCATATCAGACCCATTCGAAGACAAGCTCGACATGCTACCCTGGGAATGGCAACGCGAGGATATTTCGCTCATCGGCGGGCGTGCCGACGCATTCCACTATGTCTATTTTGCGGCGCGTGGCGGGTTTCGGTCACAGTTCGAGCGGTCGGTATCTGCGTCCGAACCCTTCGCTGCGATGGTGGGCTGAGGGAAGTATCCGTCAGTCTTCCGGGATGGCTCGATCCGGATGCGCCTCGTAATAGATTGTCTCGATCGAGTGCGCCATGGATTGCTGGCTGAAGCGCTCGTGCAGCCGGGTCACATCCGGCATCGCGGCTCGAAACGTTGTGAGATCATCTGCAGCGTCCAGCATCCTGTTCGCAAGTGCCTCCTCCTCGGGCTCCACCAGCGCCGAGGAACGAGGTCCGAACACCTCGGGAATGCCGCCGACATTGCTGGCGATGACAGGCTTTCCGGCGGCGAGCGCTTCCAGCACGATATAGGGAAATGCTTCGGCACGCGATGGAACCACCATTATTCGCCCCAAAGCAAAAGATTCTCGCGCAGCCATTCCGGGCAGAAAGCGAATTTGTCCGGAAATTCCCAGTTCGTCGGTCAGGTTGATGAAATCGGGCTTTTCCGCACCATCTCCCACCATCGTCGCCGTGAAAATGCGCTGGTGCTGGTCGCGCAGGCGCGCAAGGGCACGGATCAGGAGGTCTGGTCCCTTCAGTTCACGCATCGTGCCGACAAAGAGAAAATCGCTGGCATCGGGCGCATCGGCAACCGGGATGAACTCGTCCTCGGCCAGGCCGTTATAAACGACGGCGTGGAGGCCATAGGGCCGCCCTACCTTTTCTTCGTAGATACGCTTTTCGAAGTTGGAAACGAACATCACTGCATCGGTCATGGGAGCCAGCATTCTCTCAACCAGAAAGACAGCGCCGCCGCGGCGCGTCTTCCGGTCGAAATGCAGACTACCGCCATGCGGTGAATAGATACGGGCTACGCGAGACCTAAAAACCCGTAAGACTGAGCCGAACAAACGTGCATAGACGCCACCTTTGGCGCCATGTCCGTGCAATATGTCCGGCTGCAATTTCTTGATGATGCGATATGCTTTGTACGCTGCCGCTGCGTCGCCCAGTCCGACATGGCGCTGCATAGCAATGCGATGAAGGCCGAGCGTGAGCTTTGGCCGTAATTCTTCCAGAAGCGCGTCTTCGCGCGGGCCGCCTGTCGTGGCATCGCAGACGATGCCGACTGCGTGGCCTTTTTCCGCCTGCAGGCCCACGAGATCGCGAACATGACGGAAGAGCCCGCCGGTCGGTTCGCGGAAACAGTGGATGATACGCAGTGGGGAGGCATTGGTGTCATCAGCCATCAATCGCCATCAAAACAGACGTTCGCGCACATAGATCGTGTCGCCCGGCAGGATTGGATCGGAAATCAGCACGCGACCAGTCAGAACCTTGCCGTTGAACTGGCGCGTGATGTCGACATTCTCCTGATTGGCGCGTGGGCTGAAACCACCAGCAGCGGCGATTGCCTTTTGCGCGGTCATGCCCGGAACATAGGAATACTGGCCAGCGGCGCCGACTTCACCCATCACAAATATCGGGCGATAGCGGTCGATTTCCGCGCTGACGTCGGGGTCGCGCAGATAACCGCCACGCAACTTCGATGCGATGATGCCTTCGAGCTGCTTGGACGTCTTGCCGCGTGCCGGAATGCTGCCGACGAGCGGGAAGGCGATATAGCCAGCCTGATCGACGCTATAGGTATTTGTGAGGCTCGGCTGCTCGAACACCGTAATACGTATGCGATCACCAGCATCCAGCATGTAAGGCTGGTTCAGCGCCTCGTGGAACGCAGGCGGGGCAGGGCGATAGCTGGAGCAGGCGGAAAGCGTCATGGCGGCAAGGCCGAGCGCCACGAGCAGAGCGTGGCCTTTGCGCTTGTTATGAATTGTCTTCGCCGTCATCTTCCGCCTCGGTTCTTCCGAAAAGCAATATTTCTTACGAACGCAATCGACGCGGTACTGACAGCGCGATTACGAATATCGGTTGCAAGCGTTATCGATTGATTAGGGTTAATGGCTGGTAAAGAAGACGGGGTTCGGCGCAAAAACTTTGTAGCTCGCCAACTGTTGGGAACTTATCCTGCTTAACCCTCTGGTTACCTTGTTCCTTTACCTTCCGGCCAGATTCGGGGGTGCATTACCCCACGCGGGCGAGAGCGATTACGCGCGCAAGCGCACTCGCGAAGTCCATGGAGAATGGGGAATGGCAGAAGTCGATCCGTTATCAAGGGACGCAGATATTGATATCGGCGCGCTGTTCTCCAGCTTGCTCCGTCACTGGCTGTTCATTGTCGTTGGTGCGCTTCTCATGGCGGCAGCAGCGTGGGCCATCTGCCTTCTTCTGACGCCGGACTATCGCGCTGAAGCGCGCATCATGATAGAGGCCCGCGAATCCGTCTATACCCGTCCCAATGGCGAAACAGCAGCTGAGCGGCCTGTCTTCGACGCCGAAGGCGTGAAGAGCCAGGTCGAGGTATTCTCCTCCGGCGATCTTCTCAAGAAAGTTTCCGACGAACTCAAGCTGACCAGCAACGAAGCCTTCACGACGACGGAAGTGAAGCCGTGGACCCGCGTTCTCATCATGCTCGGCATGCGGACCGATCCCGCACGGCTGACCCCGGAAGAGCGCGTTCTACAGAAGCTTCGCAAGAACATGCAGGTTTTTGCTGTGACCGCCTCGCGCGTCGTCGTGGTGCAATATAATTCGGCAAGTCCTGAGACGGCGAAGACCATCGCCAATGCGCTTGCCAATCAATACATCCTGTTTCAGCAGGCCGCGAAGCTGGAGTCGAATGACGATGCCACCGGCTGGCTCGCACCCGAAATTGACGACCTGCGCAACCGCGTCCGCGATGCGGAAAAGAAGGTTGCGGATTATCGTGCTTCGCGCGGGCTTTTGACCGGGCAGAGCAACAGTACGATTGCGACACAACAGCTCTCGGAAGTCTCGACCGAACTGACACGGGTCCGCACCAGCCGCGCTTCCGCAGAAGCAAAGGCGGAAAGCATTCGTAAATCGCTGGCCTCCGGTGCTCCCATCGATACGCTGCCGGATGTAATTGCTTCCGGTATGATGCAGCGCCTTGCGGAAAGACGCATTCAGCTCAACGCCCAGATCGCCGACCTTTCGACGACACTTCTGGAGGGGCATCCCCGCATCAAGGCACTACGCTCGCAGCTTGCCGATCTCGACCAGCAGATCAGGATTGAAGGCCGCAAGCTCGTTGCGAGTCTTGATAATGAAGTCTCAACGGCAAAGCTGCGCGAAGAAGAACTCAATCGTGAACTCAACCGCGTGAAGGCACAGGCGGCGCAAGCGGGCGATCAGGAAGTTGAGTTGCGCGCATTGGAGCGCGAGGCGACGGCACAGCGCCAGCTTCTCGAAACCTATCTGACGCGCTATCGCGAAGCTGCGTCGCGTACCGACCGCAATTATGTGCCGGTTGATGCTCGGGTTTTCTCTTCCGCCGAAGCACCCGCAGTTCCCTATTATCCAATGATATTGCCGATTGTCGGTTCAACCTTTGCGGCTGGCCTGCTTTTGCTGTCGATTTTCGTTCTCTTGCGTGAATTGTTCAGCGGACGTGCGTTCATGACGACGGATGGTCAAAGGGTTGCAGCGGTCGAGGAAATCGAAATGCCGGTTATTGCTGCTGCCGCTGAAGCGGCTGCCGTGCCGCCGTCGAGATTCGAACGGCCTGATAGCGTTTCCGAGGAAACAATTCTGGCGCGACGCCGTTCATGGACTATGCCGTTTGCGGCGAAGCCGCCGGTTTCCGAAACGAGGAAATCCGTGGAGGAGTTTCCCATGATAAAGCAAGGTGAGACCAAGCAACGCGAGATGAGACCACGCAATCCCAATGGTGTGGAGGCTGTTGCCGATCTGCTGTCCGGCGGAAAGCTGAAACGTATCGTGGTCGTGTCTCCAGAAGGCGATAAAGCATCAGCGGGAGCGGTGCGTCTGCTGCGTGAATTTGCCGACCGTGGCAAACGTGCAATTCTCGTGGATATGACCGCGCAAGGGACTGTTGGGCTTGCCATGCTGGACGGTACTCATCTGCCGGGCATTACCGATCTTCTGTCCGGCGAGCGCCGCTTCAATGAGGTCATCCACAGTGACCGGTTCTCGCAGGCTCATGTCGTTCCGCTGGGCGAGGCCGATCCTGAAACCGCCATGCGTTCTGCTGATCGCCTGCCGCTCATTCTGGATGCGCTGGAAACGGTCTATGATTTCGTTGTGGTGGAATGCGGTCCGTCATCTTCGGAGCAGATTCGACGCATTGCCGATGGACCTGCGTCCGTCGTGATGAGTATCGTCGATCCGGATGACAAGGGCGTTGCGCTGGCTGCTCTCGATCTCGATCAGGGTGGTTATGAAGACGTCGTCATTCTGATGGACGAAACCGTCTGATTGCCAAATACGATTCTTGAACAGCGTCTTAGACCTTGTTTCTGAATCAGATTGCTAAGCACCTCTACCTTCTTGCGAACCTGCTGCGCAGTGTCTTGGCAAGGCCCCAAAGACGCGGATTGCGCTTGAGACTTCCGGCAATGGCATTGCGGACTGATTGCAGCGCCGTGAAAAGCTTTCCTTTGGCGGAAAGCGGTACCAGCGTGTCATAGATCGTGAGCTCGATGTCGCACCATTCGCGCTTGTACGGCTCATCACCGATACCGAAACTGTAGATCGAACGGCCTTCGTCGCAACTGCGGCTGATATCCTCGAAGAAGAGAAATTCACCCGGACTGGCGGAAGTCAGTTCGTCTTCTGCGATCGCGGCGAACTCGACGGTAGGGCCTGCATCGCCAAACAGCTTTCCGATGATCGAACGCAGGGTTCCGCCAACTTCAAGAAAGCGCAGCTCATGCAGATTCCGCCCCTTCGCCAATCCTTCGCCGAAGAAAGCTTTGAAGAAATTGCGCACATTCTCATCGGCGAAAGGATCACGGATTCCCATCTTCCGGAAGCGCTGGGCCTTCATCGCAAAATAAAGATCGAGAACCGTGTTTGCTTCCGCTTGGTTCTGAGGCTCAGCAATTCTCCAGCCACCGCTTTCTTCGTAGCGACGACTGTGCTGGCGATGCTTTTTCAGCTTTCGCTTGCGATTGGCGCGATCAAGCACGGCATCGAAGCCACCACCAAGCGAGGCGGCGAGAACCGGATTTGGGTTGGGCGCTTTTCTAAGAGTGAGCAGCGGGTTGGTCACGCCTTGCAGTTCCGATAGCTGGCGTGTCAGTGACAGTGCGTCGATGTCGGGCCGTGCTTTGCGGATTTTCTCGATCAGTTGCCGGACCATCTCGGGTCCGAGGAGGCCGTCATATTCCTTTCGCAGCCACGGGAAATTGCAATTGGCGTGGCTCCCGCCGGGATAGCGCGCAATTTTCGCGCCGCTCTGGCTTACGACTTCCAGCGGCACGAGCAGGATTGGACCATCGCCGTCAAAGAGCCCGATGACGAAACTGTCGGCATTGACGATTGCGCGCCAACTATCGATCCATGCGAACGATTGTGGCGCACCGTGAATAGCCGCGGGATCGCTCCAGAGCCGGCTAATATCGCTGAAATCTGTAAGAATGTATGCTGCAACTTCACCCGCCATCGTCTGCAGCATCCTCAAATGGGATTAATGTTGCTTCTTGCGTGGCGGTTGCGCCATCCACCAGATGATGCCCATGGCTGGCAGAACCCAGAGAATGCCGGTCACGAAGAAATAAAGGAGGTGCACCCATGCGCTCGATTCAGCGAGATGCGCCACGGCGATAATGGTCGCGAACACCGCATAGATGATGACCAGTGAAACCAGCAAAAAAGTACCGATCAGTTTCTTCAGCCGAACGGGCATGGCGCAGTTCTCCTTTTCCCGGCACATCACTAGCGCGTGAGAAGGGGTAGCGAAAGGGCAAAAACGCGGCGGCATGTCGCGTGGTGGCAACTTGTAACGGGTTCGCCTATGCGGCATGTATCCTTCGGCTCAATATTGAAGGGTGAATGGCATGACGGCAGCAACGGCGCAGCGTGTAGGGCAGGGTTCCAGGTCATCGAAAGAGGACCACGACCGTCGCCTTGTGCGTTATTGGCTTTATGCGGTGTTCGTCGTGCTGATTGCCATCGTGATGGTCGGCGGGGCTACCCGCATGACGGGATCAGGTCTGTCGATCACCGAATGGAAGCCCATTCATGGTGTCATTCCGCCGCTTAACCACGCCGAATGGCTGGAGGAGTTCGACAAGTACCGCCAGATTCCGCAATACCAGCAGATCAACAAGGGCATGTCCCTTGAAGCTTTTCAGTCGATCTTCTGGTGGGAGTGGGCGCACCGTATGCTGGCGCGCTTTGTCGGCTTTCTGGTTGCTGTTCCGCTGGCTTTCTTCTGGGTGACAGGGCGTCTCAAGGGCGGCCTCAAATACCGCATGCTGGGCCTGCTTGCACTCGGCGGCCTGCAAGGCGCTATCGGCTGGTGGATGGTCGCTTCCGGTCTCAGTGAGCTGACAAGTGTTAGCCAGTATCGTCTGGCGATCCATCTGACGACAGCCTGTATCATCATCACAGCGGTGTTCTATATTGCGCGCGGGCTTGTCACCTACAGTGAGCGACCGGCAGAAAGGTCGATCCAGCGCTTTGCCGGATGGATCGTGTTTGCCGTACTAGTGCAGATTTATCTGGGTGGTCTGGTGGCCGGGCTTCATGCCGGCCTGACCTATAATACCTGGCCGCTGATGGATGGCGCCGTCATCCCGTCCGACCTGTTCATCCAGTCGCCATGGTGGCGCAACCTGTTCGAAAACCCGAAGACGGTGCAGTTCGTGCACCGCATGTTCGCCTACACGGTTCTGGTTCTGACGGTCCTGCATTCCTTGCAGGTTTGGAAGCAGGCCCCGGGTACGACCCATGCGCGCCGCACTATCGTTCTCGTCGCACTGGTTCTCATGCAGGCTGTCATCGGCATTGCCACGCTTCTGATGAGCGTTCCACTGCATCTGGGCCTGACGCACCAGTTCTTTGCGCTGATCGTGCTGGCTTTCGCGGTTGCGCACTGGCGTGCAACCAAAGGTGCCTATGAAGGATAAACCGTCTGGCGCAGGTGCCTGAGCGCGGAAGCGATCTTCAGTTCCCGCGCTTCGTCTGCGTCATTGCCGTCTTCGCGGTGCCACGCGGCTGAGAGACAGCCATAGGCGAAGGCATAATCCAGAATGTAGGCGGGTTCGCGCCCGATGATCGGCGCGAAATGCTCTGCCATGTGCCGGGCGCGCTCAAGGTCGAGGCAGAGATCATCCCGGTCGAGCGGATTGTAGAATATATTTGCTGCATCGAAGGCGGCATCGCCGACAAGTCCGTGCGGGTCGATGGCGAGCCAGCCGCGTGGTCCCCTGATGATGTTCTCATGGTGAATATCGCCATGTAGCGGAATGGCCTCGTGCGGCGTTGCCAGCAGGTGTTTCGCGACCGCCGTGCCTTCCGCATAGATCGGACTTTCATTCGTCACGGCGAAGAGACCAGAAAAATGCCTGTCCAAGGGTTGTAAGTCAGCCGGTATCGGAGCAGGAGAGGGCGTATGCAGCGCGTTCAGAACCTCGCCGAATATCAGCAGACATTCGGCATCCTTGCCGCGTTTCAGGTGCTCATCAAGGTGATAGTCGCCCGCATGTTCGAGCAACATCGATGTACCATTGAGGTCGTATAATCGCGCCGCACCATGGCCGTTCTGCCAGTCGAGATAATGCGCGCCGCGCAGCTCTTCCATTCCGGCCGGTTTCAACTGCTTGATGACAAAAACCTCGCCTGGATGATCAGTGCGTTCGACCTTCCAGACGAGGCTTGAATGCGTATCCGCCAGAGGCTCGAATGAGCCGATACTCCATTCGATAGGAAATACCGGCTTCTTCATCATCAGACTTTGCCGAGCATGAGATTCATGTTCTGAACGGCTGCGCCCGATGCGCCCTTGCCGAGATTGTCGAGCAGCGCCACCAGATTGACCTCTCCATCGCCTTCAGTGCCGAAGACGAAAAGCTTCATACCGTCCTTGCCGGCAAGCTCTTCCGCATCGACACGCGCCAGACTGGTGCTTTCTTCAAGTGGCACGACTTCGACGATGTCCTGACCGGCATAATGCTCTGTCAGTGCGGCATGAACCTTTGCAAGCGACGGCGTTCCCTCTAGTCCGGTCAGGAACAGAGGGACCTGCACGATCATGCCCTGCGGGAAGCGTCCGACGCTGGGGCTGAAGATCGGGCGGCGATCCAGACGGCCATGCAATTGCAGTTCCGGCACGTGCTTGTGCTTGAGCGGCAGGCCGTAGAGGAAATTGTTTGCAGCAAGATGCTCCGGATGGTTCTTGTCTTCCATCTGCGCGATCATCTGTTTGCCGCCGCCCGTATAGCCCGAAACGGCGTTGACGCTGACGGTATAGTCGGCAGGCAGCAGGCCCGCATCGCGCAGCGGGCGGACAAGCGCGATTGCACCCGTCGGATAGCAACCCGGATTGGCGACCAGGCGGGCGCCGGCGATACGTTCACGCTGGCCCTTGGCCAGTTCGGCGAAACCATAGGCCCAGTCCGGGTGCACGCGATGAGCAGTCGAAGTATCAATGATGCGGGTCGAATTGTGGCCTTCGAGCAGGGAAACCGCTTCCTTGGAAGCATCGTCCGGCAGGCACAGGATCGCAATATCGGCTGCGCGCAGATAGTCGGCGCGCAAGTCCTTGTTGCGCCGCTCGGCTTCCGGAATGGAGATCACTTCAAGATCGTCGCGTTCGGCCAGACGGGTGCGGATCTGCAAGCCAGTGGTGCCGTGTTCGCCATCGATGAAGATTTTCGGTTTCATGCATTTTGCCTTTGAATTCAGAAAGTTACGACAATATTCGGAATCAGTTTTCGAGCTGCTTGAATCAATTTATGAACAAGCGGCTCATCGTCGTTCTTTCTTCTCAGCCAGAAGGCCCAGATAATACATTGCGATCGTCGCTCCCGCGATTGCTGTTATATCGGCATGGTCATAGGCCGGTGCAACCTCGACCACATCTGCGCCCACAAAGTCAAGAGCCGTCAGCTTGCGCAGGACAGACAGCATTTTTGCAGACGACGGTCCGCCTGCGACCGGTGTACCGGTTCCTGGTGCGAAGGCCGGATCAAGGCAGTCGATGTCGAAGGTCAGATATGTCTTCCTGCCATCGGTGCGTTTCAGGATTTCATCGGCAATCGCTGCGGCCGGCATGTCCTCGACCTCATGGCCATAAATGATCTTGATGCCGCAATCTTCTGGCGCGTGCGTGCGGATACCGATCTGGATCGAGTGAGCGGGATCGATAATGCCATCGCGCACCGCGCGGGCCACGAAAGAGCCGTGATCGATGCGCTTGCCATCGTCGAACCACGTATCCTGATGCGCGTCGAATTGAACGAGTGCCAGCGGACCATATTTCGCGGCATGGGCCTTGAGCAGCGGCCATGTGATGAAATGATCGCCGCCAAGCGTTAGCAGAAACGCATCCGATTTCAGGATTTTTGTCGCTTCGCGTTCAATAGTGGCAGGGGTCTTGGTGTGATTGCCATAGTCGAGCAGGCAGTCGCCGTAGTCGATGACGGAGAGATTCTCGAAAAGGTCGCGCTCGAACGGGTATTGCGGATCATTGTCGAAGATCGCCGACGCCCGCCGGATCGCCTGCGGACCGAAACGTGCGCCGGGCCTATTGGATACGGCTGCATCGAACGGAATACCCCAGACAACGGCGTCTGCGCCCTTCAGCGACTTCGTGTACATACGCCGCATGAACGACAATACACCGGCGTGGGTCGGGTCCGTTGCTGCGCTTGTCAGGCTGCGGGCAGTAATCGCGTGGTCGATAGTCTTTGAAGGCATGGCTGTTACCTGGATAAGGTTAGATTTCTATAGCGGTTTCATTCGCTTTTGGCATCAAATCCATAAGCACGCTCTACGCGACCGATACGCACGCGATAGGTTTCATACCACTTCTGGCGCCCGAGCTTCTGCGCCACCAGATGGTCCACTTCGCGCTTCCATGCATGGATGCTGGCTTCGTCTGCCCAAAAAGAATTGGTGATGCCGAAGCCTTCCGCGTCACGCGCGCTTTCAATGCCGAGATAGCCCGGCTGCTTCGCTGCAAGTTCTCCCATCTGAACCGCCATCTCGCCATAGCCATCATCCTCGCCGATGATACGCTGCGAAGCGAAGGTGACGATCAGATAAGGAGGCTCCGGTGTGACCGCAAAGCGGCTTGGTGCTGCAGACGAGGACATGGGCTTATCCGTTCGTGAAAGTGGTCGGAGAGGTTTCAGCTTTTTTATACTCATGACGACTATCGAACCGGCTTGCAACTGTGATGAAGCTGCACTGCCGCCCACAATGTTGAGGGCACATATCGGCGATTGAGGCGCGGGAATTCATCGGCGCTAATAGCCCTCTTTCAAAGAGGGACATTATGCGAAGAACTTTACTTACTATTTCGGTCATTGTTGCTTGTTCTGCTTCTCTTGCGGATTGTGCAACGGATCAGCGTACGGCCAGATTTCAGCTGGAGCAGCAGAATGTAAGCGCAATCAACTGGATGCAGCAGTCAGGCGAGTATGATGCGCTGGCCTATCAGACGTTCAACGGTGCGCGTCAGGCTTTCGATGCAGCAAAACCGACAAAGGGAAGGCGGAAGGCTGTGATCGTCGATCTCGATGAGACCATGATCGATAATACCGCCTATGCCGGATGGCGAGTCAAACAAAGCGTGCCCTACACGGAGAAGACATGGGCGCGCTGGATGGCTGCCGAACAGGCAGGTCCAATTGCAGGTGCCGTGGAGTTTGCCAGACATGTCAACGCGAATGGCGGCACGATGTTCTATGTCACGAACCGCGATGCGAAGTCATTTGAGCCAACGGCAGCAAACATAAGAAAACTGGGGTTCCCCGGCGTATCTGCGAAAACACTTTTGTTGAATGGCGGTCAGTCCAACAAGCAGAGCCGTTTCGATGCCGTCAAAGCAGATGGCTTTGATGTTGTCGTTTACGTCGGTGACAATCTCAACGACTTTGGAGCTGCGACCTATCACAAGAACAATCAGCAGCGACGCACATTCGTAGAAGCCAATCGCGAAGCCTTCGGGACGAAGTTCTTCATGCTACCCAATCCGAGCTATGGCGACTGGGTTTCCGGGCTGGCACCCGATTATTACAAACAATCGCCTGAAAAACAGCTTGAGATCAACCGCAAGTCCATCCGCAGTTGGGGCGGCTGAAATCCGGCATTGAATGAAACAAAAAAGCGGACCCGAAGGTCCGCTTTTCCGTAAGCTCTGAAGCGATAGATACTAGCGCTTGGAGAACTGGCCCTAAGCGCATTAGCGCTTGGAGAACTGGAACGAACGGCGAGCCTTGGCCTTACCGTACTTCTTACGTTCAACAACGCGGCTATCGCGGGTCAGGAAGCCACCCTTCTTGAGAACCGTGCGCAGGCCCGGTTCGTAGTAGGTGAGGGCCTTGGAGATGCCGTGACGAACAGCACCGGCCTGACCGGAGAGACCGCCACCGGCAACGGTGGCAACGATGTCGAACTGACCAGCGCGATTCGAAGCAACGATCGGCTGCTGCAGGATCATCTGCAGGACCGGACGTGCGAAATACTTTTCGAATTCCTTGTCGTTGACGGTGATCTTGCCGGTGCCCGGCTTGACCCATACGCGTGCAACGGCGTCCTTACGCTTGCCGGTGGCATAAGCGCGGCCCTGTGCGTCCAGCTTCTGGATATGAACCGGAGCGGCAGCTTCGGTCTTGGCAACAGTGCCGAGTTCTTCGAGCGAGTTGAGCTGCTCAGCCATGATTATGCATTCCCTTTGTTCTTGCGGTTCAGCGCGGCGACGTCGAGGACTTCCGGCTGCTGAGCTTCCTGCTGATGGTTCGGGCCTGCATAGACGCGCAGGTTCTTCATCTGGCGACGGCCGAGCGGACCGCGCGGGATCATACGCTCAATGGCCTTTTCGACGACGCGTTCCGGGAAACGGCCTTCGAGAATCTGGCGAGCAGTGCGCTCCTTGATGCCGCCCGGATGACCGGTGTGCCAGTAATAGACCTTGTCGGTGTACTTCTTGCCGGTCAGAACAACCTTGTCGGCATTGATGATTACGACATTGTCGCCATCGTCAACGTGCGGGGTGAAGGTTGCTTTGTGCTTGCCGCGCAGGCGATTGGCGACGATGGTGGCGAGACGGCCGAGCACGAGGCCTTCGGCGTCGATCAGCACCCACTTCTTCACCACTTCAGCCGGCTTCTGAGAGAAAGTTGCCATTGAAGTCTTCCTTGACTTAATCCCCGATCTTGAAAATCAGGGCTTTTTTTGTTGCTTGTGTTGGATCGTGTCCAACCCGAACGAGCGGGCAAAAGATAACTTCTGCTCAACTCACTGGCGGGTCGATACACAATGTCCGAGTGGGCGTCAAGTCTTATATTCAGAGCTTTGTTTTAAAAATACAGTAAAATCAATGTGTTAAATGTTTGGTATTATAATACCATATATTTTTTTGAATGCTTTATCGCGGCGGGATCGAGTAAGTTGCCGTTGCATGGGCCACCAGCTCGCCCCTTGTACCATCGGTCAGGCTGATATCGAGCACTGCAAGCCGTTTGCCGAGTTTCAGGAGGTGTGCGACGGCCTCGACCGTGCCGGGAGAGGGTTTACGCAGAAAGTTGATGTTCAGGTTCGTTGTCACGGCCAGTGCCACCGGGCCAATATGGGCCAGTATGGCTGCATAGGCCGTCACATCGGCGAGTGCAAAAAGCGAAGGGCCGGACACAGTACCGCCGGGGCGCAAATGTTGTTCATCGGCATTAAGCTGCATGGTTGCGGAACCGTCACCAATTGCCGTGATCTCGAAAGCGTTGCCAAGTTGCGGAAACTCGCGCTTCAAGAATGCGCGCAGCTCTTCAATGTTCATGACAGGGCTCAACGACCGGCTTGCCACCATGGCGGCATTCCGCTCCTGCGCGGTATTGATATTCATGCGCTCCTCCCAAATTTATTTATCAATAAAGGGAGCGCCACCCTTCATGCAAGCGCTCGCTCCAGCGACCGAAGAGGATAAAATGCAAAACCCTTCCGACGATCAGATCCGCGAGATCCTCCGTTCCGTCAAAACGATTGCGCTTCTTGGCGCATCACCGAAGCCGGAGCGCCCGAGCAATGGCGTGATGGAATTCCTGCTTTCCAAGGGATACCGCGTGATTCCGGTCAATCCGGGGCAGGTGGGAAAACACATTCATGGCCAGCGCGTCGTGGCGCGTCTGGCTGATATCAAAGAGCCGGTCGATATGGTGGATGTCTTCCGTGAGCCTTATTCGCTGCCAGGTATCGTGGAGGAAGTCCTTGCAATGAAGCACCGCCCGAAGATCTTTTGGACGCAGATGGGTGTCGTGCACCAAGAGGCTGGAAATCGTGCCAGCGAAGCAGGTTTGACCGTCATCATGGACCGCTGTCCGGCAATCGAATATCCCCGCCTGATCGGTTGATGAGAGCTTTCGGATTTAATTTCTGCGAATCCAGTATTTGGCGGAAAATCCTCCTTTGCTTTCCTCGCTGTACAGCCTAGGTTCCAGACCTGTTTGGGGTTTGGGACACAGGAGGAAATGATGTCGAAACGCTCTCCCGGAATTGAAACACTTGCCGTTCACGCAGGGGCAAAGCCCGATCCGACGACAGGTGCCCGCGCAACGCCGATCTATCAGACGACCTCATTCGTATTTGAAGATGCGGACCACGCAGCTTCATTATTCGGCCTGCAGGCGTTCGGCAATATCTATACGCGCATCACAAACCCGACGACCGCAGTTCTGGAAGAGCGCATTGCCGCACTCGAAGGCGGTACGGCGGCTGTAGCGACTGCATCCGGTCACTCAGCGCAGTTGCTTGTTTTCCATACGCTGCTTCAACCGGGTGACAATTTCGTCGCCGCGCGCCAGCTTTACGGCGGATCGATCAATCAGTTCGGTCAGTCGTTCAAGTCCTTCGGCTGGCAGGTCCGCTGGGCCGATGCCACCAACCCGACCGATTTTGCAAAGCAGATCGACAGCAAGACACGTGCCATCTTTATCGAAAGCTTCGCCAATCCGGGCGGCATCGTGGTGGACATCGAGGCTATCGCCGAAATTGCGCACAGAAACGGCCTGCCACTGATCGTGGACAACACGCTTGCATCGCCTTATCTGGTGCGCCCGATCGAACATGGTGCGGATATCGTCGTTCACTCGCTGACCAAGTTTATCGGTGGTCATGGCAATTCCATGGGCGGCATTCTGGTCGATGGCGGTACATTCGACTGGGCGAAGTCCGGCAATTATCCGCTTCTGACCGAACCGCGTCCGGATTATGCGGGTCTGGAACTGCACAAGACCTTTGGCAATATTTCCTTTGCAATCGCTGCCCGAGTGCTGGGTCTGCGCGATTTCGGCCCGGCGATTTCGCCGTTCAACGCCTTCCAGATTCTCACCGGCGCGGAAACCCTGCCGCTGCGCATGCAGCGTCACAGCGACAATGCTCTGAAGGTCGCATCCTGGCTGCATGGCCACGAGAAAGTGTCGTGGGTAAATTATGCCGGGCTGCCGCATGATAAATTTCATGCGCTCCAGCAGAAATATGCGCCGAAGGGTGCCGGTTCGGTGTTTACCTTCGGTCTCAAGGGCGGTTACGACGCGGGCGTAAAGTTCGTAGACAGCCTCGACCTGTTCTCGCTGCTGGCCAATATTGGCGACACGCGCTCGCTGGTCATCCACCCGGCATCCACCACCCACCGTCAGCTGAGTGATGAGCAGAAGGTGGCGGCTGGCGCTGGCCCGGACGTGGTGCGCCTGTCTATCGGTATCGAGGATGCGGACGATATCATTGCCGATATTGAGCAGGCGCTGGCAAAGGTCTGATCCATGAGCCGGTTTCTCGATTTCGACCTGACCGGCATCGAACCGGAGGAAGGCGCGCCGCTACTGGAGCGCATTATTTCCGGTGCCCCGAAATTCCGCACGTGGAATTTGGAGGAGAATGCCGAGGGCACACTCTTTGCAGGCATATGGGAGAGTACGCCCGGAAAATGGCGCATCGAATATGATGAATGGGAGTTCTGTCACATCCTGTCCGGCCGGTCGGTCATCAGCGAAGAGGGCGGCGAAAGCCGCGAAGTCGTTGCAGGCGACAGTTTTGTCATCCGACCGGGGTTCAAGGGAAGCTGGGAAGTCATCGAGACCACCCGCAAGGAATATGTCATCAAGCTCTGACATTGGTTCCTTCTATGCAAAACACCCGCCGCATTTCGGCGGGTGTTTTTGTTTCAGTTATGCGGACCACGCCTGATCGGCTGGATAACTGGCAGATTGCCCGGATTCGGACGACCTGCACCATCGTTGCCTGATGGCGGACGGTCCGGCCGCGGTGGACGCGGACGATCCGGTCTGTTGGTGTCAGGACGACGTGGACGGTCCCGGTCGCGATAACGATAATAATCACGGTCACGATAGTAGCGTGAATCTCTATAGTAGCGTGGATAACGTGGGTAGTTCCGATAATAGCCGCCACTATTGTAAACGACTCCCGTGCCGACATATCCACCGCGAACATAGTACGGATCATTATAACCTGAGCCGTAATAACCCTCGGAGACACAACCGCTGAGCGTCAGACTGGCAGCGCCGATGCCGAGCGCCAGTAAAATGGATTTCAATGACATGTTCGCTACTCCCGAAAAGCCGGGGCCAGCGCTGGAATACGCAATAACCACGCGGCGAACCACTATTTAGAGGGATTATGCGCGTTTCTATCTGAAGCCCATAATCAATAAAGATTGCAGAGCGTTAGCTTGGTTAGCTGTGATCAAACCTCCGCATAAGGCCGTGAAATATGTTCCACACATACTTAGTAAACGCGTGGGGATTTCAAAAGTTGCTGTTGAGAAGGCAGAACGTCTCCGCAAAAAGCAAAACCGCCCCGAAGGGCGGTGGCATTATTGTCGCGTTTGCAGAGCCTATTAGCTGCCGCCAGCACCACCAATAGCGGTCGCAATGGCAGTGAACTGGGTGCGGATGGTGGTGCCGAGAGACGTCGTTGCGCCGATGATGACGACAGCAATCAAAGCCGCTATGAGGCCGTATTCGATGGCGGTAGCGCCGGATTCGCTTTTACGAAAGCGTGCAATAAGCTTGGTCATGTGTTGCTCCTGAGATCATTCTTGCTTGTTTAGTGGTCTCTGTGACCTGAGAGCAAACTACCCGGCAAATATGTGCACCCTCTTAAGTTGCATGGTAAACGGAAGGTGAGTATCGCATATGATTAATAAAGTGCTGAATTAAAAACGAAAACTGCAACAGCGTCGTACGCTGTATTTAAGCGATGTCGAATATAAATCTTCAGGCAAGGAAAAGCCCCGCTTACGCGAGGCTCTCTTTTTCTTGGAAGCTGCGATCTGCCTTACTGCGGCAGCTGGGCGCCAGCCTGCTTAACGGCATCAGCCATGGTCTGGCAGAGCTTCTCCTCGGAGACATTCTGTGCTTTTGCGCTGGTGGCAATATCCTGTTCCATGCCCATCGCAGAGACCTTACCCTGCTTACCGGTTGCTTCGGCAGCGTCGGCCTTGGTGGTGTCAGATGGGGCGGGGATCAGCGCAATCATTTTTGTCTGGATTTCGATGGCGCCGCCATCGGTATAACCCTTTTCCTGGCAGTACTGGAGTACGCCAAGCTGGTTGCGAGCTGCGTTATAGGCCATCTCCATCTGTTCAGGCGTTGCCTGTGCAAAAGCCATCGTAAGATTTGCACCGAGGAAAAGACCGGTCAAAGAAACACGTACCAGATTGCGCATGATAATTCATCTCCATGAGTCAAATACACGCTGAGATAGAGCGAATTTTCCGGCGAAGGGAACTCAAGAAAAATTAATTAGTGAAATGAAATATAACGAAAATAGTTTCTGTCCAGAGCGACATAAACGTCATAAATATTTCAATATAGCGATATGCACGAAATTATCTCACAGGTTGTACCAGATTGGCGATGAGCCGGAATGCACCGGGCACAAGCTTGTCGAGCTGATGATGCAGGACGAGGCTCGTATGCGTATGGCGGCCTTTACCGATACTGGCTGAAACAAGCGCGCCGAAGAGCGGCTGTTCTCCCTCATCATGCATGGAAAGCAGCGGCTGATAGTCGTCATCCCATGCGGAAGCGAAATAAAGCCCACGTTCCTTGTGCCATCCATTCCAATCACGTTCGCTGATAGTATTGGGGCCGACGAGCAAGGGATGCTCTGGATAGAGAACTGTAACTGCGGCATGGGGATTCGTAACGCGCCAGCGCAATGACGGGGAACCGATGGCTAATTTTCGCGGTGGTGTCCGATCTGGATGCCAGCCATCGGATGGACGATGATAGAGCGTCACCAGATGTCCGCCATTCTCGACGAATCGATGCAGATTGTCCGTTGCTGCGGCGAGATCAGCGTGTAGGCCGAAGGCGAATATACCGACCACGATGGTGGTGAATTGCGAAAGATCACCGGAAAGATGGCGTGCTTCGACATCGGTGACATCAAATCCCATGCGTTTCAGCCAAAGACCAACATTGTCTGCCCCAGCGCCGATATAGCCGATACGCGCATCAGGCAATTTCACGTCGAGTGCCAATACAGGCAGCACGGCAGGCTCACGCCAGACGGTTTTACCGTTATGCGGGTAGCTGGCTACCTGCGTCTGCCATGCAAGACGTCCGTTGATCGTGGCCTGTAGCGCAGTCAAGCCGGGCTCTGGATCGAAAGACCCGTGTAGAACAGCATCCTGCCCGATTACGCCGACGCTCCAACCGTTTTGCGCTGTGAATGTGACTTGGCCGGTCTCGCCATCGACCACAAGCCGGATCGGCGAGGGATACTGCTTGCCCGATATGATGACTGCTGGCGGATCAATCCTTAACGAGGCAGATGGAACAATGGCAAGCGGCTCTTCGAGATCGAAGCTGCACGCAGCCAGGTGACCGTCAAATTGCGCCTTTAACCGGATATAGGCCTGTCCGTTGCCACCGAGTGACCGCCACGCCGGTTCAAAAAGCGGGGAAAGTGCTGCGTCTTTTGCCAGTGACACAGCCAGAATTTCCCTCTCGGGCGTCATATACTCGCAAGCGGTCGAACAGCTTTCTGGCAATATGGGTTCGGCTGTTATTGCGACGGCCGTCGCTCCGGGCCCGTATTCGACAACAAGGCGGGTTTCTCCACCTGTAGGCAATATGGCTTGTTCCAGATAAGCCAGCTCGAACAAAGACGCTGCTTCGATCAGGGCAGCGTCGATTTCCTGCAGCTTGCGTTTCAGCCTGTGCCCGTGCTGCACGAGGAAACCTTGCGGTGCTCTGGTCAGTACAGTTTTCAGGCTTTTTGCAGCACCGGTAAGATTTTTGACAATGGTTTTGCGCTCAGGAAAAGCCGCAATAGTCCGCTCGACAGACAAATGAGCGTCAAGAAGCTGCTTCCGGGTTTCAAGTATCAGTCCATCGACCTCAGCCAGTGTTGCGAGAGATTCCGGAATACCTTCAAGAATTGTTGTTTCAGCACAGCTTTCCGGCAGTTTCAGATGCAGCGGCCATTCGCTCTTGGGCGTTTCCGGCCAGCGCCCCATGCCTTGCGTGGCGTGACAGGCACGCGACCATTCACCGATACGGTCGTAATCGGCACCGGTCGCAGCGTCGCGACCCGCCGCGTGAACGGTCAATGTCGTATCGGGCGGAGGAAGCTCGTCATCATAGGTGTCGCCGCCGCCTGACCAGGCAGGGAGATAGAATTTTGCCACTTGCCACGGCATCAATCCCTCGGCAAAATGTTCGGGATCGGCGGCGAGCCGTATGGCCGTTTCCGCCGCCCGCGTCATGGCGCGGTGGTGGCCATGCTGGCCGGGAACATCGAGAAAGGTCGGCAGCACGATATCCGGGCGCTCGGTGCGATAGGCGCGTACGAGCCGCTCGACGGTTTTCTTCTCACCCCAGTGGGCAAAGGTACCGTCACCATCCTTGGAGAAACCGAAGTCGTGGACGGAATCGTCTGGACCATGGCCGAGCCAATGCACGTCGCAATCGAGAATGCGCGCTGCTTCTTCCATCTCACGGCTGCGGATCACGCCGAGCGCACCACCGCGTTCCGGGCCAAGCGCATTTTGCCCGCCTTCGCCGCGTGTCGAACAGGCGATCACCACCCGTATGCCAAGTCCGAACCGCAAATAGGCCATCAGGCCGCTCTGCTCATCGTCAGGGTGCGCACCCGTATGCATCAGCGTGACGGTCGAGCGCAGCCTGCTTAGAGCGCGATGCAGACGGACGAGGGCAGGAGACGACTTCTGGCGCTCGATGCGCTGAAGGGCGGTGAGCATGGTCAGATTTCCGAATTGGTATCAAGCTTCGGCGTCATGGCCTCGAACATCGGTAGTGATGCAGCGCCCAGGGCGGCGGTGAACTGTCCCGTCTGCCCTCGAATGACTCGTGGCAACGCACGGGCGCGGCGGCTGGCAACCGAAATCGGCAGACCACCCATATGCCAGATCAGGTCGTCGATGATCGCATCGGGCAACATGCCACCCAGAATGATCGTCTCGGGATCGAGAATGTTTTCGATCATGGCAATCATCGGCGCCAGATGATCGGCAGCTTCCTGTACCCAGCCCATCAGAACTGGGTTGCGGTTTCCATGCAGCTTTTCCAGCGCGTCGAAATCGGTGTCCTCAATCCCTGCTGCGTGAAGCTTTTCCCGCAAGGTATGAAGGGAGGCATAGGTTTCGAGGCAGCCCTTCTGGCCGCAGGCGCAGCTGCGCCCATTAGGCGTGATGACGATATGACCGATTTCACCGGCATTGCCGAAAGCGCCGCGAAACGGTGCGCCGTCCTGAATCATGCCAAGCCCGATACCGGCACCGAAATAAATCATGGCGAAATTGGAAATCGCGTGTCCCGCGCCGAACAGGCGTTCGCCGACGGCGGCGGCATTCGCGTCGTTTTCGACCAGAACGGATTCGCCGCAGGCTTCGCTCAGAACCGCCGCTGCATCGATCCCGGACCAGCCGGGCAGCGTGGTCGGGCCGACAGAACTCATGCCTTCAATGTCAAACGGACCCGGCATCACGACGCCTATGCCGAGCAGGCGCGCGGGAAACGAAGTCTTCACCGCATCGACTTCTTTTCGCAATTGTGTGGAGAGCCTGTCGGGGCTGACATCCTGAATGGGGCGCACATGCTGCGTGCGCGGCTTGCCGGAAAGATCAAGCACCGTCGTCACCATATGCGTCGAACCCATTTCCACACCGATGGTCATCGCACCTTCGGGGTTGACGGCAAACTGGATCGGCGGCTGGCCGCGCCCCGTTTTCAGTCGCCCCAGCTGCATGAGCAGATTCTCTGAAACCAGCTCATCCACGATATTGGCGATGGCCTGTGCGGTCAGATGCGTAAGGCGGGCGATATGCATCCGGCCGAGAGGACCGTGGCGGCGCACGACATCAAGCACTACACGTCGGTTATGGTCACGAATTCGCTCGGGATTCTTGCCCAGAGTGACCGCAAGCGACCCGCCTTGTACGGCGGCAGGCGTATTGGCCCGCCCGTCTTCGGATTGCCCATCTGATTTCGATGTCATGGTCCCTCCTGTCTCCCGTCAAAACAGATAACGCGAGCCGCTTTTAACAGCAATATATTAATTCAACTAAATTATCTTATTGACAAAACGCTCGCAACATTGAACCGTAAGGGCAGGGTGGTGAAGAACCGCCTTGGCTCATGTCGGGGAAGTGGGTTCCTGCATGGGAAAAAATGGGCGCTGCGCATCATCTGCGCGGCATGTGGTGGAATATGCGGATTGTGCGAAGCACTGCCGCAGCCGTGCCTGGCGACCGCATTCGAACCGGTGGGCGGGGCATTAGGGAGGTTTAAATGCGTAAGCTGTTATTGGCAGGTTTGGTTGCGGGGCTCAGCACCTTTGCGATCAATGCCGCTCAGGCTGTCGAAATCGAATATTGGCAGTATGTCTTCGAGACACGCGTCAAGGCGATGGACAAGCTGATCGAGAATTTCGAGAAGGCCAATCCGGACATCAAGGTCAAGCAGGTCACGTTCCCGTACGACGACTATCAGACGCGCGTAATCGCAGCGAAGATGGCGGGCAAGAGCCCGGACGTGATGCAGCTTTTCTACGGCTGGCTGGACAAGTTCGTGGCTGGCGGCATTCTGCAGCCGCTGCCGCAGGACACGTTCCCGCATGACAAGATTGAGAGCGAATTCTTCCCGATTGTTTCGGCGATGAAGCGCGGCGATGAATATTACGGTCTGCCGACCGCTGTGCGCTCGCTGGCCCTGTTCTACAACAAGAAGCTCTTCACCGACGCTGGCCTCGACCCGAACAATCCGCCCAAGACGCTGGATGAAATGGTCGAAGCTGCCAAGAAGACGACGAAGCGCGACGCTTCCGGCAATCTTCTGGCCGAAGGCATCACACTCGATATGCCGGGACAGGACCAGCATTGGTGGCGTGAGGTTCTGGTGCGCCAGTTCGGCGGTCAGCCTTATACCGACAATGACCGCAAGGTTGCTTACAACGACGCCGCCGGTGAAAAGGCGCTTGCCTTCTATACTGGCCTCCAGACCGAACATAAGGTCGGCGAAGTCAAGTTCATGGATGAAGGTCAGGCCGCTTTCCGCGCTGGCATGGCGGCCATGACCATCGACGGCACCTTCCGTCTCGGTTCTTTCCGCACCATCAAGGACTTCGAATGGGGTGTGACCGAGCTTCCGGCCAATGCCGAAGGCGTGCGTTCCAACTATGCGAGCTACTTCGCCAACGGCATTAGCGCCAAGGCAAGCGGCGAGAAACTGGAAGCTGCCAAGAAGTTCCTGAACTACATCTCCTCGCCGGAAGCCATGGAAATCTGGTTGAAGGATGTGGGCGAACTGCCTGCGCGCCGTTCGGCAGCCTTGACGGAAACGAACCTTGCCGATCCGATCTACGGCCCGTTCCTGAAGGGTCTGGAATATGCGCACACGACCATGTTCGTGGACGAGCTGAAGCAGCGCCAGATCGCTGTCGATATGGCCAATCGCGTTATTCTCGAAAAGCAGCCGGTCAAGGAATCCCTCGATCAGGCAGCCAAGGCCGAGCAGGATGTGCTCGACGCAGCCAAGTAAGGCAAACGCGAAAGATGAAGCGGCTCCCGCTGCTTCATCTTCTCCTGCCTGTTGACGGCACGGCTAATCCGTAGCCGAAGGATACTAAAACATGACAATCACTGTAGAAGCCGGGACGGCTGAAACAGGCGGCTTGGGGAAGGGGCCTTCGGGCAACCGCCTGACGGACCGTCTTTCCATGCGCACAAGACGGTTGATCTGGGTGTGGAGCTTTCTGGCTCTCCCGATACTGTTCTATTCGGTCATCCGCTTTTACCCGACGATAGAGGCTTTCTGGCTCTCTCTCACCGACTGGGACCTGATGAACCCACCGAAGTTCATCGGCTTCGCCAATTACCAGAAGCTCTTCGCTGATCCGGAATTCTGGAAAGTGTTCAAGAACACTTTCACCTATCTGCTAGTCGGCACGCCGATAAGCCTCGTGGTGGCGTTTACAATCGCCTATTTTCTGGATCGCGTGCGCATCATGCACGGCTTTATCCGTGCACTCTATTTCCTGCCTTATCTCACCACGGCAGCGGCCATGGCATGGGTCTGGCGCTGGTTCTATCAGCCCGCACCCATCGGCTTCATCAACAATATTCTGAGTGCAGTGGGGCTCCCGCAGCAGGGGTTCCTGCGCTCGGTCGATCAGGGTCTCTATGCCATCATGGCGACGTCCATCTGGGCCGGTCTTGGCTTCCAGATCATTATCTTCATGGCTGGCCTGCGCGCTGTTCCCAACACTTTTTATGAAGCCGCACGCATTGATGGCCTCGGCGAATGGGCGATCCTGCGCAAGATCACGATCCCGCTTCTGAAGCCCACCACGGTGTTCCTCGTCGTCTTCTCGTCCATCGGTTTCCTGCGCATCTTCGATCAGGTCTACAACATGACTACGAACGATCCCGGCGGACCGCTCGGCTCCACCAAGCCGCTGGTGCTGATGATCTATCAGACGGCCTTCTCCTCCTATGCGATGGGTTATGCGGCCGCGCAAACCGTCGTTCTGTTCACCATCCTGCTTTGCGTCTCGCTGTTGCAGCTCTGGATCCTGAGGGAAAAGAAATGACAGCGTCCGCTCAAAACAAACCGCTCCCGTTCCAGAATCTGCGGCCCGGCCGCATCCTGACATGGACGTTGCTACTCATCGGCGGCCTCATCATGGTCACACCACTGGCCTTCATGTTCTCCACCTCGCTCAAGACGGCAGGTCAGGTCTACGACCTGCGCCTGATCCCGGCAGAGCCGACATTGCAGAACTATGTCACTATCCTTGCTGATGGGCGCTTCCTGCGCTGGTTCCTGAATTCCATGATCGTTGCGGTCGTGGTCACCTTGTCGAATGTCTTCTTCGACAGTCTTGTCGGCTATACGCTGGCGAAATTCCAGTTCCGCGGTCGCTATTTCATCTTCCTCGCCATCCTGTCCACGCTGATGATCCCCACCGAAATGCTGGTGATCCCATGGTATCTGATGTCGAGCAAGCTCGGCTGGCTGGACAGCTACTGGGGTATCATGTTCCCCGGCATGATGACTGCCTTTGGCACGTTCCTCATGAAGCAATTCTTCGAAGGCGTTCCCAACGACTTTCTGGAAGCTGCCCGCGTCGACGGCCTCAACGAATTCCAGATCTGGTGGAAAGTTGCCATGCCGCTGGTGAGGCCAGCACTCTCGGCGCTCGCGATCTTCACCTTCCTCGGCAACTGGACCGCATTCTTCTGGCCGCTGATTGTTGCGACCAGCCCGGAGCTTTACACGCTGCCGGTCGGGCTTTCGAGCTTCGCCGTCGAGCAATCCATCCAGTGGGAAATGATCATGACCGGCGCGGCAATCGCCACGCTTCCCACGCTCGTCGTCTTTCTTCTTCTCCAGCGTTACATCGTGCGCGGTGTCATGCTTGCTGGCCTCAAGGGTTGAACCATGTCCGATCTCGATCCACGGCTGTCCGATAAAAGCGTCTTCCCCGATCCGGTTTACAAGGAAACCGTGCTTCGCCCGCTTTTTGACGGCGCCAAGACCCATCATGTCGACGGCTTCCGCCGCATCGACCGCGCCCATCTCGTTATGCTGACCGAAACCGGCATTCTCGACCGTGCGCAGGCAGCGGCCATTGCGGGTGCGCTGGAAGCTATCGACAAGGAAATCGATCCTTCGAAGCTCACTTATACGGGTGAGGTGGAAGACTTTTTCTTCCTCATCGAGAAGGAGCTGAAGGCGCGCATTGGTGCCGACACCGCCGGTCGTCTTCACACGGCGCGCTCACGCAATGATATTGACCACACGCTGTTCAAGCTTGGTCTGAAGGATCGTATCGATACGCTGATGACGCAGGCGCGCAATGTGCTTGATGCGATGATTGCTGCTGCCGAGCGTGAAAAGGAGACACTGATCGTCGCCTATACGCATGGTCAGCCTGCGCAGCCATCGACCTTCGGTCACTATCTTTCGGCGGCAGTCGAGGTTCTCATCCGGGATATGGAACGGATGGAAGCCGCGCGCGCCATCGTCAACCTGTCACCCATGGGGGCGGCGGCCATCACCACCTCAGGCTTCCCGATCGATCGCGCACGAGTGGCGAGCATGTTGGGCTTTGCTGCCCCCTTGCCGAATTCCTACAGCTGCATTGCAGCGGTGGATTACATCACCTCGACCTATTCGGCGTTGGAGCTGATGTTCGTGCATCTGGGACGCCTCATCCAGGACTTCCAGTTCTGGACCAGTTTCGAGGTCGGCCAGATTTACGTGCCGAATGCCTTCGTGCAGATTTCATCAATCATGCCGCAAAAGCGCAATCCGGTTCCGATCGAACATATGCGCCATCTGGCGAGCCAGACCATGGGCCGTGCCCGCACCGTTCTGGACGTCATGCACAATACGCCGTTCACCGACATGAATGACAGTGAGGGCGAGACGCAGCAGATGGGCTACGAGGCATTCGCCTCCGCTGGTCGCGTGCTTGATCTTCTGGCCGCATTCATCGGCGCGATCCGTATCGATCCGGCCCGTGTGGCAGAAAATATCCGTCGCTCCTGCATCACGATCACCGAACTGGCGGATTCGCTGGTGCGCATCGAAGGTCTTTCGTTCCGGCAGGCGCATGAAATCGCAGCCAGGGTTGCGCGCGCTGTCGTCGCCATGGGCGGCGGTCTGGAGAAGGATGGGTTTGAACCTTTCCTTGACGCTTTCCGCGAGTCCGCCGGGCGCGAGCCATCCTTCGGGCGCGAAAAGTTTGAGGAACTGGTCTCCCCGCAACATTTCGTGGCCGTGCGTGACCGTCTCGGCGGTCCGGCACCGACAGCGATGAATGCAGCACTTGCACGGCATAAGGCGGAAGCTGATCGCTTCAAAGCAGTCGCTTTCGACCATGCAGCCGCTGAAGCAAAGGCTGCCCGCGAACTCAATGAAAAATTCAGTGCACTTGTGGAGGCACGCTGATGGCAACCATCGAACTTGAAAAGCTGGTCAAGCGTTATGGCAAGGTCGAGGCGGTCCGGGCAATCGATCTCCAGATCAAGGACGGCGAGTTCGTCGTTTTTGTCGGCCCATCCGGCTGTGGCAAGTCCACGACTTTGCGCATGATCGCAGGGCTTGAGGATATTTCCGGCGGCCACCTGAAGATCGGTGGCGAGGTCGTTAATGAACGGGATCCAAAGCAACGCAACATCGCCATGGTGTTCCAGAATTATGCGATTTATCCGCATATGACCGTGCGTCAGAACATCGGTTTTGGGCTTTACACGTCGAAACTGTCCAAGGCCGAGAAGGACAAGCGCATCGAGGAAACCGGCAAGGCGCTTGGGCTGGAACCCTATCTCGACCGTCGACCGGCAGCATTGTCCGGTGGTCAGCGCCAGCGCGTCGCTATCGGTCGCGCCATGGTGCGCAATCCGTCTGCTTTTCTTTTCGATGAGCCGCTGTCAAACCTCGACGCTCAGCTTCGCGCGCAGATGCGCATCGAAATCAAACGCTTGCATCAGCGTCTCAAGACGACGACCGTTTACGTGACACATGACCAGGTTGAAGCCATGACCATGGCCGACCGTATCGTTGTCATGCGTGACGGTCGCATTCTCCAGACCGGAACGCCGACCGAGCTTTATGAAAATCCGACCGATGCTTTTACGGCGCGCTTCATCGGCAGCCCGTCGATGAACCTGATTGCGGGTCGCCGCAATGGATCAGGCGTGGAACTTGCACCTGATGGCGACATTCTGGTCGGCGTCCGCCCGCATGATCTGAAAGTTGAGGAAGGCACACCCGATGCCCTTTCGCTCACGGGCACTGTGACGGCCGTTGAGCCTCTCGGCGCCGAAACGCTGGTTCATTTGGACGTTAACGGCGTCTCGGTGATTGCAACTGCTCCGGGGAAGATCATTCCCGCAACGGGCGGCACGCTTTCCGTGTCCGCGCCTGCCGGAAGCCTGTATCTCTTCGATGCCAAGACCGAGAAAAGTCTGGGCCGCCTATGATGCTGCAACAATTCAAACGGCATTTCAAGTCTCCGGCTGTCCTCAGTATCGGGCGGATTTACTGCGACCTTATCTTCACCGGGCTACAATCACTGCCGCAGCCCGGACGAGAGGTTTTTGCCGAAAACATGAAGATGGCGGCAGGTGGAGGGGCCTTCATTTCGGCTGCCCATCTTGCCCATGCGGGCAGGGCGGTGGCGCTGGTCGCACGTCTCGGCTTTGACGGCCTGTCACGCGGGCTTGAACCGGACCTGAAGATCGACGGTGTCGATCTGCGCTTTCTGGAACGTGCCGACGATGCCGGACCGCAGGTGACGGTGGCAAGCGTGATCGGCAACGACCGCGCATTCCTCTCGCGCCGTGCCGGTTCGGCGCTGCCTTCGACGCTCGAAGCCGCGTTGCAATGGAAGGATGCGGGGCATCTGCACATTGCTGAATTCGCAACGCTGCACGAAATCCCCGAGCTCGTACAGCAGGCAAAGGCGGCAGGCCTTTCAGTCTCGCTCGACCCAAGCTGGGATGAAACGCTGATCTACGATCCGGGTTTGCTCGCGGCCTGTGAGGGCGTCGATATATTCCTTCCCAACCGCGAGGAAGCGCAGGCCATCACTGGCCACAACGATCCGGCAAAGGCGCTCAATGCGCTTGCGAAGCACTTTCCAATCGTGGCTCTCAAGGGCGGTGGAGAAGGGGCGTGGCTGTGTACCGCCGATGCGGACCTTCATATGGCGGCAAAGGACGTGCCGGTTATCGATACGACCGGGGCAGGCGATGCTTTTAATGCCGGCTTCATCGATGCGTGGCTCGAAGGGCAGGATTCTCACCGAGCACTTGCTGCCGGTATCGAATATGGAAGCCTTGCCGTGCAGGCAGCCGGCGGTGCATCCATCTTGCGTTCGCCCGAACGACTGGCTGGATAATATCCAAGGCGGCGGCTGAATGTTCGCCGCTCCCACAACTTGCTTCTCCGGCAAATGTCGGCGTCAGACGTGTACGCTTTGCCGATATTGTAGCGCCTTTCGGGTGGCCGAGCTTCACTTTGGCTTCTCTATCGAGGGAAGCATGGAAGGGACGATAGAAAAACACAAGAAAGACGTCGAAGGCTGATTTTTGCACTTGCGCTTGTCGCGCGAATTGCCTAAACGGCTCTCACAGCGACTGGCCAGACACTTGGCGAAACAGTCGGGCGATTAGCTCAGTTGGTAGAGCGCTTCGTTTACACCGAAGATGTCGGGAGTTCGAGTCTCTCATCGCCCACCATTTTTTCATAATGATATCAATTATTTAGATGGTCGCCTCGGCGGCCTTTGTTTTTACCGCCACGAAAAACGTTTCCTCGCAATTGTCGTCGCCGGTGGCATTTGCGACGTCGGCTTTGAAATTTTCAAAGAGGCATCCCGAGTAGCCTGCAACTCATATCAAGTCAGCAAAATCAGGACGATTTGAATTTGTAACCTATAGGTGACATGGCACCGCTCCATCTCGAAAATTGCCAACGAAAAAGGCCGCCGAAGCAGCCCTATTTTTTATGTCGAATTGCAATGAAATCCTGCTGTGCGATTACAATGTTTTGTTGCTTTTACGCTGCCAACAGGACGAGACCATCTTCATATTTACGAGCCAGCTGAATCAGATCACCGAGCGTCGCGGCACGGTCATCCAGACGCCAAAGGCGTTCGTTTATCTGATTGACGCGGTGCCCTTTATCCCGAAGCAGCGCGATCATCTGCTCTTGGGCGACCGGGATATCTTTC
Organism: Ochrobactrum sp. XJ1; assembly: GCF_024701725.1. Taxonomy (NCBI): domain Bacteria; kingdom Pseudomonadati; phylum Pseudomonadota; class Alphaproteobacteria; order Hyphomicrobiales; family Brucellaceae; genus Ochrobactrum; species Ochrobactrum sp. XJ1. Next base: position 260,366 of record NZ_VDGD01000003.1, read on the forward strand.
ATCCCATACCTGGGAGCATCAAGCACGATAGCAGCGGCAGCGCCTCTGTGTCTACGAACGACTTCGCGCCAATCTTGTTCTCGTTCCGCATTTCTGGCTTCTCTGGCGGCATATCGTTGAACAGCGACGGCCTGTGAATGTGTGATCTGCACCGCATCTGGTAGCGCTGCAACCAGAACGCCATCATCCAATTTAAAAACGATATCCGTGAGATCCAGATTCTGCGCTGCTATTCGGCAGTGGTTGCCCAGAAAGTTCAATGTGTGGACTTCTGAAAAGCGGATTTGGTCTGCGCTTCCGAAAACTTCGATGCTTTCACGAAAATCTCCTTCTCCCAATAAGGGATCACAAGTGGAAAATTCCAGTTCTGAATGGCCTAATTTAACGGGAGCACGTCAGTCGCCAAACTGCACAGCAATCCCGAATTCCTTGCTGATGTTCAGGCCGCGCGCAAGGAATTGGAATCAGCGAACAGGCCGTCTGTCGATTGCACTGTTGAGGAGCAGGCGCTCTCAGAGCAAATGCAATGACAACCCTTTCCCTCAACTGATGACCGAAGCGGAATTTCGGGGGGGGGGGGAATGCGTCACTATAGATTTTTCGCGATTGCGCTGACTGTTTTGATTGGCAGTCAGCATATGGCCTTCGCCGCTGATATTCCGTTCGCATCCACTGTCTCAGAGCCTGTAAGTCAAGAAGTCAAACCGGATGGATGGCGCTTTAGTGCAAGCCCATATTTCTGTGCAGCTGGTATCGGTGGCACTGCGGGCCAATTTGGATTGCCACCTGCAAAAATGAAATCTGATTTCGGGAGCCTCTTCAAAGAACTCGACTTCTCGTTCATGGGTGTCATTGAAGGGCATTATGATCGCTATAGTCTTGGCCTGACCCCATAGGGTGGTCCGGTTTCAATCTTAGTTCATGATCGGCCTTGGGGCTATTGCCTGGGCAGATGACGGTGCTGCTCCGCTTGCTGGCGCAGGCCAGATGATGGCCTCGGGTGCCGGTGGCTTGTATCCAAGCGACGAGTGTGGCCTCTCGGTGTTGTAGTACCGCCGCCAGGCTTCGATGATGATCTTGGCCTCGGCGAGGCTGTAGAAGATCTCACCGTCGAGCAGTTCGTCGCGGAGCTTCGAGTTGAAGCTCTCGCAGTAGCCGTTCTCCCAAGGGCTTCCAGGTTCGATGAACGCTGTCTTTGCGCCGACGGCTACGATCCACTCCCGTACAGCCTTGGCGATGAACTCCGGGCCGTTGTCGGAACGGACATGGCCGGGCACACCACGCAGGATGAACAGGTCCGACAGGGCGTCGATGACGTCGGTCGAGTTGAGCTTGCGATCGATGCGGATTGCAAGGCATTCCCTGGTGAACTCGTCGATGATGTTGAGCATGCGGAATCTCCTGCCATCGTGGGTCCGACCCTCGACGAAGTCATAGGACCAGACATGGTTTGGATGCTCGGGTCGAAGCCGGATGCACGATCCGTCATTCAACCAGAGCCGCCCCTTCTTCGGTTGCTTCTGGGGAACCTTCAGCCCCTCCCGCCGCCAGATCCGTTCGACACGCTTGGCGTTCACCGTCCAGCCTTCAGACCGCAGCATCGCCGTGATCCTGCGATAGCCATAACGGCCATAGCGGGAAGCGAGCCGGATGATGTCGGAGGTCAACGCCTCTTCATCGGGCCGGCCTTGCGGCTTTTTGCGCTGGGTCGAACGATGCTGGCCGAGAACCTTGCAGGCAAACCGCTCCGACACGGAGAACTTCGCCATGACACGATCGACGCAACGGCGACGGCGAGCGGGGCTCAGAAGTTTCCCGAGGCAGCCTCTTTCAGGATCAGCTTCTCGAGTGTCAGGTCCGAGACCGCCTTGCGCAGCCGGTCATTCTCTTTCTCGAGCTCCTTCAGCCGCTTCACCTGGTCACCCTTCAGGCCACCGAACTCCTTGCGCCACCGGTAATACGTAAACTGCGTCACGCCGATCAAACGGACCGCTTCTCCGACAGAACGACCTTGCGACAACAGAACATCGACTTGGCGCAGCTTCGCCACGATCTCTTCGGGTTTGTGCTACTTCTGGGGCATTCCAACGTCCTCCTACGGCTCAATAGCCTACTTCAGGGAGGACCACTTTTCAGGGGGCAGACCATTGCTCAATCGGGGCCGTAGCGTCAATGTCGGCGGTTTCCGGCGCTTTAAGTTGCGCAACGGGTTGCTCTGAGCCTGATGTGACAAGTGCCCAAAATTGGGTGTTACCTGTCCGGTACTTGCGATTTTGAAATTTCATGGGGAATATGTCTTGTGTCTTCCCCTAATACAGCTAATCATCGACAGCAGTTTATTTGATACGGAAGAAGAAATTCAATCATTGCTATGAGGAGGTGAAAATCCATGACCTCGATAAAGCAGTATATGATTCAGTTTGCGTTGATGCTGGGCCTTTTCTCTCTGGGCTCTATTGATGTTTCCCGTGCACAATTTCTCGATGCTTTCAAAGCCCGAAATACAATAACGGCTGATGCCATTACCCGGACGCCGGTCGGAACCCGTGTGGTGCTCACCGGTTCGATCAAAAGCAATGTCAGGAGGGCTCAGTATGTTTTTCAGGATCGCACTGGACGAACGAGAGTTCGGATCGAAAGAGAAGTCTGGCGCGGAAGAGAAATAAACACCAAGAACAAAATTGAAATTCGGGGTCGTGTCGAAAACGACGTCAGGGGAAGGTTCATCGACGTATATTACTTCAAGATAGTCGAATAGTTGGTTTGAATAACTGATTCAATCGGGAGTTGCCATGTTTAGACTGGGTGGAAAATATCAGCATTTCATTCACGGTGACAGCTGCAGTTGTTCCAACCCCATGTTGCAACAGGTTTCCCGGCGTCTGGACCGATTATCGCGAAGACATTTTCTTGCAGGAGCGGCGGCGACAGCAGCGGCAACGATGATCGCGGATCGCTCTTTCGCACAGTCTCCTAAAATTCTCCTGACGCGGGCGCGGCTTTTCGACGGCAAGGCGGACACTCTGAAATCCGGTGTGCAGGTTCTGGTCGAGGGCAATCGCATCGCTGCTGTCGATACGACAAACAGTGCTCCGCCCGAAGGCGCGACGGTCATCGACTGCGGCGACCGCGTGCTGATGCCGGGCCTGATCGACGCGCACTGGCACGCCGTTTATGCCGCGGTGCCGCTGCCGGTGCTTCTGGAGGGAGATCTGGGTATAATTTTCGCAGCGTCTACGGCAGAAGCAGAACGCACACTTCTGCGCGGCTTTACGACGGTGCGCGATATGGGCGGGCCGACTTTCTCGTTCAAGCGCGCGATCGATACGGGGATCATCTCCGGCCCGCGCATCTTTCCCGCAGGTGCGATGATAACGACGACCGGCGGTCATGGTGATCTGAGGCTGCCAACGGAAATTCCGCGCGACGGAGGCAAACTCAGCACTGGTGAATTGATGGGGGCTTCAGCAATCGTCGATGATGCAGGCAGCTTGAAGCTTCGTGTGCGCGAGCAGCTGTTGCAGGGCGCCTCTCAGATCAAGATCGTTGCTGGCGGCGGTGTGTCCTCGCCGCGCAGTCCGCTCGACATGTCGACATTCAGTGAGGACGAAATTCGCGCGGCGGTCGATGTGGCAAAGGACTGGAACACCTATGTCACGGTCCATGCCTATGCGTCGAATACGGTCCAGCGGTCCATCAGAGCTGGTGTTGCATGTGTCGAACATGCGCACCTGATGGATGAGGAAACCGCGCGCATGTTTGCGGAAAAGAATGTCTGGTTGAGCATGCAGCCTTTTCTGACGATGGAGGATGCGGCGTCACAGACAGGGCCAGGCGCCGAACGGATTCAGCAGCTTTTCGCAGGCACGCCAAGGATCTACGAGTTCGCGCGCAAATACGGGATAAACACCGCCTGGGGTTCAGATGTTCTGTTCTCACCGGCATTGACCCCGCGCCAGAATTTCATGCTGACTCATTTGAGCCAGTGGTATTCAAATGCGGAAGTGCTTCGTGCGGCTACATCGGTCAATGCGGAATTGCTCGCCCTTTCCAATCTGCGCAATCCTTATCCCGGCAAGCTCGGCCTCGTAGAACCGGGCGCTTTCGCCGATCTTCTGGTTCTGAACGAAAATCCGCTCGATGATATTCATGTACTTGAAAAGCCGGAACAGACGCTGGCGGTCGTCATGAAAGACGGTCAAATTCACAAGAATACCCTGAAATCATGAGTTGATTTCTTGGCTGGGGATGGGGATGTTTTATGCTGAAGGCTGGCAATGCAACCCTGATCCTGATTGCAGGATGCGTCCTGATTGCATTGCTCCATTACGGCGGCGCGGTATTTGCGCCGGTCGTTTTTGCATTGTTTATCATTATGCTCGTCTGGCCGGTCCAGCGCAGACTTTCATCGCTCATGTCGCGCTATCTTACATTGGTGATCACTTTTCTTCTGGTGGTTTTCCTTCTGCTCGGTTTTGGCTGGCTGCTCGCGTGGACAGTCGGGCAGGTCGGTCGCCGCATATTGATCGATGCAGTTCGGTATCAGCTCCTCTATGAGCAGCTTAAAATCTGGCTTGAGGGGCATGGTATCGCGGCTTCAGTTCTCTGGTCGGAGAATTTCAGCGTAAGCTGGACTTTGCGGATGCTTCAATCGATAGGAAGCCGCCTCAACAATACATTCAGTTTCTGGCTCGTGGCTCTGGTCTATGTCCTGTTGGGACTTGCCGAAACCGAAGAGTTTCGCGCGCGGATCAAGCAGCTGAAAAATCAGGAGGCTGCAAATTCATTCCTGCGTGCCAGCCAGTCAGCCGCTACAAAAATCCGGTTCTATATGCTGCTTAGGGCTTTGATGAGCCTTGCGACTGGTTCGTTTGTCTGGCTTCTGACCCGTTTGATCGGATTGCCGTTTGCCGAAACCTGGGGATTTGTCGCGTTCATTCTGAACTTCATCCCTTTCCTCGGACCGCTGGTCGCCACGCTTTTTATTACAGCGTTTGCCTTCACGCACTTTGCCAACTGGCAATGGGTGCTCGCGGTCTTTGTCGGTTTGAATATCATACAATCTGTCATCGGAAGCGTGATAGAGCCTCGATTGACGGGAAAGACAATTTCCCTGTCACCATTTGCAACGCTCTTTTCTGTGTTCGCCTGGGGCTCGCTCTGGGGTGTCTTCGGAGCCTTTATCGGCGTTCCGATCACGATCGTTGCCCTGACTTTCTGCGCGCAATATTCCGCTACCAGCTGGTTTGCCGAAATATTCGGCTTTTCCCGCGAATAACGTTGAAAGCTTTACGATGGAAGAACCAGTAATCGGGTCTCAAGCGGGTGCCTTGACCTTTCAAGATGCAGCCTATGTAATATCTGGGAATGGGCATAATCAAAATGGGAAGGATATTTCTATGAGAATGATCCTGTACAGCGTCTTGACGATGGCCGTAATTGGCGCCACCGCGAGCGGGTGCACAACCGACGAAAGAAGAACAGCCGGCTATGGTGTTGGCGGTGCCGCGATTGGCGGGCTTGCCGGAGCTGCCATTGGAGGTGACACGCGTGGCGCGCTCACCGGCGCAGCCATCGGTGCAGCCGCAGGTACGCTCGTAGGCGTCGCACAGACCCGTAATGGCGTTCAGTACTGCCGCTATCGCGATCAGCACGGCCGTATTTACGAAGCACGTTGCCGCTAGAGCATGTCTCCCGCAAACAGGAACCGGTTTCGGGATAGAGACTTGCGGTCCTGATACGGCTGTGCCGCATCTATGCATTGGATATCTGGAGCGTCTCTCGATCTGATTGTATCAGATAGGCGCTCCAAAAGTTTGTTTTCATGACATTTTCCCGAACCTGTTCATCCGCTTCGGGACTTTTTATGCCTGTCGCCAATCATGAAACCGGCGAACAGGTTCGGCTTGTGAGTTGTGGTTCTTTGTTACTTTGGAGGGGACATGAAGCTGCATTCGATCGGGGCTATTCTTGCATTCACTGCCATTTTTACGATTGGAACCGTTGCCGAGACGGTTCCGGCTTTCAGCCAGAGCTATTCGGTTACCGTGGGCGTCCGGATCAACAACGGACACAGGATACGGTGTTCCGAAGGTGTCCGATTGTTGAGAATGCGCGGTTTCCGCAATGTTCGCGCACTCGATTGCCGCGGGAGTCATTTTCTGTATCGGGCTGATCGGTCTCGTAGAACTTACGATGTAACGGTTCGGGCCAGAGACGGCAGAATTACCAATGTTCGCACGGTGAGATGGCGTCGCTGATCCATGAGATGTCTTCATTTCAGGCTTGTCGAGGAAAAGGAGCACGGTTGTGTCAGAACTGGTTGTTATTGGATTTGATACGGTAGGAGAGGCGGATGCTGTTCTTTTGAAGCTCAATCAGCTTCAGAAGGAATATCTCGTCGATCTTGAGGACGCCGTGATTGTTGTCAGGGATGAACAGGGCAAGGTTCATCTCAAGCAGAAATATAATCTGCCCGCCATGGGCGCTGGATCGGGGCTGCTTTCCGGAGCGATCTGGGGCGGACTGGTAGGGCTTATTTTCCTCAATCCGCTTGCCGGGATGGCGCTTGGTGGCGCAGTCGGGGCAGGCGCCGGAGCCTTGTCGGGCTCGCTCGCCGATTACGGCATCGATGACAAGTTCATCGTGTCTCTTGGCGAAACCATCCCGGAGAACTCGTCCGCCTTGTTCGTTCTCCTGCGCAAAATCCAGTGGGATAGGGTCATGGCCGATTTCCCTGACCTGCGCGGCAGGGTCCTGAAAACGTCCTTGTCTCTAGAACAGGAACAGCGTCTCAAGGAAGCGCTCGAAGGAGCGTTGCCAAAAACCTCATAATATGGCGTTGCCTGAGAAGCGACAATGCGAGACCATCGCGACAACGTGGCCGTTTTGCCTCGATTATCGAGCGAGGGCATGATTTGAAGCAGATTTTCATCCTCGCATTTGTTCTGCTTGTCGCAGTGGGGTGCGCTGGAAACAGGGCTGTCACTGGTCTGGGAATGGATGTGTCTGACCAGACCCTTTCCAAAGTGGTGGTTCCGTTTACGGTTGCGACCGTACGCGAGCGAATAGACGACCCCAGTATCGCCTATTCGCGCGACAGGTCTGAAGTACTGAACTTCTCGACAATTGACGTGCACATCCCGGAAAAGCACCGTCCGGGAAATGTAGAGACTGCGTCGGGCAAACCTGATCCCCGAAGGAATTTCATAGCCTCAAACTATGCACCGTTGCCTGATCGACAAGCCATGATCCAGGAGTTGAACCGGCGTCTTGCAAGCCGCCCGGCGGCACAGCGTGAGATATTCGTTTTCGTCCACGGCTATAACAACAACTTTGCCGAGGGACTTTTCCGCAATGCGCAGATTGTCCACGACTATGATGTCTCCTCGGTGCCTGTTCATTTTTCATGGGCGTCCGCTGCGGCATTTACGCGATATCTCTATGATCGCGACAGTGCGATCATCGCGCGTAGGGGACTGGCTGAAACACTCGAACTTGCAGCACAGACAAAAGCCAACGGCATCGTCATTGTCGGCCATTCGATGGGCGCTGTCGTCGTTATGGAAGCCTTGCGGACATTGTCTGCAGATAAACGCCTTAACGTGTTGAAGCGCATCAAGGGTGTGCTGCTTGCGGCTCCCGATCTCGATCCCGATCTTTTCCGCAGCCAGATTGATGATATCGACTATTTGCCTCAGCCTTTCACGATTGTCGTATCCCGGCGTGATCGGGCTCTCGATATCTCGCGCAGACTGGCAGGTGGGGCGCCGCGGGTCGGTAGCGGCTTTGATATAGCTTTCCTGCAGAACAAGAATATTCAGGTTCTTGATATTTCTCAGGTTGATAGCGGTGGTCATAGTCTGTTTGCCAGCTCGAACACGCTGATCAAGTTTCTGGGTTCGGGCTATCTGCTGCGCCGACTTATTACAGATGAATATGCAGGCATGGATGATACTTTCATCGCCGCCGGGCAGGGTACATTCGAACAGGCCTCGCTGGCCCTTCATCTGCCTGCACGTGTGATCGATCGCCTGGGTTCACGGTAGGGGCACCACACCGTGACAGTGGACCCTCAATGATAAACTAGGTTAAGCTTCTTGTGCGGCTCACGACTGAACAAGTTGATGGTGCATCACTCAAGTCTATAATTGAACTTGTCTATAGTGATCCAGCGAGTTAATCTGCCTGAATATTTCATCCTGCCTTGGTTTTATTGTTCGGTATCGATAACGCATCGTAGTTCCCTGAGAACATAGAGGTGGCAATCGTCGATGAGCACGGGTTGGCATGCCGAGCTTGAACTGCGGTTCGAGCATAATCGCGAAGTGACGCGGCTCATGCGGCGACGCCATGTGGGGCCACTTGCGGTGCAACAACCGTTCTATCCTGAAAAGGATGGCAGTGCGCACGTCTATCTTCTTCATCCACCCGGTGGCGTGGCTGGTGACGATGTCCTTGATATTTCTTGTTTTTTAGGACGTGGCGCCAGAACCGTTCTAACGACGCCCGGCGCTACCAAATTCTATCGCAGCGAGAGGGGCCAGAGTACCCAGACGACCAGGATCGATGTGGGTGAGGGCGGCATATGCGAATATCTCCCGCAGGAAACAATCGTTTTTGGTGGCGCAAAGGCTTCCATAGGCACGAAAGTATTCCTGAGTGGAGATGCGGTCTATCTGGGGTGGGACATTATCAGTCTTGGACGGCCGGCCTGTCAGGAAAGTTTCGACACTGGCGAAGTCCGTCAAAGGATCGAAATATTCAGGGATGGCAAGCCGATCTGGTTCGAGCAGTTTCGCCTTCATGGCGCCGACCCGGCGCTGAATGCCGCTTTTGCCTTCTGCGCAAAACCGATTGTCGCGACGATGGTTTATGCCGGTCCGGCAGATGAAAGCGCGCTTCACGCTATTCGCGAAGCGGTCGGCGATGCAGCCAGAAATCTGTTCTCGGTGTCGCGGCTCGAGCGGGTGATCGTCTGTCGCTATCTCGGCGGGCGCATGTCGGAAGCCAAGACACTGTTTCGAAAAGCCTGGGAAGTTCTGCGCGAAACCGGACTGGGGAAACCGGCAGCTGCGCCACGCATCTGGGCAACATAACTCACTTTGGAGAGGGCCTACAAATGGAACTATTGCCACGTGAAAAGGACAAACTTCTGATCTTCACCGCAGCATTGGTTGCGGAGCGACGGAGAGCCCGAGGGGTGAAACTTAACTACCCGGAAGTCGTGGCTTACATCTCCGCCGAAATTCTGGAGGGGGCCCGTGACGGCAAGACAGTTGCGGAACTCATGTCCTACGGTGCCACGCTTCTCACCCGCGATGAGGTGATGGAGGGTGTGCCTGAAATGATCCACGACATTCAGGTGGAAGCCACCTTTCCTGACGGCACCAAGCTTGTGACCGTTCACAACCCAATTCCGTAGAGCATTCCCTAAATCTTCGGAAACGCTCTGAGTTTTTGTTTTTATGCGCATCTTGTCCGAAACGTTTCACGTCTTTCGGGATGCGTCTCAGGAGACGATCATGATACCGGGTGAATATTTCATCGAAGACGGGTCGATCGACCTCAACAATGGTCGCGAAACGCGCACCATCGCCGTGGAGAACACGGGCGACAGGCCGATACAGGTTGGATCGCATTATCATTTCTATGAAACGAACGAGGCGCTAGCCTTCGACCGGGAGCGGACGAGAGGTTTCCGGCTCAATATTCCGGCCGGTACTGCGGTGCGGTTCGAGCCGGGACAGGACCGAGAAGTCGAACTGGTGGCGCTGGATGGCAACCGGGAAGTCTATGGCTTCAACGCAAAAATCGACGGAAAACTCTAGGAGGGACAGATGGGAAGGATCTCAAGACAGGCCTATGCCGAACTGTATGGCCCGACCAAGGGTGACCGTTTGCGTCTGGCCGATACAGAGCTCATCATCGAGGTCGAGGAAGATCGCTGCATCTACGGCGAAGAAGTAACCTTCGGCGGCGGCAAGGTCATTCGCGACGGTATGGGGCAGGGGCAACGACCCTCGTCCGAAACCGCCGATCTGGTCATCACCAATGTCATCATTCTCGACTATTGGGGCATCATCAAAGCTGATGTCGGCATCAAGGAAGGTCGTATCTCAGGGATCGGCAAGGCCGGTAATCCCGATATTCAGCCCGGCGTCGACATTATCGTCGGACCTGCGACCGACGTCATTGCAGGCGAAGGCAAGATTCTCACCGCTGGCGGTATCGACACCCATATTCACTTCATTGCGCCGCAACAGGCCGAAGAAGCTCTGGCTAGCGGTACAACGACTTTGGTTGGCGGCGGAACGGGGCCGACGGTCGGCACGCTAGCAACCACGGTTACACCGGGGCCATGGGCTATCCATCGCATGCTTGAGGCTGTCGAAGCGCTTCCAATCAATGTGGGACTGCTCGGCAAAGGCAATGCAAGCAAGCCGGAACCGCTTCGCGAGCAGATCAGAGCCGGTGCTGTCGGCCTGAAGCTGCATGAGGACTGGGGAACCACGCCAGCCGCCATCGATAATTGCCTGAACGTTGCCGATGAGGAAGACATTCAGGTCGCTATCCATACGGATACGCTGAACGAGAGCGGGTTCGTCAAGGATACCTTTGCTGCCATGAAAGGCCGAACCATCCACAGTTTCCATACGGAAGGGGCCGGTGGCGGCCATGCGCCGGATATCATCACAGCGGCGGGCGAAGAAAATATCCTGCCGTCCTCAACCAATCCGACCCGCCCCTACACCATCAACACGGTCGATGAACATCTCGATATGCTGATGGTCTGTCACCATCTCAGTCCGAAAATCCCCGAGGACGTGGCATTCGCGGAATCCCGCATCCGGCGCGAAACCATCGCCGCCGAAGACATTCTCCATGATCTGGGCGTGTTTTCGATGATGTCGTCGGATTCTCAAGCCATGGGCCGTATCGGTGAAACGACGCTGCGTTGCTGGCAAACTGCCCACAAGATGAAGGTGCAGCGAGGTCCGCTGAGCCAGGACAGCAGCCGGAATGACAATTTCCGCGCCAAACGTTATGTCGCCAAATATACGATCAATCCCGCAATCACACACGGGTTTGCCCATGAGATCGGCTCAATCGAAGTCGGAAAACGGGCCGATCTGGTATTGTGGAAGCCGGAATTCTTCGGCGTGAAACCGAGCCTCGTCATGATCGGTGGCATGATTGCGATTGCACCGATGGGCGACCCAAACGCATCGATCTCGACGCCCCAGCCGGTTCATTATCGGCCAATGTATGGGGTATTGGGCCGGGCGCTTGGTTCCACCGGCGTCACCTTCGTCTCGAAAGCGGCGCTGGATGACGGCATCGGCGAGAAACTGAAACTCAGCAAGCAACTGGTTGCGGTGAAGGGCATCCGGACGATCCGCAAGAAGGACATGATCCATAACGGGCTTACACCCAAACTGGAGGTTGATCCGCAGAGCTATCAGGTGCGGGTGGACGGTGAATTGATCACGTGCGAACCGGCTGACGTTCTGCCGATGGCGCAGCGTTATTTTCTGTTTTAGAGCATGTCTCCCGAAAGTGGGAACCGGTTTCGGGAGACATACGTAAAAACAAAGAGATAGAGTTTTTCCGGTGATTCAATCAAAACAGAAAATGCTCTAGTCAGCGGAAAATAGATCACGAAGGACGGGGAATAAATCCATGCAGCTCAATGCCTTGCAGGATCACCCTTCTCTGGGGTTTGTTGATTGGACGCTGCGCGGTATCGGGCAGGTGGTGTTCCAGAACAATCCTCTGTCGGGGCTGGTCATTTTGTTCGCCATTCTGGTCAATTCCTGGATTTATGCTTTCATCTGCGTGCTTGGCGTTGTTGCCAGCACGCTGACGGCAATCATCCTCAAGGCTGACAAGGGGCTGGTCCGGGATGGCTTGTTCGGGTTCAACGGCGCTCTGGTCGCCCTTGCGCTGATTGCGTTTACCAGTGCGGATTTCCGCAGTGGCGCCCTGCCGTCGCCTGCCATGACGATCTATCTCATCTGTGGCGCTGCTTTCTCCACCATGGCTTTCGCCAGTATCGCCACACTGCTAGGGCCGCACAAGGTGGCACCCCTGACAATGCCATTCGTACTCGTCGGCTGGCTCTTTCTGTTCGCGATACTCAAGTTCGACGCCATAGATGCCGGTCCGATGGCAAAGCCGGTTTCGCCGGAACAGTTTTCCTACGCCGTCCCTTATGTGCTTCCGACCTGGTACATGGGCATCGGCACTGCCATCGGGCAGATATTTTTTCAGGATAACTGGATCACCGGTTACATCATCCTTGCCGGTATCGCGATCCATTCGCGAGTAAGCGCATTGATGGGGCTTCTGGGAGCCGTAACCGGAGCTGTGGTTGCCGCCGCCTTCGGTGGTCCGGAAGGCGCCATTCGCGATGGGCTCTTCGGTTATAACGCGGCTCTGACGGCAATTGCGCTCGGCGGTTTCTTCCTTGTTTTCAGCTGGAGCAGTTTTCTTTACGCAATCTTCGGCGCCATCGTGGCGACATGGCTTTGGGCTTCGGTCGCCATATTCCTGAAGCCGATCGGAATGCCGGTGCTGACCTCGACATTCGTGCTCGTCACCTGGGTCATGCTGATCGGTCAGTATGCTTTCAAGGCGCTGGTGCCGGTCGCGCCGGCTGATGCGACTTCGGCAGAGGACAATCTCAAGCGATACCGTGAAACGCTTCACTCACGACCGGAATAGGCGGCTATATTGTGTCTCGTGCCAGGCACTGGCCATGGCCAGCGCGGGAGCCGTATTACCGATTTCGTCGTCATTCAGCGTCCGGGCCTTTTCGACGGCCCGTTCAATCTTCGCTGCTCCGGCGATAAGTATCCTCTGGCCCGCCGTATGGCCAAGCGGGACGAGACGGATTGCAGCCATGATCTGGCTTTCAACCACACTCCACATGAGACCGCGCAGCGCATCGACAGGCTCGATATTCCAGTGACATGCTGCAATGGAGAAAGCTGCGGGATAGGTGGCTCGCTGTTCCGAAGCGAAACTACGGGCCCGTTCGACACCAAGTTCCGACAGTAGAGTGAGCAGGGATTCGCCCATGCGGCGATCTTCAAGCTCAAGTTCGCTGCTTTCGCGACTTGCTCCAAGCCAGTCATTCAGGCGGCAGAATTCGGCGTCATCGTTTCGCATCAAAGCCGAAATCATGCGCCAGAAAATCGCGCCATCAAGCGCAGCGTAACTGTGTTCAAGAAGGCCGAAAACCCACCCGGCACAACTTTCCTCGTTCGTCACTGTTCCCGTATGCACGGCCCATTCGAGGCCGCGCGAATAGGAAAACGCGCCAACTGGCTGGCTGGGACTGACAAGCCGCATGAGATGCAGCATAGGCAGCGCCGGAGAATGCATAGGCATTTCCGGCACTGACCCATCATGTTCAATATCAGCTTCAGCGTGTCTCTTCGAATGATCCAGCAAGATGATGCTCACATCACCCGGCCATAAGGTAGAGTCCGCTCAGGGTAGCAAAGCCGCCAGCTATTCGCATCACTATCTGTCCCGTGCGCCCCTGCAGCAGGCGACCTGCTGCAAGACCGACACCAATGCCTGCCGCGTGGAGCAATGCCGTCGCAAGAGCAAACCCGGCGCCATAGGAAAGAAACGCAGCGCTGCCGATTTCTCCGCCATGAGCATAGCCATGGAAGAATGCAAAGAAGCCGACGATAAGTGCCGCCGTCAGGGTCGATGCGCGGAATGCCATGGCGACAAGGAGGCCAAGCACTATCACTGACGCAAGGATGACCGGTTCGACATAGGGGAGTGATACTCCGCCAAGCGCTGCCACGAATCCCAGAAGCATGACACCGACAAAGCTCAAGGGAACGACGACGAGTGCGCGTCCACCAAGCATTGAAGCCCAAAGACCGACGGCAACCATTGCAAGTATGTGATCGGCACCGGAGAGGGGATGTGTAAACCCTGCGGCGAACGAACCGTGCTCTGCGGGATTGAGATGCGCGAATGCAGGGCTCGCCATCAAGGAGAGCAGGACGGCAATCAGGAGAGAAGTCCTTTTCATTTCAACTTCCTTTCAACAACAATGGCCATGCTCAGAAGGAACCAAACATTGATCCCAGCACGAAAACCGCGACGAGCGAGATGATCACACCGACAATCACGGTCATGACCATGTCGAAATAGCTCGATGCGTGGGTCTGTTTGCTGATCTGTAGAAGTAGCAGCACCGTTCCATTATGCGGCAGCGCATCCAGCGTACCGGCGCTGATGACGGTCAGGCGGTGCATGAGTTCTGGATTGATCCCGTACTGGATCGCGAGCCGCATATACTCTTCACCCAGCGCATTGAGCGCGATGGCCATGCCGCCGGATGCCGTTCCGGTGAGGGCTGCGAGCGCGTTCATGGCGACGACCAGCGACACAAGCGGGCCGCCCGGTACTTCAAGCACTGCGTCGCGAACCACCGCAAAAGCAGGCATTGCCGCCACGACTGCGCCAAAGCCGACGAGGCTTGCAATGGTGAGGATCGGCAGAACTGAGGAGTTGGCGCCTGCGTCGAGGCTTTCCCGGATTGCCCGCAGTCGCCCGAAATTGACTGCTATCAGGGTCAGGATAGCCGCTGCCAGTGCGATCAGAACTGCCCACAGGCCGATCGAGGAGCCAACATCGATTCCCCATGGTTCCTGTTCCAGAAACGAGAAATCGATACGGGGCAGGATGATGAGCGCCATCAGGAAATTGACGACGATGACCACAAGCAGGGGCAGAACCGCAAAGAAAAACGGCGGCTGATTGTCGGGACGTGCGCCGTGTTCGAATTCGGCCGGATCGAAATCGCCCGACAATGTTGATTGTTCTCTAACTTTCTCTGTGATTTCGAGATCGCCAGTGTCGTCGACATAGTTTTCGCCTGCGGCCCGCGCCTTAGCTTCGGCGCGCTGCAGCCACCACATGCCGAAGGCCAGTGTGATGATGGATGCGATGATCCCAAGCCCCGGTGCCGCAAAGGTCGTGGTTTCAAAATAGGGCATCGGAATAGCATTGTTCGTGGAGGGCGTGCCCGGCATTGCCGACATGGTGAAAGTAAAAGCACCAAGCCCGATGGCGGCTGGCATCAGCCGCGCAGGAATATTGGCCGCCTTGAACATTTCACGTGCCATGGGAACCAGCACGAAAAAGGCGACAAACACGCTGACACCACCATAGGTGACGACTGCCGATGCAAGCACGACGGAAAGCATGGTGCGTTTTACGCCCAGTTTCTCAGTCAGATACTTCGCGATGGACGTGATGGAGCCGCTATCGTCCATCAACTTTCCAAAAATGCCACCGAGCAGAAAGAGTGGAAACCATCGGCCGACGAAACTGGCCGTCCCGCCCATGAAGGTCGATGTCCAGTTCGCCAGAAGAGGTTCACCGGAAATGAGCGCGGCGAGCAGTGCTGCTACAGGAGAAAGCAGAAGCACACTCCAGCCGCGATAGGCAAACCACATGAGTAGAGCTAGTCCGAGCAGTATTCCAAGCAAACCCATGCTATCTGACCCCTCAGTCGATGTAGGAAAGAATGCGTACGGAATTTACTGATGAAACTACTTTAGATGAAATAATTCAAGTACTATAATAAAATATGATGAGGCTGATGTGAGAAGACTTCCTAACCTCCCCAAATAATGTCTATACTGCCATCTGTTTACTACAATGGCTTTGGTTGCGTCACTCAAGTGTAACGCCAATTAAAATATCGTGATCGCTTTCAGCTTTGTGGCTTCCGCGCGATTTCTCGCCTGGTCGTCCGAGGCATAAAGAGGACTGCATGCCGGACGTCGTAATCCCATCCATCATGGTCAATCTCGGTCTGGCACTCCTGCTCGGTTCTGCAATCGGGCTGGAACGTCAGATCAAACAACGTCATTCCGGTCTCGCCACACATGGCCTCGTGGCGCTGGGCGCGGCAGCCTATGCTTCTCTACCCTACGCTCTTGGACTTGAAGGCGATCTCAGAATGGGCTCGCAAGTCGTTACGGGGATTGGCTTTCTCGGTGCCGGGCTGATTATCAAGGATGGCGCAAGCATCAAGGGACTGAGTACTGCAGCTACGATCTGGAGCACGGGGGCAGTTGGCGTTCTTACCGGTTATGGACTGTGGCTTCTTGCCGTGGAGACGGCATTTTTCATTGTCTGCCTCAATGTTTCGCTGCCAAAAATTGCGGTTCTCGTGAACCGCTATTCCTTTGTCGAGCCGGAAATCGAACAATTCTATCTTGTGAAGTTCCGATGTCCTGCGGAAAGCGAGATTTCTGTGAGGGCGTTGCTAATCCAGACACTAGATCTGAAGAAGCTCCGGTTCCACGCGATCCGAAGCCACCACATAGAAGGCAGCGATGAAGTCGAGGTCGAGGCGACGCTATTCGCCGGCAAGGAAGACGATCGTCTGGTCGAAGGGCTGGTAGCGCAACTCTGCTTGCGTTCCAGCATCACGTCTACAAGCTGGTTGAAACTGGAAGATGGCGATTGGTCGGTAGCCCACTAAATTTGTTGCCTTCGGGCTGTACTATTATATCGAAACATGCACATACTTTCGCATTCGCAGTAACGCATCCCTTTTAACATAGAGGGGTCTATAATGGACGTTCAGCAACTGCAGGTATTGGAACGCAAAACTGTCGAACAGAGAAAATGGAAAGGTTTTCTCGGGATCGGCGCTTTGCTTATGGCGGGCGGAATACTTTGCCTGTTCTTGCCTGTGTTCTCTGAATTCGCAGCCAGCACGATGTTTGGCCTCGTCCTTGTGGCTATCGGCGTCGTCAAGATAATCCAGTCGCTCTGGGTCAAAAGCTGGGCGGGCTTTGTCTGGCAGGAACTGTCCGGAGCAGTGGAGCTTGTCGGCGGGATCATGATCTATCTGAACCCGCTCAAGGGTGCTCTTGCCATCACGCTGTTGATTGCCATCGTGGTGTTTGTACATGGTTTCCTTCAGCTGGCGCTATCCTGGAAAATCAAACCGGCAAGCGGCTGGTGGTGGTTTACGCTTTCCGGCCTGATCGCCTGGACTGCCAGCGCGGCACTGGTGGTAAAATGGCCCTGGACGCGTGACCTGCCATCAGGATCGATTGCGGGAATTGCACTGCTGATCGCTGGTGTCGCCTATATCGGAATAGCCTTGAGTACCCGAAATGCGTGAGTGATCGGTCGATTTCCGACCGGAGGGAGGACACGCAATTGAAGAAGACTCTCGTTCGTCGTTCTGTGAACGCTGCCTTTGTAGCCGTGTTGTCGCCTTTGCTTCTGCAGCCAAGTCTGGCTCAGCAAGCTCCAACTGGCGCGGCGCCTCCCGTGATCGTGCGCCAGGTGGAACTGGCACCTGCGACCGCACCGCTTCGTTTCAACGGGCAGGTCGAGGCGATTGAAGCTGTTGATATTCAGGCGCGGATCACCGGTTTCCTGAAGGAAAAGACGTTCGAACAGGGGGCTGCGGTCAAGGCAGGCGATCTCCTCTTTGAAATTGAGCCAGACCAGATGCAGGCGGCAGTTATGTCTGCTGAGGCACAGGTTGCACGTGCCGAAGCTGCCCAGAATGCCGCGCGGCAATCATTGTCGCGAACGCGGACGCTCGCCAACCGCAACACCGCTTCGCAAGCTTCCCTCGACGATGCACAGGCAGCGTTTGATATCGCGACTGCGGATGTGCGGAACGCAGAAGCTGCGCTCAACAATGCGCGGCTCAATCTCTCCTATACGCAGGTCAGATCACCAATCAACGGGACAATAGGGCGCTCGCTCTTTACCGTCGGCAACCTCGTTGGCCCGGGCATGGGACCGCTCGCCCGCATTGTGCAGCTTGATCCCGTGCGTGTTGTGTTTTCGATCACGGACCGCGCTCTGATCGCTATTCGCCAGAAGGAAGCAGGAGGCGGGACGGTCAATCCCGAAAGCTTCAAGCTGACTTTGATGCTGGCCAACGGTACGCAATATGGCGAGCGGGGAAACATCCAGTTCATCGACAATGAAGTGAGCACGCAGACCGGCACAGTGGCGGTGCGCGCCCTGTTCGCTAATCCCAACCATATTCTGGTTCCGGGGCAGGTGGTTGCCGTCAATCTGCTGGATGAAACGGTTGGTGAGTTGCCGATAGTTCCCATGTCTTCCGTGTTGCAGGACCGGCAGGGCAAATATGTCTATGTTCTCAACGAGGGTAATACGGTTTCCCGGCGTGCGATCGTGACCGGCACGCGTATCGACAATGGCTGGTCGGTTACAGATGGCCTCAAGGCTGGTGAAACGATTGTCGTCGAGGGCTTGCAACGCATCGCCGATGGGCAGGCCGTATCCCCGCGTGATCCGATCTCCGGTACTGCAGGGGTGGGGCAATGATTTCTGAAGTCTTCATACGACGAACCCGCCTCGCAATCGTCATCTCGATCATCATTTCCATCGCCGGTGCGATTGCGATCTTTTCATTGCCCATCCAGCAATATCCGCAGATTACGCCGCCGACAGTGAACGTATCGGCAGTCTATCCCGGTGCGAGTGCGGAGGTAATTGCCGATGTTGTCGGTGGCCCGCTGGAAACGGCAATCAATGGCGTGGATGGCATGATGTATATGTCATCGACCAGCTCCAACGCCGGGCAGTATTCGCTGTCGGTCACTTTTGAAGTCGGGACTGATCCCGAACTGGCGCAGATCAATGTTCAAAACCGGGCGCAACTGGCGATTTCCCGACTGCCCGCGGCAGTGGCACAGCAAGGCGTGTCGGTCCGTTCCCGTTCGCCCGATTTCGTGCTGGGCATTGCATTCTATTCGCCGGACGATAGCCTCAACGCGCTTGAGATCACCAATTTCACCACGACTACAATTGTCGATGCAATCTCGCGCGTGCCCGGCGTCGGCGAAGCGAGTGTTGTGGGCGCATCCGAATATTCGATGCGCGTCTGGCTCAACCCGCAAAGAATGGATGCGCTGGGCATAACCGTCGATGAAGTGTCGGCGGCGATCCAGCGTCAGAATATTCAGGCAACGCTGGGGCAGGCGGGCGCGCCGCCGATGCGGGTGGGCACCGAACTACAATATACGCTGGTGGCACAAGGGCGGCTTCGCGATACGGATGAATTTGGAGGCATTGTTATCCGCACCGGGGCGGACGGAGCAAAAGTGTTTCTGCGCGACATTGCACGTCTTGAACTTGGCGCACGTAACTATGCGTCGCGCGCAAGTTTTGCCGGTCATGAGTCGGCCATGCTGCAGATCAACCAGTCGCCCGATGCCAATGCGATCCAGACCGCGACTGCCGTGCAGGCAGAGCTTGAACGTCTGTCTTCCAGATTTCCTTCGGGACTGCAATATCATGTCGTCTACGATGCGACCCGGTTTGTCGAGGCCAGCCTGCAACTGACTGCGCGAACATTGTTCGAAGCTTTCGTGATCGTGCTCGTGGTTACATTCATCTTTCTGCAGGACTGGCGGGCGACGCTCATTTCAGCGCTTGCCATTCCGGCCTCGATGCTGGGTGCGGTCGCGGTGCTGCTCGCCGTTGGCTATTCGCTGAACATGATTTCCCTGCTGGCGCTTGTCCTCGCCATCGGGCTTGTGGTGGACGACGCAATTCTGGTCGTGGAAAACGTCAAGCACGTGCTGGATGATACGCCCGATATTTCGGTCATCGAGGCCACGCGCAAGGCGATGCACCAGATCACCGGGCCGATCATTTCCACAACGCTTGTTCTGCTGGCGGTGGTCACGCCCACGGCGTTTCTGGAAGGCATTGGCGGGCAGCTCTACCGGCAATTCGCAGTCACGATCTCGTCGGCGCTGATCCTTTCGTCATTCGTGGCCCTGACGCTCAGTCCGGCACTTGCAGCGCTTTTGCTCAAGCGCGGTCAGGGGGGCTACAAGCGCGGCCCTCTGGCCTGGTTTTCAAGCTTCATGGAGAAAACCCGCAACGGCTACGGCAAGATCGTCGGCTTTCTGGTGAAATATTGGATAGTGCCGGTTGCCGGCATCGTCGCCTGTTTCGCGTTGGCCTATTTCGTTTTCGTCAATCTTCCCGCGACGTTTTTGCCCGACGAGGATCAGGGCGCGCTCTTTGTCGACATCCAGCTGCCAAGTGCGGCCTCGCTCGACCGCACAAACCTGATTGTCGAAAATGTGCGTAAGGTTCTGAGCGAGACCGAAGGCGTTCAGGATGTCATAACGGTTGCCGGGTTCAGCATCCTGCAGTCGACCAGCACGCCCAACGGCGCCATGGCGGTTGCCGCCCTTACCCCATGGGAAGATCGTGAGACGGAGGCGCTGCAGCTCAACAACATCATCAACACCTTGCGCGCGCAGTTCTCGCAGGTGCCGGGCGCAAATATCTCGGTATTTGCACCGCCTGCAATTGCGGGCATCGGTGCTGTTGGCGGTCTTGATTTCCGTCTGCAGGCCTTGCAGGGCCAGCCTCCGCAGGAAATAGCGCAGGTGACCAGCGCTTTGCTCGGTTACTTCAACCGGCGACCGGAAATCGGTGGTGCGGCAACCACGTTCAACGCGAATGTGCCGCAGATCTATGTCGATGTGGATCGGGCCCGCGCGGAAGCCCTTGGCCTTAGTGTGTCGGATATTTACGCCTCTATCGGTGCGAATTTCGGCTCGCGCTATGTCAATGATTTCACGCTGAATGGCCGTGTGTTTCAGGTCAATCTTCAGGCCGATTCCGATTTCCGCGCGCATAGCGAGGATATTCTGAAACTCCACGTCAGGAGCCGGAACGGAACCATGGTGCCATTGCGGAGCGTGGTGTCGTTGACCACGGTATTGGCGCCTTTCGTCATCACCCGCTACAACCTCTCGGTTTCGGCGCAGGTGAATGCTGTCCCGGCTCCCGGTTCCAGTAGCGGGCAGGCCATGGCGGCCATGGAGCAAGTCGCTTCGGAAGCTCTCCCGGATGGCTATGGTTACGAGTGGTCGGGACTGTCTTTCCAGGAAAGCAGAAGCAGCGGTCAGGAGGTAATCGTCTTCGCGCTTGCCTTTCTCTTCGCCTATCTCTTCCTTGTTGCCCAATATGAAAGCTGGGCATTGCCAGCGGTGGTTATCCTTTCGCTGGGTGCTGCGCTGCTCGGGGCTGTTGCCGCTCTTACATTCTTCGGACTGCAGAACAGCCTCTATGTCCAGATCGCGATGGTGTTGCTGATCGGGCTGGCGGCAAAGAATGCGATCCTGATCGTGGAGTTCGCCAAGGAAAAACGCGAGGCCGGCCTGACAGCCGCAGAAGCGGCCCGTACAGGAGCCGAGCAGCGTTTCCGCGCCGTCATGATGACGGCCGTATCGTTCATCCTTGGTATTCTTCCCCTTATCCTGTCTTCGGGCGCGGGCGCCGGTGCACGTCAGGCTGTCGGTGTGACGATCTTCGGCGGAATGCTTGCCGCGACTACGATTGGGTTGATTCTCACCCCCGGTCTCTACTTCGTCATCCAGCGTCTGAGCGAGCGTCTCGGACGGCAAACGGATGAGAAAAAGGATACCGCATCTGAAACAGTACATGAGTGAAGCCTCACGGAGTCTTCGACCTATTGTCCGATACTGGGGAACTGAATGACCGAGACAAAATCACAGAGCATCGACCGGCGCGATTTCATGCTCGCATCCATTGCGGCAGCAGGGTCCGTTGCGCTCGCATCCGGGCAGGCACAGGCCCAGACGGGTGATGCAAAACCGGATACCGACGGCAAGGGCTCAGGCACGATCTATACCGGTGATGTCATAGACGGTAAGCGCGTGATTTCCTTTCTCGATATTTCCGATCTGGAAGCGGGCAAGCGGCACAATTTCTATTTCCAGGGCGTGCAGATGCCGACGGGCCAGCATTGGCATGTTTCGGTCACGGTGATGAGGGGCAAGTCGCCCGGCAAGCGGATCGGATTGATCAGTGGCGTGCACGGCGACGAAATGAGCCCGGTGCACACATTGCACACCATCGTGAATCAGCTCGACCCGCAAAAAATGTCCGGCTCTGTTGTCGCTGTCTTCGATCTGTCTCGCCCGGCGCTTGAAGCAATGGCAAGGCGATGGCCGAGTTCAGGACGCGGGATTGACCTTATCGATATCAACCGGCTGTTTCCGGGTAACGAGAACGCACCGGAAGCGGCGGCACGCCACGCTTGGCTGGTGTTCAATCACCTGCTGCGACCCAATCTCGACTACGGGATCGATTTTCATACCGCAGCCACCGGTATGGATATGGCCTCATTTCATCTGGCGCGAATGGACCTGCCGGAAGTTCGGGCGATGGCTGAGCTTTATCCGATAGAGCAGATTTTCGACAATTTCGGCGCCCACGGCCTTCTCGCAAATGCACTGATCGATGAGGGTATTCCAGCCTTCACGCCAGAAATAGGCCGACCGCGTATCTTCGATCATGCGATGATTGCCCTTTTTGTCGAAGGCACCATGAATGTTCTCAAACACCATAAGGTCATTGAAGGCAATATAGGCAAAACCAGCAAGGATTCCGGTCTCTTCGCTGCGGATGGAATGGCGCCGGTTCTGACGACACATGGCGGGTTTATCGAACATCACGTTGAACTCAATGAGCAGGTGCAAGCGGGACAAAAAGTGGCTAGTCAGAGAAATTCATTTGGGGAAGTCGTGGCTGAATATTCCGCGCCCGTGGCGGGCAAAGTCGGTGCCAGGCGTACCGATGCCTCATGCGAGCCGGGCACGCCGATCGTCTTCCTCTTATTTGATAGCGCAACCGCCACCGGAACCGGTGGTTTGGCTGAATAAGCGCAATAAAACCTGCAACAGATGAGAGCATGAACATGAAGGTCAGACATTTCTTACTGACAGCGCTGGTCGCCGTCAGCTTCGGCGTTCCAAATGGCGCGAGCGCTCAGGACAAGACCGAATCTGAACGGAATCTCGAAGCTTTCCCGGCAGCACCGTCGGGCTCTTACCGTTATGTCATCCATCTTCCGCCACTGGAGAAAGAACAGGATGCCAAGGTTGAAATTATCGCGGGCCGCAACGCAACCGTGGACTGCAATATCAGCTGGTTTGGTGGAAGTTTAACGCCGAGCACCGTCGAGGGCTGGGGCTTTGACTATTTCACTCTGGCGGCAAGCGACCGCATGTCGGGCACGCTCATGGCTTGTCCGGAGGACAGCAAGCGGACCGATTTCGTGCCGGTTCGGGGCGAGAACTTCATGCTCCGCTACAACAGCCGGCTTCCGATCGTCATCTATGCGAAAGATGGCTTTGAAATCCGCTATAGAATCTGGAAGCCATCCGACGAAACGCTCAACGCGAAACGAGGATAGCAGACCCTCGATAAGTTCAGGTGGAGTGATGAAACAATGCCCGGATGCTCAGCATCCGGGCATTGTTTGTATCCGACTTACTGGCTGAAATTCCGCCCATCGGCACGTTTTGAAAAACGCAACACGATGAACCCGGCGAGACCGGCAACGAGCGAGCCAATCAATATCCCGATTTTCGCTTCGTTCTGCAGCAACACGTCATCGAAAGCGAGAAGCGAGATGAAGAGGCTCATCGTGAAGCCGATACCGCACAGAAGCGTCGTTCCCAGCATTTGCGGCCAGCTTGCCCCGGAGGGCAGGCCGACGATTCCGGTTTTCACCAGCAGCAACACCGCGCCAAATATGCCGACAAGCTTGCCGATGGCCAGACCGGCGGCAACACCCATCGTCACCGGTGCGAAGAAGGCTTCCATGCCGAGACCGGAGAAGCTGACGCCTGCATTGGCGAAACCGAATATGGGCACGATGATGAACGAAACCGGCTTGATGAGGCTATGCTCGAGCAGATGCAACGGGCTTTCGGAGACGGTCGCTTCAGGCTTCGCGGGGGTGCGCTTGATCGGAATGGTCAGCGCAAGCAAAACGCCTGCAATGGTCGCGTGAACGCCCGAGCGATAGGTGAAGAACCACAGCACGAGGCCCAGCAGAAGATAAGGTGTCAGACGCTTAACGCCGCTCAGGTTCAAGGCTACCAGGGCAGCGACGACTGCTGCAGCCAAACCAAGGTCCATCAGTGAAACGCCGGTTGTATAAAACAATCCGATGACAATCACTGCGCCGAGGTCGTCAATGATGGCAAGAGCTGCAAGAAACACCTTCAGCGATGTCGGAACTCTTGGCCCCAGCAAGGAAATAACACCGAGCGCGAACGCGATATCGGTCGCAGCCGGGATCGCCCAACCATGGGCAGCACCGTTATTGAGATTGAAGGCAAGGTAGACGAGCGCCGGCACTGCCATGCCTGCCGCTGCTGCTGCACCGGGCAGAATGCGGCGTGGCCATGACGAAAGGTGGCCGTCAACCATCTCGCGCTTGATCTCCAGCCCGACCATGAGGAAGAACACTGCCATCAGCGCGTCATTCACCCAGTGCTGGACAGAAAGCGGTCCGAGATAGGCATGAAGGGCGCCAAAATAAGCTTCTGAAAACTGCGAGTTCGCCACCAGCAATGCCGCTGCCGCAGAAGCTATAAGCAGCAGGCCGCCTGACGACTCACTATCAAGAAAATTGCGTATAGTATTTTGAATGCGACCAGCCATGGCAGCTCCCTGACAGAAACGGTTAAAAACAGTCTCCGTATTCAGGGTAATCCCTGGGCGCACGCAGCACACGCCATGAAGCCAAGATAGCGACAAATTCTGCGCTTTCAAGTCGTTTATGGAGTTGGAATTCGATTTCTGACGGTATTTACGTGGTGTTACAAGCAAATATGTATAGTTTTTGATTTTTATTTAAATTACTCGATGATTTATCATATTGTAGTTTTATAAATCTTGTTATTTCTTGTTTATCGAGGTTTTAAATTTTATAGAATACCGCTTCGAGCTTTGAGGTTATATCAAAATTCAGCAGGTCTGGCCAATGGCGGACTGGACGCTTGACAAGCCGCGCCCAGCTTTCCATGCTCGGCGACACAATTTGAACAAAATTATTCTGGGAACGGAGAGCAGATATGACAATGGGAAAGTTCACCCGGCGCGGTGTGGTTGCTGCATTTGCAGGAATTGTGGCTGTCGGAGCCAGCATCGCTCTTGCACAGGCTCCCGCCTTCTTTCGTATAGGCACCGGAGGAACAGCGGGCACCTATTATCCGATCGGTGGCTTGATCGCCAACGCGATTTCCGGGGCAGGGGATAAAGGCGTTCCCGGTCTGGTGGCGACGGCGGTTTCATCGAACGGTTCGGTCGCCAATATCAACGCTATTCAGTCCGGATCGCTGGAATCCGGCTTCACCCAGTCGGACGTGGCTTACTGGGCGCATACCGGCACCGGTCTTTATGACGGCAAGGGCAAGGTCGAAGATCTGCGCCTGATTGCTACGCTCTACCCCGAAACCATTCATCTGGTCGCCCGCAAGGATGCAGGAATCAAATCCGTTACCGATCTCAAGGGAAAACGCGTTTCCATCGATGAACCGGGATCGGGTACGATCGTTGATGCCCGCATCGTGTTGGAAGCGTATGGATTGAGCGAAAGCGACATCAAGGCTGAACATCTGAAGCCGGGACCTGCAGGAGAGCGTCTGAAGGACGGCGCGCTCGATGCCTATTTCTTCGTTGGCGGCTATCCGACCGGCGCAATCTCGGAGCTTGCCACATCGAACGGCATATCGCTGGTTCCGATTTCCGGTCCAGAAGCGCAGAAGATTCTTGAGAAATACTCGTTCTTCTCGAAGGATGCTGTTCCTGCCGATACCTACAAGGATGTCGGTCAGACCGAGACTCTGGCTGTCGCGGCTCAATGGGTGACGAGCGCCAAGCAACCGGATGAACTCGTCTACAACATCACCAAAACCCTGTTTAACGACGACAGCCGAAAAGCACTCGATGCCGGGCACGCAAAGGGCAAGCTCATCAAGCTTGATACGGCAACGACCAGCCTTGGCATTCCGCTACATCCCGGCGCAGAACGCTTCTACAAGGAAGCAGGCGTTCTGAAATAAGCCGACCATTCCGGTTCGGATGAACAAGTTGCACGGAGTTTCACCGGAACTCCGTGCATTTGCTTCCAGTCCGGTACAAAGCATCTTTCAGGTATATAAGCATTTCAAAACAAGCGATTAGAGTGTTTTTTGATTCAAGTGGATCAGCTGCGCTCTGGATGGAGAGGCCAGTATGGTGAGCGAGCAAGAGGCGAAACTGTCGCCCATGGAACTGGATGAAGCCAAGGCGCGCGAGCTAGAAGAGAAATTCGACTCCGAGATTCGTTTTCGCCCGCTGGGGCCGCTCGCAGCCCGCATCGTTGGCGCGCTGCTGATCGCACTTTCCATCTTCCACTATTACACTGCGGGTTTCGGCCTTCTGTCGGAAATGGTGCATCGCGGTATTCACCTTTCCTTCGTACTCGGTCTCGTCTTTCTTGTTTTCCCGTTTTCCCGCAAGGGATACGACAAGCCCACCACATCGTCGTGGCTGAGACCGCTTGGCATTTCCATTATCGATTGGGCGCTGGCAATCATCGCGGTCGTGTCCGTCGCCCACGTTCCAATGATACCGCTCGACGATCTGGCTTTCCGCGTCGGCAATCCGACGACCACGGATGTCGTTCTCGGCGGCCTTCTCATTCTGGTTCTTCTGGAAGCGACGCGACGCTCCGTCGGCTGGCCACTGCCGATCATATCGGTCCTGTTCATGCTCTATGCGCTCTATGGGCAGCATATGCCGGGCATTCTCGTGCATCCCGGTGCAACGGTCAGCCAGCTTGTCGATCATCTTTATCTGACGACACAAGGTATCTACGGTATCGCGCTCGGTGTGGTCGCGACCTATGTTTTCCATTTCGTGCTGTTTGGGGTTTTTGCAACCCGCATCGGTCTCGGTCAGCTGTTTCTGGACTGCGCGGCCTGGGTAGCAGGCCGTTTCGCAGGCGGTCCGGCAAAGGTCTCCATTTTTGGCTCCGCCTTGTTCGGCATGATTTCGGGCTCATCGGTCGCCAATACGGTGACAGTCGGTTCGCTGACGATCCCGGCGATGATCCGGCTCGGTTATAAACGCCACTTTGCCGCTGCCGTGGAATCGGCATCATCGACAGGCGGGCAGATCACGCCGCCGATCATGGGCGCTGCGGCGTTCCTGATGATCGAATTTCTGAACCTGCCTTACACGACGATCATTCTGGCAGCCATCGTGCCAGCCTTCATGCATTTTTTCGGCGTTCTGATGCAGGTTCATTTCGAAGCCAAGCGCAACGGCTTGCGCGGCATGATGAAGGAAGAACTGCCTGACCTGAAGGAAGCATTCAAGCGCGACTGGCCGACCGTTATTCCGCTGATCGTGCTGATCGGTGTTCTGCTGTCGGGTTATACGCCTTATCTGGCTGCGTTCTGGGGCATTACGCTCTGTATTGCGGTGGGATTGCTCAATCCGCGCAAGCGCATGTCGATAGGCGAGATTTTTGACGGACTGCGCGACGGCGCCAAATATGCACTCGCCGTTGGCGCTGCGGCGGCCACCGTCGGCATTATCGTCGGCGTGGTGACGCTTACCGGCGTTGGCTTCAAGATTTCCTATATCGTGACGTCGACTGCAGGCCAGCTTGCCACCTATTTCGGTACCATTCTGCCTGCCGCCTGGTTCGGTCCGCAGACACTGACGCTGCTTTTCACGCTCGTCATGACGGGGATTGTCTGCATTCTGATGGGCTGTGGAATTCCGACGACAGCCAATTATATCATCATGGCGACAATTGCCGCGCCCGCGCTGGGGCTGCTGGGTGTTGAGCCCATTGTGGCTCACTTCTTCGTCTTTTATTACGGGGTGCTGGCGGATATCACGCCGCCTGTTGCGCTTGCCGCCTATGCGGCGGCAGGTATGGCGGGCGCCGATCCGTTCAAGACAGGCAATACGGCCTTCCGGCTCGGACTCGGCAAGGTGCTCGTGCCGTTTGTCTTCGTCTTCTCTCCGTCACTCCTGCTGGTTACATCGGACTTCAACTGGCCGGATTTCCTGGTGGCGTTCCTTGGTTGCGCCACAGGTATCACCGCTCTGGGTGCCGCATTGTCAGGTTTCTTCCTGGTGCGGACCAAGGCGTGGGAAAATGTCCTGATGATTTTTGCAGCCATTCTTCTGGTCGCGCCGGAGATTTACTCGTCGATCGTGGGGCTGCTGCTGCTGGTGCCGGTTGTGGTTCGCCATCTCTCTTCGGTGAGGCAGCCACAGGCTGTGTAGGGATTATCGGATCGATGACGCACGGTCGGCAACAAGCCATGCGTCATCGCCGAAACAGCGTTACTGGTTGATTTCAGGCTCGACGAGCTTCTTCAGCTTGTCCAGACATTCCTGCCAGCCGAGATAACAGGCTTCAGCCGGAATTATATCGGGGACGCCCTGCTGTTCGATGTTGAATTCCGTTCCGACCGAAACGGCTTTCAAGGTTATCGTGACCTTCATTTCGCCGGGCAGGTTCGGATCGTCGAAACTGTCCGTATAGACCAGCCGTTCTCCCGGAACGAGTTCCACATATGTGCCGCCAAAGGAATGGCTGTGACCGGTTGTGAAATTCCGGAACGACATTCTGTGTTTGCCGCCGACCTTTGCGTCCAGTTCATAGACGGTGCAAGTGAAGCCATATGGCGGCAACCAGCTGGCCACCGCATCCGGCTCGACGAATGCGCGATAAACCTTCTCCGGCTTGGTGGCAAATACACGGTGCAGGCGAATAGTGCTGGGCATGGTTTCCTCCCTTTGTCGGTTTTCTGTTCAATGGGTATTGGCGGGGTGTTTGAAGAGCAGGCTTATATACCGCTTGAGATGGTCGACACTTTCCACCGCACGCAGCGGATCACCGCTTGCCTTGGCGATGATGAAAGCGCCTTGAATGACCGCCTGCGTATGCAGAGCCAGGCTTTCAGCGGTGAACTCACCTGCAACCGGATAGCGTTCCATCGCGGCTGCGATATCCGGAACAAGCGTGTCTGCATGGCTTGAAATGCTGTCCCAGCAGGCATCGCGGATCACGGAATTGGTCTCGTAGACCTCCTGTGTCATGGTGCCGACGAGACAGGTGAAATCAGGCAACTCGCCTTGAATCAGCTGCTTACGCAACTCGACATAGGCCAGCACGCGCTCAAGCGGGTCTTCGGGAGCATGATAGGTGGCTTCCGCAAAGAACGCGCCGGTCATTTCCGACCAGTAATTCGCGGCAGCAACGGCCAGATCTTCCTTGCTGGAAAAATGATGAAAGAAAGCACCTTTGGATAAGGACGCTTTGTTGCAGATGTCATCGACCGTCGTTGCGGCATAACCCTTGGTGCGAATAACGCTTAATGCTGCATCAAGCAGGTTGGACCGGGTCATTGGATTTTGTTTGCGTGCCATAATCGTACTCCTTGATATACAATACCAACTGGTTGGTATGAAATCAAGCGACCAATTGACGTATCACTATTTGCTGCGGGGAGGGCTGTCGGTGATCGCGATGCGGATGATTCTGAAAGCTGGTTTGGATTCGAGTACAGGGCCGGGTTTGTGGATAAGTTTGATGTCATTGAAAAAGCCCGGAAATCGGGTGTTCTGCAGCAAAATCGAAAATTCTTATTCTTTCTTCGTGACCCTTGCTTGACACTTGTTCGAGAACCCCTTAAACGACCGCTCACACCGGACGGAAACGCCGGTGCGACGCAACCGAAAGGTTGCCGAGAAATGCGCGGGTGTAGCTCAGTTGGTTAGAGTGCCGGCCTGTCACGCCGGAGGTCGCGGGTTCGAGCCCCGTCACTCGCGCCACTTTCCTCTCAACAAATCACTAGATTGAACGTTGACACGAAAGTGGCGCCTACCGCCGTTTTTGCTTCTTCTCAAGCCAGAATTGCTGATCGTGAACGGGCATTGAAATGCCCTGTGAATGATTTTTGTAATATCGCAATTCTTCTCCAAACACGCGCTTGACACTTGTTCGAGAACCCCTTAAACGACCGCTCACACCGGACGGAAACGCCGGTGCGACGCAGCCGCAAGGTTGCCGAGAAATGCGCGGGTGTAGCTCAGTTGGTTAGAGTGCCGGCCTGTCACGCCGGAGGTCGCGGGTTCGAG